>JANQDZ010000019.1 GCA_028278645.1 Longimicrobiales bacterium | reverse complement strand
GGGAGCATTGCTCCCGACGTTTTATGTGGCGGTGGCTGCGTCCAACCTTCCCGAGAACTGGCGGGATTCCTTTTACGCGTTCACCACCAGCATTGCCCTCTTCATCATCGCGGTGATTTCTCCTGTTCTTGGGGCTATCGCCGACTATAAAGGATCAAAAAAGAGGTTCCTGGCCTTCTTTGCCGGCCTGGGGATCCTCTTCACCTCTTTCCTCTGGTTTTCGGGTGAAGGAGACTGGGTTTTCACCTCGATTGTCTTCATTTTCGCCAACGTCGGGTTTGCTGCGGCGAACGTCTTCTACGAGTCCCTCCTGCCCATCATTGCCAGCGACGAGGAAGTCGACCGGGTTTCCACCGCCGGGTATGCCATGGGGTATGTGGGGGGTGGGCTTCTTCTGGCTCTGAATTTCGCATGGATCGTCTCTCCAGAGACATTCGGCCTCCGAGACATTGGGCACGCGACCCGGCTTTCGTTCGTTAGCGTCTCGGTTTGGTGGGCCATCTTCTCTATCCCGATCCTCCGGAGGGTCAAGGAGCCGCCAAGAAGCCTCGAGGTGGGAGAGCGGGAGGGGGAAAACCCGCTGCGGGTGGGCTTTCATCGGGTGGGTGAAACGCTGAAAGAACTTCGGAAGCACAAGCAGGTGTTCTTGTTTCTCTTGGCGTTTTGGTTCTACAACGACGGCATCGGGTCCATCATCAAGCTCGCGTCGGCTTTCGCCACCACCATCGGGATTTCAAGACCAAACATCCTTCTCACCTTCCTGGCCGTTCAGTTTCTAGCGATCCCGTTCACCTTCGGGTTTGGTTGGCTCGCCGGGAGGATTGGCGCGAAGCGTGGGCTTCAGCTTGCCCTCCTGGTTTATCTAGTGATTTGTTGTTTCGCGTTCTTCGTTACAACGGCTACCCACTTCTTCATCTTGGGTCTTGCTGTCGCCACCGTCCAAGGCGGGGCCCAAGCGCTGAGCCGGTCGATTTTCGCGACGATCGTCCCGAAGTCGAAGAGCTCCCAGTTCTTCGGGTTCTTCAGCGTGAGTGCCAAGTTCGCGGGTATCTTCGGCCCGCTGGTGTTTGGTGGTGTGAGTCTTCTGGTGGGTAGCAGTCGACCGGCCATTACATCGCTGGTGATCTTCTTTGTCGTTGGGATGTACTTCCTCTCCAAGCTGGACATCGAAGAGGGCCGGCGGGTCGCGGCGGCAGAAGACGCCGAGATGCAGTTGGTGGGGGGGAGCTAGCCTCTTTGCCTGCCTGGGGACGGGCCTCTATCGGCCCCGCCTCACCGAATTGATGATCTCGTCCAGCCTCTGAAGAAACCGGGACCGGTCGGCTTTCCCGAAGGGCGCGGGACCGCCAGTAATGGCTCCCGCCTCTCTCAGGTCCGCCATGAGCTCCCGAGTGGCCAGGGCCTCGCCGATGGATTCAGGAGTGAAAACCTGCCCCCTCGGGTTCAGGGCCCTGGCGTCCTTTTCGAGGCATCGGGAAGCCAGGATGATGTCCTCGGATACGACGATATCGCCAGCTTCGATCCGCTCGACGATCCAGTCGTCGGCGTCATCAAGGTCGCCGGTCTCCTTCACCACCTCCAGGCGGATCCAGGATTCGTTGGGCACCCGAAACCAAGACGCGGCTACAACGGTCACGTTCAACCCATAGCGTTTCGCGACTTTGTACACCTCGTCTTTGACGGGACACGAGTCGCCATCGACGTAGATGTGCAACATCCTTCTAGAACCGGTACGTGTAGTTCAACTTCATGCTCCCACCCTTGGACAGGGTGACGAGGTCCCGGTCCCGGTCCAGGAGCCCCGGTCCGAGATTCTGCCAGTTGTGTGTATAGACCAGGAACAGGTCACTGCCGGGCCGGACAATCCACCGGGCCCGGGCGAAGAGCCCCACGATCTTCGAAACGTTGTCGTATTGCAGGTTCCCGATCATGGAAACGGTCGGGCTGAAGTCCCAACCTCCACCCAGGCGAAGGAGCTCGGTCTGGAAGTCCCCGCGAGGGAGCTCCACGTCGTTGTGCTGGATAGTTCCGGAGAGCCGTAACCCAGGGATTGGCCTGACGGTGAGGGTAAGCGAGACCCGTTTTCGATCCCCGTCCCAGAATCCGCCCTTCATGATCTGCCCTCGGACGGACGCCTTCCTTCTCGCGGCCGTCTCCCCGTGAAGGGCGTACTCCCAGTTGGTATAACGACCCTCCAGGATCTCGATGCCGTCGCTGACCTCGAAGTCCCGGTCCAGGTTTTCGTACTGTCGTGTGGCTTGAATCCGGAACCCGTCGCCGCTCTCCAGCTCCATCCCGAACAGGTAGAGGCGGAGTTGTTTTTCTTCGGCGATACCACTGCCCAGGTCCACCAGATACCGGTACTGAGCCGAGAACTCGAACCGCCGGATCCAGTCGATGCCGGGCCGGGGGCGCCACGTGAGGTTCGGCTCGACCCGGCGGAACCCGTTCCGGGTCACAAATCCCACTGCGGGGTCGTAATCGTGGCCAAACTCTCGGTAGGAGAGATGGGCCTGCCAGACGTCGTTGGGGAAGTTAAATCGGACCCCCCGGGCGGTGAGATCGGAAAGGGAGCGATCCACCGATGGCTCGGGGTTCGAGTTCCAGACAAAAAAGGCCTCGAACTGGAAGTTCTTGTCTCCGAAGAGCTGGGCCGTCTGGTAGTTGAGGTCCACCCCCGCGGTGTGCCGGTCCTCGGGTTGTAATCCCTCGGTGTCCCTGGCCGTACTCCGCCGGGTGTAAATCGCCCCGATGGACGACTGGGAGAAGATGGTGCGTTTCACCCGAGCGACTGTGAAGTCTTCCACCGGGACGGTCCGGTCCTGGTTGAGAAGCTCCTGTGATCCGGTCCTCACCTGGAAGAACCCCAGTTCGTATTTTCCTGCCTGGCCACCAAGTCGCGCCCCGTAGGTAACGGGGATTTGCTCCCCTCCCTCCAAGCCGATCCGCCGGCTGAAATACGGGGACGGCCCGCTCCGTGCCGAAAACGAATACACGCCGGATCCCTCGAGGAAGAAGTCTCGTCTCTCCTCGAACCGGAGGGGAAACCGAGTGAGGTTCACCCGCCTCTGATCGACTTCCGTTTCAGCGAAGTCCGTGTTGATGCTAACGGCCGCCCGGATGCTGGGTGTGATGCTGTAGCCCAGGTCCAGGCTCACGTCCCTGGGATATGTGGTGGGATCGATGTTCGGATCGTCGTTCCTGGGGACGTTCCTCCAGCTCGCTACCACCGAAGGAACCGCCTCGAGGCCCACGCCCTGGGAAAGGCCCTGAAGCCCGGAGAGTCGCCCAGCATGAACAGGCATCATGAGTCCCTGGTTCCGACGATGAGCCCTCCAGAGGAGCTCTTCGTTCTTTCGACGGATCGTCCGCTGGAAGTTGATGCCCCAGGTATCCAGGGTGGGGTCGAAGTTCAGGGTCTTGAACGGGATTTTGATCTCGGCGGACCATCCATTCGTGAGTCGAGCCGTTTTTACCTCCCAAATCCCGTCCCATGCTCTCCCTCCCCGGCCCGCCCCCAGGAGGGCATCGCCTTTCAGCCCTGCCGCGTTGATCTCGAACACGTACCCGGTCCGGTTGTCCAGGAAGGTGTCGAGCATCCACATGAAACGGTCATCCGTGGCTAGGTCCGCGTCCCTGGCTTTCTGGTAGGCCAGGATCCCCTCGGGGTCATCGAAGATCATGGCCCCGATATAGAGGTTCCCGTCGTCGTACATCACCCTGACTTCAGTTCGCTCGGAGGGTTCAGCCCCCTCCACCGGGTCTTGTTGGGTGAAGTCGGAGATAGGGGCGGCCATGGCCCAAGCCTGGTCATTGAGGAGGCCGTCGAGGTTCACCTCGATGTTTCCCGGAATTCGGTATGCAATGAGCCTTCCGTCTTCGGAATCCGCCGGTTGTGAGGGCCCTTGGGCTACCGCCGCAGCAGACGGCTGGAAAAGAGAGCAGAGGGCCAACGGCAGCACGCCTAGCCTGGCCAATCCCGTAAGGGTTTGTCGTCGTTTTCGGGTCATCGTTCAGGGGTTATGGGATCCGTGGGGGGCATGAAGAACGGAACCCCGCAGGAGTTTTTTCGTCGGTCGAGTCTACCTTCTGCCGCTCTCCCGGAGAAGACCTGGGAAGCGCGAAGCGGACTTCCGGCTGGATACCCGCTACACCTCTCGACTTCTCTTTTCAGCCAGGCTGAACTCCTGGTGCCAGGTGGAATCAGCCCCGCCACCGGTTCGTTGTACCCGGACGTCCACCAGGAAGGGCTCGCCGGCCCTGGTGGCGTCGATCCCTCGGCGGAGGGCGGGGCGCAGGTCGGCGGAGTTCTCCACCAGGACCCCGTCCACCCCTTGGCTTTTCGCCAGCCCGGAGAAATCGATCTCGGGGTCTCCGAGGTACATGCCCGTAAAGCGGTTCGCTTCCTGCATTTTCCCGCCGTAACGTACGTAGGCGTTCCGGACAGTCTGATAGTTGAGGTTGTTGCAGACTACCGTGAGGACCGGGACCCCGTACCGTGCCTGGCTCCAGAAGCCGGCGGCGCTGTACATGACCGATCCGTCCCCGATGTTGCAGGCAACCTGACGGTCGGGCTGCCCGAGCTTGGCACCGGTAGCCGCTCCGACCCCCCAGCCCAACCCGGCCCCTGACGTGGACAGCCACATCTTCTCGTCCTCCCGGTGTCCGGTGCTGAAGAATGAGTTGGATCCGCTCAGGTTCTCCGAGACCAGGATCGCGTCCTTATCCAACTCCTCCTCCAGGGCCCATCCGAGCTCGTCGGGGTGGATGGGAGACATCCCTAATCGGCTCCTCTGAACCACCCGTCGCCGATTACCTTGCTGGCCGCGGGCCGAGGCAAGGCTGGCCAGTCGATCGGCGGTTGCCTGGGACTTGATCGAGTCGATTATGGCTCGTATGGCGAGCTTGACGTTGGCCACCATGGCCAAGTCGAAGGGGCGCACCGTCCCCATGGCGGTGGTGTTCAGGCCTACACACACGACGGTGGCATCAGACGGATCGGATCCCAACCGCGTATCGCTGGCTCCGACATACATCACCAGGTCTTTCCCGTCGCTCGAATGGCCCCCGGCGAAGAGCGGGTGCTGGCGCGGGAAGTTGTGGAACGCCGGTAGCCCCTGGTCGCCAACGGGAATCCCCAAGAGCTCAGCTAGTTCGAACACCTCTGCCTGGGCTCCGGCCCGGGTCACCTCGTCGCCCAGGAGGAGGGTGGGGGAGGTGGATTCCAGGAGGAGTCGAGCCACGTGATCGACATCTGCCTCGTTAGGTGGGATCCCGTCGGGAAGAATGAACCCTTCCCTGGGGAAGATGGTGCCCCGGACGTTCCGGGCCTCCAATACGTGGTCGGGTAGAGCCAGGTAGACCGGTCCGCCCGGTGCCGTGGTGGCGACCTTAAAGGCTCGCCTCAACATCGTGGGAATGCCTGATGCGTCATGGCACTCCCAGGACGTCTTCGTGAACTGGCGGTTGACCTCCTTCTGATCGAAGCCTGGGCGGGCCCCCAGAAGGATCTCGTCGTCTCCCAGCTCGTTGTCCAAGAGGCCTGCCGTGACGACGATGGCCGATCCGTCACGGCTGGAGTTGTACATCTGGCCGGCGGATTGGGCTGTCCCCGCGATGACGTGGACGTTCACGAAGGCCGGCTCCCCCGTCACCTTGTTGTACCCATCCGCCATGGAGATCACCACGCCTTCGTGAAGGCCCATGATGAGCTGCATGGGTTGGTCGAGGAAGGCGTCGAAGAGTCCGACTTCGAATGAACCGGGGTTGGTGAACATGAACTTCACCCCTGCGGCCTTCATCTGTTCTACGAGAAGCTCCCCACCTGTGCCGGAGATGTTCTGGCCGGTTCCCGCCGAGCCGACGGCAACCGCTTCGGCTGATTTGACCGTGGTGGTGATCCCGGCAGCGCTGACCCCGATTGCTCCCAGGGAGCGCATGAAATCGCGGCGAGAGACACGGTGGCCGATAAAGGCATCGACGAGATCACGCATGGTTCCTCTCCAGGTCCTGGGAATCTGGTCCTTGGGAAATCTGGGTTTTCCGCTGTTTCGGGGAAAGTGAGGGCGCAGGTGCTTCTCCCCGATGGTCCTCCGTGGCCGGTTCGGTTCCGTGCCCGTAGCTTGGACACCTCATATGGACCCTTCTACCGAGATCGCGCTCAATTTTTCGCCGGCGAGCCTGCGTGTCCTGAACTTCTGCATTGCCTTTATCATGTTCGGCGTGGCCTTATCCCTGGCGCCGAGACATTTCCGAGTTCTCCTCAAGCAGCCTGGGTCGATCCTGACCGGAATTGTCAGTCAATGGATCGTCCTTCCCTTTGTCACCTTCCTGTTGGTTCTCCTCCTGAAACCGGCCCCGGGGATCGCCCTGGGCATGTTTCTGATCGCCGCCTGCCCCGGCGGAAACGTCTCGAACTACTTCTCGCTGGTCGGGAAGGGCAATGTCGCCCTCTCGGTCTCGCTCACTGCGGTCTCGACCCTGGCCTCGGTGGTGGCTACGCCCTTCGTGTTCCGGTTCTGGGGGAACATGTACGGCCCGACTGCCGATCTGATTCAGCGGATTAATATCTCGTTTCTGGACATCCTCGTTCAGATCCTGATGATTTTGACCGTCCCCGTGCTCCTGGGACTGTTTTTCGCGAAGACCTTTCCGGAGCTCACCGAACGAATTGCCCCACCCATCCGGCACCTGTCTTTCCTGATGCTACTGGCGTTTATCTCGGTGGCGTTTTACGCCAACGCCGACCAATTCGTCCTGTATATCCACATGGTCTTTGGGTTGGTGTTCCTTCATAACGGCAGCGCACTGACCTCCGGGTATCTCTTGGCCCGGACCACGGGACAATCTGTCGAGAACTGTCGGAGTATATCCATCGAAACAGGTATCCAGAACTCGGGTCTCGGCTTGATTCTGATCTTCACCTTCTTTGCGGGTTACGGGGAGATGGCTCTGGTCGCTGCGTGGTGGGGCATTTGGCACATCATAGCCGGGGCGGTGGTCGCCCGGTTCTTCTCTCAACTGGATAGGAGACGGCTGGCCACCGTCCAGGAGGTGGCGGGATGACTGTGTCTCAGCGGATTCTCAAGGCGTGGGTCCAGATGGCTCTCTGGTTCCGGTTCCGGAAGATCCAATGGGTATTCCACGCGCCGGTTCCCATGGAGGCCGGGGCCATCATCGCCGGGAACCACCAGAATTCCATCCTGGATTCCATGACCCTGACAAGCTCCTCTCCCAGGGTCCCCTACACCCTCTCGAGAGGATCCCTGTTCGACAATCGGTTCACCCGGGCGTTCTTCGAGAGCATCCAGATGATCCCCGTCTACCGGTTCAGGGACGGGTTCGGGAAGATGCGGAAAAACTCTGAGGTCTTTCGCCGGTTCGTGGAGGTCCTTGGGCGAGACGAGTGGCTTCTGATTTTCCCTGAGGGAAACCATGAACTTCGCTACACGCTCAGGCGGCTGCAAAAAGGGATCGCCCGCATCGTTTTTGCAGCCCAGGAAGCTCAGGGGTGGTCTAAGGAAATCCCCATCATCCCTGTAGGGATTCAGTACGAAGACCACACGGGGATCGGCGGTCGCCTCCTGATCCAGTTCGGGGCTCCAGTCTCGTCACTGGGCTTCAAAGAGGCCCATGCCGAGAACCCGAAGGAAGCCGAGCGGGGCCTGACCGGGGCCGTATTCGAGGGAATGCGGCCCCTCGTCGTTGTACCTCCGTCGGACGATGACGGGTACGCCGAGGCCATCGAGCGGTGGAAGCCAAACAAGGGTCGCTACTCCGACCTGATGGACCAGTTCCGGTCCGACCTCGCCATCGTGAGCGGGGAGGAAGAAGCACCCCCGCTACCCTCGCCGGCGCAGAGGGTTTTGAGGAAGGCGTTCGGACATGTCCTGATCCTTCCCGGCTTGTTTTTCCATGCCCCGGCGACTCTGGGGGCGCTGGCCGTGGTCAGGATCTTCGTGCGGGACGTGCCTTTGATTCCGGGAGCGAGGTTTTTGGTCTCCATGTTCCTGGTCCCGATCCTTTACGTCGTGGCCCTGGTGATTTGGCACGCTCAATTCCAGTCCCTCCCCCTGGACCTAATGTTGTTGCTGTTGATGCCCCTTTCTCTTTGGCTCTGGAGCCGCTTCAACCACTGGACCCGGTAAGGACGGTTCGGTTAGGGGCGGTTCGGTTAGGGGCGGTCCCGTGAAAGATCCCTGAACAACTCTCCAGCGAGGATGGCATACCCCGCGGCCAGAGGATGGCTCAGGTCCGCGTAGAACTCGCTTGGGAGCACCGGAGGGATGTGATAGGGAACACCTTCTCCCTGCAGCCAGAGTTCGACTTCAGATACCATATGGCGGTACCTGTCCCGGGCCGGAGCCTCGAGCATGTGCTCATTTAAGGGTCCGACCAAAACAAATAGGCTGTTCGCTCGTGCGTTGAGAGCGCTCACCAGGCGCTTGAAAGCCCGCCACTGACGTGAAGTCTCGAGCTCAACCCAAGGCGGGTTCTGGGGTCTTGAGCCGTCTGAAAACCATGGTTGGGCGTTTGGGGGGAGTGGGTCTTCATCCGCCGACCGGGACAAGCCGAACGCACTGAGCGGATTCCTGTATGGATGCTCCAGGGTCCAGTTGGGAAAGTCCATGTTCCGGAAGTACTCACTCCTGAGATGCCTGGCCCACCCGAAGCTCGGAAAGTACCTCCCTACCACGGTGCCGATCCGTTCTGAGACATCTGCCTGTAATGCGGGGATGGAAGGACTGAACTGGGGCAGAAGGCGAGGGTGGTTCAGCCTTGCCACCCTCTCCAGGTTCAGGTCCGCTTCCGGAGAGCTCATCCAGAGAAGGTTCAGGTGAAGGACCAGGTTCTGCTCCTCGAGTCCCCCACAGTGGTGTCTCATGAGGCCTTCCAGGGCAAGCGGGTGCGTCCCGTCCAGTCCAATGTTCGCGAATCGGGCCGATCCGGCTTCCGAATTCAGAAAGGATGCCAGGGTGTTATGTCGCGTTACGAAGTGCCCCCAAATGAACGAGTCGCCGATAAGGAGGGTTTTGTCCGTTTGGCCAACCGCCCCGCAGTACCTCTCAAAAAGCCAGTAGTTCTCACTTGAGTCGAAGGGGATTCGGTAGTTGGCAGACGGCTCGAAGGGCTCGAGTCTTTTCCAGACCGGTCCGGCGATGTAGGCAAGGCCCGTCATGATCACCAGGAGCCATACCCATTCCCGAATCGTCAAACGCACGACGTTACTAGAGAAGAGAGGGCGATCCGCTTTTTTCCCGTGACTCATCGCGGTCCTCAGAACTGGAAATAGATGAAGGGTTGGCCGTCCCCACCCGGGAACACCACGAGATAAACAATCATCCCGGCGGCCAGGGCGACCCTCACCGGCGCCGTTGTTAGCAGGGATCGCAAGCCGGACTCCAACGCGAACTGGTACGCCCAGACGGAGAGGATCAGCGCCAACATGAGCACGGGGAACTCGGGGTCGGTCCAGCCTTCAGTGAAGATTCTCGTGACGATGATCAGGGCATCCCCCAGGCTAGCTGCCCTGAAAAAGATCCAAGCGAACGTGACGAAAGCGAATACGAGCGCTTGCTTTGCCAAGCCCGGTACACGGTTTCGGTAGAAAGCTGTTCTCTCCAATTCTCTCGTGGCGAACCGGCCCGCGGCGTGTAGGGCTCCCCAGATAATGAAGGTCCAGGCGGCTCCATGCCAAAGTCCCGAAATCAGCATCGTCAGGGCCATGTTTCGGTACGTTGCCCAGTGACCTTTCCGGTTTCCACCCAGCGGAATGTAGAGGTAGTCCTTGAACCAGGTGGAGAGGCTGATATGCCAGCGGTTCCAGAATTCACCCAACCCTTTGGCCAGATAGGGGTTATTGAAGTTCAGCATGATCCGGATCCCGATCATGCGACCTATCCCACGGGCCATGTCGGTGTATCCGCTGAAATCGAAGTAGATCTGCCACCCGAAGGCGAACGTTGCGCATAACAGAGCCGTTCCGGCGAACTGCTCCGGGACGTCGTAGATCCGGTCCACATAGAGGGCCAGGTAGTCCGCCAGCGCTACCTTCTTGAAGAAGCCCACGAGGAAAAGGGAAAGGCCGTCGGAGATGTCTTCCCAGGTGAGCTCGACCTTCTTTCGAAGCTGGGGCAGTAGGTTCCCAGCCCGCTCAACCGGCCCCGCCACCAACTGAGGGAAGAGGGAAACGAACGTCGCGTAACGGACGAAGCTCTTCTCCTTTTCCACCCTCCCCCGGTAGAAGTCGATGGTGTAGCTCAGGGATTGGAAGACGTAAAAGGAAATCCCCACCGGCAGGAGCACATTGGGTTGGGGGATGGAGTATGAAAGGCCTGCCGATGAGAAGAGGTTATTGAGGTTCTCGGCAACGAAGCCGCCGTACTTGAAGAACCCCAGAAGCGCCAGGTTGTTGATTACGCTCAAGGAAAGCCAGAAACCCCGGCGTCGGGCCCCCGCCATGATCCGCACCACCGAGAAGTCTACCGTGGTGGACCAGGCGATCAGGATCAGGTAGAGGGGATTCCACCACCCGTAGAAGACGTAAGAGGAGAAGAGGAGCCAGGGATCCTTGAACCGGGTGTTCCTGCACAGGAGAAACACCGGGTAAAAGACGAGAAAGAAGACGAAAAAAACCCAGCTATGGAAAAGCATGGCTCACCAGAGCTGGCTCATTGTGATCCCTGTTCCAACTCCAATGGGAGGGGTGGTCGAACACACCTGAACCCGATTGCGTCGCTCACCATGCAGCCGTCGTCTACGGACGCGCTGAAGACACGGGAAGAAGACCGAGCATCCTCGGGTCCGGAGCTCCACCCGCCTCCCCGTACGACTCTGAATTCCCCTGACTCGGGTCCCGTTGGGTTCCGCTCAGGGCTGGAGCTGTAATAGTCCTCTCCGTAATAGTCGTGGACCCATTCGGCCACGTTCCCGTAGAGGTCGAATACGCCCCAGGGATTCTGACGGCGGGTGCCAACCACTTGAGTCCCGTTCCCGGCATTGGCTTCGGTCCAGGCGTATTGGCCCAACCTTCTAGGATCGTCCCCGAAAAAGTAACGGGTGTTGGAGCCGGCTCTGGCTACATATTCCCATTCCGCTTCAGTCGGGAGGCGGTATCCGTTGGCCTCGAAATCGCATTCCAATGTCTCCTCGTCGTAACACGGATCGAGACCTTCTTCGTATGACCGCTCGTTGCAGAACCGAATCGCGTCGATCCAGGTTCGCTGTTCGACTGGGAGCCGGTCTCCACGAAAACGGGATGCGTCTGACATTTGAAGTTGCCGGTACTGGTCCTGGGTGACCTCGAATCGGTCCATCACAAAAGAGTCAACCCAAACCCGGTGCACGGGGGCCTCATCCGGGTCTCCAGCTTCGGATCCCATTTCGAACCAGCCCCCCGGGATGAAGACCATCTCCACACCCGATGCGGACATGAGAACGGCTTGAGCGTCTCCCCGGCCTTCGCCAGCTTCCGAATCGGCGTTTCCGCATGCTTGGAAAGCGAAGCACGAGGCGCAGACCAAAGCGAGGGCCCCGGCCAGGCGGGGGTAGTTTCGAGACTCAGGCCGATCGAGGCAGGACATTGGAAACTCCTTCCGATCCATCACCGTTTACCGCGCCGCGACCCAATCCGGCTCCTTGTTGTGGCTTCCATCCGTCGTGATCTGGACCCACTTACCCGTCGCGATTTCCAGGATGCTGATGTTCCAACCCGAGGCCTTTTGACCCACGGCCTGTCCCCCTCTCGATGACCCGTAGCTGAAAGCTAGATACCGACCATCGGGGGACCAATCCACGTGGTATACCTTCTCGCTTCTTCCCACGGCAACCACGGGTTTCTGATCTACCACGTTCTCGCGGGATGAGGGGGTGAACGTCCCGATACGAAGCTCGTGATCAGTTCGTCCCCAGGCGATTTGGGAACCATCTGGGCTGAGGTCCGGGCGACATCCGCTGATGGAGAGGGAACGGATACCGGCGTCGGCAGCCTCAAACAGTACGTTTCCGCGGCGACCGCCCCTCGACGTGGCGATGAACCAGTCTCCGTCAGGGGACCAGGTCAGGTTGTACAACATCCTCAATCCGTCTTCCGGGTGGTCCCGGGTGGTCCCAGACCCGACGTCGTAGACGGCCAAACCTTCGTTAGAGGTCATACTGCTGCTGAACCGGTCGTATTCTCCCTTGAGATAGGCAATCGAGCGCCCGTCGCCGCTCCACGTTGGCTGATATGCGTTCTCGGCGACCTTGGTCTTTCCGGTACCGTCCAGGTTCATGTAGTAGATGATCCTCTTTCGATCCCGCCTCCCCTCCCCTTCGATGGCCACAAACAGGACCTTCGTGCCATCGGGCGAGGCGTGAGGATAGTGCTCGTCGATGTTGGGTGTGTTGGTGAGGTTCACCCGTCTCGATCCGTCCGCGTTGACCAGCATGATCTCCCAGTTGGTGTCTCCGCCTGAATCCTGGAGAGATTCGTAGACGATCCGGTAGGGTAGTGAGGTGAGATTTATCTCGGATTTCGGCAGGGGTGTCCGTTGGGCGGGAAGGGAGGAGTTCGATTCACTGGATCGACCCCGGTTGGATCGGCGGCTCTGTGATGCAGCGGAGTCGAAGAGGCCGGCTTGGAGGATGCCGATCAGGAGGGTTGCATATCCCAGGGGACGGAGTCGTGCGAGCAGCTCGATGCTCATCTTGGGCTCCTGGCTGAAGTCCTTTTCCACCTAGAAGATACGTTTTCCGCCTGTCCGGTATTTGAGGGTGGGGAAAGGAATATGTAAGGGCCCGGAAAGGGTCCCCGGGTTGGGTCCTGATCAGCTTCCCTCCCCCTGGAGCCCGGTCGGGCGGGGCGAAACCTGAGTGGCCCGGGTCTCGTACTACCCTATGTAGAAAACTGCAAACCCGACGGGAGAGTCGTGTGGCTTCGGTGCGAATGACACAGATCACGGCCCTGGTGCTCAAGGTCGTGGCGGCCGGTCACCGTTACGGCTTTGATGTAATGGAGGCATGTGCTTTGCCGAGCGGGACCGTGTATCCGGCCCTGCGTCGTCTCGAGAAGGCCGGGCTTCTCAAATCCCGGTGGGAGCAGGCATCGGAGGCCCATGCCGAGGGGAGGCCCCGGCGCCGGACGTATGAGCTGACGGATGAGGGGTGGGAGAATATCCCCGTCGCGGAGAAGAAGCTCTCGGAGGTCAGGCAATTGCTGGGCGACCTGCCTTCGTCACACAAAAAGATGGCATAAAAGGGTGTTGCGAAGAGGGGGTGCGGCCCCGCACGACCACTGCTCCGCAGCGGTGCCCGGCTTGCGGATGCTAGACAAGGAAGGACGACGAATGCGATGCTGAAGCATCGGGGAGGAGTCATGACGCAGTATAGCGGCGCAACCTCCCTGTGCCCCACGGGTTTCGCCTGCGCTTCGCTTGGCGGTCTCGCGGAAGACCACCACGAACCTGCCAGCGGGCAGGCCGCTCGGCTCGGCGGCACGGGACCGTAGGCATCGTTGGGACTTCTCGACGTAGCGCATGGCTATGCCAGCGAAGCCCCGCCTTGCCTGCGGCCCCCTGGCGCTCGTAACGCGGCTCGCCCCCTTTTCCCAACACTCTTCTAGCGCCGCTCGGACGCGATCTGCTCTGCCAGCTTGTCGGCTACCATGCCGATTGCCTCTTCATCTTCCGGTGTGAAGGCGTTCGGCTCCATGGAGTCGATATCGATCTCGCCGAAGATGTCGTCGCCCGCCCGGATCAGGATCACCAGCTCTGAAGACATACCCGACGAGTCTTCGATGTAGTAGTCGATCTGGCTGACATCGGGAACGTTCTGGTTACTCGCCTCAGCTACCGCCCTACCGGTTACCCCCTCACCCACCGGGATCTTTGCGTGCTCCGTCCGGGGCCCGACATAGTTGTGCAGCCAGAGCTCTTTGCCTTCCTCGTCCAGGAGGAAACCACCCACCCAGTCGAACCGGTCGTCCAGCTCCTTCACGTTCCGGACCGCATATCGGAGAAGGGCGTCGGACAAGTAGCCCTCGTCCCTCATCTCCTGGAGTTCCGTCACCAGCTTCGTCGTATCGATCATTAAAGTCTTATCCTGTTATGGCCCTTCGTCTTCTCCTACCTCGCGGCGTAGCCTTTCAACTAACACAAGTCCGGGCGCCGAATCAAGGGCCCGGAAGCGCCTCAGCGGGGGGTAAAATCGGTGTCGGCGTCAAGGCGACGGACGAATCCGGCCAGAAGTTGAGCCGTGCTCTGGAGGTCCCCGAGGCTAACGACCTCGTTGGGAGAGTGCATATACCGGTTGGGAACCGAGATCAGACCGGTCGGGATTCCCATCCGCACCAGGTGAATGCCGTCGGCGTCGGTCCGGGTGGCCTTCGGCGCCGCTTGGATGGTGAAGTCGATGCCCTCGGCCTCGGCAGCCTCCACCAGACGCCTGAAAACCACCGGATGGGCCGCCGAACCCCGGCTGAGCACCGGCCCGCCGCCGATCTTGTGCTCACCCAATTCCTTTTTCTCGATATCGGGAACGTCGGTGCTGAAGGTCACATCGACCACTAGCGCCACATCCGGTTCCAGGGCGAACGCGCTGGAACGGGCGCCGCCACCGGAGTAGGCGATCTCTTCCTGGACCGTCGCAACCGCCATGGTGGCGGCCGGAGGGGGAGTCTCCGACAGGATCCGCAGGGCTTCCAAGACGACATAGGCACCAATGCGGTTGTCGATGGCCCGGCTAGCGATTCGGTCCCCGGCCAGTTCAACCAGACCGGCATCCAGAACCATTGGGTCCCCCACCCGAACGCCAAGCTTCGTTACCTCTTCTGAGCTGGTGCAACCCAGATCCACCCAAAGGTCCTTCGTCTTGGTGGCTTTGGCCTGCTCTTCCTTCTTCAGCAGGTGAATGGGTTTCTTGCCGATGACACCCGGAACTCCCTCGTCCCCTACAAGAACCTTTACCCTTTGACCCACGAGGACCTGAGAGTCCCAACCGCCAATCTCATCGAAGAAGAGAAAACCCGCATCGTCGATGTGGGTCACCTGGAGACCGATCTCGTCAATGTGCCCAGCGAGCATCACCCGTGGGCTCCCCTCGGGGTTCACGGCGGCCATGGAATTCCCGGTCACGTCGGTCCACACCCGGTCCGCAAACACCTCTGCTTCCTCCCTCCACTCCCTGGCGGGATTCACCTCGAAACCAGAAGGGCCGTGAGCATTCAGAAGCGTTTTGAGAAAGTCGATGTGGTCGGGCATGACGCTACCTCGGTGCCTGGGGTAATCGGTCGAAGAGAAGGTCCTTAAAGTCTGAAGGATGGGAAGGTAGGAGAGATGTTTGTGGAAGACCAGAAGTCAGGAGACCATCGCCTCAGTCCTCTTGTCCTTTGTCGGACTCGATGACGATTTCGCCGGAAGGGTCCAAGGCCTCCGTGCCTTCGGAGGGACCGGGGCTCCATTCGCTCTCGGGCTCTCCCGGTTGGGGAGGGCCACCGGGACCCGGGCCAAAGGGCCCGAAACCACCGCCCGGAAAACCACCCACATGGGTAATGCGGATAGCCCCGGACTTCAGGCGCTTTTCCAGCCCCCGCCGAACTCGACCCATGAGGAGCTTTCTTGTGGGGGGAAGGAGGAAGGAGAATCCCACCACGTCGGTCAGGATTCCGGGGGTCAGGAGGAGGGCTCCGCCCACCAGAATCGCAAACCCGTCCAGGAGAGCGCCTCCCGGAAGCCGGCCTTGGGCCAACTCACTCCGCAACTTCCAGATGGTCCGCAATCCCTCCAGACGGGCGAGGACGGCCCCGGCGGCACCTGTCAGGACCACCAGGCCGATCGTAGGCAGAACACCTACGTATTGACCTACCTTGACCAGGATGTACAACTCCAGGAGAGGGACGCCGACAAACAGGAGAAAAAGGCGGCTCAGCATAGACATGGAGGGAGATACCCAGCCGGGAACAAGAAGGGTCCGGCGGGGTCTCGGGTACGTATGGAAAAGACCTATTTCCGGAGCGGTCTGGGCCTAAAGGCGGAAGTTCGCCCCCTCATCGACTCCGAATATCAATCGGGTATGGTGGAGTTGATCCGCTCCCGGGGTTTTACGGAGACCTTCGGCGACGTGACAGTCCGGCTCGCCAAAGAGTTCGGGTTCTGTTACGGCGTGGACCGGGCGGTGGACTACGCCTATGAAACCCGCCACAAGTTCCCGGACAAGAAGATCTTCCTCGTAGGGGAGATCATCCATAACCCCCACGTAAACCACCGTCTTCAGGAGATGGGCATCGAGTTCATCTACCCCGACAAGGACGGACACTTCTCCTTTGACGAGGTCACTTCGGAAGACGCGGTGATTATCCCGGCCTTCGGCGTACGACTCCGGGACTTCAACCGATTGAAGGAGATCGGTTGTGTCCTCGTGGACACCACCTGCGGTTCCGTACTTGTGGTCTGGAAGCGTGTCGAGAGCTACGCCAAAGACGGGTTCACGGCAGTCATCCACGGGAAGTACACCCACGAGGAGTCCCGAGCCACGGCATCTCAGGTAAACAAGCACCCCGGCGGGAAGTACCTGATCGTCAAGAACATGGACGAAGCCGAGCTGGTCTGTGACTACATCACCAAGGGCCCCGGCCACCTCTCCCGTGACGAGTTCTACGCACACTTCAAAGCCAAGGCTACCGAGGGATTTGATCCCGACAGGGCGCTGGAGAAAATCGGAATCGCAAACCAGACCACCATGCTCGCCAACGAATCTCTGGCAATCGGCGAGAGGATCCGGGAAGCTTTTGTTGAAGCGTACGGCGAAGAACACGCCGAGGAACACTATCGGTCCTTCGACACCATTTGTTCGGCGACCCAGGAGCGGCAGGACGCCGTGATGGAGCTCATGGAATGCCCACCCGACGTCATGGTGGTGATTGGGGGCTACAACTCCTCGAACACGAACCACCTGGCCCACATGTGTAGAGGCCACACCCGGACCTTCCACATTGAAGACGCACTCTGCATCGACGTGGAAAAGGGAACGATCCGACACAAGCCCGAGTTGGACCCGGAAGCTTCGGAGGTGGTGGAAACCGACTGGCTCCCGGACGGAGCCTTCCAGCTTGGAATCACCGCTGGCGCCTCTACACCCAACAACAAGATCGGAGAGGCGGTCATGAGGGTGTTGGAAGTGAAGGGGGTGGAGTTGCCCGAGGGGCTTCTGGACGTTCCCGAATAAGAAACGGGTGGGGGCAGGTCAACGCCTCAGCATTCCCCTCGGTCCGCGCCGCCGGCGATTCCCTTTCCAAGCTTCTTCAGCAGGTCTCTGAGAGTCTCCCGGTCGTCGGGCTCCAAGGGCTGGACCAGTCCCCGGACAAAGTCCACATGCCCGGGGAAAACCGCGTCGATAGTAGCCCGGCCTTTCGTCGTGAGATGAGCTCTGACGACACGACGGTCATCGCCGGACCTCTCCCTGACCACCAGGTCTTGGGCTTCAAGGCGGTCCATGACATAGGTCACGTTCCCGCCCGTGACCAGGAGCTTTTCCGCCAGCTCCCCCAGGGATAGGGGGCCGAGATGATAAAGGGCTTCCAGGACACCGAACTGCGGTGCCGTGAGGTCGTACTCAGCGACCTTACAGGCCACGGCCCGGGAGAAGGTCACGTAACACCGGGCCAAGTTGATCCAAAGGCGGAGAGCCTTCTCCTCCTCGTCGGACCAGGTCTTGTTGACAGGTTCGTCAGCCCACCCGTTCGGCATCGCGTCGTCCGCCAATGTCTCACCCCCTGATGGAAAAGAAAGGCGGCAAACTGGGGTTCATACCCCGCCTAACGGAGTTTCCACCCCGCCTAACCATCCAAGAACCCCACCCGGGCTGAACGGTTCCCGTCCCGAAGGAAGAAAGCCAGTCAGACGTGGATCGCCCTGCCCAGGGCGGCCAGAGCCGCCTCGGCCACACCCTCGGAAAGGGTCGGGTGGGGGTGCATGGCCTTTTCCATCTCCTCCACTGTGGCCTCCAGGTGGCGCCCAAGAACGAACTCGGCAATGAGCTCGGTGGCTTGGGGGCCGACGATATGGGCTCCGAGGATTTCGGAGTACTCTTTGTCGCGGATAACCTTGATGAACCCTTCCGTGTCTCCGGCGGCAACAGCCCGGCCGATTCCTATCCAGGGGAATTTTCCAACTTCGATCTCGTGGCCGGCCTCAACCGCCTGCTCTTCCGTAAGGCCCACCGACGCCACTTCGGGATGGGCGTAGGTACAGGAGGGGATGTTCTTGTAGTCCACGGCCCCGTGACCCTCGCCGGCGATGTGCTCGACGCACACGATCCCCTCATGGGAGGCCTTGTGTGCCAGGAGGGGCGGACCAGCCACATCGCCGATAGCATACACACCGGGCACGGTAGTCCGGAGGTGTTCGTCTACCTGAATGAACCCACCTTGGTCCGTGACGGCGACACCTACGGCTTCCAGTCCCAGATCTTCGGTATTCGGAACCCTACCCGCGGCTGACAGTACTCGATCCACTTCCAGCGTCTCCACGTTTCCGTTCCGGTCTTGGAGAGTGAGCTTCACTCCCTGATCCGTCACCTCGGAGGATTGAACGGAGGTGGACGTACGGATCTTCATCTTCCGCTTCTTGTAGCTGCGCGCCACGGCCTGGGAGCAATCCTTGTCTTCCAGGGGGAGCACCCGGTCCAGCATCTCGATGATGTGGACCTCGGACCCGTAGGCTGAGTAGATGTCCGCAAACTCCATCCCCACCGCCCCGGCACCCACCACGGCCAGGGAGCCCGGGGCTTCTTTCTGGTACAACGCACCCGTGGACGACCAGATCCGGTCTTCATCGATGCGGAGCATGGGAAGGTCCCTGGGACGGGACCCGGTGGCAATGATGATGTGGGCAGCGTCGTAAACGGCCTTGGCGCCCTCGGGGTTTTCCACCTCGACCCGGCCGTCACCCACCAAGCGTCCAAAGCCCTCCAAGTGGGTCACCTGGTTCTTCTTGAAGAGATGCCCAACCCCCTTGTTGAGCTGATCCGCCACCTTCCGACTCCGCTCCTGGGCTGGCCCAAGAGAAACCGAAGCACCCTCGATGCTCACGCCGTGCCCTTGAGCCCGCTTCATCTCCTGAACGAATACCGCACTGGAAAGGAGAGCCTTGGTCGGGATGCATCCGACGTTCAGGCACACGCCACCCAGCTTTTCCGTCTCGACGCAAGCCACACTCAGCCCCAGCTGCGCTCCTCTGATGGCGGCCACATAGCCGCCGGGGCCGCTGCCGATGATGATCAGATCGAACCTGTTTCCGGTCTCCGACACGCTTCACCTCTTCCGGTCGATTGCTTGGGTCCACTACGGAGTGTGACAAAGAGAGAGAAAGTTACCCCAGCCGGGCAGCAAACGGAAGCCGATGCCCTACCAGCTTTTACCCGTTTTTTCTTTACACTCCGGTGGGTCCTTGCCTATTCTGCTTCCAGGATCGGCGGAAGCCCGAAGACACCATCCCCTTTGAACCGGGAGCGTTGGTATGTGGGAATTAATCATCCCCATTGTCGTGCTCGGCGGCGGCATCATGATCTACAACGGCCTGGTGAAAATGAGAGTCCAGGTGGATGGAGCCTGGGCCGACATCGACGTCCAGCTTAAACGCCGCCACGACCTCATTCCCAACATCGTCGAAACCGTCAAAGGGTACGCCGGGCATGAAAAAGAGACCCTGGAGGCCGTGGTCAACGCCCGGTCTGCCGCCATGGGGGCCACCGGCCCTGTCGCACAGGGCCAGGCGGAGAACATGCTTACCGGAGCCCTGAAAAGCCTCTTTGCCTTATCGGAGGCGTACCCGGACCTAAAGGCAGCAGACAACTTCAAGGATTTGCAGGATACCCTGACCGACTTGGAAACCGGAATCCAGCAGGCGAGACGGTATTACAACGCCGTGGTGAGAGACTACAACACCAAGATCGGGCAGGTGCCGTCCAATCTCGTCGCAAAGGCCTTCAACTTTTCCAGCAGGGAATTCTTCGAGATCGACGAGGGAGAGGCAGAAGTTCCAAACGTCAGCTTCGACTGAGTAGAAGACGCATGCGGGAGGAGTTCTCGAAATGAGAGCCCGTCCCTTGAGGGTCGTCTTCTTCGTTCAGAGCGAGGGCCGGGGACACATGACCCAGGCCCTGGCGCTGAAGCGGATTCTGGAGGACGCCGGGCATGAGGTCGTCGCAGCCTTCATGGGTGAAAACCCCCTTCGCACTATCCCGGAGTTCTTCCGCACTGCTTTCGCAGGCCCCATTCACACCTACTTGGCCCCTGTTTTTGTAGTCGATCCTGAAGACAAAGGCGTTCGGCCGTGGGATAGTCTCTTTCAAGCCCTTCGGAGGTTACCGCAGTACTGGAGGCAGGGTCCTGACCTGGACCGTCTCTTCCGGTCATACCGGCCCGATCTCATCGTGAACTTCTACGACCTCATCGGGGGCCTCTACTCGGCCGTTTTCCGGCCCCAGGTACCGGTGGTGGCCGTGGGACACCATTTCCTGTTCCATCACAAGGCATTCGAAACCCCCCGGGAGCGGGCGTTCCAGGTGAACATGATCAAGGTCAATAACCTTCTGACCTCCCTGGACGCCAAACTCCGGCTCGCCCTCTCTTTTTCGCCGCTACCCCCCGTCCCCTATCGCCGGGTACGGGTCGTTCCACCCCTCCTGAGAAAAAGCATCCTCGATGCCGAACCCACCAATGGCCGGCACCTCTTGGCCTACATCCTTTATCCGGGGTACTCCGACGAGCTGTCTAAATGGCACAAGACGCAGTCGGACGTGGAGTTACACTGCTTCTGGAACAAGCCGGACGCCCCCACGACCTACTCCCCCAGCGAAGGTCTGACGTTTCACCAATTGAGCTCGGAAAACTTCCTGGAGTTCCTCACGTCCTGTCGAGGATACACGTGTACGGCCGGATTTGAATCGGTTTGTGAGGCCGCATTCCTGGGCAAGCCCGTATCCGTCGTCCCGACCAAAAAACACGTCGAACAACTCTGTAACGCTCTCGACGCGGAGCGAGCCGGCTTGGCAGTTTGGCGGGAAGACTTCGACCTTACGGAATTCCTCTCCCTCATGGACACATGGGACCATCAAGCCCTCGACGAGTACCGGGATTGGGTCCGTAGCGCCCCCGAAACCTTCCTCCGCCTCTTGGAGGGAGTGGCCGCAGGGAAAGACGTAATGCAGATGCCGCTGGCAAACCGCCGGTGGACGAGGTAGGACCTTTTCAGAGATTGTCCAATGGCTGCCTTCTTGAAGTCCTGGGTGATGATTCCCCTGCTCCTCCTTTTCACCCTTCCATTCCCGGGTTTCGCCCAGCGAAGCCTGGAAATCGAGGATTTTCATGCTTCGGTCGAGGTAACCGAGGACGGTGAAGTCCTGGTCCAGGAGGCCATCACGGTGCGGTTCAACGGATCCTGGCGGGGCTTTTACCGCACCATCCCTGTGGAGTACCGAGACCCCCGTGGGTTCAGTTACAGGCTCTTCCTGGAGCTGGAGGAGGTTCGGGACGACAGAGGGCAGGAGCTCCGCACGGAAGTAAGCCGGGAACGGTACAACAGGAAGATCAAGATGTGGGTTCCGGGTGCTCAGGACGTGACCCGAACCATTACCCTACGCTACTCCGTCCCCAACGCCCTGAGATTTTTCGAGGAGCACGACGAGCTATACTGGAACGTCACCGGCACCGAGTGGGAAATGCCCATCCACCAAGCTTCTGCCGTGGTGGAGCTCCCCCAGACTGCCGCGGGTCTCCGTGCAACCGCCTTCACGGGAGCCTATGGATCATCTGCTCAAGACGCCCGGATCGATGAACTAGAACATGGATTCTATTTTGAAACCACAAGGGGCTTGAACTTTCGCGAAGGCCTCACGGTGGTGGTGGGTTGGGATCCGGGAACCGTGACGAGACCTGGCGTGGTCCGGAAGGCCGGGCTCTTCCTTCGGTCCAACTGGCTCCTCTTTCTCCCTCTCCTCAGCTTTTTCGGGATGTTTCTGGTTTGGAAGACCTGGGGGAAAGACCCCACCCGAAGGAGCATCAGCCCCCAATACGAACCCCCCGACGGAATGACCCCAGCGGAGGTGGGGACCCTCGTGGACAACCGCCCCGACACCCGTGACATCACGGCCACATTGGTGGACCTGGCTGTCCGGGGGCACATACGCATCGAGGAGATGGAAACCAAGCAGTTATTCGGTCTTTTAAAGGACTCGGACTACCGGTTCGTCCGCCTCACCGGGGAGGATGAGTGGGCGGACCTGAAATCCCACGAACGCATCTTCCTCAGAGGAATTTTTGGTGTGACCGGGTCGGTGAGGGAGGTATACCTCTCCGACCTGAAGAATGAGTTCTACGAAACCATGACCAAGATTCGGACCGACCTGTTCAGAGGGTTGAAGGCAGGGCACTTCTACCGGCACCGGCCGGACAAAGTCCTGGGAGCTTTCATCGCCATCGGGGTGGTCTCGATAGGGTTGGCCGTCGCGGGCTTCCAGGTTCTTTCCAGGATTTTTCTCACATCCCCCCTCTCCGCGGTCATTGCAGGCGTTTTGTTTGGTCTGCCGATCCTGGGATTCGGGATCTTCATGCCGGCCCGGACCGTATCGGGCACCCGGATGCTGGAGCGTATCCTGGGTTTCCAGGACTTTCTCAAGAAGGTCGAATCGGATCGGTTCAGACGGATGATCAAGTCCCCAGAGTCTTTCGAAGCCTTCTTGCCTTTCGCTATGGCCCTAGGAGTGGAAGACACATGGGCGAAGGCGTTTGAGGAGATCTATACTGAACCTCCCCAATGGTATGTGGGCAGGCACCCTCATGCGTTCCGCACGGGGCTTTTTGTCAACGACCTTTCCATGATGACCTCCCAAGCCGGCTCCGTGATGGTATCCCAGCCCCGAAGCACGGGAGGATCGGGCTTCAGCGGAGGTGGTTTCAGCGGTGGCGGGGGATTCAGTGGAGGCGGATTTGGCGGCGGCGGAGGTGGCGGTTTTTAGCAGCTACGGTTGAGCCAAAACGAATCAACCCTTCTTTGGTCCGCATCGGAACGAGATGGATCAGACCTCCTCCGAGCCGGTCTTGCCACCCCTGCCCAGTGGTACGGTGGAATGAAATCCTCAACAAACCCGGCCCTTTTCGGGTGTCTTTCTACCCATCTTATACATCTGGTACCCCTTCTGCAGGAGTGAGGGGCGGAAAAGTGCGCCAACACTGCGCTGGAAACCGCTTAGACCAAGGAAGGAGTACCCGGGCCATGCTTCGGAAACTCGACCGCACCAAGTCCCTCCTGCTGGGGACTACCGTCGTCCTCATGGGAGCCCTTTCGGGTTGCTCCCTGGTGAAAAAAGACGAGCTGGACGGCCAACTGGCCGCCATGCGCGCCGAGATGGAAGCCGATCGGCGAGCCGAGATTGCAGAGGGGGACCGCCGCGTCGCCGAGGAACTGAGCGGCCGGATGGACGGTCTTTCCGCCCGCATGGACGGCCTGGAAGATGACCTGGCTGCCATGGCCTCGGACTTCGATGCGCGAATCGAAGAGTTTGCCATGGCCCTCAGGTTCGACGTCCCCATCTACTTCGGGTTCGATGAGGACGAGGTGACGGAGGAGTACATGGGATTCCTGGACCGGTTCGCAGAAGTGGTGAACCGTTACTATCCCTCCAGCACGGTCACAGTGGAAGGGTTCACGGACAAAGTCGGGACCGTGGAGTACAACAAGGCCCTCGGCCAGCGCCGGGCCATGTCCGTCATGGAGTACCTCGTGAACCACGGTGGGTTGAGCTCCGATCGAATCAGGGCGGTGAGTTACGGTGAGGCGGCAGATCGGCTGGTTGCTGCCGACAGCTACGGACCGGGCCCCGAGGGATGGGAGAACCGCCGCGTAGCCCTGGTCATCGACCACAACGGAGCTTGACGGGAGGCGGTCCGGGGTACCGCTCAAGACGAGCTTACTGCCAAAATCAGAAAGGGGGCCCGCCAGGGCCCCCTTCTTTTCTCCCAGCACTAGTGCCGGCCTTCCGATCTCCGCTTGGATTCAGCCCTCGGTCTTCGCCCCGGTGTTGATCTTGAACGGGACGTATAACGGGCACCAGGCGAAGATGGACGTCCCCAGGGGGATCAAACCGATCAGCCCCCACCAGCTCTGGAAATAGATGCCTGCCACGAGAATCGCCAAGCCGACGATCCCCCTGAAAATCCGGTCACCCTTTCCCATGTTGCAGGTCATGATCTCCTCCTTGCCGAATCAAACCAGAATGGCCGCCGGCTCCTCCAGCATCTCTTTTAACGTCTGAAGGAATCGCGCGCCTGTCGCGCCATCGATAACCCGATGGTCGCAGCTCATCGTCACCTTCATCAAGGGCCTCACCACAACCTGGCCGTCCTCCGCAACCGGGGTTTCCTCAATGGCCCCCACGGCCAGGATGCTGGCCTCAGGCGGGTTGATGACCCCGGTGAACTCGTGGATCCCGAACATGCCCAGGTTCGAGACGGAGAAGGTGGAACCTGTATACTCCTCAGGTTGCAGCTTCTTCTCTCGTCCCCGTCCTGCCAGCTCTCGGATCTCCCGGCTTATCTGTGCCAGGCCTTTTTGGTTCGCGTCACGGATGACCGGAGTGATCAGGCCGTCCTCCACCGCCACCGCCACACCCAGGTGAACCCTGTAATGGCGCCGAACGGCATCACCCATCCATTGGGCGTTGGCTTCGGGATGGCGCCCCAAGGCCCCTGCCACGGATTTCAGGACGAAGTCGTTGATGGATACTTTGTCCCCTTGGGCCTCCAGGAGAGCGTTCACCCGCTTCCTGGCAGCCAGGGTCCGGGTCATGTCCACAGTGATCCGGAGGAAAAAGTGGGGTACGGGACTCAGGGACTCCACCAACCGCTTGGCGATGGTCTTCCGCATCTGGGAAAGGGGGAGGTCCTCGAAGTCCACGCCAGGTTCCGATGGGACTCCAGGGTGCCACGGCTGGGCTTCAGTCGTGCCCACAGTGGCGGGTGGCACGGCGGCCCCGGCGCCGACTTTGGCCGCCTCCACGTCCCGAACGACGATCCGGCCTCCGGGTCCGGATCCCGGAACTGTCCGCAGGTCCACCCCGTTCTCCTCCGCCAACCGTCGTGCCAGAGGGGACGCCTTCAAACGCTCGCCGCCCTGATCTGGTAAGCCCGCTTCTTCCGACTCGGCACCTACCTGCGCCGCCTCACCCACCGTGGCTGTGGGAGGGTCCTCAGCGGGAGCTGACGCCACTGGGCTGCCCGGTGTCGTGGGACCGCGCGCTGACTTGGGGCCGTCCGCTGATACCGGGCTGTCCGCCACCGGCTCGGGGGAATCCCCGGCGGCGCCCACCAGTTCGCCGATCTCTTCGTCGGCACCGGCGATGACGGCAATGACTTCCCCCACCGGGGCAGTCCCACCCTCACCCAGGAGGACCTTCCTGAGGATCCCTTCCCCCCGGGCAACCAACTCCATGGTGGCCTTGTCCGTTTCGATCTCGGCGATGATATCGCCGTTTGCGATGGAATCACCCTCGGCCTTCAGCCACCGTACCAGCTGCCCCTCCTCCATTGTCGGGGAAAGCGCTTCCATATGGACCTTGGTAGCCATTCCTCAATCCCTATAAAGGACCCGGCGGCAGGCATCCACCACCCGCTCTACGTTGGGCTTGGCCAGCTGCTCCAGGTTTTTAGCGTAGGGCATCGGCACGTCCGCCTGAGTGACCCGGAGAACCGGCGCGTCCAGATGGTCGAAGGCTTCTTCCTGGATCGTGGCCACGAGCTGGGCACCGATGCCTGCATATGGCCAGCCTTCTTCCAGGTAGATCGCCCGGTTTGTCTTCCGAACGGAGGCCAGAACCGCCTCCACATCCAGCGGCCTCAAGGATCTCAGGTCCAGGACCTCGGCCTCCACGCCTTCCCGCTGGAGTCGCCCCGCTGCTTGCAGCGCCAGGTGGACCATCTTCCCATGGGTGATGATGGAAACGTCATCGCCCTCCCGTTTGAGGTCCGCCAAACCCAAGGGGACCAGATGCTCTCCCTCGGGAACCTCCCCCCTGATGTTGTAGAGCAACTCCCCCTCCATGACCACGACCGGATCGTCGTCACGGATCGCGGACTTCAGGAGACCCTTTGCGTCCGCCGGGGTGCCCGGGGCCACCACTTTGATGCCCGGCGCATGGGCGTACCAACTCTCCAGGGCCTGCGAGTGCTGAGCCGCCAGCTGTAGGGCTGCGCCGGTGGGCCCCCGAAATACCATCGGGATGTTGAACTGCCCACCGGACATGTAGAGCATCTTCGCCGCGGAGTGGAGAACCTGGTCCAGCGCCAGGACGGAGAAGTTGAAGGTCATGAACTCCACTACCGGGCGCAGTCCCACCATGGCCGCACCGACACTCAGGCCGGCAAACCCCAATTCGCTGATTGGGGTGTCCACCACCCGGAGATCTCCGAAACGATCCAAGAGACCCTTCGACACCTTGTAGGCGCCGTCATACTCGGCCACCTCCTCGCCCATGAGAAAAACGCAGTCGTCCCGCTCCATCTCCTCGAGGAGAGCTTCGTTCAACGCCTCTCTGTAGGTGAGTTCAGGCATTCAGTGTGCTGTTCCGGATAGTGGAAAAGGCCTAGCGGTCTCTTCCGTCGAAGAAGAGTCGGCCGTGTTCGTTGATCTGCGAATAGACGTTGGTGTAGAGCTCGGAAGGATCAGGAAGCGGGGCTGCATCAGCGAACTCCGCCGCCTCGCTCACCAGGGCCCGAACCTCCTGGTCCATTACCTCGAGCGCCTCCTGGCTCAGAACGTCAGCTTCAAAGAGGCGGTCCCTAAGAATCTTGATGGGGTCGTTCTTTTCGGTCTGCTCCGAGACCTCGTTTTTGGACCTGTACGTCCCCGAAACCGGATCCGACATTGAGTGGCCACGGAACCGGTAGGTCCTCACCTCGACGAAGCGAGGCCCACCACCCTCCCGAACCTCCTTCACCAACTCCTCGAAATGCCGGAAAGTCTCAAGGACTTCTTGGCCGTTCACCACACTGGCCGGGATATGGTAGGCCGCCGACCGTTCCTCCACCTTGGTGGCCGACACCCGGCGAAACGCCGTGCCCATGCCGTACTCGTTGTTCTCCACCACGAAGATCACCGGCAACTGCCAAATCGCTGCCATGTTCAGAGATTCATGGAATGCGCCCTGGTTTACGGCGGCCTCGCCCATGAAACACATGGCCACCCGATCTTCCCCGCGATACTTGATGGCCCATCCCATCCCCGTCGCCAAAGGCACTTGGCCTCCGACGATCCCGTGCCCTCCCATAAAAGCCTGGTCCACGCCGAAGATGTGCATGGAGCCCCCTTTTCCGGACGACGACCCCGAGGCCCTTCCATAGAGCTCGGCCATGACCTGTTTGGGACCCACGCCTTTTGCCAGGGCCTGGGTGTGCTCCCGGTACGCCGTCACCAGATAGTCGTCCGGGCGCAGGGGACCGATGCATCCCGCAGCAGAGCCCTCTTGGCCAATGTGCAGATGACAGAACCCGCCGATCTTGCCGATGGCGTATCCCTCCTCCGCCTTCTCTTCGAAGCGTCGGAAGAGGAGCATCTGCCTAAGGAAACCCAACAGTTCCTCCTCGGAAAAACCCTTCAAAGGATCATCGAAGGGATCATTCTGATGCTCCGGGATTCCCGACATATTGGCCTGAGCCATGCCTGACTCCATCCTCACACTCCCTCAGAACCGGGGCGATTCAAGTCCAGCCGAACCAGAGACGGCATCACCTCCGCTGGCGCTGGTATGTCGGCCTCCAGGACCTCTCGAATTGACCCCGCCGCCCCTGCTTCCACTTCCCGAGCCTGCTCTTTCGCGTGATAGCTGGAGCGCACCAGGGGCCCAGACTCAACATGGGAGAACCCCATCTCGTCCTCACCGATCCGTTTCCAGTCCGCGAACTCCTCCGGCCCGACCCACCGGGCCACCGGGATATGGGCCGAGGACGGCCTCAGGTATTGGCCGAGAGTGAGGATGTCCACTCCCGCCTCCCTGACGTCGGCCATGGCCTGTCGAATCTCCTGAGCCTCTTCCCCCATGCCCAGGATGATCCCGGTCTTGGTAAGGGTGTTCGGGTCCATGCGCTTAGCGGCACCCAGGTAGGAGATGGACCGCCAATATCTGCCCCCCGGCCTCACCTCGGGGTGGAGACGCTCGACCGTTTCCAGGTTATGGCCGAGGATCTCGGGCTTCGCTTCCACCACCTTCCGGAGGGCCTCCTCGTCACCCTTGAAGTCCGGGATCAGGACTTCCACGGAGCACCCTGGCACCCTGGCATGGATCTGCCGGATGGTTTCCGCGTAAATGCCGGCCCCGCCGTCCGGAAGCTCGTCTCGGTTCACGCTGGTAATGACGGCATGCTCCAGCTCCATGGCCGCGACGGTGTCCGCTACACGGTAAGGCTCTTCCTCGTCCAGCGTCGTAGGCATCCCGTGGGCAACCCCACAGTATTTGCAGGCCCGGGTGCAAACGTCCCCCAGGATCATGAACGTGGCGGTCCCGGCCTCCCAACACTCGCCGATGTTCGGACAGGCAGCCTCCTCACAGACGGTGTGAAGAGACTGGTGTCTCATGAGCTTCTGGAGCTTCAGGTACTTCTGGCCACCGGGAGACCGCACCTTGAGCCAGCCCGGCTTCCGAGCCTTCAGCTCAATCGTCTGGAGATCGGCGTGGGCTCGGATCCGTGACGTGCCCTTGGGCTTCACGTCTCCCGTGTTCTTCCCGGCGGGGGCATACCCTCCGGGAGCTTTTGTATCAGCTTCCGCCACCTCTATACCTCCACCTCGACTCTGGTAGGGGAGCAAGCTTAAAAAGTTAATCCACCCAACGGTAACCCAGAAGACTTGGGATGATCCCCGAAGAAGGCGGGGACCGCTTCATGGAGACTCAGACGTCCGGGGGCTCGGAGCCCAGGTGGGCGACTCCGTTCTTTTCCGCCCTCAGCTTCAGGTCTTCCGTGAAGCGGGCGACGATATGTTCCACGGCCTCTCGAGGAGAGTCGGTGACCTTGATCAGATCAAGATCCTCTGGGGAGATCTTCCCTTCGCCTTCGACGGTCTTTTTGAGCCAGTCCAGTAGTCCACCCCAGTACTCCGAGCCAAACAACACAAGGGGGAAGTCCTTGATCTTTCCGGTCTGGATCAGGGTCAGGGATTCGAAGAGCTCGTCCAGTGTTCCGAACCCGCCAGGGAAGATGACAAACGCCTGGGCGTACTTCACGAACATGGTCTTACGAACGAAGAAATAGCGGAAGTGGATCTTCAGGTCCGCATGGGGATTGAGGTCCTGCTCGAAGGGGAGTTCGATGTTCAGGCCCACCGACCGGACCCCAGCCTCACTGGCCCCCTGGTTCGCGGCCTCCATCATACCGGGGCCGCCACCGGTGATGATGGAGAACCCGGCCTCTCCCAGACGGCGGGCGGTCTCCACGCACTGGCCCCAACCGGGATCTTCGGGCTGAGTCCGGGCAGATCCGAAAATGGAGACGGCTGGTCCGAGGCCCATGAGCTCGTCGAAGCCCTCTACGAACTCCCCCATGATCCGAAAAACCCTCCATGCCTCTCCTTTCGCCACAACCGACGGCAATTCCTCCAGGTGTTCCACCGCCGTCCGGAGAAAAAGCTCGTCTTCCGTAAGCCGGGGTCGGACGCCACGGCCTTTGGATCTTCCTTTTCCGATTTCACTCATCCCTGATTCCTTTATGGGTAAAAGCTCGGTTCACCCTGAGCTCAGAAACGCCTCGGCCTCCGAGCGATACACCGTGAAGATGGGCTGGTGGTGCTCGTACCCCGGCCTCAGGAGGCCCATCTCTTCGTCATACACTTCCAGAAAACGGCTGTAGAGGGACCGGGCACTCTCCGCGTCACCCAGAGCCGCCGAAGACTCAGCGGCCACGGCCAGCAACAGCAGATACGTCGGCACCTGGGCTAAACCCTCCTGGGCTTTCGCCACGGCGGCGGCATGGTCCCCGCCGACCTGATGGAGAAGCGCAAAGTGGTATAGCCCATCGGGGTCGGTGGGAGCCAACTGCTCGTAGATGACAAGGGCCTTTGGCTGGAAGAAAGCCACATCTGCGGTGTCCCCTGCGCTGCTCGAGGTCATCACCCTGTTGAAAAGGACGGTGCTCTGGTCTTCAAGAGACATGGTGGTGAGGTCCACGGCACCTGCCCCGCCGGATGGCGTTCCCATACCAGGAGGAGCGCCACCGGTACCCTCCGCACCTTCGCCCCTGGTGAGCGCTGGATAACCGAGAACCAGAAGGACAATCACCATGGCCGCCCCGGCCACCCACCAGGCCATAGTTGCATTGGCCGACGCGGCCTTTTGAGGGTCCGCCGGGCTGCTTCCCCCGACTCCCTTGGAAAGGCTTGATCCGCAAGCGGTACAAAACCGGCCCGAGGCCAACACCTCCGCACCACACTTGGGACACTGCTCGGTCTTCAGGGCGGCTCCACAGGCCGAACAAAAGTTCCCGGAAGCCTCCGCACCACAAGACGGACATTGCATCGATCGTTCCCTCATTCTTCGCCCGAAAGGGCGTTAAACAATAGCGGCCAGGTCGTGACCGTTTGGCCCCTGTAGTCCGGTTGGAACCCGAATAGCACCACCGACCCTTGCCCTACGCGGGCTTCCACGACGGCCGCTTTGCCACCGATGTACTCGGGGCCCAGCAACCACCCGGAAAGAAGGGGATTCCCTTCCGAAAAACGTGCCACCACCACTACCTCCGGGTCGTCCACGTCAAAGGCTCGACTGCTCCGCCAGAACCAAGCCGGTGTAGAATCGCCCTTCCCTCGGTTCACGGGGTGGGTTTCGACCAGGTCCACGCTGAGGATCGATCCAGGGATAAAGAAGTCCTGGGCTGGCAGCCGCTCCACCGCGTTGATGATTCCCAGGTCGAAGAGATCGATCATGAACTCGGTGGCTTCCTCCACCGCCACGACCCTCCCACCGTTCCTGACAAACGCCTGAAGCCCCCTGAGGCCGTCCGGACCCAACCCCCCTGTGTACTCCGGGGGAAGGGTCCCGGGCGAATGCCCCTCACGGATGGAGGCAGGGCTCTGGCTCTGGAACAGGATGACATCGTAATCCTCGTTCAGCTCCCCGGCCCTTATCCTCGCGTCCCGAACGGTATCGTAAACCAAACCGTGTTGATCGAAGACCCACCGGGTCCACCCTTCCGGCATGGGCTCATCCCAGGATCGATAGATACCGATCCGAGGGGCTTCGGGTCCCGAAAGAGACCCAGGGAGTCGGAAGTCCCAGTCCGGAATCCCGATTGGATCCGACAGGGACGCCGTGATCCGGTCCTCCACCGGAACGGCATCGATCTCCATGAGGAACCCCAGCGTGTGGGCCGTCACGTCATAGGGCCGGAGGGGGGGACCCCCCGGGTACTCCCTGAGGTCGGGATACCGCTGGATCTCGAGCATGGTCTGGGCGAAGGAAGCGTACGGCTGCCGCATGGGAATGACGTAGCTCCCGGCCGGGAACCTCTCACCGTCGGCCGTAAACCCACTCTCGGCCCGATGAACCTCCACGTCCCCCGTGGTGAGGATCCGTAGAGCGTAGGCGAGGCCCGTCTCGTTGGTCTGATTCGCGGGGATCACCCATGCTTCCGGCCACCTTTCCCAACCCTCCACGGCACGGCGGTTGATGTGATAAAAATTCTCGAGCCAATACCGGCGATTCCGGGCCGCGTTGTTCAGTAATGCCACCACCCCGGCTTCCATGTAGTCCACTATGTCCGGCAACCCCCATTCCCCGCCCTCCCATGGCCAAGGGAAGTTCCAGGTGGGAACCGTGGCATCCAGACCCCGGCCGGCCCTCAGGTCTTCCCAACCAATGTTGATGGGTGTGGCGATCCGGACCGAAGCCGTTTCACTCAGGATCCTGACACCCCCGTGGTAATGCTGGTAGGCCCGGGCCGGAGTGAACCCGTCATACCGATTGTGGATCACGACCCCCGGCATACCCTCCGCCGCCAGTTCCGCAGCCATGTAGGCTCCCAGCTGGTTGATCCCGCTGATCAGGGCGGGATCGATGTTCTGCTCGAACGGATCGATGAAAGGTGGGAAGAAGATCCGGGCCCCATTGGAACCGGTCTGATGGATATCGTGAACGATCTGGGGATGCCAAACGTTGTGTGCTTCCCGGACGGTGAGCTGGGTTTCGATCTGAGTGAAGGCGTACCAATCCCGGTTGTTGTCATGCCCGGTGTACGGATGGTAGAGCCAGGGGAGGGGGGCCGCTTCATACTGAGTCCCGATCCATCGGTTGTACCAATCCACGATCCACTGGAGCCCATCGGGATTCAGCGACGGAATGTCCAGGAAAATGACGTTATCCAGGATCTCCCTGACCTCTTCGTCGTCCGACGACGCCATGCGGTGAATCAGCCGCGCGGCCATCTGCGGCCCTCCAACTTCGGTGGCATGGATCCCATGCGTGACAAGCACGACAGTCTTCCCCAGGTCCAACAAACGGTCCAGCTCCGCTTCGCTTTCCACCGTTCTCGGATCGGCCAGCTTCAGCTGGATCTCCTTGAGCTCCTCGAGGCGGGCCTGATTCGAGGCGCTGGTGATGATCAGCATGAGGAAGGGTCTGCCCAAAGTGGAGGAGCCCAGCGTGTCCAGCTGCACCCGGGGGCTAGCCTGAGCCACCCGCTCGTAGTACGCCGTCAGCTGATCCCAGTCGGCTAGCTTCCTGTCGGAACCCAACTCGAACCCGAAATGAGACGTGGGATCAGGAATGGCTTGAGCGTCCGCGCCCCCGGCGGGGGGCACGATGGTCAGGAAAAGAGCGAGAGCCGCAATCCGGCGACGAAACATGAGAGGCTCCTTGGCTGGATCAGATTCACAGTCCGGAAGATGGCGGCGCCCACACCCATCTACAACCCGCTCTGAGGCTGGTGTTATGCCTGGCTTACAGCCCTGTGGGGAAATCCAGGAACGCCCAGTCCAGGTCGAACTCCTGGGAGAGACGAGCGGCCAAGGCCTTAACCCCGAAAGTTTCCGTGGCATAGTGCCCGCCAAGAAGGAGATTCACCCCCAACTCGAGGCACTCGTGATAGGCATGGTGGGGTGCCTCCCCCGTGATCAGAGTGTCCAACCCGGCGGAAGCCGCCTCATGGAGGGTCGATGCGCCCCCCCC
>JANQDZ010000001.1 GCA_028278645.1 Longimicrobiales bacterium | reverse complement strand
ACAGAGCCGCTGAAGCCAGGAGGATTTCCAGACTCGGGATCTTCTTCATAGGGCTTTCTCCATGACGGCTTCTACTTCCTTCGCCAGCCCCTCACCCTCCTCTACCAGTTCGCCGAGACTCTCCCGCATTTCACTTCGGAAGGCCTCGTCGTCGATGCTCTTGAGATTGATTCGGACATTGTAGGCTGCCCCGATGAGCCCGGCCCGAGCTACCAGCGCGCCGGTCCCCACGTCACTCATCATCTCCTCGGGAGCCATTTTGACCATTTCCAAACAGATGCGTAGGGCGTCCCGGCACTGTTCGACCGTGGCCAACGGAACCCTTGTGGCAGCCTTGTAGCCCTCCTGGATTGCTTTCGCCCGGACCGACCGTTCCTCCGGCGTGTCCTTCGGCATGCGCATCCCAGCGATGACTTCGTCGAAAGCCTGCGTGTCTTCATCGACGCCGCGGACCAGGGCGTCTTTCACCTTCTGGGCGGCATCCGCCAACTGGCAAAGCTGGTCGTACCGGTCATCGTACTCACCTTTCCCGACAGACAGATTCGCGACCATGGCTCCCAAGGCGGCTCCGAGGGCTCCGGCCAAAGCCGAGACCGACCCGCCGCCGGGGGCCGGCGTGTCACGGGACACCTCGTCCACAAAATCGAACGTGGGTTTAAGGACGAGGGGGCCATCCACCAGAGGCATCCCCAGAACCTTCTCCCCGGGATCGAATGGCGCGACATCTCGCAGGCCCATGGACTGGATGGCTGTCTCCACCAGATCAGGGACGGGGATCCCGGGGGACTTCATCATCCGCTTCCGGTAGTAGCGGCCGGCCTCGTGAATGGCCTGGAAGGGGATCAGTCCCACGATCTCAGATCCCGTTATGCCGATCCCTCGATCTCGGGCTGCCTCCCTGGCGGCCTCCAGGACCTCGTGAGGGGAGGACACCTTGAAGTTGGTCAGGTTCATGCTGATTTGGGCCCGCTGGTACTCGTCGATCACCCAGCCGATGGCCTTCACCTCTTTGAATGCGCCGTCCGTGAAGACATGGCCCTCAGGGTTCTCCGGATCGATTTCCAGGGCCTCGTACCGTGCCCTGAGGTCACCTCCATGGACCTCCCGGTAGTGGGCTTCGAGGTCTTCGAAGGAAGACCCGACGTAGTCACAGGGCCCGCAAGGGTATGTGCCGTCCCCGGCGAAATCCACCACATCTCCCTTGTAATAGAAGGGATCGGTGTTCCCGGTCCGCTTCCATCGCCCCCGTTCGCGCAGGACGTAGGCGATCTCGTTTGCGTACCGGCGATCGGTGGTGTTGAGATTGATGTTGTAGGCTACCAGGAACTCTCGAGCACCTACGGCGGTGGCGCCGGTCCGGGCGTTGAACTCGGCGGGGCCAAAATCGGGAGCCCATTCGGGATCGGCCAGCTTCTCCTTCAAACCCTCATACTCGCCGGCCCGGACCTTCGCGAGATTCTGACGTTCTGGCCGGGAGGCGGCGTTTTCATAGAGATAAACCGGGATGCCCAACTCCTCCCCAATTCGAGCCCCGACCCGTTGGGCCATCTCCGCGCAATCCTCCATGGATACGCCTGAAACGGGAACGAAGGGCACCACATCGGTAGCCCCCATGCGAGGGTGCTCGCCCTCGTGGCCGGACATGTCGATGACCTGAGCCGCCTTCTTCACCGTCTGGAAGGCCGCCTCCTCCACCGCTTCTGGTGGGCCCACGAAAGTGATCACCGTGCGGTTGGTCTTGTCGCCTGGATCAACATCCAGGAGGCGGACGTCGGCCACCGCCTCTATGGCGTCTGTGACTTCCTTGATGGCATTGGGATTCCGGCCCTCGGAGATGTTCGGTACGCACTCGACGATGGGGTCCATTCCTTCCGGCCTCCTTGCCGGCGATGGGTGTCAGCCGTCCTGGTCACCCAGTTGCCATACGGTATCCAGGACAGTTCCGTCCACCCACTTGATCACCGCCACAGGCCGGTCGGTGAGGTTGGGGTTTTGCGGCTTGCCGCCGATGATCTCTTCTACTTCCGCCTTGATCTCTTCCAGGGAACGAATCGGAAGAGAGGAGTCTTTTACCGCGTCCAGGAGGTCTTCCCTCCTGGGGTTGATGGCAATCCCGCGTTCGGTGACCACCACGTCGACGAGCTCGCCCGGGCCGGTAAGGGTTGTCACTTCATCCACCAGAACCGGAATCCGGTCTCTCACCGCCGGGACCGCCAGGATGGTGCAGCCGCTGAACAGGCAGTTTTGCCACCCGCCGATCCCGTGAAGCAGGGCTCCGTCCGAATGGGTGTTTACATTCCCGTTGAAGTTCACGTCCACCTCGGTGGCACCCAACACCACGGCATCGACCATGGAGGCGAAGTTGCCTTTCCCATGGTAGTTGTAGGACGTGAAGGGTGAGGTCGGGACGTGGGTTGGGTTTGTCGCGATGGATTCCACGGCCGCCAGGTCGAAGGTCTGCCCGTCGAGGATGAAGTCGGTAAGACCTTCTTCCAGCATTTCAACGAGATACTGGGTAGATCCACCCCGCACGAACCGGGCCTTTGTGCCGGCTTCCACCATCATCTCCTTCAGGTATTGGGCGAAGGCTAAAGCGATCCCGCCTGCGCCCGCCTGAAAGGAGAACCCCTCTTTCATGATGCCCGCGTCTCTGACGAACCGAGCTACGTACTCGGCGATCAAGAGCCGGTCGGGACTCTTGGTGATCTGTGTGGTCCCCGACACGATTTTGGAGGGATCTCCGATTGAATCAACCTCGACCACGAAGTCGACGTTATTCCCTTGGATCTGCCAGGGGAGGCAGGGGAATGGAACCAGGTTGTCCGTAACCACGATCACATGGTCCGCATGGATGGAATCCGCCAAGGCAAACCCCAGGGACCCGCAGGCCGACGGGCCATGCGATCCATTTGCGTTCCCGAATGAATCAGCGGTAGGAGCCGCAATCACCGCGATATCGATGTGGACGTCCCCGTCCTGAATAGCCTGCCAGCGGCCTCCATGGGAGCGGAGAACGCCAAGGCCCTTCATCTTTCCCTCGGAGGTGTAGCGCCCGAGGGGTCCGTTCATGCTCCCCTCGATATGGTGGACCACGCCGCTCTCCATGAGGTCGATGACGGGCTCATGACACGGGAACGAGGCGGACGGGAACCACATCAGGTCCTTCACACCCAGATCTCTTGCGGCCTCCAAGGCTTTCAAGGCCACCCTGTCCCCATTCCGGAGATGGTGGTGTGACGAGATGGTCATCCCATCACGGAGACCGCACCGCTCCAGAGCCGTTTTGAGGTCCGGCACCTGCTTGTCACCGTCGGCGGGATAGTCCCGGCAGCTCCGGATCGGGGGAGCCTGTTTGGATTCGGAGGGCTCGAACCTGCCAACCCCCTGAAAGGGTGTTTGAGCTTTGCCATTCACATGGGTCGGGACCATCCGTCCCGCCGCATTCCGGACAAACTCGAAGTCGTTCACGGGGTCACCTCCCCCTCTTCCGCTGGCTCACCGAGGAGACCCGCGTCTCTGGCTTGGTCCACCAGCTTCTGAGCTCTGAGCACTACGGGTCGGTCGATCATCTTTGTCCCGAGACTGACAACTCCCAGTCCTTTGGCCTCTGCATCTTCGAAGGCAGAAACGATCCGCAAGGCCTTCTCCAACTCCTTTTCACTCGGGGCGAAGCCTTCGTGGATGATTCTGATCTGTCGAGGATGGATGCAGCCCATACCCTGGAAGCCCATGGCCCTGGAGCGTTGGCACCAGGCCAAAAGCCCCGCCTCGTCTGCGACGTCCCCGTAGACGGAGTCGATGGCCTGGACCCCCGCTGCCCGGGCTGCGTTCACCAGACGGCTTCGGGCCCAGAGCGTTTCGGACCCCTCCGGTGTCTTAACCACGCCCAGATCGGCGGTGTAATCTTCCAGACCGATGGTGAGGGCGGCCACTTTCGGCGAGGCGAGAGCAATGTCCAGTGCGTTCTCCACGCCTTGGGCCGATTCCAGGATGGGCATGAGCCATATGGGGAATTCGAGGCCCTGATCCTTCTGGATGGCATCGATTCGGGCCTGTACCTGCTCTATCTGGCCGGAAGTCTCCACCTTGGGGATAAGGATCATCTCGGGGTTTTCCGGTACGACCACGTCGAGATCTTCCAGGCCCAACTCATCCTGGTTGATGCGGACCATCCGTTCGGCCGGTCCAAAATCCACGCAGCGGAGGGCGTTCCGAACCATATAACGGGCTGCGTCTTTTTCCGCCGGGTGGACCGAGTCCTCCAGATCGAGGATGACCCCGTCTGGCAGATGAAGGCCGGCATTTACCGCAAACTTCGGCTCGTTGCCCGGCAGGTAGAGGCGGGAGCGTCTCAGGCGATCCTGGGATGTGCCGTCGGGCCTGGGCGCAGGCCGAGCCGGTGGCCTCGGATCATTCTGAGGCTCAAGACCGCTCCTCCGTAACGCGGCTTCCACCCGTGCCTGGATCACCCAGGGCAAGGCACCCTGATCCTCCACGTGCAGGACCAGGTTTTCGCACCCGAACGCTTTCACCGTATCCAGGACGACCTTCCGGATCGAGTCTCCGAAAAGGTCTCCAACCTTCGATGTCAGGTTGAGTTGAACGCCCCCCGAGTCCGTCTTCTCCAATCCAACCCAACAATCGGACCGGACGCCGCTTCCGCGACGTCCGGCCTCCCCAACTAGCGATTGCCCCGCCATAGGTCACTCCCTATCAGAGCTTTGCTATGATGGCGTCCGTAACCTGGAAAGTCGTGGCGGCGCCCTGCTCGATGGCATTGGGTCCACCCGGCATCTTCATCATGTCGTACGTCCGCACGTTCCCTTCGGCCACCACGGCGGCTACCGCTTTCCGGATCCTCTGGGCCATCTCCATCTCACCGATGTGATCCAACATCATCACAGCCGAAAGGATCATCGCGATGGGGTTCACGATGGGCGGGTCCAGCTCCTCGTACTTCGGGGCTGATCCGTGCGTGGGCTCAAAGACTGCAACCTCGTCGCCAATATTTGCAGAGCAGGCGAACCCCAGACCCCCCACGAGGCCGGCGAAAGCGTCGGAGACGATATCGCCGAACATGTTTCCAGCCACCACGACTCCGTAATCCTCCGGGTTCTTGGTGAGCCACATCATCATGGCGTCGATATTGGCGGACCAATGCTGAATGGAGGGGTGTTCCTTCTGTACCTCCTGGGCCACCATCTCCATCATCCCGGAGGTCTCCCGGAGGACGTTCGCCTTTTCACAAACTGTCACGGACTTGTATCCGTGCTTCTCGGCGTACTGGAAGGCGGCCTTCATGATTCGGCGAGTGGCGGTTCGACTGAACACTCGGGTTGAGATAGCCAGCTCGGACTTCTCGTACTGGGACCAGTTCTTGAACTTCGGGTGGGTGGCCAGAGCGTCGTAGACGTTCTGCGGCGGATCGGTCCATTCGAGACCGGCGTATAGGCCTTCCGTGTTCTGCCTGAAGACCGCCACGTTCACTGGCGGCTCCTCGAACCCGCCGTCGGCAGTGCGTCGGATGAAGTTCAAGGGGTTGCCGGCGAAGGAAATACACGGGCGAATGCATACGTCCAGGTTGAAGACCTGCCGGAGGCCCACGATGGGGCTGAAGTACACGAACCCTTTGTCCTTCAATTCCGGGCTGAGCTCGGCATCGGCATCCCACTTTGGCTTGGATGTGATGGCTCCGAAGAGGCCCAGGCCGTGCTCTCTCAGGAGGTCAATGGTCCGCTGTGGGAGGGGATTACCTTCGTTGATCCAGTACTCCCAGCCGATATCAGCGTGGACGTAGTCTGGGTCAAAACCGACAGCTTCCAGAACGCGAAGAGCCTCTTCGAGGACAACCTTCCCGATCCCGTCTCCGGGCATGGTAACGACGGTGCGTGCCATTTTTGGTATTACTCCATGGGGTTTATATAGATGACCGCTTTGTTCATTCAATTACTCGGCCAAGCCTAGCTTCATCCGAATCAGATTCTCACTACCTCCGGATACCACCAGACCCTGAGGGACCGACCCAAGGGGAGGGAAGGCGAAGGCCTCCTCCCTGAATTGCACGAGGCCTCTGGAGAAGTCCACGTCCAGGGTATCCCCCGGGATCAGGGTCAGGGTATCACCTTCCACATCTTCACGAAATACCTCTTTGAGCCGGGTCACGAGCTCGGGGCATGCGATGCAAACGAACCCATTGTTGTAGGCGTTCCTGAGGTATGTTTGGGAGAAGCTCCCGGCCAGAACCAGGGCGATCCCCCGGGCTTTTAGGGCCGTCGCGGCCTGTTCCCGGCTCGATCCGGTGCCGAAGTTCCAACCTCCGACAAGGATGTCGCCCTCCCCGGTCGAAGAAGCGAAGGACGGGTCGTAGTTCTCCATCACGACGGCGGCCATCTCCTCAGGCGTCATTCCTTCCCGGTAGGTGTAGTCCTTTGAATAAATCCCATCGGTATTCAGGTTGTCGGCGGGGGTAAAAACCAGCCTACCGGAAACGGCGGTGGGGAACCCGTCCAGGATCTCGACAAGCTCCGCCTCACGGGTCGGCGCTTCATACTCATGGTAATCCAGGGCCGGCAGAGGCTTGGAAGGTGAAGATCCACCCTTCAACACGTCAGGCCCCGCCACACGTCCTGCGACGGCTGATGCAACCACAACCTCCGGGCTCGCCAGATAGGCCTGAGCCGACCTGGAACCCATCCGACCTTTGAAGTTCCGGTTGGTAGCGCTGATTCCCACCTCCCCGTCCTCCAGGAGCCCCGTGCCGAGGCCGATACATGGCCCACACCCTGGAGGGAGGATGTGGGCGCCGGCGTCCACCAGCGCTTCCCAGGCTCCGGAACTCTCCGCGGCCTCTTGAATCTCGGCGCTGGCCGCGGCGACGTAGAGGTCCACGCCGTCGGCCACCTTGTTCCCCCGGATTACTTCTGCGGCCGCTTCCAGGTCCTCGAGGCGGGAGTTCACACAAGAGACGAGGTAGGCCTTGTTGATGGGGAGCCCATTCTCTTCCATAGAAGCCAGAGACTGCATCACCTGAACAGAGTCGGGTCCTGCGAGGTGCGGGCTGACTTGGGCCAAGTCGAGCCGGATTCTCGCGGCGTAGACCGCGTCGGTGTCGGGTTCCAGGGGGGCAGCTTCCCATCCTTCCAGGTCTTCGGCCCCGATCCGATCGGACCCCAGGCTCTCGAGGACAGCCCTTCGTCGCTGGAGATAGGCGAGGGTCACGGAATCGGACGGAAACCACCCCGCCAATGCACCCCACTCCGTGGTCATATTGGAAATCGAGAACCGCTCGTCCATGCTGAGCGTCTTCACCCCGGGCCCTTTGAACTCGATCACGGCGTTCAGGACTTCACCCTGGTTGTAAAGCCCGCAGAGGGTGATGATGACATCCTTGCCAGTGGCTCCTCCCGTCAACTCCCCGTCCAGGATCACCTCGACGGTCCGGGGGATCTGCCACCAGAACTCACCGGTGGCCCACACCGCAGCCGCGTCCGTACGGACCACGGGTGTGCCCAGTGCCCCAACGGCCCCGTACATGTTCGCATGGGAATCGGAAGCCACCACGAGGGATCCAGGGAGGACGTACCCCATGGACACCATCACCTGGTGGCCAATCCCTGTCCCGGGCGGGTAGAAGTCGATCCCGTGGGAGGAGGCGAAATCCTTGATGGCCGCATACTTAGCCAGGTTTGCCTCAGATTCATTCTGGATGTCGTGATCCATGGCGAATACGGGCTGCTTCGGATCGTGCACTCTCCCCGCACCGATGGATTTGAACTTCTCCATGACCGCGGCGGTGTTGTCGTGGGTGAGGATGTGCCGGGGCCTAAGGCTTATCACGTCCCCGGTCCTGAGAGGTCGGTTAGGCCCTTCCACCATGTGGGCCTGGGCGATCTTTTCAACGACGGTTTGGCTCATGTTCATCTCTCCAGGGGATTCGAGGGCATCCTACTTCCCCAGGGTTTTGAACGGCTCGTAGCTCATGAAGTCGGCGTGATGTACGATCCAAGCCTCGGTCGTCCGGGTTACCAGGTTCCCCTCCGCCGCGTGCGTAGCGATGATGTGGCAGACCTGGTCAGGCACTCCACACTCCATCGCCACCCCGACTCCGGTGAACGGGTGGCGAAGGGCTTTGCCTCTCGCACTTTGTTTGGCCACGCCGTCGACTTTCTCGTACTCCAGGACCTTCCCGACGTCGGCGAGAATTGCCCCGGCGATCACGGTGTCCATATCGATTGGGAGGCCTCGTCCGAGAAACTCATCCATGGCCTCTGCGCTCCGCCGAGCGATATGGACCACGCACCGCTTGTGTTCCATGAACGTGGCAGGGCAGTCAGGGATTAGGAGGGTGAAAGGGATTCGTTCCAGGTCGTCCGGATCGAGGGGGCTTCTTTCAAGGGCGACCACCCAGGTTTGGGTTGTTTGGTCCCGCAGCTCAGGGTCGTCGATCCACTGCAGTTCTGGCCAGAGTTTTTCTACCGCTTCCTGCATGGTTCGTCCTCCGTGCAGGGAATGGAAAAACGGGGACCTCCGGAAGGTGTTCCCGGTCCCCGAAATGAGCCTAAAAGATCGCTGGTGGGAGTCGGGGGGGCAAGCAGCGGAAGGCCCGAAAATCAGGCAAAATCCGGGCAATTCGCAGAGGGCGTTTTTTCCTTCCCTCAGCCCCTGTTGCATCGAAGGAAAAACCGGCAGTATTCCCAGTCGAGTGGAGAGGAGGTCCATGGTTCCCCGCGGGGTGCCCGGGCCTGGAATCAGGACGTGAGCAGCTGGCGTCAGGAGGCTGAAATGCCAGGAATCGTTGGGTATGGGGCGTTCATTCCTCGCAATCGGATTTCGAGTGAAGAGATCGCCCAACAGTGGGGGAAGGATGCTGCAACGATCCAAAGGGGCCTGCTTCTGAAAGAGAAGTCGGTTCCGGGATTGGACGAGGATACCATCACAATCTCGGTGGCGGCGGGCCGCAGCGCTTTGGCGAGGGCGGGGATCGATCCTCAGAAGGTCGGGGCCCTCTATATCGGCTCCGAGTCCCATCCCTATGCCGTGAAACCATCCGGCACCATTGTGCTGGAAGCCCTCGGCCTGGGTCCGGAGATCCACGTGGCGGACTTCGAGTTTGCCTGCAAGGCGGGAACCGAATCCATGTCGGTCGCCCTGGCCATGGTGGAAGCCGGACGGGTTGATTACGCCATGGGGATTGGAGCGGATACCTCCCAAGGTGCGCCGAACGATGCCCTGGAGTTTTCGGCCTCGGCCGGCGGGGCCGCTTACGTATTCGGGAAGGAAGACCTCCTCGCGGAAGTCCTGCATACATACAGCTACACGTCCGATACGCCGGACTTCTGGCGGAGGGAGGGGGAGTTCTATCCCCGGCACGGCGGACGGTTCACGGGGGAGCCCGCGTACTTCCACCACGTGATGTCGGCCACCCTGGGCATCCTAGATCGCTCCGGGCACAAACCCGGTGACTTCAAGTACGCGGTCTTCCACATGCCGAATGGAAAGTTTCCCCTAACTGCCGCGAAGCGCATGGGGTTCTCCCAGGAGCAGATGGAGCAAGGTTGGGTCGTGAACCTGATGGGGAACACCTACTCCGGGTCTTCCCCAACGGGACTGGCCTCCATATTGGATGTGGCCGATCCGGACGATCTGATCCTCATCACTTCGTTCGGAAGCGGAGCTGGAAGCGACTCGTTCATTCTCCGGGCCACCGACCTTCTTCCCGAGAAGCAGGATCTCGCGCCGAAGGTTCGTGACATGCTGAACAGCCCTCGGAAGTATCTGACCTACGGGCAATACGCGAAGCTTCGCGAGAAAATCATCGTTAACGACTGACCGGACCCCGCCCCAGGCGAGTGATCGGTCCTTCGAAAGCCGGAAACGAACGGCAGGAGGAACGGATGCGAGAGGTGGCAGTGATTGGAGTGGGGATGACCAAGTTCGGGGAGCTCTGGGATATGAGCCTCCGGGACTTGTTCGTGGAAGCGGCCCTCTCCGCTATCAAGAGCGCAGGGACGGATTCCATCGATTCCATATACGTAGGAAACATGTCAGGAGGTCAGTTTGTGGGGCAGGAACACCTTGGCCCGCTCATGGCTGACCATCTGGGGCTAGGCGGAGTGCCGGCTGCCAGGGTCGAATCTGCCTGCGCTTCAGGCGGGATGGCGCTACGCTCGGCCTATCTGGAGGTGGCTTCGGGGATGAGCGATCTGGTCCTGGCGGCAGGCGTTGAGAAAATGAACGACGGCGCAGATGTCACTGGGGTCCTCGCCACGGCTTCGGATCAGGAAGAGGAGGTGTACTACGGTGTGACCTTCCCCGGGCTGTATGCCATGATCGCTCGGGCCCACATGGAGAAGTATGGAACAACCGAAGAAGATCTCTCCTGGGTCAGCGTCAAAGCCCACCGGAACGGAGCCAAGAACCCCCACGCTCAGTTCAGGCGGGTGATGTCACTGGAGGATGTCATGACCTCCAGCGTCGTGGCGGAACCCCTTCGACTCCTCCACTGCTCCCCCGTTACTGACGGGGCTGCAGCGATCCTTTTATGTCCGCTGGATCGAGCGAGTGAGTTCACGGATAAGCCGGTGAAGATCCTGGCCAGCGGCGCGGCGACCTCTAGCCTGACTCTGGCCGATCGTGCCGATCCGGCCGACCTGGATGTCGTGGAGCTGTCCGGGAACCGGGCCTACGAGATGGCTGGCGTGACTTCAGATGACATCGACGTGGCAGAGGTCCACGATTGTTTCGCCATCGCAGAGATCTGCTGTTGCGAAGCTCTGGGGTTCGTGGAGAAGGGAGCCGGGAAGGACGCGGCCAAGAATGGCGTAACCGACCTCGGCGGGAAGATCCCGGTCAACGTCAGTGGGGGTCTGAAGTCGAAGGGCCATCCGGTAGGCGCCACCGGGATCGCCCAGGCCGTGACGGTCATCGAGCAGCTTAAGGGTGAGGGCGGGGAGGTACAGGTCGAAGGGGCCGAGATCGGCTTGGCCCAGAACATGGGGGGCTCTGGCGCGAGCTCCGTTGTCCACATCTTCCAGGGGGTTTGATCATGCCGAGCCCGCGTTACCATCGAGAAATCCCGGCTCGTTATCGCCTGGAGGCCGGAAAGTGTTCCGACTGTGGGAAGGTCCTGTATCCGGCACGGAAGGTTTGCCCGGCTTGCAGAAGCCAGGAGATGGAAAAGGTGAACCTTTCTCCGAAGGGAACTGTGGTCACCTCGACCGTGATTCACGTCCCCCCGGATGAGTTCCTGAACGAGGCCCCGTATGCCATGGCAGTGGTCGAGACGCCCGAGGGGGCCCGCTTCATGACCCAGGTCGTGGATTGTGATCCGGCCACAGTGGGACCCGGGATGGAGCTGGACCTGGAATTCCGCTTGATCCAGAAGGAGGGGAACAGCGGGATCCTCTGTTATGGGCACAAAGGGGTACCTGCCTAAGGCTCACAGAACCCCCAAACCAAACAAAAGAGCCCGGGCCGCAGACCGGCCTGGGCTCTTTCTTTCGCTCCTCGGCCCCTAGTGCAGGATGATGCTCCTTTGCTCACCGGTCCGACGGTCGGGGGTCACTCTCCTTTCCGCCACCCGGCGGTCAACTCCCGACCTGCGGTCCCGTATGCGCCGCTCCACGGCAACCGATACCACCTCACTGCGGCGGTCCGGAGTGGATCGACGATCCATAAAGGCACGACGGTCCGAGAGCGTCCGCCGGTCGAAGCCCGAGCGTCGCTCCCGGATGTCCATTTGGAGCATATAAACCTCTTCCGAGGGCTATGGCTATAATCAAATGTTTCACCAGAACCTCTGCCGGGTCAATCCTCCCTGACAAAAAAAAGAAAAGAGCCGGAAACCGGCTCTCTTCTTTTCACGGCAGCGGAGGTTTCAGGCCCCACGCACACGAGTCTAGGGGAACATGGGCTGGAGGCGGCGGTCGAGCCTCGATCGCCTCCCGGCGACCCGTCGGGGTAGGGGAGAACGCCGGGGCGTGTCGGACCTTCGATCCGGCGTCAATGCCTGGATCTGAGACCCGGCACGAGCCTGGCGCCGATCCATGAACCGGCGCTCCTCGCCGGATCGCCGATCCCGGCCGCTCCTCCGCTCAGGGTTCACCCTCCGATCGCCCCCTTGCCGACGCTCAACTTCCGGCCAGGAGCCGATTGGGCCATCCTGCATATCCATCTCCACCATTCGGGGCGTGTCGTGGATCCGTTTTTCTCTTGAGAACGATCCAATTTAATGACCCCGGCGGGAACCCAAAAGGTGTCAATCGGACCCATGAGCCCCCTCCCGCCCTTCTTGGCAAGGATTTTCTATCATTCTAGTTCGGCCCGCACGGTCATAATCAGAACGGATTGCTGGTCCCTGTACGTCTGGGTGCCACCGATGACAATGGTCTGGCCGGGGGTGATGGAGACTGTCGCCTCCATGAGAGTCTCGAAGCGGTCGCTCAGTTGGACCGGGTCCAGGCGAACCGTACCTGACGCGGTCACGAAGGCTCGCGCCTCGACGGTGATTGGGTTCCCGACTCCCAGGAACCGCTGGGAAAAGTTCTCTCCGGCCATGGTCCCACCCGCAACCGGGGCGATAGCCTCACCCAACAGCCGGTAGCCTTCGAACTGAAAGAGGGACTCCAATTCATCCACCACGTCGGCGATGGCCGGATCCCGCTCCTGGAAGGAGTCCGCTTGGATCAACTGAAACCGAAGCCGAATCCCGGGTATCGGCTGATCGAACTCCTCCAACACACGCCCGATCTTTTCGAGGTTGTCACGGGTTTCCCGAACCGTGAGGGCCTCATGGGTCGCGTTCAGAGCCCCAGGCGCTTCCTGACGATCGCCGAAGACGTAGGGTTCGATGAGCTCTGCGGCTTCATACCCAGAACGGTGTTCGAGCGTGAAGGTTTGAACGTCCAAGTTCGGGGACCCGAGGCGGTCGCATGCCGCGGCGAGGAGGACCATGAAGGCCAGCGTCAGGAACGTTGTCTTGCGGTTCATTCGGTAGTCTCCATCAGAAAAACCAGAGGACTGTAATATCCGGGTCATTTGTCTTCAAAACCACAGCGTTTTGGCCGCCCGGCACCTCCAAATCCAAACCTGCGGTCCGTTGTGGCGGCGCATAGGGGTCACCCGGGAGGGACGGGTCAGGCCTGAGGAACAGAGTGGCCAGCGCCGCTGCCGCGGCGAGGGGAATGAGGGAGAATCCCACTCGCTTTAGGCGGGTGGAGGTCCGGGGTCGGAGGGGGGGTTGATCGGTGGGCTTCGCTCTCGGTCCGAGGGCGTCTTCCAAGAGGCGATCCAAGTCAGGGGTCGTCACCGCTTCGGCCATCTGGGCCCCCATCCGATCTTCCTCTTGCAGCACGAAGTCAGCGATGGAGCGGCATCGGGAACAGAGCTGGAGGTGCTGGGCCAGCGGACTCGTGCCCTGGCCAGTGAGATCGACTCGGTCGGCTTCCAGGAGCCCCCGCCTGGCTTCTGAGCACCTCATGAAAGGAACTCCTCCGCAAACTCTGGATGGCCCTCCAAGATCATCCGCCTCAGAGACCGGCGAGCTTTGAGTAGGGCCGCGCGGACTGACGCCGGAGCGAGGTCTAGTATCTCTCCAACCTCCGGCGAACTCAGGCCCTGGAACTCTGAGAGCTGGAACACTTCTCGTTGCCGGGCAGGAAGCTCATCCAAGAAACCCCGGATCAGGTTCCCGATCCTCTCGCGGTCGATTCCGGATCCGTCCTGGGCTGGAGAGTTTCTGTTGGATCCCATCTCCACCTTCAATCGGTTCATCTTCTTCTCATACCGGGCCTTACGACGGCACTCCTCAAGGGCATGGTTTCGCGTGACCGAAAAAAGCCAGGTCAAGAACTTCGCTTGACCCCGATAGGTTGAGAGCTTCCTCAAAAGGGCCAAGAAGACCTCTTGGGTCAGGTCGGCCGCGGCGTCGGCGTCCCCCGTATGGGCCAGAGCCCACTGCCGGATTGCTGGGCCTATCTCCTCGAGGAGGGACCGCAGGGCCTCTCGATCACCGGTCTGAGCTCGATGGATCAGACCAGGGTCCGGATCGGACTTCGAAGGAGAACTCTTCAACTGGGCTCCGGTTTCATCGATCACTACAAAGGAGACGGCATGGGAACTCGAGCCGTTACCTCGGATCAGAAAAAAGCCAGGGGCGACCCCGGAAGGCCGCCCCTGGATGGGATCGCGAGAATCCGGTCCTCTGCGAGGACTTGTCCGGCGTGAGGGTTACTCCCCAGTTCCCGGGGCCGGGGGTAGGATCCCCGGTTGGAAGGAGCTGATGTAGGCGACGAGATCCCAGATCTCCCCAGCTTTCAGCATTACCCCCCAAGGCGGCATGGCAGACCCGTGCACGCCGCCTCCACCTAGTTGGATTTTGTCGAATGCGGCTTGGAAATTCCGAGCAGCCAGAAGGGTGTCCTGGGTGAAGTTCGCCGGGGCCAGCTCCAGCACCTCGGCTCCGGGTCCGTTGCCCTCTCCGGTGGGGCCATGACAGGATTGACAGCGGAGGACGTAGTTCGCATGGCCGGCGAGGGCGCTGCCCGGGAGCTCAGTCGGGTAGCTGAGGGCTGCCAAGAAGCCTGCTGCTAGATTGAAGTCCTCGACCTCGATGATTGAGAGGACGTTGGCCATGTGTGGATTGTCCGGGCTCAGGTCTCCTGCGGCGGCCTGGAATGCGGCCTGGATGCGCCTGATGTCGGAGTCGGAAAAAGACCGTTGGGTGAGGTCACCAGGGGAAGCCACCGCCCCGGCCAGAACCGCCGGGCCGTCACCTCGGCCAGCGGTGCCGTGGCAGGACCAGCACATCGTCTCGTAGACGACCTTGCCAGCTTCCTGCTCGGCCGTCAGCTGGAAGGGCAGGGGAGCCTCGGTTACCTCGGGCGCGGCGGGCTGGCCCGGTTCCTGAGGAACCTCGGTTTGGGCAGGCTCGCTCGGCCCACATGCGGTAAACGCAAGGCTCAGAATGACAGCGGCTGGAACCCGGAATTGCATTCCATCCTCCCTGATTGTTGATACGTTTGGTTTGGACGTTGGATCAACCTCACCTCAGATCGTCCCGCAAAACCACACTAGGGAAGCGGGCCGGCCCGGGCGCCCCTATCTTAGCAGCGAAAGTGAGACTGATGCCAGATGGGAAGCGAAATGAAAGATAGCGTTCCCCTCAGCGAGAAAAGGCCCGTGGTCTTGAGCGGGTCGGATCTCTCCGTGGAGGATTTGGGCGCGGTCGCCCACAACCCAGCGATCCAGATCGATCTCTCGGCCGAAGCCGAAGTAGCCATCGATCGATCTCGAGATTACGTAGAATCTCTCTTGGATCAGGAGGGCCAGATCTACGGGGTCACGACCGGATTCGGCCGCCTTGCGGAGGTGGTGATCCCGCCAGACAAAAGGGAAAAGCTCCAGGCAAATCTGATCAGGAGCCACTCGGCCGGCGTAGGCCAGGCCCTGGCCCGTGAAGAGGTCAGGGCCATCATGACGCTCCGGGCAAATGCCCTTTCCCGGGGCCACTCAGGGTGTCGCCTGGTGGTGGTTCAGAGGTTGGTTGATTTCCTCAATGCAGGAATACACCCCGTCGTTCCGGAATGCGGGTCGGTTGGCGCCTCCGGGGACCTTTCACCCCTGGCACATATTGCCCTTGCAATCCTGGGAGAGGGCAACGTGGAGTACCGAGGTGTCGTCCGGCCAACCTGGGAGGTCCTGCAGGAGTTGGGGCTGGAGCCGCTCACCTTGAGAGAGAAAGAAGGCCTGGCCCTTATCAACGGGACCCAGGCCACCACTGGAGTTGGGACTCTCGCTTTCCTCCGGGCCGCTACGGTCCTCGAAACCGTCGAACTGGCCGGGGCCATGACACTGGAAGGACTCCGTGGCACCCCGGAGGCCTTTCGCCCGGAAGCCCAGGCCGTTCGACCTCACGAAGGCCAACGCACCTCCGCGGCTCGGCTCACCGCCCTTCTGGCAGATTCGGAAATCCGTGAGTCCCACCGCTTCGGAGACCCGAGGGTCCAGGACGCCTACTGCCTAAGGTGCATGCCTCAGGTCCATGGTGCGGCGAGGGAGGTTTTCGGGTACGTCCGGCGGATTCTCCAAGTGGAGGCGAACAGCACCACGGACAATCCATTGGTGTTGCCGGAGGCGGAGGTTGTCATCAGCGCCGGGAACTTCCACGCCCAGGTGGTGGCCCAAGCCTTGGATTTCCTCGCCATCGCCCTGGCCGATCTCGCCGCCATCAGTGAACGTCGTATCGAACGCCTTCTCAACCCCGATCTTTCCGGGCACGCTCCCTTCCTGACCCGGGAACCGGGGATCGAAAGCGGGTTCATGATCGCCCAGGTCACGGCCGCAGACCTCCTCGCTGAGATGAGGGTGTTGGCCCACCCGGCCAGTGTGGATTCGGTTCCCACGAGCGCCAACCAGGAAGACCACGTATCCATGGGCATGGCCGCCGCGAGGAAGGTTCGGAGATCCGTGGAGTGCCTGGAGCATATCGTCGGCATCGAGCTCCTTTGCGCCGCCCAGGCGGTCGATGACCTGGCGCCTCTAAGGCCCGGAAAAGGTGTCAAACGAGGTGTCGCCGTGGTCCGAGAAAAGGTCCCACCTCTCTCGGAAGATCGGGTCCTTTCGGGTGATATCGAGGCTTTGAGCGAGTTGATCCGGACCGGCGCATTGGCGAATCTCTGAACGACCAGGAACCAAACCGAATTGCGGAGATGGATATGTCGTCGAAAGAACCCAAGACCATCCGGGCTCCCCGGGGCGCAGATCGGAGCTGTAAGGGTTGGACGCAGGAGGCAGCTCTTCGAATGCTCATGAACAACCTGGACCCAGACGTGGCGGAGCAACCCCAGGACCTGATCGTCTATGGGGGGAAGGGGAAGGCAGCCAGGAACTGGGAGGCTTTCGACGCGATCGTGGCGACCCTGAAAGACCTGGCCGACGACGAAACCCTTCTGGTCCAATCGGGGAAGCCGGTGGGTGTCTTCCAGACCTTCCCCCATGCGCCTCGGGTCCTGATCGCCAACGCCAATCTCGTGGGCCGTTGGGCGACGTGGGATCATTTCCACGATCTGGAACGTCGCGGTCTCATGATGTTCGGCCAGATGACCGCCGGTTCGTGGATCTACATCGGGTCCCAGGGGATTCTCCAGGGCACATACGAAACCTTCGGCTCCATGGCCCAGAAGCACTTTGGAGGCAGCCTGGCGGGTAGATGGATCTTGACGGGGGGCCTGGGTGGCATGGGGGGCGCCCAGCCTCTGGCTGCCACCTTCAACGACGGCGTGATGTTGGCGGTGGAGGTGGACCCGGCTCGGATCCAGCGGCGCTTGGATACCGAGTACTGTGACCGCGCGACGGAAAGTTTGGACGAAGCTCTGGATTGGGTCCTCTCGGCCACAGAAGCTCGAGAGCCTCTATCGGTGGGCCTGGTAGGGAACTGCGCGGAGGTTTTTCCGGAAATCGCGAGAAGAGGGATCGTACCTGACCTGGTCACGGACCAAACCTCAGCCCATGACCCCCTTAACGGGTACGTGCCCGCCGGGATCTCGCTGGACGAAGCGGCGGAACTCCGGGTCGCTGACCCGGACGAGTATGTGCAACGGGCCATGGTGTCCATGAGGGTACATTGTGAGGCTATCGTTGATCTTCAGGAGATGGGAGCGGTTGCGGTGGACTACGGGAACAACCTCCGGGGGATGGCCTTGGACGCGGGCTTCGAGAACGCCTTTGCCTATCCCGGATTCGTCCCCGCATATATCCGACCTCTTTTCTGCGAAGGCAAAGGGCCGTTTCGATGGGTGGCCCTGTCCGGGGACCCCGAAGACATCTATCGAACGGACGACCTCGTCCTGGAGCTTTTCCCGGAAGACGAGCACTTGGGGCGCTGGATCCGCATGGCGCGGGAAAAAGTCCAGTTCCAGGGGCTCCCCTCTCGGATCTGTTGGTTGGGACAAGGGGAGCGAGCACGATTCGGGGTGGCTATGAACGATCTGGTGGCGAGTGGAGAGATCTCGGCTCCTATCGTCATCGGAAGAGACCACCTCGATACGGGGTCAGTGGCCTCGCCCTTCCGGGAGACCGAGGGGATGAAAGACGGCACCGACGCCGTTGCCGACTGGCCCATCCTCAACGCTCTCCTGAATACGGCGTCGGGGGCCAGTTGGGTGTCATTCCACCACGGCGGGGGCGTCGGGATCGGCAACGCGCTTCATGCTGGGCAGGTCCTTGTGGCCGACGGGTCTCCCGAAATGGGGGAGAGGATCAGAAGGGTTCTGACCAACGATCCCGGCCTCGGGGTGGTTCGGCATGCCGACGCCGGCTATGAGGAAGCCTGGGACACCGCTCGGTCCGAGGGACTCAAAATCCCCATGCCGGATTCCCGTGGGCGAGGGAGCTGAGGATGGCCGCGTCCCCGGCCTGGGACCGGATCTGGCTGGGTGGGCATTTGGCCACAATGTCCGAGGGAGGGCCTCCGTTCGGGGAGATCCAAAACGGAGCCATCGCCAGTAAAGACGGCGATATCTCCTGGGTTGGCGAAGAGAGGGACCTCCCGGGGTCACCCGAGGAGTTGGCCGAAGACGTGGTGGACGTGGACGGGAAATGGATCACTCCGGGGTTGGTGGACTGTCACACCCATCTGGTCTTCGGCGGCGACCGATCCGGAGAGTTCGAGGCCCGGCTCCAAGGCGCAACATATGAGGAAATCGCTCAAAAAGGGGGCGGGATCCGGACCACCATGGCCGCTACTCGTGAGGCGTCCGAGGAGGACCTTTTCCAGACCGCGTCGGGCCGACTGCGCCGGCTTCTGGCGGAGGGCGTCACGACGGTGGAGATCAAGTCCGGGTACGGCATGGAAACGGACACCGAGCTCAGGATGCTCAGGGCCGCCCGGAGGTTGGCCGAAAAGCACCCCGTGGACGTACAGACGACCTTTCTCGGGGCCCACGTTCTACCACCGGAATTCGAAGGACGCAGGGGGGCCTACGTCGACCTGTTGTGCGGAGAGATGATTCCGAAAGCCGTCCAGGCCAACCTGGCCGACGCTGTGGACGCCTTCTGCGACGTGATCGCCTTCACTCCCGATGAATGCGAGAAGGTTCTGGCACTGGGGAAAGAGCTCGGGCTTCCCGTTCGCCTCCACGCCGATCAACTATCCGATCAGGGTGGGGCTTCTCTGGCGGCGAAGCTCGGGGCCCGGTCGGCCGACCACCTCGAGCGGACCTCGATTCGCGGTGTGGACGCGATGGCGGCTGCCGGCACGGTGGCTGTTCTCCTGCCCGGCGCATTCTATTTCCTCCGCGACAACCAACCGCCTCCTGTGGCTTCGTTCCGGGAAGCCGGAGTACCGATGGCCGTCGGGACCGATCTGAACCCCGGTTCCTCTCCCCTCAATTCTCTACTCACCGCCCTCAATCTGGCCTGTGTTTTGTTCGGACTGACCCCCGAGGAATCCTTGAAGGGAGCCACAGCCCATGGCGCCCGGGCCCTTGGCCTTCAACGTACCCGGGGCAGCCTCGAGAAAGGAAAGATGGCCGACCTCGCCATATGGGAGATCGGCCATCCGAGGGAACTCTCCTATTGGGTGGGAAAGAACCCCTGTGCAGGGGTGGTGAAGGACGGAGAGTCTACCCTTTTCATTTCAGTCTAAAGTCCGCCGCCGGGCCTCCTGACCTTGGGGGGCGAGGTACGTTTCGGCGCTGACCTGCTACCACCGGACGACCGCGGTGCGGCCTTTGGGGCGCTCCGGGATCCCCCAGAAGGCGGCCGGGCCCTTGGCGCACTCCTGGAGCTACCAGACGGCGCCCGGACGGTTGGCGAGCGCTGGGGCGCCCTCTGGGGAGCGCTCCTGGCCCCGCCGGAAGGTGCCCGGGAAGGCGCTCTTGCCGTGGGAGTCCGGGACGGCGCGCGGGCATTCGGTGTCCTCGTAACCGGCGCTCTGGCTGACGGAGTCCGGGCTCGTGGAGCCGATGCGGAAGGCGCCCTGCCAGAGGAACTCCTGTTCGGCGTCCGGGCGGAGGGAGTCCGGGCTGTGGGCGCCCGATTTGGTGTCATTGAAGACGGTGTCCTTGACGGAGCCCTAGCCGACGGCGTCCTGGTCGTTGGGGTACGAGCAGCCGAGGTCCGAGCAGAGGACGTCCGGTTGGACGGAGCCCTGGCTGCCGGGGTCCTTGTCGTCCGGGCACGACTCTGGAGGTTCGCCGATGGAGTCCGGGAGTTTGGGGTCCTTGCTGCCGGAGCCCGAGAGGTTGGCGTACGGTCTGGTACCCGCGCCGACGGAACCCTGGCGCCGGGCGACCGAGTCGTGGGTGTCCTGGCGACCCTCGGGGTCTCGCCACTCCGGGTCGAGGTGCTCGGCCTGGCCGTGCCAGTCGAAGCTGTGCCCCGGCTGGGTGCTGCCACCCGGTGAGTCCCGCTCCGGTCCGTCCCGGTGGCGGTGCCTGACCTGGCGGTCCGCCGGGTGCCAAGGCTTTCGGTTCCGGGCTGCGCCACCCGGCCAGTCCTGGTAGCCGCGGGTTGCCGGTCAGCCAGGGCTGAACTCGATCCCCGAGCTGTGGCCGTCGGGTTGGAAGCTACCGCTCGTCGCGGGTTCTCCTTGTAGCTGGTGCCTCGGTAGCCAGCGTGTGGAGCGTTGGAATAGATGTACCCTCTCGCAGGCGCCACGTAGGCGACTCTCGAGTAACCGGGAGTCACCCAGTAAGGATCGTAGTAGTAATACCAACCGGGATCATAGACCCATGCCGGACGCCAGCGGGCATAATAACCGACGCTCCCCCACCAAGGATCGAAGTAGACCGGTCTCCGATAGTAGTTCCAAGCCAACCCGAGGCTGAACCGGAACCCGGTGTACCCGAACGGTCCCCAGTAGTCCCAGCAGGGATTCGAATACCCCCACCAGTTGTAGTAAAACGGACTGTATCCTGAGTAGTAGCTCCTGCGGTAATGTCGGTATGGGCGATCGTAATAGTAGTCGTCGTAGTAGTACCCGCCGTAGTGGTCGTTGTAGTAATAATCGTCGTAATAATAGTCGTCGTAATAGCCGTGACCGTACCCGTGATATGACCTACCACCGAGCCCGATACCAAACGAAGCCCCAAACCCGATTTGAAAGCCCGGAGAGAAGATGGAGTGGGGAGACCAGCTGGAGACCGCCAGTCCCAACCCGACGCCGTCGAACAGGCCCATGTGAAATGAGAGAGAGGCGGATAGCTGTGCGGAGCCAGCCGACGGTGCTGCCGCCAGGGCTAGTGCAAGAGCCGCAGAGGGGACAAGGCGCTTAACCATTCTTCCTCCTATCTGGTCGTCCACTCTCTTCATTTGCAGGGCCCATGCCAGCGTATTCGGCAGGAAAAACCCTTAAACACAGGGGGTCCGGCCCGAAGGGTGCCCCAAAAAAAGAATACTCCGTGTCACCTCGAGTGGACAGTCGGAGACCGATGATTCATTGGGGCCATGGCCAGGCTTTCGTAGATAATCCCGCCTGGGAAGTCCCCTCGTCCCAGGTTTTGATTCACAAAGGGGTGGACGGAGAGAGGATTGTGGCCAAGATTTCCAAGACCGGACCTGATGGTCGGATCGAAGGTTGCCAGGGTGGCCTCGCATGATTGAAGGCCCCGGAATGCGGACTCATCATGTGTTCGCTTGGCCATCTTCCCCCAACAAACCAACTCCCCTGCGTTGGACCCTTCGAACGAGGGGACCGAACATGGGAAAAGGTTCAGAGGCAGGATCCTCTATCCAATGGTGAGAGACGAGTGACGAACGAAGGCTCCCTCGGCGTCCTGGAGGTTCTTCCAGGCGGTTCAGGGTTCATCCGACGCAAAATCGAATCGTATACTCCCGGAAAAGACGACATCTACGTTGGAGCCCGGGTCATCCAGAAATTCGACCTCCGGACCGGCGACGAGCTGGAAGGGGATGTCGGCAAGCGCCCAAAAAACGGCAAGAGCCCACCGCTGAGGCACCTCACCCGGGTCAACGGGGTGGTGCCGGAAGAGATGCCCAGGAGGCCGTTGTTTTCTCAGCTGGGCGCTCAACACCCGGACGAGGCACTGAGGCTGGAGTGCGGGAGGAAGATCGGGAGCCGACCCGACGCTACAAACCGGGTCATCGATCTTTTCTGTCCGCTGGGGAAGGGGCAGCGGGCCATGATCGTTGCCCCGTCGAAAGCCGGGAAGACTACTATCCTCCAAGCGGTGGCTCAGGGTATCGTGACGAACCATCCGGATTGCCACTTGATGATCTTGCTGGTGGACGAACGTCCGGAAGAGATCACCGAGATGGAGATGTGTGGCTTCGGGGAGGTAGTGGCGTCCTCGTTCGATCGCCCGGCCGAGAGGCATACCCAGGTGGCTGAGATGACCCTGGCCCGGGCCCACCGGCGAGTCGAGATGGGGCAGGATGTCGTCATCATCCTCGACTCCATAACCCGCTTGGCAAGAGCGCACAATACCGTCCAGGAAGGGACGGGGCGGACCCTTACCGGAGGCCTCGACGCCAACTCGCTGGAAAGGCCGAAACGGTTCCTGGGAAGCGCTCGGAAGATCGATAGGCGGCAAGGGGGTGGGTCTCTCACCATCGTGGCCACCGCCCTGGTGGACACAGGATCCCGAATGGATCAGGTCATCTTCGAAGAGTTCAAGGGCACCGGGAACAGCGAGCTCCTCCTGAACCGGGAGCTGGCCGACAAACGGATTTACCCAGCCATCGACCTTTCGGGTTCTGCGACGAGAAGAGAGGAGCTCCTCCTTTCGGACGATGCCCTGGACCTGAGCCGGGCGTTGAGACGGAAGCTGGCGGACCTCCCTTCGGCAGACGCCATGTCCGAACTTTTAGCCGTTATGGGCCGGACCCAAACAAACGAGGATCTGATTCGGATGTTCAGGGAGGGTTAGAAGGGGGTCGCGAAAAGGGGCAACCTCCTCCTAAAACCCCGGCTCCGTCGTTCCTATCAGGACCTTCAGGGAGTCCAGGTTCGCCAGCATGGCATCCCGCTGAGAATCGCCCATGCCCCTGGCCGCGTACCCCATGAGGGGATTCCAGCCGAAATCTCCCCGTTCCACCCATCGTACCTGGCTACCGTCTCCCTGACGTTCGAGGGAGAGGGAACCACGAATCGTCAGGGATCCTCCTTCGATCTCGACTTCATACTCCAGCAGGGTCGGCGGGTTGCTCTTAAGGATGCGATAAGATCCATTCCCATATCGAGGATCGTCCCAGTGAATCTCGGCCCCGGCACCCGCATCCGGGCCTCCGGAGATCGATGCTGACTCCGGCATGGCGTTCCACCGGATCCACTGGTCCGGTCGATCCAGGTAGGGGAAGACGATGGCCGGCGGCGCCGCCAGGAGGGCATTCGCTTCGGCCTCCCAAGTCCCTGGGAGGAGGACACCGATCGACAAGAAGAGGATCAGGGTTACGGCCAGCACGCCAAAAACCTTCGCACCCAGCTTCAATTCGAATCCTCCCTAGGGCCACCCGCTTTCCCGGAGAAATCGGTGGTCAACCTGGAATCATGATTACACCCAGGGCAGGGCACCGTCATGACCCTCCTCAGGTGAGGGACCACTCCCACCGCAGGCTCCAGAATAAGGCTTCCGCCTATGAAGGCCGCCGCTCCAGTCAGGCGCCAACCCTGGGATCGGGGAAGGACATCCAACCTGGCAATGGTGCTCCGGAAGCCGAATACACTAAGGTTACCTTCCATACCTCGGGGCCGGTCGGAGGATCGAGAGGGTTTCCGAATCGGGTTCGAGCCGGAAGATTCTCACCTTGGGGAGAATATATTCTCCATGATGGGAATCCCAAACGGGCATGAGGAAGGTATCCGGTCACCAAATGCGAGCTTTCTGGAAGACAACCGGCTGGGCGACAGCCGTGGCTGTGCTCGGATTCTCCCTGGGTGGGACCCCTGCCTCTGGTCAGGAGGGTCCTTTCGCGTTCCAGATTCGAGGCGGCGCGACCATGCCGGTTGGCGGGTTCCTGGCAGAAGAACCGGGGTGGGAGGAAAAAGCGAGACCGAATCGGTCTTTCGGAATGGGCTTTACCTTCCCCCTCTATCGCTCATTGGGTGGATACCTGGGGTTCAGTCAGCACCGGTTCGGGTGTGACGAGGACGTCTGCCCGCAGGGTGAAAAATGGATCACGACGGGGTTCGATGTGGCGTTCCGCGTGGTCCTCGGTGGCCCCAGTATCAGGCAGTGGTTCCAGGCTGGCATCCACACCAATCGCATCGAAGGAATGGTGTTCGACGGGGGCGGAGTGCGCAGTGTGCACTCGGAGGGCGCCGGTGGTTACGAAATCGGTGGGGGCATTCTGGTGGAGGTTGGCGAGAGGATGAGTCTGGCTCCCGGCATCCGGTACGGCTTGAGCGACGTCCCGTTCTCGACTCGTCCCAGCATGGGGCTCCGCTACCTGGTGGTCGACGTGGGGTTGGTGCTAGGCTTCTGAGGAGAGGAGGCTCGGATGACAATGGAAAAAGCCCGCTTCTGGTGTCTTTTCTTCTTCTTGGGACCCGTCCTTCTTCTCACAGGCGATCCCTGTGGGGCAGAGGTAGTAAGGGTCGTTGTCGAGAGGACCGAGGACGTTCTTGACGGCAAAGAGTGGGGCGACGCCGGAGCTTACGAAAAGCTCGTGGGGCAGATCCACTTCGCTTTTGATCCCAACAATCCGGCAAACGCTTCCATCGTTGACCTCCGCTTCGCTACCACCAACGCAGAAGGAATGGTAGTGGCTTGGGCAGACTTCATGGTCCTTCAGCCGAAAGACCCGGCCTCCAGGAGAGGCGTGGCCTGGGTTGAAGTCAGCAACCGGGGTGGGAAAGCGTCTCTGAGGTACTTCAATCGCGCCGGGAGATCGACGGATCCGGTGACCGAAGCAGACTTCGGCGACGGGCTTCTTCTAGAGGAAGGGTTCACCATCATCTGGGTGGGTTGGCAGTGGGATGTACCGGAAAACCAAGACCTCCTGAGGCTTCACGTCCCGGTGGCCCGCCTACCCGGCGAAGCCATCGAAGGCCTCGTCCGAGCTGATTGGACGGTGGACGAGAGGACTGAAACCCTGGGCCTCGGGCACCGGGGTCACCGAGCGTATGCCCCCATTTCCGCGGAAGACCCGGAGAACGTCCTGACGGTCCGGTCTGGTCGGATGGCTCCCAAGGAAGTGATTCCTCGCGAGCATTGGTGGTTCCTGCCGGAGGCTGGAGTCCCTGCAGGGGAGGGAGGCGAGGGGCAGCTGACGAGAATCGCATTGGAAGGGGGTTTTCAGGCAGGCCGTATATACGAGCTCGTCTACCGAGCCCAGGACCCCCGGGTGGTAGGTCTCGGTTTGGCTGCCATCCGAGACGTGATCTCCTACGCCAAATACGAGTTGGACAGCGTGTTCCCAGTGGACCTTGGCGTGGCCTTCGGCGTCTCACAGACTGGCCGTTTCTTGCGCCATTTCCTCTATCAGGGATTCAACACCGACGAAGGCGGGAGAAAAGCTTTTGATGGAATGCTGATCCACACGGCGGGGGCGGGCCGGGGAAGCTTCAACCATCGGTTCGGGCAACCGTCACGAGACGCCCACCGCTATTCGGCCTTTTTCTATCCCACCGACCTCTTTCCGTTCACCAGTTGGGTCCAGACGGACCCTCTCTCGGACCGGGCCGACCCTGAGGACGGCCTGTTCTCGAATCATAACCCTGATAACCTGCCCCTGATCTTCTATACCAACACCGGTTACGAGTACTGGGGACGGGCCGGGTCTTTGATCCACACGACGTTCTCCGGAACCCAGGACGTGGAACCTCTGGAAAACGAGCGCATCTATCACCTCTCCAGTGCCCAGCATTCCGGGTGGGGCTTTCCGCCCGACGAAGACGCCCGACTCCCGGGAAACGAGATACCCGTTTATAGAGGCAATCCGGTGGACCTGAGCTTTCCACTCCGGGCCCTGGCCATCCGGTTGACCCAATGGGCGGAGGGGGAACGGGAACCCCCACCAAGCCGATACCCCAAGGTGGCCGATGGGACCCTCGTTCCCCCTCAGGGCCTTGCGTTCCCCAAGATCCCAGGGGTCGCCACCCCCGAGACCATCCACGAAGCCTACAGGGTAGACTACGGACCACAGTGGTGGAGCGAGGGAATCATTCATCTTCAACCGCCGGAGATCGGGGTACCGTTCCCGTCGCAAGTGTCGCAGGTTGACGGACTCGGGAACGAACTAGCGGGCGTGAGAGGTTGGGAGCTACGGGCACCCATCGGAACTTATGCGCCGTGGAACCTTCGGTGGGGTGCGGCCGGCGGAGCCGGGGAGTTGACCAACTTCCGGGGGACCTTCATTCCCCTCCCAATCTCCGAGGCTCAGAGGGAGGCATGGGGCGACCCCCGGCCGAGTATGGAGGCCCTTTACCCCGACAAGGAGAGCTACCTCGAAAGAGTGCGGGCCGCCACGCGCGTCCTCGCCGGTGAGGGGTTCCTGCTGGCGGACGATGCCGCGACCGCGGCAGGGATCGCAGAAGAGATGTGGGACTGGCTGATGGGCGCTGGCGGTTGAGCCCAACCCAGCCTTAAACCCTGAAAAGGTAGCTCAGCTTCAAAAAAAGCCCGTCTGCCACAGGGCTTTTGTCGGTGAATCGGTACGAGTAATCCCCTTCCATCACCCGGCTATAGCCAACATAGAAGATGGTCCCTGGTGACGGCTGGTATTGGAGGAGGAACTGGCCCTGCACCGTCCCCTCCTCCCTGGCGACCGCCGGCTCTCCTCCCACAACAATCTGCCGCCCCGACCCGGGGTCCAGGAGGGCATCTCGGTCTTCCAAGCCATACTGGATGAGGAACCGTGCAAAAAAGGCCTTGTTGAACTGGTATTGGGAGGTCACTCGGGAGACAAGGGCGGTGGAAAAAACAGAGTCGTCATCCCGCCGCCAGATCCGTGCGAAGGTTTGGCTCAGCGACAGGAAGAAGGATTCAGTCGGCCGGAGGGAAAGGCTGGGAGCCGCCAGGAATTCCAGGCCCCGGCTGGCCTCAGAGTAGATCGGCAATTCCCGGTAATAGACCCTACCGTTGAGGTTCGCCTGGTTCGTTATGCGAATCCGGGGCATCACCGCGATAGCCTTCAAGTTCTTCAGTGGATCCGGGAGCCGAAACTCGCCCGGGTCCCCGCCAGGCCCCTCTACTTGGTAAGATGCGTATTGTTCGGGCCGGAACTCGAAGTAACCGTTTCGGAGGATAACTGATAGGGTCCGATCCCCTCTGAAAGAGAGGGTAGGCAGGAGCTGGACCTCCGCTTCGTAAGGTCCTTGACCTTCCCATAACTCGTCGTGGTCGAAATAGCTCTCAAGGCGAAAACCCAAAGAGGCCCGCTCCAGAGCCGCCCCAGGAGCTCCATAGTGGGTCACCCCAACGTTCCCGATCGCTTGTGCCTCTCCGATGCGGGTCAGGTACCCGGTTCGCGCCTGGAACCCAGGATGGTAATCCTGGAGATTCAGATCCCAGCTGAACACCCTCCCGGTCCTGGCCGCCGACACGACGAAGGCAGGCTTGGGATCGGATGGACCCTCGGCCGAGGTTGTCCAGCTCCAAGCAGTCTGCGCGGTCAGTACGTGTTTCTGGCCGAGGATCAGCCGAGTGTCACCCGCAAGGACGCGGTTGGAACCACCCACCTCCGTCATGGTCCGGTCGGTATAAAGAATCCCAAGAGACGATTGCTGCCCTACGTCCCGTTTAAACCTCAGGACGTTGAAGAGGGCTTTTCCGGTCCCGCCGTAGAGAGATCCAGGGCTTTCGTCCAGTGCCCCTAGGTAGCCTAAGGTGAACCCTCCGGCTTTCCCCGTGAGCTTGGCACCAGCCGATGGGTCCACGATTTGCCGGGTATACACAAGGGCCATGGGGCTCTGGAAGACCTCAGCGCCCTCGAGGAAGAAGGGTCTCTTCTCAGGATAGAACTGGGGGAATCTCTCATTGACGGTTACGCGACTGTCATCCGCCTCCACCTGAGAGAAGTCCGGGTTTAGGGTAGCGTCCAGGACCAGGTTTTGGGTAATACCCAGGCGGGCGTTTAATCCGACCTCCCCTTGAAACTCTCCTCTTTGAAAGGTCTCCTGCCCCATACGCCCGAGGCGTTTCCCCGTGCTGACCGGATTGAGTTCCACCAATCGTTCGGGCCGCAGGTCGGAGAGTCCAACGAGGTGGCCCGATTGGGAGAGGGTGTTGGCTACATTTTTCGTGAGGGGGGCCCAGGACTGCTTGAATCCCTTTCTCTTAACCTCTCGGGAGACATTGATTCCCCAGCTTTGGTCTTCTATTGGGGGGAATCGAAGCGACACATACGGAATCCGGATCTCGGCGGTCCATCCGTCCTCGGTGATTCTCCCGTCAGACTCCCAGATGAAATCAGGGTTATAGTCGATGGAAACCCTGCTTGATCCCCGGCTCCTCCTCATCCCCTCGATCCAGTACCCATCGGTTTGGATTCCGAGGGGGTTCACGTAGAACACATAGCCCTGTCGTTGATCGTTGAACGTGTCGAGGATGATTCGTACCCAATCGTCCCCGAAGATGGCGCGGTCCCGCTCCCCCAGACGGGCGAGGATCAGATCCGGCTCGGTATCGAAGGCTCGAATGCCAAAGAAAATGGCTTCCGGGGAGTAGAGAACCCGGATCTCGGTTTCTTCTGTGCTGGGGAGTCCTTCGACCGGTTCGTACTGGGTGAATCCTGTAAGGGCGGCGGCGGATTCCCACTCCACCTCGTCCAATAACCCGTCGATTCGGATCCGAGGTTCTTCCAGCCGAGGGGGTTCAACGTCGAGTTGCCGATCCCGCCCACTGAAGACGAGAGTGTCCGGTTGCAGTAGTGTCGCGGCGAGGAGGAGAGCTCGGATCACTTCCCTGAACCCACCCCCGTTCCCTCAGGCTTCTCCAGTACCGGATAGACGATTCCGAGCTGCTCGAGATAGGTGTCGAATCGAGAGGGATCGTACTTCAATGGTTCCAACATCGGACGATACCTCTCCATCTTTTCTGCGTTTAGGAAGATCGGCGGCTCGGTGCCCTCCGGGATCAAGGATTCCCAGGTGTAGTCCTTGGTGGTCACTTCCTTGTGGTACGTCCAAGCCTCCTCGACCAAATCATCCCTGACGATCACGTCCAAGGCGGTAAGGGCGATGACCCTGGATCCATGGTTGGCCCCTTTGTGGGCGATGGGCGTAGCCATGGCAATCCCCGCCGACCAGTGGTGCCCGATGGTTCCCTGGATGTTGCCCGGGTACCGTAGGCGGATCGTGGGTACGTTCCAGGAAACCTCCGCAATGTCGTCACTCCCTCCACCCATTCCCTGATTCGATTCCCTCAGTGTGTCCTGTGGTTCTGTTCGAAGACCCACCGTATCCCGCCCCATCATCTTCTGGACGGCTTTGGCAAAGGCCTGGTCGTCCTCGCTCCAATCCGGCATCCCCACGGTCTGAATGTTGGCGAACATGGCCTCGGCCAGAGGCTTGCTCATGTTGGAAGGCCAGGCGGACCCCAGAGGTCGCTCCTCCACGGTGGTGCCGGTCATCATTGTGGCCGCCTCGGCCATGGTCTTGCCAAGCTCGTGGAGCGCCTTGATTCGGGGGTAGTCTAGCTCACGGAAGTAGTACCAAACCGTAGCTTCCGAGGGAACGACATTCGGTTGGTTCCCACCGTGGGAAATGATGGAGTGGGATCGCTGTTGGAGCCTCAGATGCTCCCTTCGGAAGTTCCAACCGATGTCCATCAACTCGGCTGCGTCGAGGGCGCTCCTGCCCGACCAGGGCGATCCCGCTGAATGGGCCGATTGACCTTTAAAGGTGAACATGGTCGAGACGAGGCCGGAGCCGCTGATCCCGTACCCGGTGGTCATATTGTTGCTGATGTGGGTCGAGAGCATGATGTCCATGTCCTGGAACATCCCGTCCATCACCATGTAGGTTCGGCTCGACACCAGCTCTTCGGCCACGCCCGGGATCACCTTCAGAGTCCCTTCCAGCCCATGCCGCTCCATGACCCGCTTGGTCGCGATGGCTGCTACGACGTCCACCGCCGCTGCACTGTTGTGGCCCTCCCCATGCCCCGGCCCCAACGGGATCAGCGGCTCCTGCCACGGGACCCCGGGTTTCTGAGATGTTTCGGGAAGCCCGTCGATGTCGCCCATGAACCCAACCACCGGCTTTCCCGAGCCCCAGGTCCCGATGTAGCACGTCGGCATCCCGGCGCACCCACGCTCTACGGAGAAGCCCTCTTTTTCCAGGACCCCTGTGACGTAGTCCGAAGTCCAGACCTCCTGAAACCCCAGCTCTGAAAAGGAGTAGATCATATCGACCATCTCCTGGCTCAGCTTCCGAAGCTCGGGACTGGCCACCTCTTCCAGAACCTCTTCTTTCAAATCTTCAAGGTCCTGGCCGGAGAGTGGTACGCAGGGGAAAAGAGCGAGTACCAGGAACAGGATGGGGGTCAGGCCGACACGGAACATCGGGTTCCTCCTTGGGTTTTGGGTGCGACAATCGCTCCGTCTCACCCGGATCTCCTACCTTTTTCACGGGAGCGAATATGGCCGGATTTCCTCGGGAAGGATAGACTTGGCTCGGCGTCCTTGGTCACCCATCGATCCCTTAAAGGAGTCGGACCATGAGCACCGCGAAACGCCGGGGTTGGCGGCGCTTGCCAGCAGTCATCTCCTGCCTCCTGGTGGCTACACCTACCACAGGGTGCTTCGATAGCGAGGAGTCAGAAGTCCAAATGTTGGAAACCCACCTGAACCGTATGATCGACGATGCTGGTGGAGAAGTGTCCGTGTTTTTCAGGGATCTCGGAGGCCCGGACTCTCTTTTGATTTCTGCGGACATAAGGATGCACGCGGCCAGCACCATGAAGGTTCCCATCATGATCCAGCTTTTCCAGGATCGGGCCGATGGCCTTCTTTCCCTGGACGACGGTCTCCCTGTGAGAACGGCTTTTTCGTCCATTGTCGACGGATCACCCTATAGCCTTCAGCCGGGAGACGACAGCGACGCGACGCTCTATGAGTTGGATGGGAAGGAAGTTAGCTATCACCACCTCATCGAGCTCATGATCACCGTGTCCTCCAACCTCGCCACAAACATCCTCATCGAAGAAGCCGGTGCCGAGCGGGTCACGGCCTCAATGCGGGAACTGGGTGCCGACTCCATCATGGTACTTCGCGGCGTGGAGGACGGCCCAGCATTCCGCGCCGGCCTGTCGAACACCACCACCGCCCGGGATCTGGGTGTGATCATGTCCGCTCTGGGGAGGGGTGAAGCCGTGAATCCGGAAGCCTCTCAGGAAATGCTCGAGATCATGGCGGGCCAGCAGTTCCGGACAAAGATCCCCGCGCGTCTTCCGCCCGGGACCCGGGTGGCACACAAGACTGGACGGATCACCGGGATCAGCCACGACTGCGGCGTGGTGCTGCCGGCCGACGCACCCCCTTATGCCCTTGTAATCTTGACCAGGGGCTTCGAGAGCCCGGAAGTAGCGGACGCCCTTGCCGCGGATATCTCAAGAATGATCTTCGACGACCATATGAGGAAACACTAGGAGGGTGTTGCGAACCCACCCAGCAACGCCCACGCCAGGAGCTCGAGAATGCCCGTGACCGTCCCCCGATCCCCCCGACAGGGGTCCCTTCCCTCGATTCTATTGGGAACTACCCTCTGGGTACTGGCTGCTTTCTGGGCCCCCGATCCCCTTCCTGGCCAGCCAGTGGACCCGGCTCTTCTCAGTGCCATAGAAGCCAGGAGCATCGGCCCGGCGGGCATGAGCGGGAGAATTGCTTCAATCGACGCCGTGGCATCGGACCCGAACGTGATCTATGTCGGAGCTGCCACCGGAGGGTTGTGGAAATCGGTGAACGGTGGTCAAACCTGGGTGTCTCTTTTTGACGACCAGCCGGTTCTGGGGATCGGAGCCGTGGCGATTTTTCAACCCAGACCCGACATCGTCTGGGTGGGTACGGGGGAGGGGAATCCCCGAAATAGCGCCGGCGTGGGCGCCGGCATCTACAAAAGCATGGACGGTGGCAACACCTGGTCCCTCCTGGGGCTGGAACGATCTGAGAGGGTCCATCGGATCGTGCTTCATCCGTCGGATCCGGATATCGCTTACGCCGGGGTGATGGGCCCGGCTTGGTCGGACGGCAATCAGAGGGGCGTGTACAGAACCACCGACGGAGGAGCCACCTGGGATCAAGTGCTTTTTGTGGACGAGAGAACCGGGGTCAGCGATTTGGTCATGGATCCCACCAACCCGGACAAACTCCTTGCAGGCATGTGGGAGTTTCGACGGTGGCCGTGGTTCTTCGAATCGGGCGGGCCCGGGAGTGGCCTATTTGTCACGCATGATGGGGGAGACAACTGGGCTCCACTCACGCCTGAAGATGGGCTACCCCAGGGGGACCTCGGGCGGATCGGTCTCTCCTTCTCCCAGAGCGACCCCGACGTGGTATACGCCTTGATCGAGGCGGAGAGGAGCGCCCTTCTTCGGTCGGACGACGGGGGGCTCAGTTGGCGAACCGTAAACGACGACGATGGGGTGGCCCCCAGACCGTTCTATTACACCGACGTCTTCGTCGATCCTGAGAACGAGCTCAGGGTTTTTAACCTCCATTCCAGAATCATGAGGTCCGAGGACGGGGGGCGGACCTTCGACAACATCAGTGGGGACGTACATTCCGATTTCCATGCGCTGTGGATCGATCCATACGACTCCCGCCTGATGTACTTGGGGACGGATGGAGGGGTCTACGTGACCCGCGACAGGGGAGATCACTGGCGCCTAGTGGACAACCTCCCAGTCGGTCAGTTCTACCATATCAGTGTGGATATGGACATTCCCTACAACGTGTACGGCGGGATGCAAGACAACGGGTCTTGGCGGGGTCCTTCCGACCTATGGGAAGATGGCGGAATCCGGAATTACCACTGGAAAGAGGTGGGTTTTGGGGACGGCTTCGCCACCCTCATCGATCCCACTGATCCCAACCTCGGTTACTCCATGTCCCAGGGAGGGGGGCTGGTTCGATTCGATCTTCGGACTGGAGAGCGAAAGGGAATCCGGCCTTGGGCCCCGGACGGTGTGGATCTCCGCTTCAACTGGAACGCGGCCATCGCGACGGACCCCTTCGATGTGGGGACCATCTACTACGGGAGTCAATTCGTGCACAAATCCCCCGACCGCGGGGAGAGTTGGCAGATCATAAGCGGGGACCTCACCACCAACGACCCGGAAAAACAGAACCAGGACCAAAGCGGGGGCCTTACCCGAGACGCCACCGGGGCCGAAAACCACACCACCATACTCACAATTTCCCCGAGTCCCGTAGAACCGGAGGTGATATGGGTGGGGTCCGATGACGGGCTGGTCCATGTAACCCGGTCCGCGGGAGGGGACTGGACCGAGGTCGGCGAACGGGCCAGAAATGTTCCCGAGGGGTCCTGGGTCCCTCATATCGAAGCCTCGAAGCACGAAACCGGGGTGGCCTATGTCGTCTTCGAGGACCATAGGAGGGGGAACTGGGAGCCGTTCATTTTCAGGGTCGAGGAGTATGGCCGGCGCTGGAGGAGGATCGCGGAAGAAGAGGACCTCTGGGGGTTCGTACACACCTTGGAAGAGGACCCCGTTAATCCCAACCTCCTCTTCGCGGGCACCGAGTTCGGACTGTACGTGAGCTTGGACCGGGGCGAGAGCTGGTTCCCGTGGAGGCACGGCTTCCCGCCTGCCCCCGTTCGCTCCTTGGTGGTCCATCCGCGGGACCATGACCTGGTCATCGGGACCCATGGGCGCGCCATTTATATCCTTGACGACATCAAACCTCTTCGTGCCTTGGCAGAGACTCCAGGGCTTCTGGCCCTTCCTCTTCACCTGTTCGACCCCCCGCCCACCTACCTGAGGAGCGTGTCCGCGGTGGACGGATATCACTTCGCCGCAGACGCCATGTTTAAGGGCGAAACCCGTCCGTTTGGGGCCATAATCAGTTACGCCGTCGGAAGCGGGGCACCCGAGAGAACCGCGACCATCGAGATCCGGGACCATAACGGCGAAGTTTTTCGGTCCATGGAAGGGCCGGCCGCGGAAGGCCTCAACCGGGTGGTCTGGGACCTCCGGGAGTCGAACCCCTTCGGCGAACGGGCTTCCGGGAGTCGCTTTGGGCCCACCGGTCTGGAGGTGCTCCCGGGCACGTACGGCGTGGTTGTGCGGGTCGGGGCGGCCGAGGCTTCTTCGCAGGTTGAAGTCCTCCCCGACCCCCGCGTGGAGATCCCCATGGTGGACCGAATCGCAAAAAGGGAGGCCATCGAGGCCGGGTTCGGGGCGTTGGCCACGATCCAAGACCTGCAAGCTCGCCTCCGAACGATCGATGAGGGGCTGAACGGCCTCGAAACCCTGTTCGGCGACCGATCCCACCAACAAATCTCTGACCTTCGAGCTCTGGCGGACTCCGTTCGCTCTGAAGCGGAAGAGGTTGGCCGGAGAGTTCAGTCTCTCAGTCGAAGCTCGAGGCAACTCTATTCCATGGGTGCCACCCGGGACGCACCCACGGAGTCGGACCGGATCGCCCTTTCTCAAGCGGACGAGGCACTCGGCCGCGTCGTTTCCCGGTTTAACGCTTTCCTGGGGGGGCGGGTGGAAGACCTCCGAGAGGCACTCCAGACCGCCGGGATCGGGGCCCTCCCTGAGATCCGCCCGGTGACAAGGAGGACCGGGGGTTGATCCGAGCCGTACTGCTCTGGGCTTCCAGGGATCCCTGGCTGGGGAGATCACTCCCCCGGCGGAGGTTCGTGAGGCGGGCATCCAGGCGGTTCATGCCGGGGGAGGGCAAGAACGACGCCCTCAGGGTGGCGGAGAACCTCAAAAGAGACGGGATCAATGCGATCCTTACCCTACTGGGGGAAAATGTAGCATCGCCGGAAGAGGTCGATGCGGTGGTGGAGGAGTACGAAGAGGTGTTGGCCCGCCTCGAAGGTTCCGATCTCGACGTCCAGATCTCAGTCAAACCGACCCAACTCGGGCTGGATTTTGACGCCAGGTTGGCCCTCGATCGCATCCTCCATCTGGCCTCTCGGGCCAGGGAAGCCGGAAGCTTTGTATGGATCGACATGGAAGATTCGTCGTACCGAGAGGCTACTCTCTGCCTCTTTGAGCAGGCGGTCGAACGTTCGGGGCCCGAATACGTCGGGCTCTGCCTTCAAGCCTATCTCCGGTCCACCGAGGAGGACCTCGAGCGGCTCCTCCCCCTCTCACCGACACTCAGGTTTGTAAAAGGTGCCTACGCTGAAAGGGCGGAAGTAGCCTTTTCGTCCAGAAAGGAAGTGGACGAGGCCTTTTTTCATTTGACTACGAGAGTGTTCGCCGCGGACGGGGCCGTCGCCATCGCCACCCACGATTCCCGGCTGGTGGCCCGGCTCCGCCGTTGGATAGACGACCATCCAGGTACTCAGTTCGAATACGAAATCCAGATGCTCTACGGGATCAGGCCAGAGGAACAGGTCCGGCTCGCTCAAGAAGGGGAGCCCGTCCGGGTGTTGATCAGTTACGGCCCAGCCTGGTTCCCCTGGTATATGAGGCGTCTGGCCGAAAGGCCCGCCAACATCTGGTTCGTGGTCAAGAACCTCTTTCGAGGATGAGCGGGCCCCATGGCTGACGGACCGGGATGGAGAAAGTGGAGGATCCTCGCAGTCCTCTCCTTGGCGGAGCTCCTGGCCATGTCAGTCTGGTTCACGGCCAGCGCCATCGGTCCCGAGCTTCAGGCCACCTGGGGCCTGACCGCCTCCAAGTTGGGATGGTTGACAACAGCGGTTCAGCTGGGGTTCGTCGCCGGCACCGCCTGCGTGGCCCTCTTGAACCTCGCCGACATTCTTCCCTCCAGGCTCCTCTTCGCCTCCACTGCGGTCTTGGCCGGAATCGCCAACGCCCTTCTTCTTCTGACCGACTCGTTCATTCTTGCCCTACCCGCTCGGTTCCTGACGGGCTTCTTCCTGGCCGGCGTTTACCCACCGGCCATGAAGATGATCGCCACCTGGTTCCGGAACCGTCGAGGGGTGGCGATCGGAGCCGTCGTGGGGGCTCTGACAATCGGGAAGGCGACCCCCTATTTGTTGAAGGCGCTCCCCGAGCTCGGCCTCTCTTGGGTGGTCGGGGGAGCGTCCATCGCCGCGGTGATCGGGAGCGTCCTGGTGGTAGTCGCTTACCGAGAAGGGCCGTTCCCGTTCTCCAGGGCACCCTTCTCCTGGGGGCTCGTCAACAGAGTGCTGGCCCACCGCGAAACACGGTTGGCTACTCTCGGCTACCTGGGGCACATGTGGGAGCTATACGCCATGTGGACTTGGGTGCCCGCCTTCCTGCTGGCCAGCGCCACCGCCGAGGCCGGGGGGAGCGCCGCCCACCCGTCCATCGTCGAGATGGCATCGTTCGGGGCCATCGCGGCGGGAGGACTCGGGTGTGTCTGGGGGGGTTGGGCCGCGGACCGGTTCGGCCGAGAGCGGGTGGTGAACCTGGCTATGGGTATCAGCGGCGCATGTTCCCTGGCGGTGGGGTTCTTTTTCGGGTGGAGCTTCTGGATCCTCGTGCCCCTGACCTGGGTGTGGGGGTTCTTCGTGGTGGCGGACTCGGCCCAATTCAGTGCCCTCGTGACCGAGGTGGCGCCGCAGGAGGCGGTGGGAACGGCCCTCACCCTCCAAACCTCCATGGGGTTCCTGCTCACCATGGTCACGATTCAAGGGCTGCCGTTTATCACCTCCGCAGTAGGGTGGGGTTGGACTTTCCCGGTGCTCGCCCTCGGCCCGGCATTCGGCATCGCCGCAATTATTCGATTATCACGGATCAGGCAGGCCTAGGCGTCTCTTTTTTGGAGAGGAAGAGGCGTCTGACGCCGATCGTGAGGACGGGTACTACATAGACCAGGAGGAAGACCCACGTCAGCGTTCCATACCCCCTGGCGATGAGGTCTACCAGACCCACCCCCGCCAACAGGGTCCCCGAAAGCAGAAGGACCACCGCCACCGAAGGCCTCGCCATTTTCGGCAACTCGATGCGCTTCTCCTTGAAGGCGTGGGAAAGACGTTCATTCATCCCGTGGATGAGCCCGGTTCCGGTTTCGACCAGTGTTCCGAAGAGTACAATCTGGAACGTGATC
>JANQDZ010000052.1 GCA_028278645.1 Longimicrobiales bacterium | reverse complement strand
CCCCTCCCCCAGCCAACTCCTTCCCCGCTCTGGTCCGCCTTGGCATGATGAGCCGGATGGACGTCGAGCTGATGGGCCATAACAGCGTAGACTATCTCCATGCCTACGCTGAGGTTACCAAACATGCCTTCTGGGTCCGCTTGAAGTATGCTGGTGACCCGGAGGTGGCCCCTCCGCCTCTGGGGATGCTCCTCTCGGAGGAGTACTGGACTGAAAACGCAGGGGCCATCGACATGGCTCAGGCCCGGGCCTTCGTCCCCCCGGGCGCCGGCGGTGGTCCGGAAACCCCGGAAAAACACACCACCCACTTCGTTGTGGCCGACGCTCACGGGAACGTGGTTTCGGCCACCCAGACCCTGGGGAATTCCTTTGGGAGCCGGATCATGCCCGAGGGTACAGGCATCTGGCTCAATAATTCCCTTGCCTACTGCACCTTCGAGCCGGCGGGGAACCCCATGGACGCCCACGCCGGGCGAAGGAAGCTCTCAGGGGACGTACCGTTGTTCGTTCTCAGGGAGGACGGAAAGCCCTGGGTGGCCATCGGGACCCCAGGCGGCCATACAATTCCCCAGACGGTGCCTCAAATGGTCATGAACATCCTTGACTTCGGGATGAATGTGCAGGAGGCCATCTCAGCACCCCGGATTTCCTTCACCGAACCGGATTTCCTGGCCGTTGAAGAGGGGGTCCCCGAAGGAATCCGGGACGCCCTGGAAGGCCGTGGCCACCCGTTGAGGATTGCCGGGGGCCTGGGGAACGCCCATGGCCTCATGATCGAATGGGGGCCTGACGGCAAACCCGTCTCCTTCACGGGAGGATGGGACCATCGTGGGTCCGGGCTCGCCAAGGGGTACTAGGTTGGCGGCCCGTGGGGTACCGCGGGGGCCAGGGAGCTGGAAAAGAAGCTGGCCCGGCGAAGGTTCAGGATCCTGGAGCTTCGGAGAGGGCCTGGAGGCGTGATAGGGAGACATTCCCTCCGCTGAGGACAATCCCGGTCCCCTCTGTTCCCTCTTCTCCCGCCAGATCACATCGGCTGGCGAGGACGGCGGCCAGGGCCACGGCCCCGCCACCCTCTAGGAGGAGGTTCAGGCTGCCCGAAGCGTAAAGCATGGCCGTCCGGATCTCGTCTTCTTCCACGAGGACATGCTCGTCCACCAACTCCCGGATCAGGGGCAGGCTGAAGCGGTTGGTGAGGCCGATTCCTCCCGATAAAGCCTCCGCCAGGGTCTCTTCTTCCTCCATTCGGACCGGTTGGCCGGCCCGGAGGCTTTCATACATCACCCGGGCGTTGGCTGCGGATACGGCGATAATCCTGATATCGGGGTCATTCTCTTTTAGCGCATAAGCCACACCCCCGGCCAAGCCTCCCCCAGAAAGGGGAATCACCAGGGTTCGGAGCTGCGGGATCTGTTCGAGGAGCTCCAGGCCCAGAGTACCTTGCCCTGCCGCGACCCACGGGTCGTCGAAGGGCTGGATAAAAGCCCTTCCCTCCTCTTCGCCCAAGGCGATGGCGGCCGCTTCGGCTTCGTCGTACGTCCCGCCGGAAAGGACCACTCGAGCCCCGGCATCTTCCATTCCTCGGAGCTTCACCTGGTCCACCCACTTGGGGACACAAATCAGGGCTGGTATCCCCAGAACACCAGCCATGTAGGCCACCGCTCGTCCGTGGTTCCCGCTGGAGCAGGCCACGACCCCCCGTTCTCTCTCCGCTTCGGTCAGCTGGAGTATGCGGTTTGCTGCCCCACGGACCTTGAATGAGCCGGTGACCTGGAGGTTTTCCAATTTCAAGAAAACCCTTCCCCCGCCTGGCTCTTCCAGCTCCGGGAGGGCCATGACGGGGGTCCGGCGAATGTGGGGATGGATGGCCGCTCTGGCGGCCGGGATATCGAGGCGGAACGACAGGCTATCCAGTGGCATGCGGTAGCCTGCTTTCCCTGCGGGTCCCCCGTCAAGAGGGGTGGCTGCACTCCGAAGGTAGGGTTGCCCCTTGTTCGGCTCTTCCCGGCGCCGCAGGTTCTCCAGATCCTCTCAACCGTGGAGACGGGAAAATGCGAAATGCCCTTTTCGGAGTTGGATTCTTCATGGCGGCCTCGGCCCTCTTCCTCCCTTCCGACCTTCTGGCCCAACGGGGTATGGGTGGACGGTTCGGACAGAACCAAGATGTGGAACGGGTGATCCCCGAGACGTACAAGCTCAAAGGCTTCCGCCACGGAGTGAACTTCTTCCCGCAGGTCCAACATCCTGGGGTGGAGTATGAAGCCGGGGAGACGCTGACTTTCGATCGATACCATACCGCCGAAGTCATGTACGAATGGCTTTACCGGTGGGAAAAGCAGTATCCGAACCTCGTGAAGGTCTGGGAGGAGGATCGGAGTTTCGAGGGGCGCCCGATTCTCATGACGGTCATCACCAATAAGGATACCGGTGCTCCCACCGACAAAGCCGCCGCCTATTTCGAGGGAGGCCGGCACTCAGGGGAGGTGACCTCCAGCGAGTCGGTGATGTGGTTGATGAAGCACATCCTGGACAACTACGGCACCGACGCCGAAATCACCCACCTGGTGGACACAAGGGCACTCTACTTCCGACCCCAGAACAATCCCGACGGGGGTGGAATGTACCTTAACACGGCCCAGTCAAATCGAAGCACCAACAGGCCTTACGACAATGACGGAGACGGCCTCCTGGACGAGGATCCACCGGAAGACCTGAATGGAGACGGGATCATCCTCCAGGTCAGATATCGTCCCCGCCCCGGAACGGACGATCGGGCCACCATGGTCGCCGACGAGCTGGATCCCACGGGCCGTATCATGCGGCGGGCCAGGCCGGGCGAGGAGGCCGAATGGGTGGTCACCTCCGAAGGAATCGACAATGACGGAGATGGCCGGGTAAACGAGGACGGCATCGGGGGCCTGGATCTACACCGGAATTACGCGGAAAACTGGCGGCCCATGCCGGGCCGGGAGGCCACGGGTCGCGGGTATACGCAGGGGGGCGCCGGCGAATACCCCCTGAGCGAGATCGAAACACGGTCCGTAGTGGTCTGGCTCCTGGAAAACCCCAACGTTTCCGTGGCGAATTCCATGGATACACGGGTCCCCATGCACCTTCGGCCCCCTTCCACTTCCCCGGGCCACGAGCGGATGTACCCCGAGGACCTGGCCCTGTACGAGTATTTCGACTCCTTGGGCCTTAGCATTACGGACTACGGCCGCGCCGGGGACGTTTTCCACGACTACGGCGCTCGAGGCTCCGATGATCCTATGGCCGGCCGGCCCCTTTTTGGCCACGGCCCGGACTGGGGCTACTGGTACTACGGCTCCATCTGGTACGGGGATGAGCTCTGGGGTGGTGTTTCCTGGGGTGATCTGAATGGGGACGGAGATGTTACGCAGCACGACGCCCTCATCTGGGACGATCAGGAGAACGGTGGCCGGGCCTTCACGGAATGGGCCTCCTTCCACCATCCGGTCTACGGTGAAGCTGAATCCGGCGGATTCCACCCCAAGTTCTACTCACAGAACCCGCCCATCGCTGCCTTGGATGAATGGGCTGCGAAGCAGGCCCTCTTCAATCTGGCCATGGCCAAACACTTGCCCCTCTTGGAGATGGAAGATGTTCGGATTCAGAAGGGGGAAACCGAAGGGGATCGCACCACCTATGAGGTGGAAGTGAGCTGGAAGAACACCGGTGGCTTGCCGACCGCCCTCCGCCAAGCTCGGTTGGTAAAGGTGGTGCGAGAGGATCGGGCTGTGCTGGAGTTCGATCGGGAGTTGACCACCGGCGACGAGCCGAGGGTCCGTGTGGTCGGAGGGGCCTCAGCGGATTCGGGCTGGATCGATCCAGGCGAGACCGCGTCGGCCACTTTCGAAGTCCAGGTTCGTGGTTCGGCCGTCGTAGAAGGCACGGTCAGGGTCCTTTCCACCCGGGGTGGGGTCCTTACCCAAACGTTCAGCATGGGTGGAGGTTGATTCTCTCCAAAACCAACCGGAGAAACGCCGACGGGGGGCCCCAGGGCCCCCCGTAACGCGTTTTGTGGTCGAAATCGAGAGGGATGCCTATGAGGTCCCCAACCGCGCCAGATCGGCTTCAGCGGCGACGTAACCGAAGGCGGCCCACTGGCCCCTTGCGGAAATGATGCCCTCAAATACTTCCCGGGCCCGATCCGTCTGTCCGTTGTAGAGGAGATAATTCCCTATTCCATACCCCAGGGTGGCCCCTTCCAGCGTCTCGGCGTCCAAGTCCGAGACCGCAGTCTCTTCGGGGGTTCCCGCTCGCTCGTACAACCGAAGCAGCTGGAGATAAGACCCGCTCTCGATAACCTCCGCTTCCCAGGCGTCGAGGTGGAGGCCGTCGATCATGGCCCTCGCTTCCTTCTCCAGCCCTGCCCGCCGAAGGGCCATGTACCACCAGTGTGCCGTGGCAATCTTGCTGTCCGGGTGAATCGAGGCTTCCATGCACCTTTCGTAGATGGCAGCAGCCTCCTCGAAATCACCTTTGACGAAGTGGGCTAAGCCGTAGTGATACCAGATGTTGAAGTGGAGTGTACTTGTGGGTATCCCAAGGGCGTTGGGCTGTCCGTCCGGCTCCACTTCGTCTTCCTGGCCATCGATCATTTCTGCGGCTTTTCGGAAGTCCTGAATCGCCTGGTCGAACTCCCTCACGGAGACGTAACGATGGCCCCGATGCCGTAGGAACCGAACGTCCGCCGGATGTTCGGCCACCCCGTGGGAAAAGAGCTCGATGGCTCTTCGATACTCCCCTAGATAGGCGTGGCGGCGGGCCAGCCAGATCAGGGCGTCGGCTCCGTGGGGATCAGCCTCGTGGTCACGGAGGGCCTGTTCTAGCTGAGATTCCCGTTCCTGTTGGACCTCTTCCGAGGCCGGGAGCGGGAACAAGGGCTCCCCGAGAAGGGACATGGCTTGGGCGCCCTCCGGCAGGTCCTGCGCCGGGGCCGTCGGCTCTTCGATTTGTGCCTCCTGGGGGGTGCTTTCTCCCTCCCCTTCCCCACACCCAACCAGCCCCAAAACGCAGGTAACAACGGCCAAACCTGCCCGTTTCCGCTGGAACGTCATTGCTCCGCCTCCGGGTTCTCTAAGAAGAACCCCCCGACACTCGAGCGGTGAAGGGGGGATGAAAAAATCTATCTGTTTCGGGCCTGGTCTGGATCAGTCGTCGTCGAAGGAGCTGCCCTCCCGTGCTTCTTTTGCGCCCATGGACACGCCGGTTCCCACCCCTGCGCCGAAGATCACCGCAGTGCTGGTCCCCAGGCCCAGGAACGGGATGATTCCGACTACGGGAGCCGCCAAGACGGCGGCGGCAACACCGGAAACTACACCCAGGTAAGGTTTTTCCACCCAGCTGGTGTACCTGAGGCGGCGGCGAACGAATTTCCGGGATTTTATATGTCCGTAGATGCTCGCCGCTCCAGCGATGCCGATCGGAATGAGTTCGAGTCCAAACATGTCCCTGCTCTGCAAGAGGTTCTGTCAGGCCCTGACCCCACAAGGGCTCGTGTGTTCCACCCACCTTACGGTCCCAGTCACTTTGGGGTTTCGGTAGCCCTTCGGCCGAGAACCCCCCAAATGCCCCCCGCCCTTCGTTTATCGATCACGGACCTACAAAATTGGCCCCGTTTTCCGTCAATGGGAAGGGACGATGGCTTTTCTGCAAGGAGCCATCAGGAAAGTGTTTGCGGCGACCCTGCCCAGCAGGATCGAGATGGCCGCCGCCGTAACTCCCACGACCCCCATTTTCCACCCTAGAACCGGGAAGACCAGGGCGATCCCCCCGACTTCAAGGGCGGTGGCGATGGTGATGGGTCGAGTGTTCCTCGATACCACCAGGATGCCTCGCTGGAACGACAACAAGACCGAGAGGAAAGGTAGGGGGACCAGAATTGCTGTCGGAAGGAGAGCGAATCGGGCCAACTCCGGCCTCAATCCGGACACGGTCTGGAACCAGAACTCCGCAAGGGGAGTGAGGGCCACCAGCGCGAACCCCCCGGTAGCGAAGAAGCCCAAAACCAGGGCGAACCGAGCCAAAGACCGGAAATGTTCGTGATTCCTGCCCATCAGCGCGATTCCCACCTCTTGGAAAGAGAGTCCCATGGACCGGAAAATGAACGTGAGAGATGCCACCACGGGGAAAACAGCCAAGGATTCCACCGGAGCCGCGGCCCGTCCCATGAAAAAAGTCATCATGGGCTGGGCTGCCAGGCCGATCATGGACGTCAGGGCCAGGGGGTAATAGAAACGCCATATGCGCCGGTAGGTCAGCTCGTCTCGGGATTTCCTCCGGCCTTGGTCTTCCCCGTCAGGGCCATTTTTGGTGGTGGCCATCAGTCTCTTCACGGAAGCCCTTGCCATGAAACGACTTGCAATGGCCTCGGCCAGGACGCCCATGGACAGGCTGGCGGCCCCAACCCACGCACCCGGGGGCCTGAGGAGGAAAAAGAGACCGAGGCCAGTGGAAGCCATCGTGACGAGCCGGATCCCGGTTCCCATGGCTACGAGCCGGGTGCGACCCTCCCGGATGAGGATTCCGTGGAAAAACCGACGGTAACCGATGGCTCCCGGCCAGGGCAGAAGGATCCAGAGGGCCCAATAGGCCAGATCCGCTACTTCCTGGGGGATGGCCACCAGGTCGAGCATGATAAAGCGGTAAAACGGTGGGATCAGGATAAAAAGCTGAAAAGCCGTTACGATCCCGTTCAGGCTGTAGATAAAGTTCCGCAGGCGTTTAAAGCTGAGCCGATCCTCCACCAGGGCCGTGGAAGCACTCATGATCATGATGACCGGGGCTTCGATCAGGAGCGCGAAGGCGAAAGCCACCCCATGGGCGGCCAGGTTGAATCTCGGATCCGCCAATCGGGCAATCACTGCGGCCAAGAATGGCCCTTCCACCGACATCATGAGCCAGGTTGCCGCAAGGGGTAGCCAGAACAGGAATATCGACTTCTGCGTGTGCTTTTTTGTCACGTGGTACAGGGTAGGAGGGTTTCAGGTCGTGAGGTTCCCAATTCGGATATAGGTCAGGAAAAGGAGCCGGGCAACGGACGAAGGGGTGCGAAAACCAACATTTATCCTGAAAACCCTCAGAACATTGCCAGACATAATGTAGGAAAAACATACAGGACAATACAAACAACACTGTAATATCTTGATGTCAATACAGTTAGAGTAATCATTGCGATGACGATGATGTTATATTATTGGCAACATGCCATACACTTGTATTTTACGCGTACACCTCCTAAAATACCCCAATACAGAAAAAACCGGTGCAGAATTGTACGTTTGTGGAGGGACCCATGAGGGCTGAGGAGTTCGGCGGAAGGCTTTCCGAGGCACTTCGAGGAAAAGGCATATCAAAACTGGGCTTCGCCAAAGAGCTCCAGGCCAGACGGGATGCCAGGCGCCGCCTGGGGCACCCACCCTTGAGGAAGGTGGATCGCTCGGCCCTATACGCTTTCCTTCAGGGGCGTGATTTCCCCCCAGTGGATACGCTGGCCGAAATGGCCGAGATCCTGGGCGTGCGGTTGGCCTGGCTCGCAGAGGGGGAGGAGCCGATGGAACGGGCTCTTTCAGGAGCACCGCTTCCAATTTGGCTCATTGACGGCCACAGAGGGCCCTGGAAGCGCCCGGACGTTTTGAAGCGGTCCCAGGCCCGTTTGGCATTTGACGAGCTCTTTTTCCCCCGTTCTGGTGGGTATATGGAGGCCCAACCCATCGTTCGCTCGGTCTTTGACCATCTGTTGTCCCGGAGGCTTCGGCGCCGGAGGAATCGTGGTGACCGAGGTCCGACCAATCCGGCATACCGGGCAAAAACGGCCCGCGGCCTCTATTTAAAGTGTTTTTTGGACGTTCAGGACGACCTGCCCCCGGAAACCCTTTTTTCTTCGCCGGCATTCACCTCCGCGTTCCTCTCGAGAGTGGCGGGGTGGGTGGCGGACGAAAGGGCCTGAGACTCCCCCTGAAGGCAGGTTCCGAAAGGCTTCCAAATTCTTACTTCCCTGCCCTTGCCGGGTCCTTCCGCTCCCCAAATCTTAACTCTGTTAACCAGATTGTGTTGTTAGTCGAGATTACCCCGCTTTGGCGGGGCTTATGCCGCCGCACAGACGATATGCGGACGAACAGGGGGGGCACCATGAAAATGGGCTTGAGGGTTGTTGTTCTGGCTATCCTCTCACTTTTGATCCTTACCTCCGGTGCTCTGGCCCAGGGGAACACCAGCTTGCGGGTGGATGGAGAGCGGATCAAAAGCTACATCGAATACCTATCCACCGATGAGATGGAAGGCCGCCAGAGCATGACTCCTGGCTACCAGAAGGCCGCAGAATGGGTGGCTGCCCAATTCGAGGCCTGGGGCCTGGAGCCGGCAGGGGACCATGGGACCTACTTTCAGAAAGTCCCTCTCGGCCGTTCGCTTACCTGGTACAACGGTGTTCCCGAGGCCGCCATCAACGGAAAAGCTCTTTCGTTGGTGGAAGGGGACTTCTCCGTCCTACCTGCCTCCACGGTCTCCACCCAGGTTGATGCGGAGATCGTGTTTCTGGGATACGGGATCTCGGCTCCCGGAAAAGGCCTCGACGAGTACGCCGGGGTGAACGTCCAAGGCAAATTGGCCCTGGTTCTGACCGGGTCCCCAAAGGATGCCCCCGGCTCCGGCGGGGGCGGGAGCATGGCCCCAGGGCCTAGGGAAGAGCCCGAACCGGAGGAGGATTGGGCCGCCGAATCCACCCTGATTGCAAAGGTCCAAACCGCCTATGAGAGGGGGGCCGCAGGGATCCTACTCTATAACCCTGACGCGGCGAGCCAGGGCGGAACCGGCTTCAGGATGCCCAGGGGCCAGGAGGACATCTTCACCCCCTCCAGGGACTTCCTCGCCTTCAGCATTACCGACCGGGCCTTCCGGGCCATCATGAAACCGGATTTCCAGGAGTCTGTGAGGGGATTCACCACCCGCTTGAACGGGATCCGGAACGAAATCAAATATGGCACCCCTCAATCCGCCGCCACCGGGGCAACGGCTCGGCTCCTCGGATACGACTCGATCGATGAATACAACGAGGAACTCGGAAACAACTTCGCCTACAATGTCCTGGCCAAGCTCCCCGGGACCGACCGGAGCCGCAGGGACGAGTTCGTGGTCATGGGGGGGCACCTGGACCACCTGGGGGTCAGAAACGGCCAGGTTTACAACGGCGCTGATGACAATGCGTCCGGGACCGCCGTTGCCATGGAGGTGGCCCGGGTCCTGAAAGAAGGTGGGCACCGTCCGAGGCGCACCATCGTGTTCGCGGCATGGTGCGGAGAGGAGATGGGCCTGATCGGGTCCAGGTATTTCGTGTCCGATCCTCCCGACGGAATCGATATCGACAAGGTCGTGACCTATTTCAACATGGATATGGTGGGCCTGGGAGACGCTATCGGAGCTCCGGGGGCCCTGAATTTCCCCACAATCTGGGATGTCATCAGAAGAGACCAGGATGAGGACGTCATAGCAGCCGTACGTCCGAGAACCGGCGGTCCCGGGGGTAGTGATCACTCCGCCTTCATCAGTCTCGGAATCGAAGCCTTGGCCCTGATGACCAGCGGCGGTGTGGGCCACCCGTACTACCATCGGCCCGAGGACGATACCGAAAAGATCGACGCCGAGATCCTCCGGAAAACAGGTCAGTTCGTGCTCCAGGGCACCATCAATCTGGCCGAGGAGCGGCAGGTAGAGCTCCTCATCGAGAACCGGCAAGACCTCTATAATGCCATGCAGTTTTCCGTGAACTCCTTCAACCCCGGCCGCGGAGACTATGTCGACGTGGCCCTGGACGCTCGGGACAGAGAATCCATGGCCCAGCTGGTTCTGGACAGTGCCCTGGCCGTAAACGCCAGACTGCAAGAACAGGTTCAGAATCCGCCTCAACCCACGCCCCAAATGCGTTTTCGTCGGGGGAGTCAGGGCGGAGGAAAAACAGCATTTTCCAGGGGAATCTCCGACCTGGCCATTTTTGAAGGGGACCTCCCCCTCCTCCTGGCCGCTTCCCGGTTCATCGGTTTCGGACGGGTAGATATCGAAGGGGACGACGGCCACTGGGTCGTGGGTGGGAATCTTACAGCCGATGGCCGGGCTGCGCTGGAGGTCCTGGAGGAAAACAACATCTGGGTTCACCTCGACAGCCCTTCTGAAGGGCTCCTCGACGAGATGCTTGCCCATGCCTCGAAGCCCTTCATCGTTACCGGTGACTACTCGGTGACGACGGCCATGGTGAGCCAGATCAATGCAAAACGCGTGATCCTGGGAATCAACATGGATCCCACCGACGTGGGGAGAACCATCTCCGATATCGAAGGGATGAAGGTCCGCCTGGGAGACACCGACAACCTTGTCCTCAGCGCCCCGAGCGACGGGAACCGGGAAGAAGCTGAAAAAGCTCTTTATCTCGGTCTCATCGAGAACGGCTGGACCCACCTGGAGATCGTGGGTGATCGCCGGGAAGGCGGAGGGATCTCTGGAGGGAACCTCAGCGTATTCTCCGGCTCCGCCACCATGAGGAGGTTCTAGCGGCTCTCAGTGAAACCACAGCCCGGCCCGCCACGGCCTGCGAGGCCGGACCATGCTAAACCAGGAGCCCGGAAGGTTTTCCGCCTTCCGGGCTCCGCCCCTTCTCCTGTGCACGGCCTGCTTCAGCCCCTTCGCCTGCGACCGTGTTACCTCCCTTCCCCCTCTTCCAAGGTCTTGAGGACCTGCTCCCACTCGAACTTTTCGCCGATGCCCCGGACGTAGTAGTCCATCCAGGCCATCTCACTAACGACCTTCACCAAACGGTTCCGAGGATCGGGGATACCGTGGCTTCGACCCGGGTACATGAACAATTCCGTTGGAACGCCCAATTTCTTCAGAGCCATGTGGAGCTCCACCGATTGGGGGCTGGGGACCCGAGGGTCTCCCTCCACCACATGGATCATGGTGGGAGTCTTGGCGTTCATGATGTATTTGAGTGGGGACTGGTCCCAGTAGGTTTCGAAATCCTCGTATAAAAACCCGTCGCCCACATAAAACCGGCGGTTCCGCTGCACGTCGCTCTGGGCATACATGCTGATCCAGTTCATGGTCCCCGCCCCAGAGCTGATGGCCTTGAACCGGTCAGTATGGGTCAGGATCCAGTTTGACCAGTGTCCTCCGGCGCTCCAGCCGAAAGCCCCCATCCGATCCTCGTCAACGATTCCTTCCGCAATGAGGTGATCGACGCCAGTCATGATGTCGTCGAAGCCCAAAGTGAAGTAATCGCCGACGATGTCCGTGCGATGGGCGTTGCCGTAGTTGGTGGAACCGCGGTAGTTCGGCTCGAGGACCGCGTACCCCGCTCCGGCATAGACCTGTTCTGTCGAGTGAAAGCTCAGAACGTCGGCTGATGCGGGGCCCCCGTGGATCGACACCACCAAGGGATAGCGGGTGCCCTCCTCGTAACCCACGGGATAGGTGAGGACGCCCCCTGCCGTTTTTCCATCGGTGGAGGTCCACTCTACCTCGACAGCCTTGCCCAGGGCCATATTTCGGACTTCAGGCGAAACGTCCACCAGCTGGACCCAGGTATCCCGGTCGGTTACACGGTCCAGATCAGGAAGATAGAAAACCGTGGAGGGCGTGCTCGGGTCCGAGTAGCTGATCAGGTAAACGCCCGAATCCTCGTCCCGGTTCACGGAAACTGACGCCCTTTCGTTGGTGATCTGGCGTACCTCGCCGCTTTCCACGTCCATGGACATGAGCTGGTTGGTGACCTTGATTCCAGCCCCAAAGAAAAACTCGTCGCCGTCCTCGGACCAAAAGCCCCCTCTGATGCTCCCGTCGAAGTTGGACCCGAGCTTCCGGAACGACCCCCCTCGATCCTCCACCTCCCGGATATAGGCTTTGGTCTCCGTCATGGTATACCGGGTCATGTCGTCCGGGGCGGCAAAAACCACCCACCGGTTGTCCGGCGAGAAGGTGATTCCACCTTCGCCCACCTCGTAGTTCTCTGTCAGGCGCTCGATATGCCCCGTGGCCACCTCCATGAGGTAGAGGTCCGCGTAAAGCCGGGCCTGGGTGATGTTTCGCTCATACCGCTTCGCCGACCCTCCGGTGAGGCCGATCCACCTCCCGTCGTCCGAAATGACAAATCCGTCGATGCTGACGGAAGGGTCGTTTGTGAGCTGCTCGGTGGCCGCCCCGTCCACGGCCACTGACCAGAGGTTCGACAGGGGCGTCACCATGTTCTTGATGTCCACGGTGAAACCCTTTTCCCTTCGCTCTTTGTCCGCTTCGTCGAATGAATCGGCTCTGGTGAAGTAGATGGTTTTGCTGTCCGGGGCCCAATCCCACTGATCCACGCCGGCTTCCCCGTCCGTGAGCTGGATCGGGTCGGAGTCGGTGATGTCCGCCACCGGCAGTCGAAAGAGTTGCTGTTGCCCTGACGGACCACTCCGGTATACCAGCCACTGTCCGTCGGGGCTGAACTGGAAGCCCGAGATTCCGTCTTTCGCGGAGGTGATCTTTTGGGCTTCACCGCCGTTGATCCGCATCAGGAAGAGCTGCTGCCCCGATCCCTCACCTCCGCTTTCCCGGCTGGACGTGAAGAGAAAGGCCCCGCCCCCCGGTACCCATGTCGGGGAAGACTCGCTGTCGCTTTCCGTGAACGTGAGCTGCCGGTTGGAAGGGACCCCTTCTCGGAGGGAGACCAGGTGGATATCCGACTGACGGTCAGCCTCCTCCCAGTTCGGCGTAGAGACGGTGTAAAGCATCCACTGCCCGTCCGGAGACGGAGCCCAGGATCCGGCGCTCTTCATGAGTTGGATGTCCATGAAGGTCATGGGGCGCGGTTCAGGGTCCCCCGTCTGTGCAGCCGCCCGGGGCGCGAAACCGACCCCGAACGCCAAAAAGGCAGCTAAGGAAAAAAGGGTGCCGGCAGTGGCCTGCCGAGGGAAGCTGAACATCGGTACCTCCGGGGCTGCAGTCTTGTGTTGTCCCCCTCCGGCCTGAAGGGGCGAAGACAAGATGGGGTGTCATGATACGCGCCACCATATCGAGGCTGGAAGCGGAGCGCCGTGCCGGAAGCCACCCTGCTGCAGGAAGGACCGTCTAAAGCTTGTGGCTACGCCGGTTCCTGGCTGATAGGATAGGACCGTATGAAAGGTCTCCTAAGGGAGCTCCGGGGGGCATTCGGGCCAGCCTTACCTGGGTTGTCTGTTGGGAGAGGTCCCTTCCCCGCACAGTGAACAACAAGGAGCTGGAGATGGACTTTTGATGGAAAGGCCACCCGATCCACCCATCGAACCCCAGGATTTCCAGGCCCGGAAGTGGTCCTACTTTCCAGAGCTCCTGGTCCACCTGACCCTCGTGGTGGCGTGCGTCCTGGGTGTGATCTTCGGTCTCCCGTGGCCTGATCTGCCCGGGATCCTCGGTTTGGTCATTCCTCGTCTGGTCGGGGTCCTCGGAACTGCGGTCTTCGGGTACGCAAGTTGGAACGTGGTTCGCCTCCTCCGGGATCCACGTCCCGCCCTCCAGATTACCGGCGAAGGCGTTTTGAACCGGACTTATTGGGCTACCACGACCCTTGTACCCTGGGAAGAGATCCTCGAGATCAGAAACACGAGGGTGACCGGTGCGTTGGAGATCGTTTTGCGCGACCCCAGAGCCTTCCGGGACCGACAAACCCTCGGACCCCGAATGTTCATGCGCCTGGGTTCTCTCCTCGGTCGTCCACCCTTCCTCATCTTCCTCCCCCAGCTCAAAGCGTCCCGGAGAGAGGTCTTCGACGAGCTCCAAGCGGCACACTCCGCGAAAGAACTGACTGCCCTTCGTGAGCACCGGCTCCTGGGGGAGTCCGACGAGTCCGCTTAGGGAGTCGCGGGCAAGACAGGCCGGAGCAGGCAGTCCCGATTCTGACCCGGCTTACGCCAGAGTCAAAACCGAGTGTGCACGGGACATCTGCGTTCGGACCTGGAATCCGTGGGGACAGACGCCGTCACAGGGAGCGGTGCATTCCAAGCACGCCGATGCGTTGGCTCCTCCCAGGTGCGCATACCGACTCATGGCATGCTTCTCCCGCCCTTGTACCTCGAAGTAGTACGCGTAGCGCATGATCCTGCTCACTGGCACTTCCAGGGGACATGCGCCGGCGCACTCGACACATCCCCGGCGGCAGTACTGGGAGGTGACCGAGTTGGCCAGGCGGTCCAGATACTGCTCGTCCGCCCGGGAAAGTTGTGTGCCGGAGAGCGCCACGACCCGGTCGATGTTCTCGAAGTCGTTTAAGCTGACGCACACCGTGTGGGCATCCGGGTTCTGAAGCACCCATTGGATGCTGCCGAAGCGAAGCTGGTCGGCTGTTCGGAGGCCGTACCGGTCGGCGAAAGCCCTTTCTCCTTCTGACATGTTCTCCGGATCGAACTTGTCATAATGAAGAACGCCCGGTGCGCTCTTCATGATCGTCGCACCCACGTTGTTCGCTTTACACGCTGCCAGAACCTGATCTCCCTGCCCTCTGTTCATGAAGTTGTAGACCAACAACATCATGTCGAAGCGTCCGTCCTCGGCGGCGGCAGTGAGCACTTCGGCCGTGTTCCCCTGCCCTGCTCTGGACGGGCCATGGTAGGAGACACCCGTGAATCTCACACGGCCCTCGGCTTTGAGCCGGTCCATTGCCGCGTGGTAGCCCGGATGGTCCAGAAACTCTACCGTGGGTGTATGGTGCATGGAGTATGCGTCGATGTAGTCCGTATCCAGCCGTTCGAGACTCCGCCGAACCCGATCCAGGACCTCGGACTCGGATTCTCCGCCGCGGAAAACAGCTTTGGTGGCGATGAACAGGTTTTCCCGCCCGATGTGGGGAATCGCTCCACCGATTGCCCGCTCAGCTGCGCCGTTTCCGTAGGACTCGGCTGTATCGAAATAGTTGATTCCCTTGTCGAAAGCGGCCCGGACGAGAGTGGGATCCTTGAGGGGGCCTGTACCGAACCCAATGTCGGAGGTGCGCCAGCCGGTCCTGCCGAGGGTTTTGTAGCTCTGAATCTTTGGGTCTTGGCGCGCCACCTCCCCGCTCAATGCCGAAGGGGAGCCGGCGGCGGCCGCGGCCAGGCCCCCGGCCAATGTGGCTCCACCCGTTTTCACGAAACTCCGTCTCGAGAGTTTACCCCGGCCGGCATCCCTGCGTGAATCTCCGCTCATTCGGACTCTCCGTTCGTCGCGTTCGCCTGTGAATCTGGGGCAACTCCCCATTCCGCCTTGGTCACAAGGAGATGGGCGATTCCTGGCCCCTCGGTCTCCCGCGACTGTTGTGCAATCTGCGGGGGGGTAGCTTAGCCGGGCAAGGAACGGCGGGCACGGTGGGCCTTTTTGTGAACGCGAGAACTCGCGGATCTGGCAAAAGAAAAGCACCGCAGGCTGTGAAATGCTTGCGGTGCTTCCGTTTCCCAAGCGTCCCCGGCAGGACTCGAACCTGCGGCCTACTGCTTAGGAGGCAGTCGCTCTATCCACCTGAGCTACGGGGACAGTAGAGGGATCCATCCCTCCCCTATCACCCCCAAACATAGTCTTTCCGGAAGACCGTTGGTAGCCGAAGGGAGGGATTTTGGGCGGGTCCTCAATCCCCTCCGATGCCACCCAAGACTGCCTTCCTTGAGAGGGAACGGCGTTCCAGCGGGTGGTGCCGTTTGGAAACTGTGAGGGCCACAGCAGGAGCACCGTCCGCTATCCGGCCGGTTCAGGCCCGAGTTGCTCTTCGGTAGTGGGTTCCCAGTTCAGCCAATTCAGGGCGTCTTCCTCGTCGGCGAAGACTCGGACCTTGTGGCCCCTGCCACGGGCGACCTTCTCATGGAACACGTAGTCACCCCCCTGACGGTTCACCAGGATTGCCCTTTTCCAGGTTTCATCTATTCCGGAGGCTTGGAAAATCTCGGTGAGCTTGAAGATCCCGGACGTCGACAGGCCTAGCCTCGCCCCACGGAAGTCCGATAGCATCTTTAGGCACCGATGCTCGTCGGCAAGGCGAACCGCCTCTTTGGTGAAGGGTTCAACGTCACCAGCGGAGGCAACGCCCTCGAAGAGGAAAACGAGAATCCCGAGAGATTCGTCATATGCTCCGTGGAACGGCATCGGGACCTCCTCCTTTCCCAGACCTAAGGGATGAGAGTGATCTCAGGAATCCCCTTACCTGCGCCAAATAGTTTACATGGTTAGGAAAGACGCCGACAGAGGGAACCCAACCGACTTCAAAGGCTGCTTTTCCCAACGATGGCGGCCACAGCCAGGTCCCCGGTTACGTTGGCAACGGTGAGGATCATGTCTGGAATGAGATCCAGGGCGATGAGGATGCCAATACCCTCCATTGGGAGCCCGAAAGCCATCCAAAGGGGGGCCACGACAAAAAGGCCTCCGCTTGGGATCCCCGGTGAATAAAAGCTCAGGACCCCCATCCCGGCTGCCAATGAAGCGATCTCCAAGGCCCCCAGGTCCACCCCGAAGAGGGATGCCACGAAGAAGGTCCCCACGATCCGGCTCATGGGTGAGGCGTATTTGAAGACCGATACGGCCGCCGGAAGAACCAGGCCGCTCACCTCAGGCTTGATGCCCAATGTGCGGTCCGCCTCCTCCATCATGGGGGGTAGGGAGGCCAAGGAGGATCGGGTGCTGAAGCCCACTGCCTGAGCCGGCACGCAGGCTTTCGCGAACGACTTCATGGGGAACCCCCCAAAAACCCGCACCAGGGGGTATAAGACGACTGTCGCGGTAGTGATGAGGATGGCGACCACACCGAGGAACCCCGCCACGGCGGCGATTACGGAGGCTCCCGTTTGAGCGGCCAGCGTCATCGTCAGGGCGAACACCCCGATAGGTGCTGTGGCCAGGATCCAGTCCACCACCACCAGAATGGTTTCGGACACGGCCTTGGCCGCCCGGTTGATGGTGTCCCGATACTCGGAGGTGACTCGGGTCGCCGCCACGCCGAAGATCACGGTGAACATGACTAGCGGGAGGATGGCCCCTTGTGCCGCTGCCTCCACCGGATTCGGTGGGAGTAATCCCACGAGCCAATCCCGAAATGGCGGGAGGGTAACATCTGCGGTCTCGGTAGCCGTGGCGAACTCAGGGATCTGGACCTGGTCCGCTCTGAATAACCGGAGAAGCGGAGGGGCTGCCAGGCCCCCTAGGGTAGTGGTGCCGGCCACCAGTCCGATGAACCACGCGACCGCCTTCCCGCCTACCTTCGCCACCGCCTTGGCTTCCGAAGAGGTGATGCTCCCGAGGAGGAGAGAAACCACCAGCGGGATCACCGTCATTCGGATGGCGTTGACCCAAAGGGCCCCCACCGGTTCGACCCACGCCATGATCACTGCCGGAGCACCTGCTTCCGCAGGTGCGAGGAATACTCCCGCCGCCAGGCCCAGAACCAACCCAAGGAGGACACGCGTGGTCAGGGACATCCTGACTCCTCTTTTATTACAAAAGGAATTCCAGCGCCAAGAAGCCTGCTATGATCAGGGCCACGAAAAGCCAGGCCAGGAGATTGAAGTATTTGTCGATAAACCGGCTGATGGAGGGCCCTTTCCAGTAGAGGAGCCCTGCTTCCGCATAGAACCTGAGTCCGCGGCTCAGGACGCTCGCCAGGACAAAAACCGGGAAGTTGATGGAGAACACGCCGGCCGAAAGGGTGAACACCTTGTACGGGAATGGCGTGAAGCCGGCCATGAAGATGGCCAGGAAATCCCACCGATCGTAGAAGGCCTGAATGTCCTGGAATCTCTCCGGAGTCACGCCCGGGACGTATTCAAAGAAGAACCCGCCCAGAGCTTGCCAAGCACCGGCTCCTATCAGGTAACCGCCGATTCCTCCCACCACCGATGCCACCGTAGCAATCGCCGCGAACCGGAGGGATTTCTTGATGGCCCCGAGACAAAGAGCCATGAGGAGCGGGTCGGGAGGAATGGGAAAGAAGGAAGCCTCGGCGAAGGACAGGGCCGCCAGAGCCGACGGGCCAGATGGCTTTTCCGCCCATCCCAAAACCCAATCATATAACCGCCGGACCCAGCTTTTTTTCTTCCCTCCCCCGACCTCCGCCCCCTGGCTTTCCCCTTCCCTCTTCATTCACCAGCTCCCGGGACTTCGTCCTTCCATGCGAATCTGCCCAGTAAAGGCACAAAGGTGCAGCCGGCCTTCACTGGTTGTTGAGTCACCGCAAACCCGACCTTCTCGACCAGGACCAGCTCTTGCTCTTCTATACTCCCGATTGGGATCAGCATCCGTCCTGGATCGGCTAGTTGGTCCACGTAAGCTTTTGGAATGGTCGGGGAGGCAGCGGAAACCACGATGACGTCATAGGGAGCGTACTTCCTCCACCCGATGGTTCCGTCCCCAACCAGGAGGGCCACGTTCAGGATCCCCAGCTCATCCAGGGCCTTCCGGGCCCGAGCCGAGAGCTCACGGATCCGCTCCACGGAATACACCCGGTCGGCCATTCCTGCCAGCAAAGCGGTAAGAAATCCGGACCCTGTACCTATTTCCAACACTCTCTCCGTCTCTCGGGGCTTGAGAATCGAGAGGTAGAGCGCCTGCAAAGAGGGTTGGGAGGCGGTCTGGTGGTACCCGATGGGAATGGGTGCATCCTCGTAGGCCCGGTTCCACACACCCTCAGGCAGAAAGAGATGCCTCGGTATCTGGTCGAACAATTGGAGGATCTCCAGGTCATCAATTCCGTGGTTCCGGACCTCTTCGATCAGGCGGCGCCGGTATCCGGTGAAGCGATGATCGCCTAAAGGGCCAGATCCCACCCGCGAATCTCCTCTAAGAGCTTGTAGTTCGTTAGGTCTAAATGAAGGGGCGTGACGGAGATGAAACCCTCCTTTACTGCCCGGTAGTCGGCATCTTCCGCCCCGGCCCAGGTGGAGATGTCCCCACCGATCCAGAAATACTCCCGCCCTTTTGGATCCAGGGCTTTGGTGATGGAATCGGCGTAGCGCCTCCTTCCCAGGGAGGTGACTCTTACTCCTTTGACCTCCTGAGGCGGGATCGAGGGGAGATTCACGTTCAAAAGAGTGTGGGTCGGGAAAGCATCCTGAGCCAAGATCTGCTCGAGGAACCCCCGCAGGAGGGGCCCCCATGTCTCCAGACTCTCGAAGTCGTCTCCGGTGTACGAGAGGGCTACCGAGGGTATCCCGATGACGGTCGCTTCCATGGCCGCCGCGACGGTTCCGGAATAGAGCACGTCCTCGCCCATGTTCGCTCCGTGGTTTACCCCCGACAGGCAGAAGTCGGGTCGAAAGCCGAGGAGCTCATTCACCGCCATGATCACACAGTCTGTGGGAGTGCCGTCCACGATGAAAGTACCGCCGGATGATCTTCGGGACCTGAGAGGACGGTGTATGGTGAGGGCGTGACTTGTAGCGCTCTGCTCCCGGTCGGGGGCGACGATCTCTACCTGACCCAGGGTTTTTGCTGCTTCAGCTAGGACTCCAAGCCCTCCAGCCATGTACCCATCGTCATTTGTGCAGAGGATCCTCATCCGGAGTCCCCGCCGGCCTCGGAGGGCCCGGCGAGATCCAGTTGTTCGGGATGAGCTTCTTCGTCTGGCTCCACGGCTGCTTCCGGTTCCGAGGGCGTTTCCTCCCCAGCGGTGTCGGCCTTGGTTTCTTGGGGAAGGGCTTCCAGCGGTTCCGACGAGGTGAGGATCTTTGCCAATTGCTCCAGCTCCCCTTTCATGGACATGAGAAACTCCGGCCCAAGGACCTCCTGCTGGCCCCCGGCCAAATCCCCCTCTTTCCGCATATCCAGGAGCTTTTGATTCGCCCCTTCAATCGTGTATTTCTGCTCGTAGAGAAGGTTTTTCACCAGCATGACGAGCTCGATGTCCTTCGGACGAAAAACCCGGTTCCCTGCCCGGTTCTTGGTGGGACGGAGGACGTCGAACTGGGTTTCCCAATACCGGAGCACGTGGGGTTTGAGACCCGTTAGATCACACACCTCTCCGATGGAATAGTAGGCCTTCTTGACGATGGACTCTCTCACTTCTTTTCCTTTTCTTCGAGCGTTAGAAGGGTGTTGCGAAAAGGGGGCGAGCCACGTTACGAGCGCCACGCGGCCATAAGCAAGGCGGGGTTTCGAAGGCATAGCCATGTGCTACGGCGAGAAGCCCCAACGCGGCAGATGGCCCCGTGCCGTCGAGCCGAGCGGCCTGCCCGCTGGCAGGTTCGTTGTGGTCTTCCGCGAGACCGCCAAGCGAAGCGCAGGCGAAACCCGAAGGGCATAGGGAGGTTTCGGCGCTATACAGCGTCAGAACTCCTCCCCGATGCTTCAGCATCGCATTCGTCGTTCTTCCTTGTCTAGCATCCGCAAGCTCCCGATGCGTGGCCGCACCCCCTTTTCGCAACACCCTTCTAAGACCAGACCTCAGGCTTCGGGCCACGAAGCATGAGGTTCCTTACCGCTTCTCCTGCGGTTCTCCCCTCCCAGAGGAGGGCGTGAACCTCTTCGCTGATCGGCATTTCCACATCGAACTTGTCGGCCAGCTCCCGGACTGCCTGAACAGTTCGTACACCCTCGGCCACGCTTTTCATCCCTTCCATGATTTCGTCGAGCGTTTCCCCTTTCCCGATGCGGTACCCGACGGTTCGGTTTCGGCTTAGAGAGCCGGTACAGGTCAGGACCAAGTCGCCCATGCCGGCCAGACCGGAGAATGTGGCCGGGTCGGCCCCCATGGCCACCCCCAGGCGCGTGATCTCCGCCAGGCCTCGGGTCAGCAGCGCCGCCAGAGTATTGTGGCCGAATCCCATCCCGGCTACGACCCCGGCTGCCAGGGCGATGACATTCTTCAGGGCCCCGCCCAGCTCCACCCCGAGGACATCCTGGTTCGTATATACCCGGAAAAAGTCGGTCTGGAAGGCCCGCTGGGCTACCTCGGCGGCTTGGTTCGACCGACTTGCCACCACCACCGCCGTCGGAGCCTCGGCTGCTACCTCTGTAGCGAAGCTGGGTCCAGAAAGAAAAGTCAACTTTTGGGCTTGTTCCGGAGTCATGAACTCGAGGAAAACCTCGTCCATGCTCCGACCGGTGGCGACCTCGATTCCCTTCGAGGCGCTGATCACCTGGGTTGCCTTTCCCAACTCAGTCCGGACTCCGTCGAAGACCGACGACACAAACTGGGACGGTACGACGGAAACCAGAATCTCCCGCCCTGATACTACTTCCGAGAGGTCCGAGCTTACCTCCAAGGCCTCCGGAAGATGCACTCCGGGAAAGAAGGTTCGGTTTTCCCTGTGGACGCGGATCTCCTCTGCGACCTCCTGCTCCCGTGCCCACAGCGAGACACTATGGCCCTTTTTGGAGAGTAGACGGGCCAGGGCTGTACCCCAGCTCCCGGCACCTACCACCCCGATGGATCGAGCCTCGAAGGTCATGAGGGCTCCTTCTTCTTCCCGAACCGGTTCTCTTCGCCCTTCATCATGCGGCGGATATTGGTCCGATGGGCCCAGACGACAAACACTGCCAACCCGAAGGTGAAGGCGATCAGAGTGGTGCCGCCCTCATGGGGAACAAAGAAGAGGGCGACGGGGAGAGCCAGTGCCGCAGCCAGAGACCCAGCGGCCACCATGCGAGTGGAGAAGGTTACGCCGATCCAGACGACAAGCGCGGTCAATACACCCCATGGCGAGAGGCCCAGGAATGCACCGGCGCTGGTGGCGATGCCCTTCCCGCCCTTGAATCGCACCCAAAACGAGAATACGTGGCCGATAATAGCCGCTGCCGCGTAGGCGAGGGTCCACTCCCAGAGCGCGGACTGGTCCCTCTGCGGGAAGAACCAAACGGGGAACCACCCTTTGAAGACGTCAAAAACCGCTACCGGCAGGGCCGCCTTCCAGCCGAGAATCCGGAAGGTGTTTGTGGCTCCCAGGTTCCCACTCCCCTTCGTCCGGAGGTCCACGCCGTAAAAGGCGCGACCGACCCAGTAGCTCGTGGGCGTCGCGCCAATGATGTAGGCCAGGAGAAGAAGTAGTATGGGTCTCACGTCGAGCCCCCGATCCGGGGATCAGGCGTCATTTGCTCTGGCTCTTCCGGAACCGGATTCGCAGGGCCGTCCCCATGAAGCCCCACCGCTTCCGCAAGCTGTTTCGCACGTAGCGAATGTAGTGGGCCGGGATCTCCTTCGGGAGGTTGGAAAAGAACAAGAACGTGGGGGGCGCCACCGACACCTGGGTCCCGTAGCGAAGCTTCACCTGCCTGCCCCGAGCGTGGGGGGGGGGTTGGTGCCTCACTATTTGCTCCAAGGCTTCATTCACTTTGTGGGTATCCACCCGCCGGTGACGCTCTTCTTGAACTTCGAGAACCATCTCCAAGGCTTTCCTGGCCCGTTGGCCGGTAAGGGCTGAGGTGAACAAGATCGGCACCCACTGGAGGAACGTCGCCTTTTGGCGGATCTCCTTTTCCAGATCCGGCGCAGTATGGGTGTCCTTTTCGACCAGATCCCATTTGTTTACCAGGAGGATCACTCCGGCACCGGCTTCCCACGCCTGCTCCACGACTTTAAGGTCCTGAGACGCCAACTCCTCCGTCGCGTCGATGAGCACAAGGCACACGTCGGCTTGCTGAACCACCCGGGCGGTCCGCAGGGCGCTGTAATACTCCAAAGAGTCCTTGACCCTCGATTGCCGCCGCAGCCCTGCCGTGTCGACGAAGATCAGGGTACGCCCGTGGTACTGCATGGGCGTATCCACCGGGTCCCGCGTGGTCCCCGCCACCTCGCTCACGACTACCCGGTCCTCCCCGAAGATGCGGTTCACGAAGGATGACTTCCCGACGTTGGGTTTTCCGATAACCGCCACCCGAACCACGCCTTCGTCCTCGTCGGACTCGGTGACCTCGGGGAACTGAGCCACCACTGCGTCCAGAAGGTCGCCCGATCCTTTCCCGGAAATGGCGCTGAGTGGATGAGGCTCCCCCATCCCTAGGGCCCAGAAGTCCAGGTGACCCTCGTCTCGGGGCAGGTTGTCCATTTTGTTCACAACCAAAAGGACGGGTTGGGAGCTCTTCCGGAGGACCTCGGCGAGCTTCTCGTCCAGTGGGTGGATGCCGGTTTGACCATCAACGACGAAGAGGATGACATCGGCCTCGGCCACTGCCGCCAGGGCCTGCTCCCTTACCGCCCGATCCAGGGGAGCGTCGCTGTCCTGGATCACACCACCCGTGTCCACCACGAAGAAGTGCCGCCCGATCCAGTCGGCCTTCGCGAAGTTCCTATCCCGGGTTACGCCAGGGACATCGTCCACGATCGCGACGCGCTGTCCCAGAACCCGGTTGAAGAGGGTGGATTTCCCTACGTTCGGCCGACCGACCACGGCTACGACAGGGATCTTCTGACTCACAACGCCCCCAGCGTTCCGGTGATCTCCACCCCCGTCAGAACCGTGGCCGGGGCCACGGCATCCCGGAATTCGGTCAGAGACATGGAATCGATGAAAAGATCGTCAGCGTTCAACGCCTCAGCCGGGAGGAGGAGCAGTTCCCCAGGCCTACCCTCCCCTACCGCGTCGAGCAAATCCTGACCTGCCAGGAGCCCAGCTACCGTCACGGACCTTCCGAAGAAACCATTCTCCACCGCAACCACCCTCACCGACGCCCCGGTTACTGACTGCAACTCCGGCCGGATGTCCTCTAGGAACGGTGCCATGGATTGACCGGTGAGTACCCGGATCTCCTGTCCGTCGAGTCTCGGGAGGTTTTGGCGGTCCTCCTGGAAAACGGTGAGGAACCTCCTCACCGACCCTACTCCATTCTCGGTAAGGTCCCACGAATCGTAGTACTCCGATGTGGGGAGAGAGCGGCCAGCGTGGAGGTACATCTCATCTGCGCAGTACGCCCAGGAGTGATCCCTCTGCCCGCGAGCCAGGGATCGCACCCGGTCGACCTGGTCAATCGCCCGTCCCGCCTCCTCTGCGTCCAGCGGTCTGACCGGCTTGTTGATGTTGTATTTGGTGAGGCCCACCGGAACCACGGAGAGCGTTCGGCACCCTTCACCCAAGGCCAGAAGGTCCTCCATGGTTCGATCCAGGTGCTCTCCGTCATTCCAACCCGGGCAAAGGACGATCTGGGTGTGTACCTCCAGGCCGTGGTCCAGAAGAAAACTCAGCTGGTCCATGATGAGGCCCGCTCGCTCGTTCTTGAGCATCCTGATCCTGACATCCGGTTCGGTGGCATGGACGGATACATAAACGGGCGAAATGCGCTGATCCACCAACCTTCGGAGGCCTTTGGTGCCCAGATTCGTAAGAGTGACGTAACTCCCATAGGTAAAGGAGAGGCGGAAGTCATCGTCCCTGAGCCAAAGGGTCTGGCGGACGTCTTTGGGGTTCCCGTCGATGAAGCAAAACACGCACTTATTGGCGCACTCACGGATTGTATCGGGGGCAGGGACGATCCCCACGCTCTCTCCCTCGTCCCGATGGACCTCAAGAATGGACCGGTCCCCGGAGGGTGATACCGCTTCGATCTCCAGATCG
>JANQDZ010000028.1 GCA_028278645.1 Longimicrobiales bacterium | reverse complement strand
CAGCTCGAACAGCGCGTCATCGGGATCGGAGGACGGATCGACCACAGGATCGGCGGTGGTCGGGAGGGTGGCGGAAGGCGGGGAAGCTTCAGTGGCTTCCGGTCCAGTCAGGTACTCCGGTGCCGCCTCCCGGAGGAGGAAGAGCCGAGGCTGGGTCGGGATTGGGCGTGAGTAGATGGGATTGCCAGGGTGGCAGATCTTGTGGTCGTTGTGGCTGTAGTGGTTCTGGTACTCGGTGTGGTGATCGTTCTGGTAGTAGTTCTGGGCGGTCTGCATCGTCGTCCCCTCCCCGGAAAAGCCCATGGTGACAGTGGTTATCTACAATATACGGGGCGGGTCATTGGCTTCAGTGCTAGCCTACTGGGGACAAAAGGGAGGGTGGCAGATCATGGGAAGAGGGCGGGGCCGGCGACGGGCGTCAGGGGGCCAGGTACCCCCGTCGAGAGCCGAGAATGACCGGGGTCCGGGCCTTAACCCAACGTGACGCCCAAAAGTTGTCAATGGCTGGATGGGCCTCTTCATGCTCCGATGGGCACGGCGAAAATGGGCACGGCGAAAATGGGTACGGCGAGATAGGCCCGTTCCGGCCAAACCCGATGAGGTTCGACCCCATCCCGGCCCAACCCGGCGCGATTGAGATCTGCTCCCCGCGGGGAGTGGAGTATGGAGGGTCCCGGTGATCCCCCGCTGCGACTCTCGGCCGCCGGGGCCGAACGGACACGGCGGTCGTAGCGAAGCGGAGGAGCGAGGGGGACGCCGGGGACCGGGCTGCAACCTCGCCTCCAGCCCTCGACGCCGGGGGCCAGGCTGCAACCTCGTCTCAAGCCCTCGCCGCCGGGGGCCAGGCTGCAACCTCGTCTCAAGCCCTCGCCGCCGGGGGCCAGGCTGCAACCTCGTCTCCAGCCCTCGCCGCCGGGAGCCGGACTCGAACCTCGCCTCCAGCCCTCGCCGCCGGGGGCCAGGCTGCAGCCTCGCCTCCAGCCCTCGCCGCCGGGGGCCGGACTCGAACCTCGCCTCAACACCTTGCCGGAGGGGCGGTTCTTCACCAGTTCTTGAGGGATGATCGACCTTCTCATCGTTGGAGGCTATTTCGCCTTCATGCTCGGAGTCGGGTGGCGGGCTCGGAAAGGGTCTCCGGATTCCTATTGGGTAGCCGCACGCCGTTCCCGGACATTTCCCGTTTCGGCATCCCTGGTGGCCACGATTTTTGGAGCCTCCTCGACGGTCGGGATCATCGGTCTGGGGTACTCGAGAGGGCTCACCGGAGCGTGGTGGTCCCTCGTTGGGGGGTTGGCTCTGATCCCGTTCGGCTTGGTCCTGGCGGCGAAGGTTCGCAGGCTGGGTGTCTATACCCTTCCCGACATTCTCCATGATGCGTACGGGCGCAGGGTGTCGGTGGCCGGGGCTGCCGTGATCTCCCTGGCGTGGTGCGGAGTGGTGGCGGCCCAGCTCGTTGCCGGGGCTCTCATCCTGGAGAGCGTCCTGCCGCTGGGCTTTGATCTCTCTCTTTCCGTTGTTACGGTGGTTTTCGTTCTCTATACGCTGTGGGGAGGTCAGCTCTCGGTCATCCGAACTGACTCCTGGCAGGTTTTCCTCTTCGGTGGTGCTTTGCTGGCGGCTCTTGTCCTTGTTGTCTCGGCCGGAGCCCTGAACGGCGCACGCCTCACGTCCCTTCCAGCCGGTCACCTGGAATTCCCCACATCTCCCGGGTTCGGGTGGTATCATCTCCTGGTTTTTTACCCGTTGGTCCTTGGGATGCCGTACCTGGTGGGACCGGACATCTATTCCCGTGTCCTCTGTGCCGAGTCCGGGCGTTCCGCCCGGAACGCCTCTCTCTTCGCTGCTTTCGCTGTGATTCCGCTGTCCCTTCTTCTGGCTACCCTTGGCCTTCTGATCCATGCGGTGTTCCCGGGGATTTCACCGGAGGCCGCCTTACCCACGGCCCTGGGGGAGCTTGCCCCAATCGGGCTCAAGGGCGTCATCGTCGTAGGGGTGTTGGGTGCCATCATGTCCTCCGCTGACACCACCCTCATTTCCGCGTCAACGATCCTATCGCTCAATGTCCTGAATCCCTTCCTGGAGCTGGAGGAGCAGGGGAGACTTCGGCTGACCAGAGTCCTTGTGGTCGCCCTGGGGGGATTTGCCTGGGGGATAGCGGTTTTCCAAGAGGGAATCATCAGCTCCCTCCTCGTGGCATATGCCGTGTTCGTTGGCGGCGTAGCCCTCCCCACCCTGGCGAGCTTTTGGCGCGATCGATTGGGCGTTACTGCGGGAAGCGCGTTCTGGGCCATTGTTCTGGGTGGGACCACGGCTGTCCTGGGCGAAGTGCGAGACGGCGCTCTGATGCAGGCCCTCGTTGGGGAACGGGTGGTAGAGTTCCTGCATAGTTCCCTCGGACCGGAGCACGCCGCCATCCTACCCCTGATCGTTTCGGCCCTCACCTTGATCTTTGTCAGCCGCGTCTTTCCAGGGAGCAATCAGGATGCTCGGACAGGTCCATAAACGCAGGCTGGAATCATCCGGATGCCGACCTGGAGGCCCGCGAGCGGCGGTCCTGGCCATCTCTGCCGGTCTGTTGGTTGCTTGTGGCGGGACGACGGAAGGGGGTGGCCCAGTGGATGACCCCTGGGATCGGTGTCCCAGCCCCGGCCCAGGCGTGACCATCGGAGGGAATCCTGGATCCGGAGACCAGGGCCCAGCGCCCCAGCGACGGGTAGTCCTGATGGGAGGAGGCTCGGAGGACGACGACGCTGCGACCCTTTTCGTGGAGGCGGCCTCCGGTGGGGACATCGTGATCCTCAGAGCCTCCGGCTCTCTCACCAGCTATCCCGACTATTTCGCCTCCGGCCTCTCGGCATCTCCGCCGCCGTCGTCGGCGGTGACGGTTCTCACCGGAAACCCGGGTGCCGGGGGAGATCCGGCCGCCCTCTGCTGGCTCGGGAACGCGGAGGCGGTCTGGTTGGCCGGGGGGAGCCAGTGGGATTACCTGGGAGGCTGGCCAACGGCCCTTCATTCCGGCCTGGCCGAGGCCAACATGAGGGGGGTCGCCATCGGCGGAACCAGCGCCGGGGCGGTGTCTCTCGGTGAGGCCGCCTTCGACGCTCGCTTTGGGACCGTGACCTCGGCGGAAGCCCTGGCAGACCCCCTCCACCAGGACGTGAGCCTCAGCTACCCCGCCTTCTCAGCACCGGAACTGGGCGGCGTCTTCGTGGATAGCCATTTTTTCGATCGGGATAGGGAGGGGCGGCTCCTGGTCTTTCTGGCCCGATTCCTTTCGGAGAAAGATCGATCCGAGGTGGTGGGGTTGGGCCTCGATGAGCGAGCCGCCATCGTCATCCAGGGTGGCACGTTCCGGGTTTACTCTATCCCGGGGCAGTACGCCTGGCTCTACCGGGTCAGGGGACCGACTGAGTTGGGGGTAGGGCAACCTCTGGAGCTGTCCGGGATCACCCGGTTCCGCCTGGCGCCCGGTGACGATGGGCCGTGGCCACCCGACTTCTCTTCTCTTCAGGGAACTGAGCTTCAGGTTCGAGGAGGCGTGGTAGGAGTGCCGCAGTAGCGTCTTTTCTCAGCCGCGTCTCTTCTCAGCCGCCGAACCGGGTCCTGGCCGCTTCGAGCCTCTCGGGTGTTCCGATATCGAACCACTCCCGGTCCGATACGTCCAGGGGGTGGATGACCCACCCTGCTGCCGCCAGCTCCAGATACAGCGTGATGATGGAAAAGCTGCCGGTCCTGTCGGTGAGTCCGAAGATGGCTGGATCCACCACATGGATCCCGGTAAAAGCCCAGCGGGTGACCTCTCCCGAAGGCTCTCTCGCTTCATACCTACCGTCCGCGGCCCGGTCGCTCCCCTGATTCTCCCAGCCCAGGAGTCCCAGATCGTCAAAAAGCAGGGCCCGCTGTGAATCTCTCCTCTGCACGGCGAGAGAGGAAATAATGCGGGACCCCCCGACTTTTCCGGCTGCTTGTCGGTGCCTTTCCATCAACGAGGCCATGGGGATGGTTGAGAGGACGTCGGCGTTGTGGAGGACGAAGGGCTGTCTGGTTTGAAAGAGGGGTGCCGCTCGGAGGAGGCCGCCTCCCGTCTCATACGGGCCGTCGGGTTCCGGAGAAATGGTGAACGAAACCCCAGGGTGTGATCCCTTTCCGAGATACCCGGAGATCTGGTCGGCGTGGTGGTGAGTATTCACGATGATCCGGTGCACTCCCGCCTTCACCAGAGCGTCGATCACCCAGCCCAGCAGCGGTCGATCCCCAACGGGCATGAGAGCCTTCGGCGCCTGGTCGGTGAGGGAACCCAGCCTGGTCCCTGCGCCAGCAGCCAGGATCATTCCCTCCATTAGAGCTCCCGGTGCGTGAGGTGAACGGTCACGGCCGGGAATCGATGTTTGAGATGATCCGCCAGCTTGCTCGCCATGAAGACCGATCTGTGTTGTCCCCCGGTGCACCCGAAGGACACCGCAAGCTCGGAGAAGTCCCGCTCCAGGTAGGATTCCACGTGCAGGTCCACGATCCCCCGGATGTTTTCGAAGAACTCCTGAGCCTGAGGGGTCCGTTCCAGGAAATCGACTACCTCATCGTCCAGGCCGGTCAACTCGGCGAATTCAGGTTGCCGTCCCGGGTTCGGGAGTCCCCTGCAATCGAAGACCGAACCTCCCCCGTGGGCGTCTTCGGCCCCGGGGTATCCCTTTCTGAAAGAGAAACTCTGGACCGAGACCGTGAGAGCACTCGTGCTCTCATCCACCGAATCCCCGGCCGCCCATCGGTCCACGATCCGACGGAACACGTTCTCCAATTCGGGAAGGGAAATGGGTAACCCAGCCTCTAGAAGACCTTCCAGGTTCTGAGCCGCGAAAGGCACGCTTTCGAGGAATCGACGTTTTCTTTCGAAGAACCCGCGGTACCCGAAGGCACCCATAGCCTGCATTAACCGGATGAGGACGAACCCTTGGAACTGATCACGGAAAAGGGCTTCGTCCACCGATGCGTGGTCTGCCAGAGCGGAGAGATAATGGTCCAGGAGGCCGTTTCGGACTGCCGGGGGGACGTTGGCTTTTGCGTCATAAAGCAGAGAGGCCACGTCGTACTGGAGGGCCCCCTTCCTGCCCCCCTGGAAATCGATGAACCATGGCTCGCCGTCACGAACCATGATGTTCCTGGACTGAAAATCCCGGTACAGGAAGAAGTCCGAGTCGGCCTGGAGAAGGAGCTCCGTGAGGTGTCCGAAATCGTCTTCGAGCCTTTGTTCGTTGAACTCGATGTGGGCCAGCTTGAGGAAGTGGTATTTGAAATAGTTCAGATCCCAACGGATGGATCTTCGGTCGAAGGCTTGGCGGGGGTAGGCCAAGCGGTAGTCCACGGCCTCGTGGCCTTGGGTTTGGAACCGGGGGAGAACGGTGAGGGCCCGCCGAAACAACTCTTCAGCCTCGTCCGGGAACCTGTCGTCGTCCGTTCCCGCACGGGCCTTGGTCAGGGCTTGGAAGAGGGTCGTGTCCCCCAGGTCCTCCTCCAGCCATACCCCGGCTTCCCGATCTTCATCGAAGATCTCCGGAACTGGGAGTCCAATTCCCCGGAAGGCCTTGGCAAAGGAAAGGAACGCTCGGTTCTCCTCATGATCAGGCCCGATGGCCCCTACGACGGTTTCCTGGCCGTCCAGCAGGAGCCTGAAGTACTGCCGGGTGGATCCGTCTGCGGCCATCTCCAGGATGGCGTCCGGGCGTCGCCCGTACTTCTTGGAGAAGAGTTGGACTAGCCGTTCTTTCATCCTGAATCCCGGGTAGAGGGTCCGTCGGCTCCTCGGTTCTTGAGCCTAATCGAAACAGGCTGGATTTGCGAGGGCGGATCCGGGGGCTGATGGAGAGGGAGGAAGGGGCCTAGCGGAGGCTCGGGGGCATGTCGTAGCGCTCCAGGTAGTTGAGGTCGAACTCGTCGTACGCCACGACATAGATCCCGCTAGACCCGAAGCCGATCACTCTTTTGCCGTGTTCCAGAAGGAAGGTTCCAACCCGCGTGCCGCTCTCGTCGAAAACGTCATAGGTGCTGGCCTCCCCGGCGTCGACATGGCGGCGAACCCATGCCCTGCCCATAGGATCGACGGGGATTCTGCCGCCATAGAGGGGCGGCTTTTCCTCCGGCCAGGTGTATTGATCGATCTCACGCCTCCCCCCGGCCCCTCGGGCGAAAGTCATAGACATCTGGTCGTTGACCACCTCGACTCCCACTCGGATTCCACCTCCCATCCGGCCGAGCTCCGAAACGTATTCTTCTTTCTCCCTCGTTCCGATCCCGATGGGATCGAACGGGATGGAAGACCCCTGCGAGGCCGAGCCGTCCGGACGAATCCGCTCCAGGTAGAATGACCCAGCCCGGGCCAGGATCACGGATCCGTCTTGGGCGATCCCCCAGGCGTCTTCAGGGGACAGCGGGATGGGAGAGATGGAGATGTTCTGGTTGTTGGCTCCACCAGACGTGGTTTGTGTCATGTCCTGGGTTTTGAATCGGGCCACCGTTTCGGTTGTTCGGGTTGCCCGATCGACTCTGACGATGTCAGCGGAGTCGGGAGGCGGGCCGCCACCCATTCCTCCACCCATGACGCGGGCATATATGTTCCCGGACCCGTCGATCCCCTGTGGAATCGCCAAAACAAGGGGCTGCCCGGGCTGGAAGTCTCCCACGGCTATCGGCATCGTCTCCCCGAAGGAAAGATCCGGTCCCAGCACCACCAGGCGGCCGTTGCCCAGGTCCACCAGCAAGGTCGAATCCCCTGGAAGGGGCCAAACCGAATCCGGCTGCCGATACTCCTCAGGGCCCTCACCCTCCCGCCCGATTACCTCTCGGGTCCCAGCTCCCAGGTCCACGGCGTAAAGGGTTTTGGACAGAGGGTCGGCTACCAGAACCCGGCCATCCGGAAGCTCCCGCACGGTCTGGATGGCCCCGAAGTCTTCAGGGAACGTCGCGGCCGGCGGGCCAAGCTGTGTTTGGCCGGACACTGCCTCTGGGGCGACTACTACGGCTGAGAGGAAAACCGCGGGGAGCAGGGATCCTCTGCATGGGGGGCCGTTCCTTGTGGGGGTACGGAGAGCCATGGGTCAAGAACCTTCTTTCAACGAGGGATTGTGGGGTTCACCGTGTAGATGCGAGCCACACCAATTGGGTTGCTCCAAGGATCGCCACCCGAGCCGGGAACCGCACCCTCCCCAGGGAGATCCAGGCCTGTCCTCTTCCGGCCAGGCAAGAATGTTTTGTGGCGACAGAATGAACTTCCTAAGTTCGATATGGGTAGCGAAGTGGGCTGGTCGCATCCGGAAACCCTGAAAGGACCCGAGAGTCGAGAATAAGATGGCGAAGATTTTGATTGTAGATGATGAAGAGATGGACCGGATCCTCCTTTCGGAGATCCTCCACCAAGCCGGGCACGAACCGCTCTTTGCTCCCAACGGCCAGGCTGCCCTGAAGATCTGGAAAAAAGCGAAGATCGACCTGGTTGTCACCGACATCGTCATGCCCGAACTGAACGGCCTGGAGCTCATGGAAGCCATGAAGGAAGAGGACCCATGGGTTCGGGTGATCGCCATCTCTGGCATTACCGCCAAAAAGCTCAACGAGGCTGCCCGATCCGGGGCCTTGGCAATACTCACCAAGCCGGTCGATCCGGAGGAGCTCCTCAGGGAGATCGAGAAGGCCCTGAACGAATCCGGGTCTTGGCTGGACGCCGAGACCGGTCGGTAGGTGAGCTAAAGGCCTATTCGGACGGCGTCTTCGCTCCCCCGAACATCTTGAATGCCGCGGGGATGTTCACCAGGAGCAACATTCCCAGGAAAACTACCAGAAGGAACGTGTTCGAGAATTCGAATACGAACCCCAGCCATGCCAGGAGCAGGAACCGGGGAAACCTGGAGATGAGGACGCCGAAAAGGTACTTCCATCGTGGATACTCTGTTATCACCACGAGGAACCGAATCGGGAAGAAGGGCACCGGCCCGAACCCTGCAAAAACGATGGCGAAGAACGGTGCCTTATTGAACAACTCGGTGACCTTCCTCATTCCCTCTTTCTGAAGAGCTGCCCTGACACCAGGCATTCCATAGAACAAGCCGAAGAACGAGTAGTTCAGGCCTTCGGCCATCACCGTGCTCACCACCGAGACCAAAGCCACCACCCACGGCGCATAGATGGTTCCGTAATGGAGGAGCGCCGGTTCGTGGGGGGTCAGTCCCACCAGGAACTCCGAGGGGAAGGAGTAGAGAAAAAGGACGACGAGGTCTGTTGCCTCGGCTATCTCGTCCCTCGAGGGCAGGAAAAAAAGCAGTACCACCACCAGGATGGCTTCGAATAGGACGAGAGCGGTTCTCAGCCTGGACGTGGTCCTGGATTCAGCCTTTTTGCCGGTCTCCTGGTCGGTGAGCTCTGAGGCCATCTGTGTTTTCAGGTTCGTGCGTTGGGTTTAGAGGGAGTTTGTCGATGGCCGAATGCTCGAGAAGAACATGGAAAACGGCCTTTCGGTCCAGGACCGGATGCTGGTGTTGCAGGCCGTGCAGGTGTTTCCCTTCGAGAAACCCTCGATGAGCTTAACCCGATTCGGGTAGTCGGTGGTAATGAGGCCGCAGGGAGAAAGGCTACCGTCCGGATTGACGACGAGGAATCGTTCTCCGGCCCGGCATCCGGGAATCCCCTTATCATCAAAAAACGCCACGATGTTGTTCAAGAACGTGGCGTTTGACTTCACCACGTCGTGGGTCTCCTGGTATTCAAGGATGTCGTTGAAGATCTGCCTGAGTTCGGGGAGCTGATCCTTCGGGACCACATAGTTCCTGTCACCCGTCCGAAGCCAGGTATAGGGGCTATAGTTGAGGCAAACGCCCCATTCGGTTGCGAGCTTTGCCAGGGGAAGAAGCTCCCGGAAGTTGTCGCTTTGGACCACGGCGTTGAGGGTAATCCTCTTTCTCTGGTCCGGCGTCACCGAAGCAATCAGGTCCTTCAAATGTTGGAAGAGACCTGGGATCATCCTGAACTCGTCATGCCTTTCGTCCGGATAGTCGAGGGAGATGCTGTACGCGTCCACGCCAGCTTCGATGGTCTGACTGATGGCTTCCGGAGTAAGGAGGGAGCCGTTGGTCACGAGGATGATGTACGGTGTGTCGTCCGGCTGTTGAACGCCCCGGATGATATCCAGTACGTCTTTCCGTAACATGGGCTCACCGCCCGAAACCTGGATTACCGGCGGGGTCAATTCCCGATAGATCCGAGCGAAATCTTCTGCGGAGGCTAAGTCTTCCTCCACCGGACCACCCCGGTGGCAGTGATCGCAGTCGGCGTTACACGCGTGGGTGATCTCGAAAGAGACACAAAGAGGCCGAGTGACGATCAGGTTTGAGATACCGCGTTTGGCGATGGAGAGCTGTCGTCCGATTCCTGCCATTCAATCCCTCCCTGAACCCCCCGAACAGATGCCCCTCCCCACATGCGGGAGATGGCCGAACCCCTTTAATGGGGCCGGACCAGACCAGATCGCAAGGGTCGCCTTACGGCCACCAGACGATCCCGATCTTGAACCGGGTCGAGTTGGCGTCGATGTCCAGGTTATTCACCGAGAATGCACCGACGTCCACCTCCGTGAACTTCCCACCCGAAAACTTGAGGCCTACATCGAGGGCCAGGGTCTGCTTGAAGTAGGCGTAGATCCCGCCGCCGAACGAGAACGCGCCACCGCTGAACGAAACGTCGGTGCCTTCCTCCCCGCTCACGATGATGTCCTTAACGCTCGCCCCCCGGCCACCGATGGCCACATCGAGGTAAGGGACCCAGGATCGAAGGGTACTGGCGAAGTGGAACCGGACCCCCAGATCCGCATGGGCCAGGGTCCATGTGCCTTGGAACTCATCCGATCCCTCGGAGTCCACGGAGACACCGTCCGCTTCGAAGTAGAGGGTAATGATTCGGTTCACCCCGTAGCCGATTCGGAAACCCGCGCCTCCTCCTCCATCCGGGTCCCCGTCTTGGACTGCCAGAGACGCCCCTTGGAGATGGAAACCCAGGTTCAGGCCGCGGGTGGTGGACTTCTGACCCGAGAGAGGCCCGGCTGTGAGGCCAATAGCGGCTACGAGGAAAAAAGCCCAACCAACCTTCATGGCACGGAACGGGATCCCCATGATTTCACCTCAATCTCAAGTTCAATTCAAGCACGTCCGAAGAGCCGGAAGGGACCCCCTCCGGCTCTCCGGCGAGCGTTCGTTGGTTCCCTACAAGATCAACGCAAGGAGGACCAGTTCATCCACCGGATCCAAAAGGTCTTCCCAAAAATCGAAGACATCTTCGGCGGAATCGATGATTTGCCTGAGCACAAGCATCTCGATGAATGTAAGCGGTTCTCCGGGGGATCCGGCAATGGTGGGATCGTCTGGATCCCCCGTGATTGTCGCAAACAATGCTCCGTTCACGTGGACCGTGCCACTAATGGAATCATCGGTGCCGGTGGCCTGGACCTGGAACGAGTCATCACCGTGTTCCACGAGTAGGGCGATCTCCCCGCCTTCCCCCGAATCGCTCTCCATCCCGAGAACCGATCCCTGAATGAGGAAATCCCGGTCCTCGATGCCCATCTCGAAAGAGATGTCGACCCTGTCACCGTCATCGCCGCTCGATCCGGTCACGGAAATATCAAAATCCAACCGGTCGAATTCGCCCTGGAAGTACCCCGCTACGGTGATTTCTCCCCCGGATTCTTGAATATCAAGAGTCGTGCGGTAGTTCAGGACGGTGTCAGTGCCTTCCACCACCACCAGGCGGAGCGCGATGTCTTCCGCGCTTCCATCTCCCTCGTCGATGAGATCCGCGTGGCCCACCTCATGGGCGGGGTCCGGCTTACCGTCTGGGCCGGGTTGGTAGAGGATGAACCTCACTCCGGTCGGAGGGGCCCCTTCCAGCTCACTGTCCATCACGTAGTGGCCGGCCTCAGGGTCGTAAACGAACGTCTTGCCACGGCGGAACTGTGAGATGATGGGGGCGAGGGCGACCCCGGTTTCGAGGCTGACACCTTGGAAGCTGATCCCCTCACCCAGGGCCCTGAACCCGTCCATGGCATCAGACTGGAGGATCAGGCTCATAGCTTCGTGGTTGGCCAGGGCTGCTTCGGCGTCGAATGTGACCAGCTCTTCCGGGCCGGTCCCACTCTCGCAGGCCGAACCGAAGGCCGTAACCAGGGCCAGGGTCATGACTCTTCGTGTGGTTCTTCCAAACATCGTTCTGCTCCTTGAATGGCTCACAAGGATTGTTTGTCCTGTGAGTCCAACGAGGTCTCACTCAAGCCTGCCTCACGAAGCCGAAGCAACTCCTCCTGCTGGGCTGGAGTCAGGATGTTTTTTATGCGGATGAGGAGTTCGAGATGGATCCTCTTTATCTCCATCTCCGTGTCCAGAGCTTTCCCGAACCTGTCCTGGACCCGGTCCAGGTCCACCCTCGGGCCTTCCAGAGCCTCTTTCACCGACTCCGTCTCGTCCAGAAGTCGCCATTGGAGGCCCACCATCTCACCCTGAAGGTCCTGGATCAGCCGGGTGATCCCATCTCTCTGCTCGTCGTTCAAGTCGATGGCCCGACGGTGTTGCATGATTTCCTCGGGCGTGAAGACGAGGCTGGCGAAGGGATCTTCGGACTCCTCTGTCTGCGCGCTCAACCCTCCAGGTACCAATAGGACAGAGATCAGAGCGAGCAGTTGGCACAACTTCCTCATGGATGGCTCCTCACAGTTCATTCCTTCGAGGGTTTCCGCTGGGGTCCAAAAGCCATCTGCGGGAGCTGATGGACGGTACGGTGGACAGGAGCTCACTTCCCGGCAGCTCCAGGAGTCCATCGGTAGGAGACTTCCAGGCTCCAGAAGCTGGATCGGCCGAGAAACTCTGAACCACGTGGACGAACTCGGACTCGGACGTCTCGGGAGGTAGGATCAGGAGTAAAACTGTTGCTGCCGCCGCGGCCAACAGGCTCCCGCCCCACTTCAGCCTTCTGGGGAGACGTCGTCTTGCATGGGCCTCGGGATACGCGTCCAGTCCGGATCTGGCCGCTTCGTCCCGGGCACGGGCCATCATGGTTCCGAAATCAGGGACCCGGCCCCGATCCCGGTGACGGAGGTCCTCGAATCGGCTCCTCAGCTGTTGATCGTCACGGTCACGCAACGTTCTCTCCCTTTCCGAGGAGACTCCTCAACCGTTCCTTACCCCGTTCGTAGTGAGTGCGGGCCGAGCCAAGCGAGACGCCCATGACATCGGCTGCTTCTGAGATGGACAGATCCTGGTAGAAGACGAGGTGGAGAACTTCTTTCTGACGATCGGACAGTTCTTTCATCGCATTCGCCAGGTTCTCCGCGGCTCGGGCCCGATCCAAACCCTGATCAGGGCTTCCGGCGCGGGAATCCACCATATCATCGGTGACCAGGTGGAGGACCCGTTTCCTCTCCGCTTGCGTTCGGCGGGCGACCTCTTGAGCGGTTCGCCGAATCACGCCGAACACCCACGTTTTTAAGGAGGATCGGCCCTCGAACCGGGCTTTCCCGGTGATGATCTTCAGGTAGGTGGTTTGCAGCACGTCCTCGGCCTCCGTCTCGTCATGCCCACAACAGCTCAAAGCCCATCCGAAGCTCTCCTCGTGGAGGCGTTCCAGTTGAGCTTCCAACTCCCGTGGTTTCATCTCAACCGGTGCCTTCCTGGGTTCTCGCTTCCCCGTCCTCGTGTATGAGTGACGGAAGGGGTCGGGTTATATGACAGACGGATCGGGACCACAGTGGCCTATTTTAACGCTAGGCCACGATTTGGCGGGGGGCGAGGCTTTTTTTGGCTGGTAGGGGCGGTTCAGGACCCCTGAAAAGGTCCGCCAAAGCGGAGGAGTACCGTACGCACTCCGCCCTCCCCCAGGATCACGAGGTACAATCGGTCGTATTCCAGGGCCTCGATGGGGTCACCGGGGTCTCCACCGAGGGCGGATGCAAGGTTTGGGGTTGTGTTGCTATGCCCCACCACCAGATGGCGCCCCGGAACCCCCACGAGGCGCTGGGCGAATCCTTCCAGGTCCGACGCGTCGTAGAGAGCCAGAGCCACCCCGGTGGCCTCGACGGTGGGCTGGGCCGTCTCCCGCGTCCGGATGTAGTCGGTGGAGTGGATGTGGGTGAGTCCCACGTCCGCGAGCATCTCGGCCAGCAGGGCCGCTCGCTTCCGGCCGGCCTCCGAGAGAGGGGGATCCCCTCTCATCATGGGATCAATGGCCATACGGGAGAGTTCCGGCCCGTCGTCGGCCCGCTCGGCGTGTCGAACCAGGAAGATCAGGGTCTCTTCCTGGGCGTTGAGGGCCGATCCGGCCAGAGGCGGTTGGGCCAAAACCAAAAACAGGATCAGGGATGCCAGACGCACGGGATCTCTCCTGGACGATTCGGGGGACAGCGATGTCGACGGATGGTTATCCGCCAGGGTGCATCTCCCAGAGCACGTTTACAATCTTCCATTCACCGTTCCACCGTGCCAGATGGAGGTAGTCGATCCATTGGGCGGCGTCGACCCTCACCGATGCCACGTTCCGGTAGATGTCCAGGATGGTGACATCGTCCACCCAATCCTCCTCCGGGACAGGGCGCTGCGCCATGCTCCGTGCGATCCCAACCAAGGTCGCGGCGTCCATCTGATCCAGCCTGCTGTTGCCCGCTGGATCGTTCCTGACTATCCGCTTGGCCAGGTCCGGATGCAGTGCTCCCTCCATCCTTTCGGGATCACCGGAATAGTAACCCTGGATGTAGTCCAAAGCCGTCTGCTCGATGGCGGTGGAGTCGGCTGCTGACTGAGCCCAGGTCGCACAAGGGGTGGCCAGGGAAAGGGATGCCATGATAAACGAAAAAAGCGCGTTTCTCATCCGATTATCCTCGATGTCTTTTTCAGGGGAGTGGACCCCGTTCGTTTGGGGCACCCTAGAAGTAAACCGAAAGCATGGTGTAGAGGAAATCCCCGTAGGTTCCGAACTCGCTTCTGAGGGCCGGAGCCGGATCAAAAGTCGGGGTGTCGCCGAAGGAGACGAGGGCCCCCACCGAAAGCCGAGTGTTCTGTCCGAAGTCGTAGGTCAGATTCGGGACGAACGCCGCGCTTGGGTCCTGAATGTTCAGAAGGGAGCTCAGGGTAAGACTCAACCGATCGTTCCCCGGGGTCCAGCTCGCCGCGGCCCCAATGTTGTGGCGGCCCAGGAAGTAGGTCTCGCCCTGGCCGAATCTCGGATCTTCCAGGACGGTCAGGTAGTCGCCGGAATCCGTGGCTCCAATGCCGTTGAAGTTGTACTCCATCGAAAGCATGGTGGACCCGCCGAGACGGTCCACCCCAATCGTGATGCGGGGCAGGCTGAACTCCTCTTCGTCGAGATGGTAGGGAAGGGCCCCCTCGGCCCTGAGCTTATAGACGCCTGTGGGTGCGGAAATCCCGATCAGACCGATGGCTTCCCGCCAGAACTTCCCGCCGCCGGCATAGATGTCGGCCCACGGCAGCGTGAAGCTGGCTCGGACTCCCGCGGAGAAGTTTCTGGAGGACCCCCGGTCCGCCACGACGGCGTCCAGCTCCAGGTTGGCTGTGGGATACTTGAGGATCCTCACCGCGTCCACACCCGGCTTCTCCTCTGTGTCCAGCTCGAAGGGGCTGAACTGAGCCCAGAGATCCGCCACGGGGTAGACGTTGGAGATTCCCCATGTGATGGCCTGCCTGCCGGCGGTGATGTCGGCGAAGTCGTTGTACCACGTCAGCGATAGCCTGTCTACGTCGTGCCATACCCTGAGACGGTCCTGGTCCACCCAGACGCTGGATAGATCCCACCTCCGACCGGGAACCACGCTCACCCCGAAGCCGACCGTCGAGGTCCCCAGCCCGGCTTCCGACGAGGAAACCTGGGCCTGGATCCGGTTGTGAACTTCGAGAAGGAAGGATTCTCCGAACCGAAGATTCCACTTCAGGCGAACGACATCCGCGTGGATTCCCCCCTCTCTGTCTTCCACCGTCGGGACGTCGTATCCGGGATCGTACAGCTGGGTCAGGGACCTCACGTATCCCCCGAGGTCGAAGCTGAAGTCTTCCTTCTCGTACAGGGTGAACTGTCCCGACAGGCCCCCGCCGGAGGGGAGCATGGTGAACATGGCCGTGACGAGGAGGGCGGCAGGGACTCGCATGACCGGCGACTAGTCCGCGGCGATGGCTTCGGTCCCCGTCACCCGCCCGTCCAGGAGTCTGATGACCCGCCGGGCTCTCTGAATGACCACTGGATCGTGGGTGGAGAAGAGGAAGGTGGTCTTGAGCTCTTGGTTCAGTTCCAGCATTAAGTCCAGCAGTCCCGCCGAAGTGTCAGAATCCAGATTGGCGGTCGGCTCGTCGGCCAAAACGATGGCCGGCTGGGTCGCCAGGGCACGGACGACTGCGATGCGCTGTTGCTGCCCCCCGCTCAGCTCGTGAGGCTTACGGTCCTTCATATCCGCCAGGCCTACCTTGTCCAGGAGGGGCATCACCCTCTCCTTCCGCTCCGCCACCGGTACTCCCCGCAAGAGAAGGGTGAACTCAGCGTTTTCGTAGGCCGTCAACACCGGGACGAGGTTGTAGGCCTGGAAGATGAACCCGACGTTATCAAGCCGGAAATCGGCTGCGTCCCCCTTCGTGAGCCGGCCGATATCCTGTCCCGCTACTTCGACCCGGCCGGACGAAGGGTGGTCCAATACGCCGATGATGTTGAGTAGGGTCGTCTTCCCGGATCCCGACGGCCCCGCCAGGGCCGAGAACTCCCCTTCGGCGACGTCCAGGTCTACGCCCCTCAGGGCCAGGACTTCGAGAGACCCCTCCTGGTAAACCCTCGTGATCTGGCGGAGACGGATGAGTGCTCCGTTTCGCCAGGTGGCGGGGGCTGTATGGCTCGTGTCACTCATTGTGTATTCCTCCAGCCCCTACCCGAAGAAACGCATGGCTTCGGACGGCGCGAGGCGAGATGCCCGCCAAGCCGGGTAGAGGGCGCTGCCGATGGTTACTGTGGCCACCAGGATCGACGCCGCGATCCACTTCACAGGATTGAGTTTGCTCCGCATCACCAGACTCGCGAAGTCCACTCCGGATACCTCCATACTCTCCACGCCATAGATCGACAGGGGGATGCCCCAGTGGTCCGCGGCTAGATGGCCGGAGTACCCCAGGACAAACCCGATACTCATGGCCAACGCCGTCATGAGGAGGGTTTCGGTAAGAAGGAGTCCGGCCACCCCTCTACCCTTGAGTCCAAGGGCGTTCAGCAGTCCGAACTCCCGAACGCGCTCCATGACGGCCATGAGGAAGGTGTTGGCGATGGCGAACGCCACGATGGCAAAAATCACGACGAGGTAGATGTAGAGAAATGCGTCGTCCACCTCGATAAATCCCACCATCTCAGGGATCGCCTCCTGCCAGGTTAGCACCTCCAGACCATTGGCTTCGCTAGCCGAGGCTACCCGGATCCCTGCGGCCACGGAATCGGCCTCCAACCCCGGATCGGTCATGACCCCGATCTGGGTGAGCATCCCGTCGGCCCCTACGGCTTCCTGGGCTGCCGCGAGGTTGGTGAGGCCCATCATCTCGTCCACGTCGGATAAGCCCGTCTCGATCACGCCCGTGAGATGGAAAAGGGCTCGCGCTACCTCACCGTCTGGCTGGGTGGCCGTTAGAACCACCCGGTCCCCCAACTCCAACTCGAGCTTCTCCACGATGACCGCGCCCAGGATGATGGGATCGTCCCTGTCGGTTCCATCCAGGTACACCCCCTCTTCCAGGTGCTCGGAGAGGTCCCTGAGGGACAACTCCCGTTCAGGATCGATCCCCTGAAGGAAAAGCATCCGATTCCCGGCGGCGCTGCTGACGAGGCCGTTGATGATCATCCGAGGGATGGCGGCCGTGACGCCAGGTGCCGATTCCACATCCAACAGGACCGATGATGCGTCTCGGATCAGCAGGTCACTGGACTTGCTTGCCCAATAGCCGTCGGCGTGGACGAGGATTTCTCCTCCCGCTCCTTCGGCCGCTTCGTCCAGCATTTGCTGGTGCCCGTCGTCCCCGAGGCCCATAGAGAAGAGACAAAGCCCGTACGAGAACGCTACGGCCGAAGTCATGGTCAGCGTCCTGGTCCGGTGCCGCCAGAGATTCCGCCACGCTACGCGCCAGAGCATCATTGCCTCCCTGCGATGGTGGGTGCGGGGTCCAGCCTGGCGGATTTCACCGCTGGCCAGAGGCCTGCGAGGAAGGCGACGGCCATCATCACCAGAATGGGCTGTAGCGCGGCGACGGGTGTGAGGATGGCGTAGATCTTCCCGGTAAATGCCACGCCCATGACCGTGAATTCTCCCTTGTCCGTGAACATAGCCAGGTCCAAGCCCGCTGTGGCATGGTACCACACCACCGAGAGACCCAAGGCCGTACCGATGAAGCCACCCAGTGTGCCGAGGACCACGGACTCGGTCAGGATCATCCGGAACATCTTTCGCGGCCGCATGCCGATGGCCATGAGCACCCCGAACTCCCGCTTCCGCTCGAGCGCGCTCATTCTCTGGGTATTGAGCAACCCGATGGCCGCCACGATATAGATGAGGAGGTACGTGACCCAGTTGGATGATTTGCTGATGGTCAACATCTGGTAGATGCTGGGGAGGATCTCCTGCCACGGCCGGACCAGAAGGGCATCCGGGTCTCCCTCCTCCAATTCCGGCACGGGTGGGGCGTTGGCATCGGTTTCACCGGACTCCCTCGGTACGCCACGGGTTTCGGCACCCAAGGCCGAGGCGATGAGGCCGGCTGTGGCTTGGGCTTCCAGTAGCCGTTCGGTCTTGATCGCCAGCTCGTGGGCCTCACCCTCCAGTGCCGCTAGGTAGCGGGCATCCTCTATGTGCATGTATGCGGTCATCCGGTCCACTGCCGTGTTGGCGGTTCGGACCACGCCCACAACTTCGAGAAGATCGTTCCCCATGGACCCGTCAGCCGCCTCCACGAAGACCACCAACTCATCCCCCGGCCCCACCCTGAGCTGGTTGGCCATTCCCGCGCCCAGGACCACCTCTCGGGGCGCTGGATAAACGGGCGGGCTCTGCTGAAGCCACCGTCCTTCTTCTATGGCCGATGAGACGGGGGTTGTTTCGGACTCCATGCTCGGATCAACGCCGAGGATCCGGCCGACCTGGGATTTCTCTTCATGGCCGATGAGCCCGTTCAGTTTCACACGGGGGGAAACAGCCACGACGCCATCCACATCAGCGATGGTTCTCAGAACCTCGGTACTGGTGGGGAAGCTGCGGTAAACCCTCGGGTTATCTGCATAAGCCCGGGTGTGGATTTGGACCTGGCCGGTCTCCACCGCGGTGGCGCCCTGAACCATTGTGCCCATCCACCCTTCCATAAACCCGAGGATCCAGACCATGAATGCGACGGAGAGGGCGATGCCTCCCAAGGTCAGCCCACTCCTCCATCGGTTCCTGGCCAGGTTCCGAAATCCGATTTTGGCTGAGATCATGTCTGCGTCCTATCCCCTTGCCGCTCGCCGTAGTCCCTGGCGGGTGAACAGGCTTTCGTCAACAGGGACGTCCAGTTCAAGCGTCAGGTACTCCACGACGGTTCGTTCGTCCGGCTCGTCCACGGGGAGGATGGTCATGCGCATGGGGATCTTTTTTCCGGAGATCGTCTCGATCTGGTCGAAGGCCCAGGCCCGGATCAACTCCCCGTCGTCGTAATATTCGGCACGAACCGGCACCCACTCATCCACCGTGATCAGGTACACGAGGGCTGAGTAGACGATGGGCGCTTCTGGTTTCGGCGTCAGCGTCGCTTTCAGGTAGGTCACCCCGTCCCGCTCCTCAGTCCCGAGGACAGCATCATAGTCGTCCAGGTAGCTTGTCTCCCGCATGAGGTCGTCGTTGGTGAAGTGGCTTCCCATCCAGCTTTCCGATAGAAGTCCGGAGGGAATCCGGATCAGACGGTCCGCCCGAGGGGCGTAGTTCCAAAGCCCCTCCTCGGTTCGGAGCGTAGCTCCCCCAGCCTCCCGGGCAGGGGACCTGATGACGATGAGTGCGTCATCGTCTCCCATGGACCAGGACTCCAACTCCAACTCCCGCGTCCCTCTTTCCCGCACCACCGTCATTCGCATGACGGAGTAGGACGACTGGGCCCGATAAAGGTCATCTATATAGTCCATGACCTGATCGACGTCTGGCACCGGGATCTGGCCGCGAACCGACCCCAGGGGGATGGACAGGAGACCGAGCACCAGAACGGCCATGGTCAAGCGGTATATCTGTTTCATCCTTCCCATCCTTCGTTCTCTTTGTCCAACATGTCCCTGAGGAGGTCCACCCTCGCGTCTACGATCTTCCGTATCTCCTCCTCGGAGAACTCGTCCCAATGGTCCATCATCCAACGGTCACCTCCCTGATCGGCTCCCATGACGGTCGCCACCAGGAGATCCAGCGGGAGGTCGTTTCGAATCACGCCAAGGACCTGTCCCCGCTCGATGATGGACTTCCACCAACCCCTCCCCACCTCCGCCAATCGGGCGCTGGCCGCACCGGCGCCGGCTTCCTGCTGGAGCCTATGGAAGGCTTTTCCGAGCTTGATCCACCAATCGTTTCGTTGGGCCCAAGCCACCGTGCGATGGGTGAGCTCCATGAGGGCGCCCCAGAATTCGTCAGGGCCCAGGACCTCCAGGGAAAACCACCCGATCTCTTCCATGATCCGCTGGATCGACCGTTCGAGGGTTGTGGCGAAGAGGTCGGCCTTGTCCTCGAAGTAGTAGTACACGGACCCTTTGCTCATTCCGGAGCGCCGGATGATTCGGTTAATGGAGGCGGCTTCGAACCCTTTTTCGGCAAACTCCTCTCCGGCCGCCCGGAGGATGGCTTCCTGCTTCTCGGGTTCGAGGTTGTCGAATCGGTTCCTTGCCATGATTCGTTTCGGTTCGAGGTCGTCGACCGACCAGTTAGACTTCAAGGTTCGACCACCTGGTCTAAATCTCAACTGCCGGACTCTGAAGTCAAGGTTTTTTTCCTGCTCGGAGAATGGCACCTGACAGTTGGCGGCCACCGGTGTTAGTGTGTTGGGGTATTCTGCGGAAGACCTGCTCTTTACCCTTTGGCGGAGGCGTTCATTTCTGACCGATCCGTACGGAGGAAGCCACGTTGGTCCTTAAGATCAAAGCATTTGGCCGGTCCGATGTAGGGCAGGTTCGGGGACGGAATGAGGACACCCTGGCAGTGGAGCCGTCCAAAGGGATCGTGGTGGTAGCCGACGGCATGGGTGGTGCCCCGGCAGGGGACCTGGCGAGCGCCCTCGCTGTCCAGGAGGTGGCTCGCGGTCTTCACGAAGGGGAGGGAATGAAGGAGGCCCTCACCCGCGCCAACCGTAAGATTCTGGGAACCGCCGACGCCCAACCCGCCCTCTCCGGTATGGGAACCACCATCACCGCCCTGAGGGTGTTCCTGGAGGAAGAACGCTACGTCCTTGGGCACGTGGGGGACTCCCGGGCCTATCTGCTTTCGGGCGAATCGTTCTCTCAGGTCTCCAGGGACCACACCATGGTGAGGGACATGGTAGAAGCCGGGAAGATTCCTGCAAGCGCGGAGAGAGAGCACCCCCTTGGACATATCCTCACGCGGGTCCTGGGCACCGAGGAGTCGGTAGAGTTGGACCTCTATGAGGGACCGGTCCAGGGTGGCTCCTGTTTCCTCCTGTGCTCCGATGGGCTGGTGAAGGTAATGGATGACCCGGAAATCGAGACCTGGATGCGCCGTGCCCTGTCCGAGCCCCTGGAAGTCCTGGTGGACGCCATGGTGGGGGAGGGGAATGAGAGGGGCGCACCCGACAACATCACGATTGCATTCCTGACCCTGGATTAACCCAGCCGGTCACCCGTCTTTCAAGTTCAGAAGATCGTCCAGCCCCGTCAGGTCCAGGGGGCCCCTCACCGGATAGAGGTCCGACCAACCGATGAGCGGGTTCCTTCGGGTCACCTGCCTTTCCAAGGCTCGGATCAGCTGGGTTTGATTACCCTCGGGCATCCTTCGGTTTACCTGCACTCTGGCGACAACGCTCTCCCGGGACTCCTCGAATTGTTTTGAACCTGACAGGGGCCCCGGGGGCACGGGCGTTCTTACCCTGGCCGCTCCGGTCGTAAACCTGAACATGAACGTTTCGGCCTGTTCCAGCTCCGGCATCTGGGTGAGGAAGTACCCTCGGATCACCTCCTCCAAGGGCAGTACCGTTGCGCTCCCAGGAACGGGGATGAATGACGGGGAGTCCTTACGGAGAACCACGTGGAAGAACCGGGTGCCGTCCACTCCGGGGCTCCTCGCCATCAATCCGACTGCGCACCCGGCAAGAGGCATGTCAGGGGTCAGGGAGGGACCCCACTCAGGCGCCACGTCCATAGTCGATCCGAGCAGGCCGGTGAACCGTTCCAACAGAGCCTTCCGGTCGGCGTGCATGACGCCCGTCCAGGTGCGGAGGTGGACCCCTCGATCCTCCAGTTCTCCCAGGAGGTCGTTCCCCAGGCATCGATAAAGGCGATCGACCAGGCCTCTAACCCTGATGGAGATCAGGTCCACGAGTTGGGTAGGGGCCTCCTCACCCTCGCCCGACACACCCGAGAGAATCTTCCCTTTCGCCCTGGTCACGTCCTGGGAGAAGATGTTCTTCAGCTCGTTCGTGAGGTGGGAAACAGCCTGGAGTCGGATCGGGAGGTCTTGGGTATTGTCCTCCGCTCTTCTCAGCGTGGAGAAGAGGGCACCAACCCGGCCGAGCTCCGATGGAACCTCATGGGTGCCCTTTCGTTCCTCCCCTAGGGTGGGTTCTGCTGCAAGCTCCCCGTCGAGTGTTGTCGAGAGCCAAGGGAGTTGGCCCAGGAGTTTCTTCCGCGTCAGAAGGAGAAGGGTGGACACGAGGGTCGGATCACGGAGGTCGGGTTGACCGACCCGCTCCAGCAGGCCGTACCAGGAAAACCATCGGAGCTGGGTTTGTTTGCCGGCTCCTTCCGAGGGCTGAGGGGAGTCGGGTACGGTCCAGACTTCGGCCACGGCCCGACCTTCTCGGGGTTCGGTGGTCCCGAGGCGCACGAGAGGTAGGTCGGACGTGCCCATCAGGTCCGACGACAGGGCCCGGGCGGCGTCTTCCCCCGACCCCCGGAAGGACGGGATATGGTATTCCGCCCCTTTGGCTATCAGGCCGATCCTACCTTCCTGAAAGGCAGCAAGGGCCATGCTCAAGCCGTACGGAGAAACCCCCTCCTCCGTTGTTTTGCCCTCGACGGCGAGAACACGATAGGCTCGGTGGAGTGTACTCAAACCGTCAGGGAACAGGTGATGTTCGTCCCGGAGTTGCCTGGCGATATCCCTGATCAGGGGCCCGCCTTCCCGCCGGCGCCTCACCGAGAGTTCATGGAGCACCGATGACGTTCCTCCCACTTCCACCGTTACCCGGTCGAAGAAGAGAAGCAACACAGGTTTGAGAAGAAGGCCACCTCGGAAAACCCGTCCCAACCTCTGGATGTCCAGAGCGATCTGCGGGCGCAGTTGGCCTGGATCGACGAACTTCTGGACCTGGGTGGCGGGTTCCGAATCCCCTCTGAGGGTTTCAAAGACTCCAAAACCGATGGCGGCTGCAGTTAGCCGGGAACGGGAGGTGATGCCCTCGGAATCCGGCCCCTCTCCCACCGTAACCACCACCAGGGGATCCTCCCCTTCCACCTGCCGCAGCTTGCAGGTCATTCCCCTCCGACGAAGGGTTTGGTCCGGTGTATCAAAGAACGTCTCGCGGATCGACTTGATGCGCGGTGGACCGGCTCGGACTCCAAGGGGACGATCTCCCGAGGCAAGCCGGACGAGTAGCTCTGGGGAGGGAACGAAGAGGTTTAGCTCGGTTTCCCGGATCATCGGCCTTCCCCGCCCCCTCTTTGGGTTCGGGCATATCGAGTAAGGGTTCCCCTCTTGCCCTGGCCTTCATCGGCCAGGATCAACGTCCCGTCTGGAAGAAAAGCCAACCCTTCCGGCTGGGGGTGATCTTTCCGCTTGAGTTCTCTCGTGGCGAGGATCTCACCGTCGGGAGTCAGTTCCACCATGGCCTCCTCCCGCGCCGCCACCAGGATCAAAGCCCCGGTCTGGGGATGCACCTCGATGGAAGAGGGGTGGAAGTTTTTCCCTAAACCCCTCTTATCCAGGTCTTTCAAGGGAATGTTGATTCGTGGTTCCGTAACCAACTCCATGGAGTCCAGGGAGATGGAGAGGACTATGAGCCGATCTTCCCAGCCATCCCACCTGGTGTTCTTACACGGCAAAAGGAGGGTGTTCGAAGTTGGGTCTACCGCCAGCCCCTCCATCTCACACACCCTGTCGAGGCGGAAGTCATGGACTTGGAACCGGACCCCGGCGGCCGGCTCGCCCTCCCGGAATTCCAGAACTTTTCCGTCGGAGGCCAGCATGAAGAATCGCTCGCCGGCCACGGCGATTCCCTCGAAGTCCCCGCGGACCCCCATAGCTCCCAACATGAAGCTTTTGGTCACCTGGCCGGTGAGGGGGTCCAACTCGAAGACCGCGGCTCGTTCGTCGTTGTGGGCGAACAGCCTACCGTCGGGAGTGGTGGCCAATCCCGAGATTTCCTGAAGAACCCTCGGTAGGTCCACTTCCTGGCCCGAGCCTTCCGAGAGGTCGTAGAGGTCCAGAACGGAGGTGGATTCCTGGGCCCGAGCGGCGTCCGATCCCAACAGGAGAAGGAGGAGGGCCGAAAGAAGCGATCCACGAGAACTCCCTGACCGATGACGGCCACCCTGTTGCTTGCCGGTGTTGAGTAGCAGGCTCATCGGTCGGTTGCCAATCCCTCCAACGATCGGTACTCCGCTGCCTGGACCTGCCGACCGGGAGCACTCTTGAGGAGCTCCAAGAGCCGGGTTTCCGACTCGCCCGGTCTCAGCCGGACCAGGTATTCCAGCACCGACGACGTGCCGGATCCCGGGAGGATTTCCGCCAGCTCCCATCGGACAGCCATCTGGTCGAGGATCTCCTCCACCAGGGTTTGAGCTCCAACCAGCTGCTCCGCATGGAGAATCAAAAGGGCGTTGAGCCGTTCTCTCTTCTTCCTGGTCAGCTCCGCCCTCAGGTACCTGTCCATCCGCGCCACTCGGGTGGCTACATCCCGGATCTCCTCCTGGGTCATGGCCTCCAGGAGTTGGGGATCCCCCATGGATACGGCCGTGGACGCCGATCCCGGGCCAGCGAGCACGTCGGCCAACCCCAACGCTCCTGTACGGCTCCGCTGGTCTGCGTAGATGTTCCCGAAGTTGGACCAGAAGAGATAGAGAATCACCGCGTTGAAGACGATGGAAAGGATGCCTGCGACGGAAAGGAAAAACGCGCCCGAAGCCAAACCCACGCCAATGGCCAGGAAGACGTAGACCGCATCCTTCGTGTCTTGCAGCGTCGTCCGAAACCGAACCGATGCCACGATTCCCGCCAGAGCGAACGCCAGGGCCACGTGGTACTTCACGATGAATACCATGCCGGCGACGGCAATCGGCAGAATGAGCATGGATTGAACGACAGACTCGTCGTATCCGCGCCGCTTCTTCGTGAGGAGGTAAACCCAAGCCACCGGAATCATCAGGGCCAGGGTTCCGAGGAGGGAAATAATGGCGGCAACGGCGAACTCGTAGCCGCTGTCCACCCCGATCTCCGCTCCCGGAGTGCTCGTCAGGGCGTCGGCGGTGAACGGGTTATCAAAGGGGTTTTCCGAGGTGGATAAACCCTGCAGCTGTCCGAAGACGACACGGGCGAAGAGGGGAAACTGGGAAAGGAGCCAGGCCACGAGGAAGAGGACCACGTAATAAACCGCGATCCGCCAGAGGCCCGCCATGGGATTCTGGATCTGGATATTAGGTTGGTTGTTTCTCGACTTCTTTTTCGCCAAACCGGGGCCTCCTTCCCGTCAGCGGGAAGTGGATGCCTTCATGGATGGGAACCCCCCATGATTCACTTTTTGCCGTTGCCCTGGCAAGCACGATGAAACGGGAACCAGGAGCGGTGCGTATAGGTTAATGAGGGTAGGAACACAAGGGACTTCGTGCTGGGAAAAAGACCATGAGCACCGAAAGTCGGGTCAAGCATCTCCTCCGGGCGGCCGAGCGGGCCGAGCGGGAGGGGAACGCTCGCCTGGCGAGAATCCTGAGAGCCATGGCCGAGGAGCTCCGGCCCGCCGACGGAGGCCTTTCCGGGTCGGCGATGCCCGTTTCCCCCCACTGAACGTCCCTCCACGGAACTTCCCTCCATTTACCCGGGACCCGCTTCGGGTAGAGATCCCCTCAACCTCACCGGCTCCACCCGTTGTTTTCCCGCCCTGAGGTTCAGCATCTCCACAAAAATCGAGAACCCCATTGCGAAGTAGAGGTACCCTTTGGGGATGTGTTGTCCCAATCCCTCCGCTACCAAAGCCATCCCGATCAGCAGAAGGAAGCTGAGCGCCAGCATCTTCACCGTGGGGTGACGCCGGATGAAGGCGCTGATGCTCTCCGCCGACAACATCATGACGCCAACGGCGATGATGATCGCAATGGCCATTACCGCAACCTGATCGGCGATCCCCACTGCTGTGATGACCGAATCCAGGGAGAAGATTATGTCGAGAGCCACGATCTGGACGAGAATCCCAGCGAAGCTCCTCGACCACCCCGGACTCTCTGAATCTCGGCCCGGCTTCTCCCCTTCCAGGTTGTGGTGGAGCTCCCTTGTTGCTTTCCCCAGCAGGAAAAGGCCCCCTCCGATCAGGATCAGGTCCTTCCCGGAGAAATCGTGCCCCAGAACCGAAAAAAGAGGCTCGGTCAGGCGCATGATCCAGACGATGGAGAAGAGGAGGGCGAGGCGACTCAGCATCGCCAGCCCCAACCCGATCTTCCATGCGCGCCCCTGTTCTTTTTCAGGGAGCCGCCCTGCAACGATGGCGATGAAGACGACGTTATCGATTCCGAGGACGATCTCGAGAACCGTCAGAGTTGCGAGGGCAACCCAAGCTTCGGGGGTGGTGATCCATTCCATGGATTTCGCCTGTGACCAAGTCAGGTTGGGATAGTGTGAGGAACGGGACGGAAGGAAACATGGTTTCCCCTGGGGAGAAGTGGTACCCCGGGGAAAAACGGGGTACCGATGGAGCGCCGGTCCGGTCGGCGGTTAGAGGCTACAAGTGCCTGTCGAGTGGAACCCTGTACCTTTAGCTTCCGTAAGGTACTTCATCACCTGTCAGTGGTTCGTCAGGGCTGTGGCATTTTTGAGGTGTGTCGAAGCCAGGGATTTCCGTGTCCAGTCTCCGAAGACTCCTCCAGGAAGTTGGTCGCCGGCATGTGGCTCGGGTCGCCGTGGTGTACGCCGTGGTGGCCTTCGCCGTGTTGGAGGCTTCGGATATCATCATCCCTGCTCTGGGCTGGCCGGATTGGGCTATCCGCTGGGTCATCGCTCTGGGACTCCTGGGTTTCCCCGTCACCCTCGTTCTTGCCTGGGTGTACGACGTGACCCCCCGGGGAGTGATCAAGACCAAGTCACTGGAGGAGGAGGGAGAGGAGGGGATTCCACGGAGGGAGCCAGGCCCTCCCTTCGTCTCCGCCGCCCTCCTCCTGGCCAGCGGTGCCGTGGTGGCCATGGGCGCCTTGTTCACCTTCCAGTGGTCTCAGGGGGAGTCGACGACATCTGCGGGTTTGATTGGCTCGGGCGAGCTCACCATGAGCCCCCAGCGGATTGCTGTCCTCCCCTTCGAGTCCCTGGATGACGCGGATCAATCCGGCTTCTTCGCGAATGGGATTCATGAGGACATCCTCAACCACCTGCATCAGATCACGGGACTGAGTGTCATCTCCCGGACCACTGTGCTCCAGTACGCCGGTACCAGGAAGTCTGCACAGGAGATCGGGCGGGAGCAGAATGCCGGATCGATTCTGGAAGGGAGCGTTCGCCGGCAGGGTGACCAGGTCAGAGTCGTGGCTCAGCTCATCGATACACGTAGCGATGAGCATCTCTGGTCCGAGACCTTCGACGCGCGAATCACCGATGTTTTTGCAGTTCAAAGTGAAATCGCTCAACAGATCGCCGGAGCCCTCCAGGTTCAGTTGACCACGGATGAAATAGCAGAGCTGGAGTCGATGCGAGCCGTGATCCCCGAGGCCTACGACCTCTACAATCTGGGGCGGGAGGAGTGGGATCTGCGAGAAAACCGGCAGAACGCCCAGCGGGCGATTTCCCGCTTCGAGGAGGCCACCCAGGTCGATCCCGCGTACGCCGAAGCGTTCGCGGCGCTGTCGCAGGCCCGGATGTGGTTTTTTTGGAACTTCCCTGGAGGAAGGGATCAAGCCCAGTTGGCCACCGAGGCTCTGGACCGTGCCATCGCGTTGGCGCCGGAAGCCGTGGAGACCAGGTTGGCCCAAGGGTACTTCTACTTCTATGGCCACGGTGACTCCCAAGAGGCCCTCAGGCACTTTGGTGCGGCTGCCGCCCTCAAGCCCAGCGACGCCGATGTGACTACGGCCATCGGCCTGATCCAGAGAAACCAGGGGCTTTGGGAGGAAGCCCTGGCTTCCTTCGAGCTAGCCCGGACCTACGACTCCCGATCTTACAGTCTGATCTACACCCTGGGCGAAACCTACCTGCGCATGAGGCGGTGGGAAGACGCCGAACGATACCTCCAGTCAGCTCGGACTCTGGCGCCGGAGGTGAGTCCGGTCTACCGGGATCTCCTCCGGGTCCGTCTCGCCTCCACGGGGGATACACTCGCGGCGAGGGAGTTCGTCGAGAGCTTATCTGGGCCCAACCTGGGCCGGATCAGGCCTCTCCTGGATTCGGAGCTGGCCTATTACCGAGGGGACCTGGACGGGGCCTTGGGCCGTGACCAGACCCGGCCGTCCACGCCTCGGAGGCGACCTCAGAGCCCAGGGATGGGGTTGGGGGTAGCCTATGAAAGGCAAGCGCTCCTATACCACCTCCTTGGGGAGGAGACTCTCCGGGACGCGTACGCCGATTCCCTCCGCATGGAGAGCCAGGCAGCCCTGGAAGCCGCAGCCACCACCCTCGGTCCCGTTCAATCCGGTTATATCGCTCGGGCCCACGCAAAACTGGGCGTCGCGTATGCCCTCCTGGGGGAGAGCATCAGTGCGGTAGCCGAGGGGTCAACGGCGGTCTTCAGCCTCTCAGTCCAGGTCGACGCCTACGCCGGGGCCGACCATCTCAGAGACCTGATACTGATCTATACGCTGATCGGCGCAACGGATCTGGCGATCCAGGAGCTGCAGACGGCCTTGGCCATACCGTCTCCCCTGACGCGGGTGGAACTGCTCCTGGACCCCCTTTTTGAGCCACTTCGGTCACACCCGGCGTTTCCCCAGCTCGTGGCTTCGGTCGAATAACGAATCCGACTCAGTGTAAACAAACCCACTTTTCCCGGGATCAAAGTTGGTGAAGAAGAAGGAACACTCTTCCGGAGAAGGAATGGGCGCGGTCCCGCTGGTCAGCGGGGAATCGGCGGATGTGTGGAGTGGGTTGACCACCGGGGCTCTGGTGGAGCGAGCCCAATCCGGGGATTCGAGAGCTTTCGAAGCCCTTTACCGGAGGTTGGTGGGGCGGGTTTACGCGCTCTGCCTTAGGATGGCCCGGGACGCACAGCGGGCTGAAGAGCTGACGCAGGATGTCTTCGTCAGAGCTTGGGAGCGGCTCGGAAGCTTCCGGGGAGAAAGCAAGTTCACGACGTGGCTCCACCGGCTCGCGGTGAACGTGGTGCTCCAAGCGGGACGGACAAGAGGTCGAAGGGAATCCCGTGAGGAGCTGGTGGAGGATCCGGGCGAGTACCTCGGGAGAGTAAAAACCGAGTTTCCCGGAACGAGGCTGGATATCGAGCGAGCCATCGCCAGCCTCCCTGAAGGTGCCCGTAGGGTGGTGGTTCTCCGAGATATCTACGGGTACAAGTACGACGAGATCGCCGAAATGCAGGGGGTGGCTCTCGGGACGGTGAAGGCACAGATCCACAGGGCTCGAAAGATGATGAGGGAGAAGCTGGACTCATGACACGGCATGTCGAAGACGGCGCACTCAATGACTTCCGGGAAGGTCTTCTGGACCGGGAGGAGGAGGAGCGAGTCAGGGGCCACCTGGAAGGGTGTCAGGTATGTCGTGGGGAGCTGGCTCGTCTCTCCAAGCTCGCCGAAGATCTTGGATCCCTCCCGGTGGAAGCGACTCCTTCCCGGGACCTCTGGCCTCAGATCGCTTGGCGGATTGAGAACTCCGGAGCGGTGGAGAAGCGTGCCCGGCATCGCGTCAGCCTGCCGGCTTGGCAACTCCTGGCGGCTAGCATCGCCCTCATGGTGATCTCCGGGGGAATCGTGTGGACGTTCCTATCCGGCTCCCCCGGTCCGGCGAGCGTCGGCGATTCCGGAGTCCGGACCCCGGCTCAATTTGTGGGATGGGAGGAGGCTTACGGTGGCTACGATGAGGCCGTCGCCGACCTCGAAACCGTTCTGGAAACCGGTCGGGAGGTCCTGGATCCGGAAACCGTGAGGGTCCTCGAGGAGAGCCTGGGTACCATCGACCAGGCCATCGAAGAAGCTGGCGACGCGGTGAGGCAGGACCCTGCGAGCCCAATGCTCCAACGGTTCCTGGCCGACAACCTTCGGAAGAAAATGGAACTGCTGCGCACCGCAGCTATGGCGGTTTACGCCAAAACCTGAGGACAATAGAGGAAGACCATGCTCACCGGAATCGTAGTTGGCGCTTTGAGTGCTGCGGTTTTGATCCAACCCACGGACACGATCGTCCAAGCATCGGGGGCAACCCGGCTGGAGGTCGAGAATATCCAGGGTGAGGTCGTGGTCAGGACCTGGGATCGCGACGCGGTTCAGATCCGGGCCGAGCACTCCGGCGACATTTCGGTGGAGGTGGAGCGCTCCGGTAGCACCATCTCTGTCAACCCCGACCTGGAAAAGGGAAAGGACTTCGACTTCTCCATCGACTTCTCGATCACCATGCCGCGGAACTTCGACCTGTCGGTGGAGGGCGTGGCCCTGGACGTGGACATTCAGGGTGCTGGGGGTGAAGTGGAAGTAGGGAACGTGAACGGGCCCATCCGTGTTGCGGGAGGCCGTGGATCGATTGTCCTTGGTTCGGTGAACGGAACCATCGATGTCGAGGGTGCTCAGGGCGATCTGGAAGTCGGAGGGGTGGCGGGAGCCGTGACCATCCGGAATTGCGCGGGTGACATCTACGCTGAGAGCGTTGGCGCCACCCTCACCCTGGAGGGGATCACCTCTTCCGACGTAGAGATCGGAACGGTGGGGGGATCTCTGAGGTTCGACGGCGACATCCTGGACGGTGGGAGCTACAGCTTCGGCAGTCATGCAGGGGAGATCCGGTTGTACCTCCCGACCAACATCAACGCCGAAGTGGAGGTCATGACGTTGGCCGGGGACATCGAGGTGGACTTCCCGGGGGCCCCCACCGAGGCGACGGAGGAAGGTGGGATCCCAGGTCTGAACCAGAAGGAGCTGACCTTCGAGCTGGGGACCGGTTCAGCCCAAATTGAAGTTGAAACCTTCGGGGGGAAGGTCTTCATTCTGAGACGGGGCGGATGAGCTGAGGCGGAGGCGAACGGCCTCCAACCCGGAGAATCCCAAGGGACGGTCCGCCGGCTGATTTGGCCGGCGGACCGTCTCCTTTTTGTATGACATGATCCCCCGGTTGTGCAAACTGAGGAATGAGGAACGTCATCTCCCCACAGAGGGACCAGAGCTAGCAGGCAAGTGTATGGAAAGTGGCTCTGGTTTGGGTCCGCGGCCCGGGATCGATCCCCTGAACCTCGGAGATAATTCAGCCGGTGAAAGTGGATTGGGGTGAGGTCTACCGAACCAGCTTCGAGGAGTTGGTACGGTTCCTCCACCGAAAGGTGTGGGACATGGAACGGGCCAGGGATTTGGCCCAGGAGGTTTTTGTAAGAGCCCTCCGCCATGATCCTGAAAACCCCAGGGCCTGGCTTTTTAAGGTTGCAACCAACCTGGCCAGAGACGAGGCGAGGACCGTCCTGCGCCGGAAACGACATCTGGCTTTGTTACGAAGCGAGGCGGAGGAGGTCGAGGGGAGCCCGAGGCCAGACGAGGCTGTTCTGGCTAAAGAAGAGTGGGCCCAGGTTCGGGCAGCGTTGGACGGGTTGAAGGAAAGGGACAGGGAGGTGCTCCTGTTATGGGATGCAGGTTTGAGCTACCGGGAGATCGCGGATGTGACGGACCTCTCCCCCGGCGCGATTGGCACCACCCTGGCCAGGGCCAGGCAGAGGCTTGTGGAGGCCCACCAGGAGATGGAGAAGGATCATGCGGCACGTAACTGACGGGGAACTCCACGCCTTCCTGGACGGCGCCCTCGATTTGCTACCAGAGGGTCGTGGGGATGAGGTTCGGGACCACCTCGCCGATTGTCCGGCGTGTAGGGAACGGCTCCAGGACGAGGAATCTGTCCGGTTGAGGGCGTCGGAGATTCTGGGAACGCCCGATCTTTCCCAGGTGGGCCTGCCGACTTTCGAGGAGCTTCGGGAGAGAGCCGAAGCGCCCAGCCCGGAGGCCGGCGCTGTGGAAGAGGTAGCCGCCCGGAAGACTCAATACCGCGGCCCTCTCCGCGGGCTCCCCATGGCCTGGGCCGCCACCATCGTCCTTGCGTTGGGAGTGGGGTGGATGGGTGGCCAGGTTTGGCAGACCATTCCCATGGACGGACGGCCTACCGGTGCGCTGGATCGCCTGGAGGTCGCCCCGGTCCAGGAAGGGATCATCGAGGATCAGGAAGCAGACCTCCTTACGACCCTCGGCTCCGATTCTCTTCAGTATGAAGCCCTGGTGGTCACCGGTCGCCGGCAGACGGATGAGGAGCCAGCCGAAGAGCTCGGTCGCGACCCGATCCGTCAGGCGACCCCGGATTCGGTCGTTCGCGAAGACGTCGTCGTCACCGCCAGCCGACAGCGGGAGGCTCCTGCGGTGGCCCAACCACAGGTTCCCGAGTTTGAAGCTGTACCGGGGGCGGCAACCGGTGAGGCCGAACGGCGGGCCGTCCTCCAGCCGGACTCCACCGGTGCCCAGCGTCCCGGGGACACGACCGTGGCCGCCGAGAGGGTAGACTCGGCGACCGTCGCCGGCTTCCGGTCGGAGGCTCTCGCCCTGGAAGAGCTAGTGGTAACGGCGCTGCCCATAGCCGACTCCATCGGTGCTCGGGCGGCCTCCCCCAGAGCTGTCTCGGACTTCATGATGGCGGCGGGGGCGGAAGCTGTGCCAACGAGCTCCCGGGTCTCCGACTCGGTCAAGGCTTTGTTGGGGGTGCCGGGCCTGGCCGTGCCTGTGCTGGAGGTTGCCTCCGTGGAATGGGAGGAGCGGGTGCCGGGGGAGAGAGCCCTTGTAATTCGACAACTACTTTCGCCCGGGGACACCCTCGAGCTCCACTATCTCGGTCTCCTCATGGGGACGGACATGCAGCTCCGCTACGCCCGTGCCGAAGACCCGGTGGACGAGATGCCCGGCAGGCGAGCCTACGCCAACGTTTTGGAGGCCTCCCTGCCCAAAGGATGGAACCAGGTCGTCATGGAGCGGGAGAGAGGGCTCCTGGTGGCCAGGGGTCCCACCGACGAGGACCAGTTGAAAGCCCTCCTGAAGATGATCCGCTGAGGCCCGGCGGAATCCCCGATTGGATCCCCGGCCGGCCAACCCTCCTCCGCACCGAGTGGACACCCCCTCGGAGTAGGGGATACCTTGGCTCCCGCTCCGACGCGGTGGATACCGGGGAACAACCCTATCCACGGTCAGTGACAAACGGTTATATGAGGTGGATCATGACGACTCCCGCGCCCCTCCGGCTGGGAATACCCGGCTTGTTGGCTTGGTCTCTCCTGCTCGGCACCCCCGCATCTCTCGAAGCCCAGGAACCCCAAGCTCCGCTCACGGCCGCGGAGAGGACTGACTATCGACAGACCACCCGGTACGACGATCTGGTTGCGTTCCTCGACGAGGTGACGGAGGGGGCCTCGAGGCTCCATCTGACGAGCATGGGAACCTCATCGGAGGGACGATCCATCCCCCTGGTGGTGGTGGGTGACGTGGACGACCCCTCCCCGGAAACCGTAAAAGGTACCGGGAAAACCCGGCTTTATGTCCAGGGCGGTATTCACGCGGGCGAGATCTCGGGGAAGGAAGCGCTCCTGATCCTCCTCAGGGAATTGGCCGCCGGCCGCCACGCTCAGTGGGCCGATTCCCTGGTACTGCTTATCGCACCCCTCTACAACCCGGATGGAAACGAGAGGGTGAGCCCCACGAACCGGCGAGGGCAACACGGCCCGGTTGAAGGCATGGGGCAGCGGCCGAATGCCATGGGACTGGACCTCAACCGTGACCAGATGAAACTCGACGCCCCTGAATCCCGGGCTTTGGTGGCACTTTATTCCTCCTACGATCCCCACCTGTCGGTGGATCTCCACACGACGAACGGCTCCCGTCACGGCTATCACCTGACCTATGCACCTCCGCTCCCGCCCGGTACTCCCGAAGAGATCGACGGGTACCTGAGGGGCCAATGGCTGCCGGAAGTCACACGAGCGGTGAAAGAGGCCACCGGCTGGGACATGTACTACTACGGGGGGGCCAGGCCGGCCCGGGGAGACCGAGAGGCCGGATGGTATACGTTCAGTCACCAGCCCAGGTACGTGAGCAACTACATCGGGTTGCGAAACCGGTTTGGGATCCTCGGGGAGGCATACTCCTACGCATCGTTCGAGGAGAGGATCGGAATCTCCTACTGGTTCACCCGTGAGATCATCGAGTTCGGCCACCAGAACGCCACGGAGATCCGGACCCGGACCGAACGGGCGGATGCCAGATCAATCGTCGGCGAGGCGATGGGCGTTCAGTTCGAAGCCGAACGGTCCGACGCCCCGGTGACCATTCTCATGGGGGACGTCATCGAAGAAGAGAACCCGGTATCCGGGCAGCGGATGCTGTTGAGAACGGACACCCAGACCCCCACGGAGATGTATGAGTACGGGAGCTTCCGGCCCACAGAGGTGGAGGAGGTTCCCCCCGCCTATTTCGTTCCTGCGGACCTCACCGGGGTCATCGAGCTCCTCCGGGCCCATGGAGTAACGACCATGGTGGTCCAGGAGGCCCCGCCCGGGTTGGAGGTGGAGGAGTTTCAGGTCGATTCGGTCCAGACTTCCCAGAGGGAATATCAAGGCCACCAGGCCCAGCAGGTGTGGGGAGATTATGGTCCCCCTCAACCGGCGGCCCTCGCTCATGGCACGGTCATGGTGCCCATGGACCAACCCCTTGCCAGGGTCGTGTTCAGGCTGTTGGAACCGCGGTCCGACGATGGCCTGGTTGCCTGGGGTCTCCTCAACGAAACGCTCAGGGCCGGTGAGCCATATCCGATTCAGCGTTCTGTACCCGAAAAGGGCCCCGGGTTATCCTTCCAACCTGGTTCCGCTAGATAAATAAAATGTTGATCCGAGCTCCCGGGCTTTGCCCCAAACCGAGGACTTCATCATGAGACGGTTAGCACTTCTGGCCTTCCTCGCCGCCCCCGGCCTCCTGGCGTGCCAACGCGGGGTCCCCGCGGACGAAGCGGTTGCGTCCATCACCGAAGCGGACTTTCTCCACAAAGTCGGAATCATTGCCCACGACTCCATGATGGGCCGATACAATCCGAGTCCCGGGTTGACCATGACGGCCGAATGGATCGCAGAGGAGTTCGAGAAGTACGGGCTCGAGCCGGGTGGGGACGACGGCAGCTTCATCCAGGCATATAAAGTCCGGGAACTGGCCATGGACTTCGAAGGTTCCTCAGCCGAGTTCGCTGGGGGCCCGAGCCTGGAGTTCGGGACCGATGTCTACCCAATAACAGCATCGGCAGGTGGGGCTTCCGGTCCAGTCGCTCTCATTGTGGGGAATCTCGCAGACGCCCAGGACCTCCCGCCTGAGCAACTCTCCGGTAAACACCTCGTCATCGTTCCCTCAGCTTCAGCTCAGACGTCGGGCCGACGACGGATCCGCTTCCCCAGGGGCCTGACGAACGTCCAGCCGGCCTCGGTGATCATGGTTGACCAAAGTAGCGACGAGGCGTGGGCGGAGGCTGTGGACCGCTCTCGGAACCGGACCCAAAGGCTCCTGCCTTGGAACGATGGGGCTGGAGGAGGGCCGGCCATGTTGAGCATTCGGGAAGGTGTTCTGGGATCGGTCTTGGCGGACCATGGCATCCAACTCTCCTCCCTCATGGCTCGGGGTGGAGGCGCCGTGGCGGTGGTGGATGTCCCGAGCCTGGAACTCACCGTTAACACGGCCACTCAGGAGCTGGATGGGTTCGACATGCCGAACACTGTGGCGATTCTGGAAGGGAGCGACCCGACCCTGAAGAACGAGTACATCGTCTACAGCGGGCACATGGACCATGTGGCGCCCACCACCCCGAATGAGGCCGGTGACAGCATTCGAAACGGCGCCGACGACGATGCTTCCGGCACCATCGCGGTTGTTGAACTGGCGGAGGCCTTCTCAATGATGGCGGAGCGTCCGAAGCGCTCGATGGTGTTCCTGGCGGTGAGTGGCGAGGAGAGCGGCCTATGGGGTAGCCGGTTCTACGCCGAGAACCCCGGCGTGGCGCCCGGGGAGCTTGTAGCGAACCTCAACGCCGACATGATCTCTCGGAACGCACCCGATTCCATTGTGGTCATCGGGAAGGAGCACTCGGACCTGGGTGAGACGCTGAACCGGGTGAATGCCGAACACCCGGAGCTCAACCTGACCGCGTCGGATGACATCTGGCCCGATCAGAATTTCTACCGCAGATCGGACCACTTCAACTTCGCCCGTCGGGGGGTTCCCGTCCTTTTCTTCTTCTGCGGCATTCATGAGGACTACCACGGGGTGGATGACGAAGTAGAGAAGATGGACATCACCAAGGCCACCAACGTGACGAAGCTGATGTTCCACTTGGGACTCGAACTGGGCAACGCGGCAGAAAAGCCTCAGTGGGATCCTGCCAGCTACGAGGAAATCGTGGATATGGGGGGCTGACCTGCACCGGCTCCGACGGAAGAGCGTCCTCCATTGAGGACACTTTTCTGAGATCTGCGGACGGAAAAAAGTGGCCACAGTCGGAAACGGCCCCCCACCCGGACTTGGGTGGGGGGCCGGCTGATTCCCGCCCAGATGAGGACGTCGTCCTAGACGGCCACCTCCCCGGACACGGGGAAGGGTTTGAAGAACCGTCCCAGCCCCATGGCATTCAGGGCTTTCCAGACGTGGAGTGGGACGCCAACCAGCCAAACGTCTCTATCTTCTTGTTCGGCTTTCTGTTGCGCAGTCAACAACAGGGCCAAGCTGGCCAGGTCGAGCTCAGTGATTCCAGTGAGATCCACAACCAGGTCACCTTTCCTCTCGGACGTTCCCGCCCCGCCCGGCTCAAAGGTTGTCAGGTCGCCAGTTTGATCCGGCAGTCTGGTATCATTCTCGTGCTCGTTCATTTTTCCCTCCCTCTCCGCGTCCGAAACCCCCATCTTCCCATACCCTGCCACCCACGCCTATCTCCCTCAAGCTTCGTGCCAGGCCCCGTCCCGATTCCCTGCCATCCTGGCAGTGTTTTTTTGGATTGCTCCCGGGGCCTTTGGTGCCTATTTGTTATGAGTCCCCCTTTTGAGTGTCTGTCGGGAGAACCCTCTTGAAAGCTTCCCAGGAACTCTGGCCTACGGCGCTCCTTTGTCTCCTGCTCTTGGCCGGGGTCCTCTCACCGGCCCCCATCACCTCCCAGGAGCTGGACTCAGGCGTTCGAGGGGCCTTTTTTGCGATGGTAGCCGAGCACTTTGAGGTCGCGGTTGAGGAAGTCTCGATCCTCGGGGATTGGGGACTGGCACCCGACGAAGTCCCGGTCGTCTTGTTTCTCTCACGGCGAGCCGGCATATCGGCCGACGCCCTGGTGGGCCTTCGGAGAGCTGGACGGTCGTGGAAGGACGTGGCGGGCCGGTTCGGGTTGGGCGCAAGCACCTTCCATATTCCCCTTCCCACCGGCACGTCCATCGGGGCCCTCGAAGGTGTTTACGAGCAGTTCAGGTCCCGCCCGGCCCGGGAGTGGAACCAGATCGAGTTGGATGACTCGCAGATCATCTCGCTGGTGAACGTCAGGGTGGTGTCGGAAGCGGTGGGTGTTTCCCCGATTCGTGTGCTGCAGAGTCGGGACGAAGCCGGCAGCTTCGCAGCGGGGTTTGCTCGTCTCATCGGCTCGGCCGTCCGCTAGGCAGTCGGTTTCGGTCGCGCAGGGGGGACTTGCGGAAGTCAGTTGGCGGGGACGGTTCTGCTCTGGGCCCAGGTTCGCAGGGCGCCGACTTTCTCGGCCATGGTGACGGCCAATGGAATGGTTCTACTGATCTCCCTCTCGAGGTCTTCCGTGGTGAGCTGCCGATCGGCCGAGAAGACGGTGTACAGCCCGGACACCACCACTTCCTCGATTTCCGACCCGGTGAAGTCCCCGGTCAGGGCGGACAGACCGTCGAGATCGAACCGCTGCGGATCCAGTCCCCGGGCGGCGAGATGAATCCTGAAGATCTCCCGTCGGGTGTCCTGGTCGGGCAAGTCCACGAAGAAGATCTCGTCGAAGCGCCCCTTTCGCAGGAACTCAGGAGGGAGCCGATCGATCTCGTTGGCGGTGGCGACGATGAAGACCTCCCCCGAACGATCCTGCATCCAGCTCAGGAAACTCCCGAGAATCCGCTGTGAGACTCCTCCGTCCTCCGTCCCTCCCACGGCGAAGGCCTTCTCGAGCTCGTCGATCCAAAGGACCACGGGGGACATCCGCTCAGCAGCTCGGATCGCCCGTTTGAAGTTCTTCTCGCTCTCGCCGATGTATTTGTTGTAGAGGTTGGAGGTATCGAACTTGAGGAGCGGTAATCCCCATTCGGAGGAAACCGCCTTCGCACAGAGGCTCTTCCCGCACCCTGGGACCCCGAGGAGGAGGACTCCCCGTGGGAAAGTGAGGCCGTACTCCCCTGCCTTCACCGGATTGGCCACCACGTTCTTTCTCTTTGCCAACCACTCTTTCAGGCTTTTCAGGTCAGCCACATCGGCCAGGGTCTGCTCGATGGGGTAGTATTCCAGTAGGCCCTCCCTCTCCACCACCGACTTTTTCGCTTTGATGACATGCTGGATGTCTTCAGGGGTCAAACGATGATCCTCGATGATGGCCTTGGTGAGGATCTTCTCCGCCTCCATGAGAGTCAGCCCGGACAGGTGTTTCAGCAGTCCCGCTGTCTCTTCTTTTGAGAGGTTGACCTCGACATACTGCCGGTGGCTCAGATCCCTGAGGAGGTTGGACAAAAGGCTTCGGTATTCTTCTTCCCCAGGACTGGGCAGGACCACGGTTGCCGCCATGGGGTCCAGCTCCGGTGGGAGGTTCATGTCCGAGCCCGTGAGGACGATGGCTCCAACCCCGGCTTCGAGCTTTTTGACCGCGGCTTTGACCTGGGCCCGGAAGACGTCGTCCGACTCCAGAGCCTTATTCACCCCGTGAAAGTGGTAGATGGCCGGAATGTTGGCCGCGTTCACATGGGCCATGGCCTTCCGTGCTTCCTTCGTTTGGAAGACGCTCCCGTCGAAACCTACCCTCCGAATCCCGTCAATGCGCGACCAGGTAAAGAGGGGAGTGGAGATTCGGTCGGCCACATGTTGAAGGAGGGAAAGGGCCCGATCGGCTTCATTGGTGTCGATCTGGATCAGGCCATACCTGGACTGAAACAGGAGCTCCAGGTCTCTGAGGACATCTTGGGGTTGCATCAGCCCTCTATCTCCCGGAAGGCCTCGGAGATCCGGCCCAGGCCGTCCACCAGCTCATCTCGAGGATTCCCGAAACCGATCCTCAGGTAGTGATCCATTCCAAAGTGGTCTCCGGGAACCACGAGCAGGTCTTTTTCGGTTCGGAGCTTCTCCGCAAAGACAGAGGAGTTTACGCTTGATCGATACCTCATATAACAGATGGCGCCGGCGTCCGGTGGTCGGTAGCTGAACAGTCCGTCCTGACCGTCAATCCAGTCTTTCATCGTTCCAAAGTTCTCTCGGATGATCCCCCGGGTCCGGGCCATGATTTTCGCCCTGGTCTCCGGTTCCAGGGCCACGGTAGCTAGATGGTCGGAGAGGGTGGCGGGGGCGATGGTGGTATAGTCGGTCCGCCCCCACAGGTCCTGAATCAGCTCTGCGGGACCCATGACCCATCCCAGGCGAAGCCCGGGCAATCCATAGGCTTTGGAAAGGGAATTGGTGACGAGTACCCGGTCGGTCTGCCCCCAGAACGAAGGGGTTTCTTCGCCGGCGACTTCGGCCCCGCAGTACACCTCGTCAGCCAGGATCCAGGCTCCGAATCGCTCGGCCAACCCGACGATGCCCTGCATGGAGTCCTGGGAAAGGCACGCCCCTGTGGGGTTGTTCGGGTTCGTCACGAGGATAAAATTCGCGCCGGAAGCCAACGCACTTTCGAGCTCGTCCAGGTCCGGCTGCCATCCGGAGTCTTCCCGCAGGTGGAAGGGCATGATGGGAGCCCCGAAGTTCTCCACCATTCCGGGTACCTGCATGTAGTTGGGAAGCATGACGGCGGCTGGGCGACTGGCGTCAAGGAGGTGCCAATGCCCGACGAAATTGGCCTCCGCTCCCCCTACCGTAACCAAGACCGAAGCTTCCGTGGCACCGGGATACAAAGCTGCGATCCGGTCCCGGAGTTCGTCGGTCCCGTTGGATTGCCCGTACACCAATCGGATGTCTTGGACACCTTTCTCCACCCCGGCCAGGTCCAGGAGCTCAGCCACGGTGAGGGGGTGCACACCGCTCTCCGAGAGATTGATGGCCACTCGGTTTTCGAAAGTGGACTGCCAACGTTCCATTCTGAAGGGGGTGTATCTCACTCTCTGCTCCCAGGTCCCGTACGGGTTTGAGGTCTTCGTTCTGGATCGACCAGCCTGCCAGAGCACCGGCCGGAAACCCCGGGATCCTAAAGGGTGAGGGCCCGCCGGGGCAAACCCGATTGGCTGGCACCCTCGGCAGGTTTATTTTTCCCCGGCCCGCCCCCGAGGGGAGGGCTCCTGGTTTCCCAAAAAAGAAGAGTTCCGACCTATGTCGCAGATTCGGTTTCCCGATGCCTTGGTTGAGCGAGGTGAGGAAGGGAAGAAGATCGTTTTGTTCGTCCTGGATGGTCTCGGAGGCCTCCCACATCCCGAGTCTGGACTGACCGAGCTGGAGGCCGCCTCAACACCAAACCTCGACGCACTGGCGGCAAAAAGCTCCCTGGGGGCGTTGGTACCGGTTCTTCCCGGGATTACCCCCGGAAGTGGCCCAGGGCACCTCTCTCTCTTCGGCTACGATCCTACGGAGTACATCGTGGGACGGGGTGCCCTCAGCGCTTTGGGGGTCGGGTTCGACCTACAGCCAGGTGACCTCGCAGCACGACTGAATCTGGCGACCCTGGATTCCCAGGGCCTGGTACAAGATCGCCGTGCGGGTCGGCCTTCAGACGAGGTGGGGCGGCGGGTGGTGGAGAAGGTCAGGGCCGGCATTGTTCCGCCCGACGGGATCGAGGTGTTTCTCGACCACGAGAAGGAGCACCGGGCAGTCTTGATCCTCCGGGGGGAAGGCTTGAAGGCGGACCTTTCCGACACAGACCCACAAGAAGTCGGAGTGCCGGCTCTTCCTGTCGTGGCCCTGGATCCGGGATCCGAGAAAAGCGCTGGGTTGATGCAGAACATCCTGGATCAGATCCAGGTAATCCTGCAGGACGAACCGGTCGTAACGGGTGTTCTGGCCAGAGGGTTTGCCGCCTACGAAGGGTTCCCGAGCTTCGAAGATCGATATGGACTGAGAGCGGTTGCCATCGCTCAGTACCCCATGTACCGGGGCGTGGCCCGGCTCGCCGGTATGGACGTTCGGGGGGTCCCGACCGATCCGTCAGGGTTGATTACTCTCCTGGAGGAGTACTTCGACGACTACGACTTCTTCTTCCTCCACTTCAAGTACACGGATTCCCGGGGAGAGGACGGGGACTTCGATGCGAAGGTCAGGGCCATCGAATCGGTGGACCCCCTCATTAAAATGATCCAGGAGCTGGGGCCGGAGGTCCTGGTGGTCACGGGGGACCACTCCACGCCTGCCACCTACAAAGCCCATTCCTGGCACTCCGTCCCGGTTCTGATAGCATCACCTTGGGCGAGGCCCACCGGAGATCGGTTCGGCGAGAGGGAATGCAGGCTGGGTGACCTGGGAACTTTCGAAGGGAAGCACCTCATGTCCTTGGCCCTGGCCCACGCGAGTCGGCTGGCCAAGTTCGGAGCTTGAGCGTGGATACCGACGAGCTCCTGCAAAAGGCCCTGGATCTGGGAGAGGAGGGAGATTGGGAGGGCATGGCCACACAACTCGCCGAAGCCCTGGAATCCCATCCGGACAATCCAGCCCTCCTCTGCTGGTTGGGGGTGGCCGAGAGGGAGATGGGCCTTCCCGGTTCGGCCTACGACCGCTTCAAGGAAGCGTTGGCGCAAGAGCCTGAGGATCCGTACGTCCTGGCCACCGTGGGTAACGGCCTGGCCCACTTCGACGATCCGGAGGCGGAAGCGGCCCTGAGGTCTGCTTCGGTCATGGCCCCTGACGTCCCTCTGACCCGGTGGCTTTTTGGTGCGTATCTCTCCAGGGAAGGCCTGTTCGAAGACGCCTTGCGGGAGCTGAACGCCGCCGCCGAGTTGGCCCCTGAAGATCCGGTGATCCTCTACGAAGTAGGGGTGGCCCTGGCCCTAAAAGGGCAGATGGAGTCCGCGTTGGATCCCCTCACCCGATCCATCGACCTGGATCCGGGGGAGGGGTGGAGCCAGGTGGTCCTCGGCCTGGTGGAAGCCGAGCTTGACCGAATGGAGGACGCGGCCAGGGACCTCTCCGAAGCCGCACGGCTGAGGCCGGTGGACGTGGAGGCGCAACTGTTGGCGGCTCTCGCCGCCGAGGCCGCAGAGTGGGAAGACCTGGCCTACGAGATGATGGAGAGAGGGCGCCAAGGGGCTTTGCCGGGAGACCTCCACCTGGTTGAGACCGTGGAGGCTCGGCTGGAGGAGGGGCCTGACTCGGCCCGGACCTTCTTTCGCGAGGAGCTCCTGCCGGGAGCCTTGCGGGAACGTCTTATGAACCGACCATGAACCGAGAGGAAGAGGGCACATTGCTGAACGTCCCGGTTGAACGCCACCGATTGTCCAACGGCCTTCGCATTACCCTTTCTATGGACCGATCAGTGCCCATCGTTGCCGTGAACCTCTGGTACGGCGTGGGCTCCCGAAATGAACGTCCGGGTCGCACAGGTTTTGCCCATCTTTTCGAGCACATGATGTTCCAGGGGTCAGCCAACGTCCCCAAGAACCGCCACTTCGAGCTCGTGGAACAGGCTGGGGGTACGCTGAACGCCTCCACCTGGTTCGACCGAACGAACTACTACGAGACGCTCCCGTCCCACCACCTGGAGTTGGCCCTCTGGCTCGAGTCGGACCGGATGGGGTGGATGCTCCCTGCCATGACGCAGGAGAAACTCGAGAACCAACAAGGGGTGGTGAAGAACGAAAGGAAGGAACGGTACGACAACCAGCCTTACGGCGATTGGGATGAACGGATGCAGGCTCTGGTGTTCCCGTCCGACCATCCGTACCACCATTCGGTCATCGGCTCCATGGAGGACATCGGAGCCGCCACCCTGGAGGACGTAGCCGAGTTTTTCCAGACGTTCTATGTGCCGAACAACGCCGTCCTTACGCTGGCCGGGGACTTCGATCCGGGCCACGCCCTCCGCTCCATCGAGCGGTACTTCAGCGAGATCCCCCAGGGGGCGCCCATCCCCCCCCTGCCGGGGAATCAGCAGATCTCCTCAGTCATTGGAGGAGTCGTCGAAGAGGAAGTGGTGGGGAACGTTCCCCTTCCCAGGGTCTACCTCGGCTTGAGAGTCCCGCGCCTCGTCGCCGAGGGATTCCATACCGCCGATGTTGCGGCCACGGTGCTTGGAGGTGGGAAGGCATCCCGTCTTCACCGGTCTCTCGTGCGGGAAAAGCGGGTGGCGAAAGACGTGCTGGCCTACCTGTTTCCTCTCCAAACCAGCGCATCTCTCCTTCTTTTCTGGGTCACTGGGTATCCGGACTCCGACCCGGACACACTTCGGGCAGCGCTCCTCGAGGAGCTGGATGGGCTCGAGTCCGTGACCGACGAGGAGCTGGACCGGGCGGTCGCTCTGACGGAGACCCACCTCGTGCGGAGCATACAGCAAGTGGGAACGAGGGCCGACCTGCTTTCGATGTTCGACCAGAGCTTCGACGATCCCGGCCGGTTGAACGGTGAGGTCGAAAGGGTCCGGGCGGTCACCCTGGGCCAGGTGCGGGAGTTCGGGGAGCGGTTTCTTGGCCCGGACAACCGAGCTTTTCTCACCTATCTACCGGGGGAAGTCCAAGAACCGGGAGAAGACCAATGACTGGACGGGATGTGTCCCCGGTTGACCGGTCGAGCCCACCTGAGTCGGGATCGGTCCGGTCGTTCGATTTCCCCCCGATTCTCTCTTCCGACCTGGCCAACGGGCTGGGGCTTCGGATCGCCCGCATGACCCGGGCTCCGCTGGTCACCATGGCGGTGGTGATGGACGCCGGGGAGGCGGCCTTGCCGGATCGGTCGGCTGGTTTGGCGGTCTTGACGGGGGAAGCTCTCGAAGGCGGATCGGAGAAGCTCAGCGGGTTGGAGTTGGCCGATGCTCTTGAAGGCATCGGCTCCGGTTTGTCGGTCAGGACCGGGTGGGACGCGACCATCGTCTCTCTGACCTGTCTGGCCGATCGGATGGAGGAGGGCATGTCACTTTTGGCCGAGGCTCTCCTTCGCTCCTCGTTTCCCGAGGAGGAGATCGATCGGCTCCGACGCCAAAGGCTGGCGGTGATTCGTCAGCGGCAGATGGATCCGGGAAGCCTGGCTGATGACGCAGCGGCCGACTTCATCTATTCCGAATCCGTGCCCTACCACAGGCCTTTGGGAGGGACTCAGGAGTCCGTGGAATCCCTGGGCAGAGAGGAGGCCCGAGCCTTCGCTGAGGAACGTTTCACCCCGTCCGGTGCCGGATTTGTGGTTGTGGGGGATGTGGAGGTCTCCGAGGCTCGATCCCTGGTGGAAACACACTTCGGAGGATGGGCGGGGAAGGGGACCCCGCCTGGGGCGATCACGGCGACACCCCGGTTCGAGGGGAGGCGTGTACTGGTGATGGACCGACCGGGTTCGGTTCAATCGGAGGTGAGGATTGGCCAGATCGGAATATCCAGGGCCACCCCTCTCTTCTTCCCGCTCAAGATCTTCAACGCGGTCCTGGGGGGTGCGTTTACGAGCCGTTTGATGCTGAATCTTCGGGAGAAGCAAGGATTCACCTATGGCGTGCGATCTCGATTCTCCCCCCGCAAAGGACCCGGGCCTTTTGGGATATCCATGGCCGTGGCCACGGAAGTCACAGCCACGGCGGTACGGGAAGCTTTGACCGAATTGGAAGGCCTCCTGGAAGCTGGGCCCACGGAAGGGGAGGTGGAGCGGGCTAGGGATTATATCGCCGGGGTTTTCCCCTTGGCGTTGGAGACCACCGGTCAGGTTGCAGCCCGGATCTCGGAGATTCAGGTCTATGGCCTTCCCCTGGACTTCTTCTCGACCTACCGGGATGAAATCCGCGGCGTCAGTACCTCCTCCGCCCACGAAGCTGGCCGGGCGACCATCAATCCGGCCGAGCTCGCAGTCATCGTGGTGGGGGACGCGGAGGGGGTCGTGGGACCCCTCGAGGAACTAGGGTTGGGGCCCGTCGAAGTCGTCTCTGGCCCCTGAACCCGGCGGGCAACCCCTCCTCACCTGCCTCGTACTCATAAACAAGCGGGATCGGTCGAGGCTAAACAAGCGGGACCGGTCGAGGCCGGCACCCCGAACCCGGGGAGCGTTCTCATGGACGAGGACTTCAACAACCGTGTCGAAAGCGTGGTGACAGGCCACCTCGGATCCACACTAATCCACGACGGACGTGTAGTTCACCTCTCCGTGGACCGGGTCCGGTTCCCCGACGGCAGCGAGGGGGAACTGGAGCTGATCCGGCACCGTGGCGCGTCGGCCGTTGTGCCCTTCCTCGGAGATCTGGAAGAACCTGACCCGAGGGTGGTTTTGATTCATCAGTATCGCTACGCCGCCGGAGGGTTCATCTACGAGATCCCCGCCGGGATCCCCATGGACGGCGAATCGTGGGAGGACTGCGCGAGACGGGAGCTCGAAGAAGAGACGGGCTTCGTGGCTGGCTCTCTTCAGCCGTTGAGCCGGCTCCTTACTACTCCGGGCTTCACCAATGAGGAGATCCATGTCTTCCTGGCAACCGGGCTGGAAGAGGGGTCAGTCCGTCGGGACAAAGACGAGTTCATGGAGGTCCTGGAGGTTCCGTTCTCGGAGGTCCTTGAGATGGTCGACGCCGGTGTGATCAGAGACGGGAAGAGCCTGGTCGGGGTCCTCCTGGCCCATCGGGCCCTCGGTGCCAGGGGCTGACGGAGAGAGGGTCCGGCCAAGTTGTGCAATCCTCGAGAACTCGAACGTTATAGGAGGTAAAAGCGAGGATCGTCCCAAAATAGACAGGCGCTGTATCAAAAAAGGGACAGGTACCCTGAAAAGACCCAGGAATTATAGGGTTTTTCCTCTGGTACGGATCCTGCCCGAGAGAGGGGATAGAAGGTGAGGTGTGCCCTACGGCGCTCCCACTCGGGCCAACTGAACCATCGGGGTCCATATGAACGCCAAGCCAGCCATTAAGATCCAACCGAAAAAAGCCGAGAAGGCCGGCCGGACAGCACGCCCGGGGCGGTTACGGTTCAAGGATCTCACGGACAGCCAGGTCGTTCAACAGTTTCTCGACGGGGACGCCCGGGCGTTCGGGGAATTGGTGGACCGCTACGACAAGAGGCTCCTGAACTTTGTCTACCGGACAGTAGGGGACAGGGAGCGGGCTCAAGATTTGATTCAGGAGACTTTCGTACGGGTCTATCGCCATCTCCACCGCTTCGATCAGACCAAGAAGTTCTCGACCTGGATCTACACCATCGCAGGAAACCTGGCCAAGAACGAACTGCGGAACCGCTCCAGGAACCCGCTGGTCCTATTCCAGACGATCAAGAAAAACTGGGAAGCAGACCATCGGCCGTTGGAGTGGGAAGATCCCAAGCTGCGTCCGGACGATCTCTATCGGAAGAGACATCTGAAAGAGTTGGTCGAGAACTCCGTGGCACAGCTTCCTGAACACCATCGGATCGTGTTCGTCCTCAGGGAGCTTCAAGGAAAAACCTACGAGGAAATCGCCGAGATCACGGGCTGCAACCTTGGGACCGTCAAGAGCAGGTTGAACCGGGCCCGGAATAATTTCGCCAGGATCATCGCTCCTCTCCTGGATTAATCCTCCGGTATTTCTCCTACAGCGGGGGCCTCCCTCCTACTCCGGGGTCCTTCCTCCTTCAGCGGGGTCCTCCCTCCTACTCCGGGGTCCTTCCTGAAACATCTGGCGTTGGCAAGGGAACCTGACTCAGGCTTGTGACGTAAGAGACATACCAAGCCTGTGTAAGATAGGATCACGTTCTTTTGGGAGTGTTGTTAAGTCGATGGACTGTCAGAAGTTCCTGGATCACTACTCCGAATTCATAGACGGAAGGATCCAGGAGGAGGTTTCGAGAGAGATGGAAGCACATCGCCACGGGTGTGAGCGATGTCGTGGGTATTCTCGTACCTTCGAAACCGGAAGAGAACTCCTCCAGGAACTCCCCACCCTCGACGTCCCACCTGATTTTCGACCGCGCCTAGATCACCGGATCTTCCATCTCGAAGACGGAAAATCCCTCGCCAGACCCTCCCTGGGTAGCGGTGCCACCATGGCCTCGGTCATGGCCGTGGCTGCGCTCCTCGCCTTTTCCGCCTGGGCTCCGGCGGTGGGCGACGTAGAGCCCAGGGTGGAACTACCGGCTGTCGTCGTGGGTGCCCCGCCAGGTGCCTCCTTCACACCGGCTCGAACCAATCCTACCTTCCCTGCAACGCGGTCATTGTTCACCACTACCGAGTTTCAGGATGGTATCTGGGGCGACTCCCATGACCTTCTCAGAGAGTACTCCCCGGTTCTGGACCACCGCCGGAGCCAGCCGGTTGTCCGGGTCGGAATTGAGTAATCTCGTCGGTTCCCTGATATGAAATCGGCAGGACCCCTCGGCCTCCAGGAGAAGGAGAAGGGCGGAGTCTTTTTCCTTCATGGGGAAGATGCCTTCCGGAAAGAGGAGGAGGCCCGGGCCCTCGTGAACTGGCACCTGGATCCGGGCACCAAGGAGTTCAACTATGATCCCCTGAGGGGATCCGAGGTTACGGTGGACAACCTCGCCTCGATCCTTGCCACGCCGCCCATGATGGCTGAGTGGAGGGTAGTGGTCCTTCGAGAGGTTGAAGCGCTGTCTTCCAGCCCGCGGGCAAGAGAGGCCCTGTTGAAGGTGGCTAAGTCCCCGCCGCCTGGCCTGGCGCTGATCCTCACCGCAATGATACCAAAGGGCTCGAAGGCGAAGTTTTATGGTGACCTGAAGCGCTTCGCCCGGTCCGTGGAGTATCCGGAGGTGGGGCCAAACGACGTGCCGGGCTGGGTGGTGGAGTGGGCAGCCAATCGACACGGCAGAGAGATCACCGAAGAGGCATCCCGGGCCCTTTGCGCGGGTGTTGGTACGAACCTCGGCGTCCTGGCCCAGGAAGTGGAGAAGCTCACCAATCTGGTTGAGGATGGAGCGCCCATCGGTATAGAGGCGGTCCAGGCCGCGGGCACGCAGATTCCCACGGAAGACCGTTGGGTTTGGATGGATCGGGTCGGTCGACGGGAGTTCGGCGATGCGCTGGCGGGCCTGAGCGTTCTGTCCGCGCAGGGGGAATCGGGGGTGGCCCTCACCATCGGTCTGGCGAACCACCTGATACGGTTGGCTTTGGCGAGAGCCGGAGGCTCCAGCCTCCTGGAATCATCTCTCCCCCCTCACCAAAAATGGCTTGTGCCCCGGTTGTTGCAGCAAGCAAAAAGATGGTCACAGGAGGAATTGGAGGAGGCGATACTGGGCTTGAGGAGGGTAGACCGGCTCCTGAAGTCGAGCGGAATACCCGGCGAGAACATCCTGGAGGAATGGTTGCTCGGCTTGATGGCTGGGCAGGGGGCCGGCGGCTGATGATGGAGAGTTGGCGCCCAATGGCCGGGACGATCCGCGTCGTGACGTTGCTGCTCCTGTTCACCTCGGTACCGAGACCCGGCAGCGGCCAGGAGGGAGCTTCCCTGGGAGAAGTCGAGGCCCTCATGGCTCGGGGCCGAATCGTGGATGCAAGAGGGGCCCTAGAGGCTTGGTGGACCACCCGGTTTTCCGATGCTTCCAGGGCCGACCAACAGCGAGGGATTTGGCTCCGGGGGAAGTTGACTGTCGATCCCTCCATGGCCGACCTTGATTTCCTTCGCTTGGCGCAGGAATTCCCCGGGGGGCCCTATTCGGACGATGCTTTGTTCCGACTGGGCCTCTCTGCCGATTTCAGGGGTGAGGCCAGGGAGGCTCAGGCGTTCTTCCAGGAACTTGTCCGGGATTATCCGTCGAGCCCTCGGGTTCCTGAAGCCCAGCGATGGCTCACCCTCCACCAGGGAGAGGTTGACCGGTCCTCGCCTCGCAGAATCCCCTTGGCCCGGGAGAGGGCGGAACCTCCTGCCCCTTCACCGGGCGACGGAGAGTTCTCGGTCCAGTTGGGAGCATTCAGGAGCCTGGACCGGGCCCGCACCCTGGCCGACGCCCTGACTCAAGCAGGGTACGAAGCTCGCCTCGTGAGGACGCCTGGTAATGACCTCGCCCGAGTCCGTGTCGGTCGGTTCCCGTCGAGAGCAGGGGCCGAAGGTTTGGCCCGGGAGTTGGAAGGGAAGGGGTACGAGGTCACCCTGGCCACAGACGCGAACCATGAGGAGAGGGTAGGAGTCCCCTCCGGTTAGAGAGCCGCCAGCACCCTTTCCATCCGTGCCCGAACCTCGTCGGCCAAATGGTCGATGTCGTTGCGACCCGTCACACCCAGCTGGACCTTCGGATCCAACACCGCCACCACAGACGTCCCCTCTTGAGCGCCCTCATAGACGATGACGTTACAGGGCAGCAGGAGGCCTATGTCCATCTCGGTGGTCAACGCCTGATGGGCCAACGGAGGGTTGCACGCTCCCAGGATCTTGTAGGGGCGGAATTCGACATCGAGCTTCTCTTTGAGAGTAGCCCTTACGTCGATCTCCGAAAGGACCCCGAATCCCTCCTTCATCAACTCTTCCCGAACGGCTTCGTCGGTTTCCTCCACCGGGCGGGAGAGGGCCTTCTTGAACCCATAGGTGATCTCTGACATGAGTGGTCCACACTCCTTGCGCATTCTTAAGGGAAATCTTGAGGTTGTTGGCAGAAAAAGTAACGCAACGACCTCGTCCTGGAAGAGGATCGGGATCGGAACCTTGGCAGGACTCGCAGGTTCTTTTATTCACCACCCGCTATCGACGGGTCCTATGGAGGCCTTTCCCCCTCACCTCGAGAGCCAAGCAAGGAGAACATGATCGGGACCCCAGGTCACCACTCCCCGGAAGGTCACACGCCGTCCGGGGGCAACCCGCCTTACGATTCCGGTCCTGAGGACCTGATCTCCGTGGTTCTTCCAGTGGACGGAATCCACTGTGCCGCATGTGTCGGCCGGGTGGAGAAGGCCCTGCTAGCGGTGCCCGGGGTGAACGAGGCTTCGGTGAACCTGGCCACGGGCGAGGCCCAGGTCTCATTTGATCCAGGTGAGGCTGAACTCCAGGAGTTGATTGGCGCCGTCGAGGGGATCGGATACAGGGTCCCGTCCGCCGTGACCGAGGTGGCTGTTCGCGGGATGCACTGTGCTGCATGTGTGTCTCGGGCGGAACGTGTCCTGGAAATGGATCCTGGTGTTCTCTCGGCGGAAGTCAGTTTGGCCACTGAATCCGCCCAGCTTCGGTTTGTCCCCGGCCTGCTCGAGTTGGACAGCTTGGCGGAGGCCGTGGAACGGGCCGGTTTCCGGCTGGAAGATGAGTCGGGAGAAGATTTCGAGGAGTCCCTGCGAAAAAGGGAGAGGGAACGGGAAGAGGAATATTCCGGGCTCTTGAGGAAGTTCTGGGTCGGCGTGCTTCTGGGGACCCCAGTAGCCGTCATAGGCCACGCACACCTCATCCCGGGATTGCAGGGCCTGGAGCACGGAACCATGCGGGCCCTTTGGTTCGCGAGCTGTCTGATGTCCATCCCCATCATGGCTTATGTGGGGAGTCGCTTTTTTACCGGGGCGTGGTCGGCGTTCAAACACCGTGAAGCCACAATGGACACCCTGGTGGCTCTTGGCACAGGCTCGGCCTGGATCTACTCCACCGTCGCTCTCCTGTTTCCCGGTCTTTTTCCCGAGGGAACGGCACACCCGTTCTACGAGGCCACCGCGGTGGTGATCACTCTGGTCATGCTGGGGCAGGCTCTGGAGGCCAGGGCAAAGGGGAAAACCTCACAAGCCCTCAGGCGCTTGATGGATCTCCGACCCCAGACCGCCAGGGTGGTCAGAGACGGAACGGAGGTGGAAGTGCCGGCTCAAGGGGTCAGGGTCGGTGAGTTGGTGGTGGTTCGGCCTGGAGAGCGGATCCCGGTCGATGGGGAGGTAGCCGACGGTCACAGCACCATCGACGAGTCCATGGTGACCGGGGAGAGCCTTCCCGTTGAGAAGGGAGCCGGGGATACGGTGGTCGGGGGGACGCTGAACCGGGCCGGTAGCTTCCGTTTCCGGGCGAACCGGGTGGGGAAAGACACCGTCCTAGCCCACATCGTCGAGATGGTGCGAACCGCCCAGGGCTCCAAACCATCCATCCAGAGGACCGTCGATGTGGTGGCCAGCTACTTCGTCCCGGTCGTCATGATCATCTCGGCGTTGACCTTTGCGACCTGGTACACGTTCGGGCCCGATCCTCGCCTGTCCTTCGCCGCGGTCGTGGCGGTGGCGGTCCTCGTGATTGCCTGCCCCTGCGCCTTGGGCCTGGCCACACCCATCAGCATCATGGTTTCCGTGGGAAAGGCGGCCGAGCTGGGGATTTTGGTCCGGAACGGTGAGGCCCTCCAGGCTGCCCGGCAGGTTGGTACCGTCGTTCTGGACAAGACGGGTACCATTACAAAAGGGGAGCCGGGCCTCAGCGGGGTTCACCCGAGGACCGGTGTATCCGAAGAGGAGCTTCTCTCGTTGGCCGCCGCGGCGGAAGAGGGCTCCGAACACCCGTTGGCGGCGGCGGTCGTGGACGCGGCCCGGAAGCGGGGCCTGGCCTGGGACCGGGCTTCGGCGTTCGAGGCCTCGCCGGGGAGAGGCGTGAGGGCTGAGGTGAAGGGTGCCACAATCCAGGTTGGCGGGCCCGGCTATTTCCGAGATCTCGGAATTCCCCCGGAGGACTTCGGTGAGGTGGTGGACGGGATCGCAAGGGAGGGCCAAACCCCCATCCTGGTGGCGAGCCGGGGTGGATATGTCGGAGCCTTGGCCGTGTCGGACCCGGTGAAGAGCGATTCGGCTTCAGCCATCGCCGGTCTCAAGCGACGTGGCCTGAGGGTTGTGATGCTTACCGGGGACCATGACGCCGCCGCCCGGTCCGTTGGGGCCCAGGTTGGTGTAGACGAGGTTATCGCCCAGGTCCTCCCTTCGGAGAAAGCAGACCGGGTAAAAGAGCTCCAAAACGCCGGCCGGCGCGTTGCCATGGTTGGAGACGGGATCAACGATGCCCCTGCCTTGGCCATGGCCGACGTTGGGATCGCTCTGGGTACCGGGACGGACGTGGCGATCGAAACGGGAGATCTGGTTCTCATGGGCGGGTCGCTGCAGGGAGTGCTGCACGCCTTCGAGCTCTCCCATGCAACCTTCCGGAATATCAAACAGAACCTTTTTGGGGCCTTCATCTACAACGTGCTGGGGATCCCCATCGCTGCGGGAGTCCTCTACCCGGCCTTTGGCCTCCTTCTTTCCCCCGTCATCGCCGGAGCGGCAATGGCCTTCAGCTCGGTCACCGTCGTGAGCAACGCCAACCGCCTCAGGTTCTTTCGACCTGCCCCGGGGGGAGGGGAGGCTTGATGGGGATCGACGAGGCCTGACGAGGATCGACGAGGCATGATGGGGATCGACGTAGTGCTGGTGGACCTTGGTGCCCTGGTTGTTTCATCCCTGATCGGGTGGTATTTCCGGCTCTTTGACCGGGGATAGGTCGAGGGCCGGGGTGCCTCCTCTGTTCCGATGGGGATAGGTCGAAAACCATTGCGCCGGCCCGACTCCGGCCCGGAGATTCAGTAAGGCCCAGACCGAGCGTTCGAACTCCTCCTTCCAGGAAGGTGCCGTGGTAGCAACCACTCCCCAGTCCGAACAAGCTCGAGGGCTCGGTTTCGGCACCAGCCCGGTCTACCTCGCCAGCGTCAGCACTATTCTGGGCGCCATCATGTTCCTCCGCTTCGGTTATGCGGTGGGGAACACCGGCCTTCTGGGCGCCCTTCTGATCATCCTGTTGGGCCACATGGTCACGGTCCCTACGGCTCTGGCCATTGCCGAGATCGCCACCAACCGGAGGGTAGAGGGCGGGGGTGAGTACTTCATCATCTCCCGCTCGTTCGGAACCACCATCGGTGGGGCCATAGGCATCTCCCTCTTCCTCTCCCAGGCCATTTCGGTGGCCTTCTACATGATCGCGTTCGCCGAGGCTTTCTCGCCTTTGGGAGGATGGTTCCAGCAGGTAACAGGGCTGCCCTGGGACCCCCGGGTCATCTCCCTGCCGGCTGTTGTTGGACTTTCGGCCCTGGTGATAACCCGGGGGGCGAGCATCGGGGTGCGGGCCCTCTGGGTAGTGGTGGGACTCCTGGGACTGTCTCTCCTCCTCTTCTTCCTGGGCTCCCCGGTGGATGGGGAACCGATCGAGTCGGTGAGCCTCTTCAGCGGCTTGGAGAGCCCCGATCCGTTCATCCTGGTTTTTGCCATCGTATTCCCCGGTTTCACGGGCATGACGGCAGGAGTGGGGCTTTCCGGCGACCTGGCCAATCCCAGGCGTTCCATACCGTTGGGGGTTTTGTCGGCTACCGTCACGGGAATGCTGGTGTACGTGGCGTTGGTGGTTAAGCTGGCCGTGTCCGCATCCCCGGAGGATCTGGCCTCGGATCAGCTGATCATGGGGAAGATCGCACTCTGGGATCCCATCATCCCCATCGGTCTGGCGGCAGCCACTCTCTCGTCTGCCATCGGCTCCATCCTTGTGGCGCCCCGGACTCTCCAGGCCTTGGGAGGTGACAAAATCTTCCCGGCAAAGGCGGCCAACCCCTTCCTGGCGAAGGGCGTCGGTTCTGGTAACGAGCCAAAGAATGCGACGCTGATCACTGCGGCCATCGCCATCGTCACGGTGGCCCTCGGAAACGTGGACGTGGTGGCCCGGATCGTCTCCATGTTCTTCATGGTGACCTACGGGGCCCTCTGCGCCATCTCCTTCCTCGAACACTTTGCGGCCCGGCCGTCCTACCGGCCGAGCTTCCGGTCCAAGTGGTATCTGAGCTTCTGGGGCGCTGTCCTCTGCCTGCTTCTAATGTTCCAGATGGACCTTGTCTATGCCATCGTGGCCATCATCCTCATGGCCCTCCTTTACCGGGGGATCCGGGCCACGCGGAAGGACGAGGTGGATGACCTGACGGCCATCTTCCACGGGGTCATGACGCAGCTCACCAGGTACCTGCAGATTCGCCTACAGAAGACGCCGCCCCGGGACTGGCGGCCCAGCGTCATTCTGATCACGCCTCGGACATTCGACCGGATCTCACCCCAAACGATGCTCTCGTGGCTCTGTCACCGGTACGGGTTCGGCACCTACCTCCACTTCATCACCGGGAAGTTGAGTCGGGAGACCTTTTTGGAGAGCCAGGGGATCCAGGATCGTCTCATCGAGGGGATCGAGGAGACGGACTCCGCAATTTATGTGGACACCATCATAAGCCCGTCCATGGCCTCCGCTCTGGCCCAGAGCCTCCAGGTGCCCGGCGTTTCGGGGATGGAGAACAACACGATCCTCTTCGAGTTCTCCACACACGATCCACCGGAGGTTCACGAAGAGGTCATGAGCGGGTGTCTGATGGCGTCGGCTCCGCGGATGAACCGATTGGTCCTTCGGCATTCCGACCACTTCTTCGGGAACCGGAAGAATGTCCACGTATGGCTGACCTGGAATGACTATCGGAACGCCAACCTGATGGTGCTCCTCTCCTACATCCTTTTGGGCCATCCGGATTGGGGGGGAGCCGAGATCCACATCTTCGCGGCTTTTCCTTATAACCAGGTGGAAGAGGAAACGGCACGCTTGAATACCATGATCTCCGAGGGTCGGCTGCCCATAGCCGCTCAGAACCTGGAGATCATCCCAACCGACGACCGGGTAGACTTCGCCGCGTTGGTGGAGAGGCGCTCCTACGCTGCCGATCTCGTGATCCTGGGATTCACTCAGGCCCGCCTTCAGGAAAAGGGGATGGAACTTCTCCTCCGGCATCCCGTGCTACAGGATGTGCTCTTCGTCTCGGCAGAGGAGACGATCTTCATCGAATAGAGGGAGCGGAGGGATCGGCCCTTCGCCGATGCTATCCCGGCCCGGGATCAGCACCTGCGATTGCCGCGTCGGCGCGGAGCCGGCGGCTTGGAGGGCATGAGCCGGCGGTTTGGTGGGCATGTTCCGGCGGCCTGGAGGGCTTGGGCCCGTGCCCCGCAGGGATGGGCCCGCGCCCATACGGGCATGCTTCTGTCCCATCCGACCATGGACGGTTTTCGGGCGACGGACTGAGCCGGGTCCCGCACCCCCTGTTTCGGGCCCGACTGAGGCGTGCGGTTGCCTTCCTGACGTCCCTGCGCGAACCGACCCCCCTTTT
>JANQDZ010000024.1 GCA_028278645.1 Longimicrobiales bacterium | reverse complement strand
CCTGCACCAGGCGGTGTTGCGCTACCTGGCCCTGGCGCACTTCGGCCGGGGGGCCGGCGGCTACCGCGAGCGCCTCGAGCCGGCCTTCTGGGGCCCGCTGGTGGCGCGGGCCTGCGATTCCCGGGCCCTGGCGCGGATCTGGCGCCAGGCGCGGCAGGGAGGTTCCGAGGACCGGGATGGATGAGAGCCACCGGAGCCACCTCCCTGGAGCTTCCACACCCGAAGTTTTCCCCGGCAACGACGATCCCATACCGGCCCGGCTCGAAGGGCACCTCGCCGGGGCTCTTGGATGGATGGAGATCTTCGAGGGCATACTGCCCGAGGCTTACGACGTCGGTGGTCGCACAATACCGAGCAGGGATGATCTCGTCCGTGTTTACGTCGTCTCCGGCAACAAACACGGTTCCTTCGATGACCTCAGACATTAAATCTCCCTGATCAGGCGTTTATTCCTCGGATCAACTCTCTCACCCGGCTCGGCGTTATTGGGAGTTCGCTCACCCGCACCCCGATGGCGTCGGAAACGGCATTGGCGATGGCACCGATCAGAGGCAGGGTGGAGCCCTCTCCACACTCCTTTCCACCGTATGGGCCTCTGGGCTCATAGGATGGTACCACGGTGGAATCCATCTCTGGGGCGTCGCAGGACGTCGCGATGAGATAGTCGTGAAGGGTGGGATTCTTGATGCGGCCTTCCTCGTCGAACACCACGTCTTCCAACAAAGCCTCGGAGAGCATCATCACCCCTGCCCCCTCGCACTGGCCTTCCACCGCCATGGGGTTGATGGCCGTACCCACGTCGTGGGCGTCGGTGAGCCTTGTGACGCTGACCTTCCCCGTCTCCATGTCCACGTCGACTTCTGCGACGCAGGCGGAAAAAGAATAGGCCGGCGAGGTCCCGACGGTGGACCCTTTGTGTTTCCCACCGAGGTTCTCCGGCGGGGAGTACCAGCCCCTGCCCACCAGGGGCCCCTTGTCCGAGAAATGCTTGGCGGCTGCTTCCGCCCAGGACACGCCCCGCGCCGGATCGTTTTGGACGAACACTCCCCCGCCGCGGGCCTCCAAATCCTCGGCGGGAACCTCCAGGATCTTCGAAGCCGCATCCAGCACCTGGGCCTTGACCTCCTCACCAGCCATCCTGCAGGCATTCCCCCCCATGAGGGTCACTCGTGAGGAGTAGGTCCCGAGGCCCCTCGGCGTGGTCTCGGTATCAGCGGCCACGACCCGCATGATCCCGTATTCGACGCCCATGGCCTCGGCAGCGACCTGGCTGAGTACGGTGTTGGATCCCTGGCCGATATCGGCTTCCCCCGTGAAGAGGGTGGCCGCTTTCCCGTCTTCCGTGACCCGGATGATGGCGTTCGAGTGAGGGAACTTGGATCGGTAGATGGGATAGCCGGCACCGCTCACAAACCCGCCGCAGCCGACGCCGATCCCTTTCCCGGGCGGGAGCTTCCCTTTTTTCTCGTTCCACCCACTCCTGTCCCGAACCACCTCCAAGCAGGCTCCCATCTCGCAGGATCCGACGTCCAGTTCGTTGACCGTCTGGCTGTTGGGCTCCATGGCGTTCTTCAGTCGCATCTCGATGGGATCGAGCCCCAACTCTTCGGCCAGCATGTCCAGGACCCCTTCGAACGCGAACCTGGGGTGGGGACAACCGTGGCCTCGCATGGCCCCGCAGGCCGGGAGGTTCGTGTACACCCGGTACCCGTCATACTTGAAGTGCGGGAGCTTGTAGAGGGTCGGGACCATGGCTCCGGCGTAGTAGACCGCCACGATCCCGAACGAGGAGTATGCACCCCCCTCCAGGACGGCTTCCTCCTGAACTGCCGTGATCGTGCCGTCCTTCTTCACCCCGATTTTCATCTTCACGAACTGCTTATGGCGCCCGCGGCCGTGTTTGATCATCTCTTCTCGGGTGTACCGCATCTTCACGGGCCTCCCGGTCTTTCTCGAGAGGAGCGCCGAGCAGATCTCCAGCGGATTCACCTCGGCTTTCCCGCCAAAGCCACCGCCACAGTGGGTCATGACCACCCGGACATCTCCCTCGGGGAGGTCCAGGAGTCGGGCAAGCTGGTGCTGGACGTAATGAACCACCTGGGTGGCAGTCCACATGGTCAGCCGGTTACCTGATTCCCACCGGGCGATGGCACAGTGGGGTTCCATCGGCTGCTGGTAGACCCGGTTTCCGCTGAAGGTGTGCTCCTTCACCAGGTCGGCTTCCGCGAATCCCTCCTCTACGTCGCCGAAATGCCAGTCCACCCGGGTGTTGATGTTGTTTTTGAACCGCGGATGATCATGAAGCTGGGGAGCCCCGTCCTTCATGGCCTCAAAGGGGTCAAAAACCGCCGGCAGGACCTCATAGTCCACCTCGACCAGCTCCAGGGCCCGAAGGCACGTCTCCTCATCCACGGCGGCTACCGCGGCAATCTCATCGCCTACGTATCGGACACGATCCTTCGCCAGGATCTGTTCGTCATACCTGGCGGGACTCACGCCATAGAAGGTTTCCGGTACGTCATCGGCGGTGAGGACCGCTCTCACCCCCGGGAGCGCTTCAGCTTTCGACGTGTCGACGCTCAGGATGCGCGCATGGGCGTGAGGGCTCGTGAGGATCTTCCCGTACAGCATCCCCGGGAATGAGATGTCGTCGGTGAATTGGGCACTCCCGGAAACAAGCTCCGGTGCGTCGATCCGTGGGACCCGTCGGCCCACAACCACATGGTCCGTTTTTTCAGGATGGTCAGGGGCCTGGTCCCAGCCCACGACCGCGTCGAGGATCTTCTGATATCCCGTGCACCGGCAGAGATTGCCAGCCATGGCCTCGGCCGCCTCTTCCCGGGTCGGGTTGGGGTTCCGGTCGATGAGAGCCTTCGCGCTCATGACCGCGCCGGGCGTGCAGAACCCACATTGTATGGCCCCGTGGGCCATAAAAGCTTTCTGGATCGGGTGGTCCACCAGGCCTTCGATGGTTTCGACCTTCCGACCCTCCACTTCCAGGGCCAGGAGGAGGCAGGCGTTGATGGGCTCTCCGTCCAACAGAACGGTGCACGTCCCGCAGTCTCCGGCCCCACAACCCTCTTTGGTGCCGGTCAAGCGCAGCTCGTCCCTCAGCACGGTGAGGAGCGTAGAGTCCGGTTTGACGGCCAGTTCGACCGGATCACCGTTCACCCGAAAGGTCAGGAGTTGCTTCATTGGGCCCTCCTTCGGGCGGCCTGAAACGCCCTGACGGCGAGCCTTTCCACGAGCTCCCTGCGGTGAACCTCCGACCCTCTGATGTCGGAGATGGGGGCGGCCTCAACCGCAGCCAGTCGGCCCACCTCCTCCAACTCGGCGTCTCCTCCCTCAGTCCCCACCAAAACCTCCGTCGCCGCCTTAACGAGAAAGGCGGTAGGGGCCACGGCTCCCAGAGCCAGCCTGGCCCCGATGCACTGCCCCTCCTCCAGGAGGAGGTATGCGGCGGCACCAGCTACCGTGATGGAGTTCGTGGCCCGGAGCCCGAAAGCCTCGTAGGCAGCTCCCTCCCCTGGGCCCTTGGCGGGGATCATCACCTCCGAAACCAAATGACCCGGCCTCAGGAGGGTTGCCCTGTGATCCCCGAACAAATCCACCAACGGGATTCCCCTGGGTCCCTCAGGGGTGGCCAGGCCCACCCGAGCATCCAGGGCCAGGAGTATCGGTGTGAGGTCGGCGCAGGACGCCGCGGTACACAGGTTCCCGCCGACGGTAGCCCTGTTCCTCACCTGGGGAGTCCCAAAGACGCCTACGGCGTCCAGAAGCTCTGGTCGTGAAGAAAGAACCTCTTCTGAAGACTGGAGCTGGGCGGGTGTGACCAGGGCCCCGATCCGGAGCATGCCTCCGCCCAAGGATATCTCACGGAGTCCGTGAAGTCCGGCCAGAGAGACCAGATGCTTCGGTGCCTTCGCCCCTCGTCGGAGATCGACCACGACATCGGTGCCCCCAGCCAGAGGGATGGCTGTGTCGCCAAACTGACGGAGGAGCTCGCAGGCGTCGGCCAGTGAACTGGGTCGGTGGTACTCTATGGAACGTCCCACGGCGTCCTTCCCTTCAAGACGAAGTCCGGGAACTCTCAGAGCTGGCCCCATGCTTGCGAACTCTTCCCTTCCCGGCAAGGGGCCCCCGAACGAGGAATTTCCGAAAACCCTTCAAACTCAAGGTTTTTTCGGCCGAATCCGTCCTTCCTTCCCCAACTCTGTCCTTCGTTGACTTGAAGGGCTACGCACTCTAATCTCACCCCGGGCGGTCACCTTTCCACCTTCGTGACGCTGCTTATGATCGACGCTCAATCTCGCCTTCGTCGAATTCCGATTCCGGAAGCGTCCCCCGACCGCGCCCCACCCTTCCCAAACTACCTGTAAGTAGGAGTCGACCCATGGCAACAGCCGCGCAGAGTCGGATCGAGGAGGATGTCTGGATCCCAACCTGCTGTGGACAGTGCTACTGCATGTGTGGCATCAAGGTTCGGCGTCAAAACGGAGTTATCACGGAGATCAAGGGGAATCCCGACGCACCCACCGGGCGGGGGAGCATCTGCCCGAAGGGGTTGGCGTCTCCACACCTGCTCTATGATCCCTACCGGGTGAACTACCCTCTGAAGAGGACCAACCCCGAGAAGGGTCTCGGCGTGGATCCGAAGTTCGTACGCATATCCTGGGAAGAAGCGATGGACATCATCGTGGAGAAGCTCCAGGGATGCCGGGACCGGGATCCCAGAGGCGCCTTCTTCCAGGCCACGACTACGCAGGCTTCGGAAATCCGGTTCGGTGTCATCGGCTTCATGAAGGGGTTCGGGACTCCGAACTACTGGGTGTCCGGGGGCGGGCTCCACTGTGGGAATGGCGCCCACTTCATGAACGGGATCATGCATGTGGCGTGGTCCATCATCCCGGACTTTGCCAACTGTAACTACGCCCTGAACTTCGGGTGTTCCAAGGGGCACGGCGCCGGCCACGTCGCCGTGCAAAACGCCACCCAGGCCGCTGACGCCAGGGCCCGAGGATTCAAGAACGTCGTCTTCGATCCCTTCCAGAGCGCGCAGGCTTCGAAAGCCCACGAGTGGGTGCCGATCAGGGTTGGGACCGATGGGGCAATGGCCTTGGGATTGGTGAATTCTCTGTTGAACGAACACGGCATCTACGATGCCGAGTACCTCATGTACAAGACCAACAGCCCGTACCTCATCAGGCCGGACGATGGTCGATACATGCGGGACCCCGAAACCAACACGCCCCTGGTCTGGGATCTGGTGGACAACGCTCCCAAGGCTCACAACGATCCGGATGTGACTCGGGTTCAGTACGAAGATGAGGCCCACGAGGTGGCGTTGACCGGGACCTACCACGTCCACGGGATGGACTGCCGCCCGGCCTTCGAGCTCCTCAAAGAACACGTGAAGATGTACACGCCGGAGTACGTGGAGAAGATCACCAGCGTCCCGGCCGCAACGGTGAGCAGAATCGCCAAGGAGTTCGGGGAAGCTGCCGAGATCGGGTCCACGGTGACCATCGAAACGGAAGAGGGACCTAAGAAGATCCCGAGCCGTCCCGTGGCCACTCACTTCTTCCGTGGCTCCCAGGGCCACACCAACTCCGGCTGGACCTGCCTCTCGGTGGACATGGTCAACCACATGGTGGGTGCCGCCGACACCTGGGGTGGTGCCTTCGGCCTCGGCGCCACCGTCCAGGACGGTTACAAACCAACGGGCAAGCCGTACCAGATCCCATACGCCTGCCCCGACGGACTATTGGTCGCCAAGGCTTGGGTCTACGACCACGTGCCGTACCCCATGAGGGTGCCGAAGCCGCCCACCAGGATCGACCTCCACGACATGTTCCCCACATCGATCTACAACGCCTTCACCATCACGAGCCCACGGTGGTTCGAGATGCTGGAACGCTTCAACATCCCGTACCGCCCTGATGTGATGATCAACTTCGGGTCGAACTCGGTGATGACCATGGGGAACGCGGAGACGGTGACGGAGAACTTCCTGAAGAAGTTCAATTTCATCTTCTCCTTCCAACTCTACGTAACGGAGTTCGAGGAAGCCGTAGCCGACGTCGTCTTGCCGGACACCTGTTTCCTGGAGAGGTACACGCCGGCAGTGAGCTGGCCGTCCACCTTCTCCCATCCCCAGGGAGAAGACGATTGGGGATGGACCATCCGGCAGCCGGTCATCGATCCCCTCTATGAGCGCCGGGACTTCAACAAGGTCATGATCGACATCGCCGAGCGATTGGGGATTCACGGCGACTACTTCAAAGGCCTGAACGACTCCATCGGGATCCGCTACGGCGGGGAGATGGAACCCGAGAACGCCCTCATCGAGGACGGTTCGGTGGTCCACACCTGGGAGGACATCTGCGACCGGTTGATCAGGGACAGGTTTGGTCCGGAGAACGGACTTGAAACCCTGAAAAAGACCGGGGTTTTCTCCTGGCCCAAGAGGAAGGAAGACGTCTACTGGAAGTGGTTCAACCCCGCCAGGGTCCCCGTGTACTTCGAGTACTTCATCGACTCGGGAGAGCAGATCGACAAGCTCTGGAACGAGTATGGCGGCAGGGACTTCTTCGAGTTCGACTGGTCCCGCTTCAAGGCTTTGGCGGATTGGTATCCCTGTCCCACACACACCGAGACCAATCCCGAGTACGACATGCACACGTTCTACTGGCGTGCGGTGATGCACTGCAACTCCATGACCCAGCAGAACCCGCTACTGGACGAGTGCTCCCAGGAAGATCCTTACGTCTACGCCATCCAGATGCACCGGGATACCGCGGCGAAAAAGGGAATTGCCGATGGGGATAAGGTTTGGATGGAGAACCCCGAGGGTCACCGGGTGAAAGGTTGGGTCGCCACCACGGAAGGGATCGAGCCGAGCCACCTGGCCATCGCCGCCGTGGCCGGTCACTGGGGCAATTTCATGCCGATTGCCAAGGGCAAGGGCACGTTCTTCAACGACCTGGTGGAGATGGATCTCGAACACACCGATCCTCTCACGTTCAATCAGGACATCTGCTGTCGGGTGAAAATCTACAAGGCAGAAGAAGCTTCATAAGCCTGAAAAGGACTCAAGAGTCTCGCACAGGAGCGCCGGGAAACCGGCTTCACTGGAGTTGAGAATGGCAAGATACGGGATGGTGATCGACCTCAAGCGGTGCTACGGGTGCTACGCCTGCAGCATGTCTTGCAAGGTAAAGAACCACACTCCTCCCGGGGTGTTCTGGGCCCGGGTACTGAAGGGTGAGGAAGGGACCTTTCCCAACACGGTGCGACAGGCCCTGCCCGTCCTATGCATGCAGTGCGACGATCCTTCTTGTGTGGAGGTGTGTCCAACCGGCGCCACATTCATGCAGGAGGATGGCATCGTCGTAGTGAACAAGGACACATGCATGGGATGTAAGTCTTGCCTCATGGGTTGCCCGTATGGAGCCCGGTATTCGGTGGAGAGCTGGGAGAGCTATTTCCCGGACGGCCTCCCCCTCTCCGAATACGAAGAGTTCGCGAAACAGCAGTGGGAAGAGACGTCGGGGTGTGGGGTCGCAACGAAGTGTGATTTCTGCAAAGACAGGCTCGGAACCGGAAAAGACCCGGCTTGCGTCGAAGCTTGTCCGGCCAACGCCCGGACCTTCGGAGATCTCGACGATCTGGACTCGGAGGTTTCGATCCTCATACGACGCCACCGGGGACAACAGCTGAACCCCGAGTTGGGGAACAATCCGAAAGTCTATTATCTGATGCCTAGGTGAAGACCTGCTGCATCAGGGCCGCGCCAGCACCGGCTAAAAGCCGCCAGTTGCAGCCAAGGACTCAATACCAAGCGGGAGAGGCACCATGGATCCGAAAGTGAATGGCCAGCTACAGACGGAGTGGGGCTGGCTTGTTGCGATCTATCTGTTTCTCGGAGGAGTGGGTGCAGGGGCGTACACCATTGCGGCAATCAACGGATTCATGGGCGAAAGCCTGGAATTCTCGACCATAGTGGGCCTATGGATAAGCTTCCCGGCTCTGATGATCGGGTCCGCTTTTCTTATGGCCGATCTCGGCTCCCCGGCACGGGCCATTTACGCAGGAATGAAGCCCAAAACCTCCTGGATCGCCCGGGGCTTCTGGATCATTTCGATCTTTATGGTGCTGTCTTTTTTTCACCTCCTTCTCCACCGCTCGGGTAGCACTACGGCCGACACCAGCCTCGTGGTGATTTCGGTCCTGGGAATCATCTTCGCGGTCCTGACGATGGCCTACACCGGTGTGCTTTTGGGCGCCTCAAAAGGGATCCCTTTCTGGCGATCCGGCGTTGTCCCCGTGGTGTTCGTGGTTTCAGCCCTGGTCACCGGTCACTTCATGATCATGCTGGGCGTTGCCGTGTTCGGTGAAAGTGCGGCGGTGGAAACGCTCCGAGTCATGGCCATCGAGGCAGCCATCCTGGTGGCTCTGGAGGTCCTGGCGATTTTTTTCTTCCTCCAAGCAGCGTTCAAGACCCCCGATACTCGGGAATCTGCTTCCCGGATCCTCCGGAAGCGCTTGTTCGTGGTGGGCTATTTCCTCCTGGGCCTGGGGATACCCCTGGTGTTGATGGTCTATATCGGACGAACGGACGGAGCTCTGGATGGGGGCCCGACCCTCGTGATGGTAGGGGCGCTCCTCGGCCTCATCGGCGGGCTGATCCTCCGCCAGGCCATCCTGGTATGCGGTGCCCTTCCCACCTGGAATATCGCCGGTTTCAAGTTCAGACGGATCGCCCGGCCGAAGGAGCCCAAGCCGGCCATGGGCATGTTGCCACCCCATTAGGGCCCGGCACCGACGAAGGAACCATCGCACCGAACGGGTGCGGGGACAGCCTGGTGTACCCCAGGCCCGTCCCCCATTCTACTGATTGCGGAGTGGGCTCCATCGAGCTGGGTTGGAGCCGCGGCTCCCCCGTTACAATCAAAAAGTGAGCGTACCATGATCCGGACGAGGCTTCTCTCGGTGCCTATCCTCATCTTGGCGGTCACCTCCGTGCCCGCCTGCGAGCCGCCCTCGGAGGCGGACATCGGCAGTGTGTTCGGGGGTGGGTCAGGCCAATGGGTGGACCTGACCTATCCGTTCTCCGAGGAAACCATCTATTGGCCTACCGCCGATGGGTTTGTTCTGGAGGAGGAGGCCTACGGAGTGACGGAGGGTGGGTGGTTCTATTCGGCGTACAACTTTTTCTCCTCAGAGCACGGTGGGACCCACTTCGACGCTCCGATCCATTTTGCCGAAGGCCGGAACCCCTCCGACCAAGTCCCGATAGACCGGCTTATCGGTCCCGCGGCCGTGGTGGACGTTTCCGCCCGTGCCACGCCCGACTATCAAGTCCGCGTCGAAGACCTCACGGCATGGGAGGCGGTCCACGGGCCCATCCCCCCGGGCACGATCCTTCTCCTCCGAACCGGGTGGGGAGACCGGTGGCCGGACCCGGTGCGGTATCTCGGGACTGACCAGAAGGGACCGGAAGCGGTGCCCCTCCTTCACTTCCCAGGCCTGAGCCCGGAAGCGGCCCAGTGGTTGGTGGACAACAGGGAGATCGATGCTATCGGGATCGACACACCCAGCATTGATTTTGGCCAGTCATCGACGTTCGAAACACACCAAATCCTCTACGAGCAGAACATACCAGGGCTGGAGAACGTGGCCTTTCTGGAGAAGCTGCCCGAATGGGGTTCCTACGTGGTGGCTCTTCCCATGAAGATCGAAGGCGGGAGCGGCGGCCCCCTTCGGGCGGTGGCGTTCATCCCGGATACGGACCACTGAGAAGGCTGATCGAAGAGGGCTCCGGCCAGTCAGCATGGCCGGAGCCCTCGGCGCCTCATAGCGGGGCGGCTATAGTCCAGGACCCTCCCCCTCTTGAGGTTTCCTCAGTGGATCCCCGACCCACGCTCCGGAATCTCATCATCGGAAATCCCCACCAATGAATCCGGATCGTCGTCAATCTTCTGGATGGTGATCCCCGTGAATCCGTAAAACATGGAAATCAGAGGTGAGGCCAGGTTTAGGAACGCAAACGGGAGATACGTGAAGCAACTCACACCGAGGACCCCCGACATATAAGCCCCGCAGGTATTCCACGGGATCAGCGGGGACGTCAGGGTGGCCGAATCCTCCAGGGCCCGAGAGAGGTTCTTCGGGTGGAGGTTCCGCTTCAGGTATGCGGTTCGGTACATCCGGCCCGGTACGATGATGGCCAGGTACTGGTCGGAGGCCAGGATGTTCATCCCGAAACAGCTGAAGATGGTGACCGAGATCAGAGATCCCGTGTTCTTCGCCAGAGTCAGAATGGCAGCGGCCAGCCGCTCCAACATGCCCGACGCTTCCATGATTCCGCCAAAGGCCAGCGCTACGATGATCAGAGCTATGGTGTCGAGCATGTAGGAAAGGCCACCTCGGGTTAGTAACTCATCGATGGTCGCAACCCCGGTCTCGCTCACATACCCCGTATATAGGGATTCCACGACGGCTCCGATGTTCACCGCCCACCCGGCTCCGGGCACGCGTTGGAAAATCAGGAGCAACACGGCCCCGGCTGCCACTCCCACCACCAGGGCCGGCAGAGCTGGAGTCTTCTTCCATACCAGGAATAGGACCAACCCGGGAGCGATCAACAGCCAGGGTGTCAGGTTGAAGGTTTCGGAGAGGGTGGAGAGCATCAGGAGGTAGTCTGCCGTCTCCACTGACCCCGAGGCCGGCCTGACGATCCCGATGATCGTGAAGATGACGAGGGCCAGAATGAGGGCCGGCACCGTGGTATAGACCATGTGCCTTATGTGAGTGAAGAGCTGGGTGCCTGCCACGGCGGGAGCCAGGTTGGTCGTGTCGGACAGAGGTGACATTTTGTCGCCGAAGTACGAGCCCGAGATTACGGCCCCTGCGGTCATCCCGGCCGGGATTCCCAACGCCTGCCCGACGCCCATCATCGCGAGGCCAACGGTGGCCGCCGTAGACCACGATGATCCGGTGGCCAGGGAGATAAGGGCACAAGTGAGGGCTGTTGCCACGAGAAAGTACCCCGGCGCCAGAATCTTCAACCCGTAGAAGATCATGACCGGGACCACGCCCGACGCGATCCAAACACCGATCAGGAGGCCCACGACGATCAGGATCAGGATAGCGGGCAAAGCCGTGACGATTCCCCCGGTGAGACCCTTCTGGATGTCCGGCCAGGGCATCTTCAGGGATATCCCTGCGATGAGGGCGGCGACAGCGGCTCCGAAGATGAGGGGGATGTGACCCGATCCCTCCAGAACGACGATGGTGTAGAAGAGCGCCACGATCAGTACAGCGACGGGGACCAAGGACATCCCCAAGCTCGGTTTCTTCTTCAGCTCACCAGGCAAGCTGGGCCTCCTAGCACGGATTCAGTGATTGAACCTGCCGGATACACGGACCGTCAACGGTCACGGACCTTCGACAGTATGGGCGTCGAGAAGGCCTCGCCAGGCCCGGCTCGCCATTGCGCAGCATCCTCGCCCTCACGGAAGCCCTGGGCCCAAGGGCGTTTAGTGCCGGGTAAGGGAGCGGTCACCGCGCTGTCTCTGGATCTCCCACCTCGACTGGAGGATCAGTCTCTTCAGGGAGATGGCTCTTGGGCTGATATCGACCAAAAAGTCGGGTGTCATTCCCTCGCCCGTGGCGCCATTTCCTTCGGCTCCGCCGAAGGAATAGATGTCCATCAGCAGAAGTAGGAGTTCACTCCCAGGGACTGGAAGCTCGAGAAAGGTGCCCTCAACCAGATCCCCCCAGCCCCTGTCGTCGAAGTACTCCTGGGCCATGCCATAGTGGAAGACCTCGATGCGCTTTTCATACTTGAGGGTTTCCCACAGGTCGCCGCAGGAACCGTCCGGCATTTGGGGAACACAGCTTTCCGGACCATCAGGGTTCTCCGTTCCGGAAAACGGAGGGAGATCACCGTTCGCTCTGTACTTGTTGACGACCTCACGGGCCCTGTCCACCTGTTGCGTCCGGTACCAAGCCTCGGCCCTGATGAAGTCCACCTCCTTTTGGGTCAAATCCGGGTAATACCCGGTAAAACCTGTATCGAAGTACGATTCCCACTCTGAGTACATGTAGTTGGACCAGTGATAAACACCACGGGAGATCGGGAAGGGGCTGCTTCCCAGGTAACGGATGTACTTCCCGTCGGTCGTGGGTTGCATTGGTTGGGTGATGCGGGAATCGGGAGTCAGTACGTCGAACGGCACCTTGTCCTCCGGGGCCGCGTTGATCCAGCTTTCCCATGCTCCGCTGACGTCAGCCGGTCCGATGGTCCGGTAGTCGATTCGAGCCCACGCCGGACTGCAACAGGCCTGGAGCTTCTGGCCGTGGGACCCCCAGTTGGGTCCGTCGTCGAATGTCCCGAAGTCGAACGGCAGGTCGTCGGAAACATCCGACAGGACCCTTTCCCAATCGATCTCATCTCGTTCGGCCCGCGTACGGGCCATGCTCATCGTGTGCCGTGCCCGGTAGGCCTTCGTGAACGCGATAAGGTCGGTCTCGGTCCACTCCCGGTTGAATCCGACCCATTCGGCCGGGATGGTGAACGAGTGATTCGAAGCTATCTCGATGACTTCCGAGTATTTCTCCAGCGCTGCATCCCATACCTGGGTGGCCGGTACGATCTCCAAGGCCGCCGGGTCCCTCGTTTCATCGACAACGAACCCTTGATCGAAGAGGAGAGCGATGTTCGCCAAGGACTGTGCTTGCACAAACTTCCCGAAAGCAAGCGCCCGCGGAGTTACATCCACCCCTGCCTCTTCGATGACAACACCCCCCGCAATCGCTGACAAACCATCCCTGACACTAGTAAGGGAGGCATAGGATTCCATCCAAGGAACCTCGGCCACGGCGCGGTAGGCGTAGGTAGGGTCATTATTAAAGGCGATCCGGGGTTCCCAACTTGAGTCCATCATTCCCCAGTTCATCCAAGAGGAACTGTGGGCATCCGCTGCCACACTCAGCGCGGCGTTTGGGTGGTATCCATGGTATACGAGGTACCACCCGTAGAAGGCACCGCTGATGAGGGCTTGAACGTCGGAAGGGGTTTGTCCGGCCCGGTCACGATCCGGATCGTTCGGATTGGCCACCGACAGGTCCCTGCAGCCGACGGCTGCGACCCCCAGCGACCCCACCAGGAGAAGAACTCTCAGCAGAAGAAACTTGTGAATCCCCATCCGTCTCTCACTAGAATACGGCTTCGATGCTGAGGCCGATGGTGCGGAAGTTTGGGTACCCGGCGTCGTCCACTCTTCCGACGGCGGGCGAGCCCCCCAACCCGCTTCCCACCTCGGGGTCGAATCCGTCATAGCCAGTCCATGTGACGAGATTCCGTCCGGTCAGAGTAAGTGATAGGCCATCCAGCCCCAAGACCGCATCGAGCCAGCTTCGGATCCGGTGTTGATCGAGGCTGAACCGAACTGCCAACTCGCGCAGCTTCAAAAACGTACCGTCCTCCGCGAACCAGGAATTTGTTCCGCCCAGGTTGTACAGGGCATCGTAGTAGTGCACTGGTTTTTTTAGCTCGTCCGGCTTTTCTGACTGATCCTGGTCCCGAGACACCCCATCCCGGTACGTGTGGGCGCGGGTTCGATTGTATACGTCTGCACCGAACTCACCTTCAAAAAGGAAAAAAAGGGTGAAACTGTTCCACCGCAGGGTGTTGCTCCACCTGAGATCGAAAGCGGGAGTCGTGTTCCCGATCCTTAGGAAGCTCGTTCGGTTCCCGCTGCGGTCAGTCCCAACGGCCTGAATCGGCATTCCCCATGCGTATGTCGTGACCTGCCCGTCGGCGCTGGGGATGTTCGTGGTAGAGAACCAAAGGCCCTGGCTGAACCCTTCTTTGAAACTGTTGCCCCGCCCTACCCATACCAGCAATCCGTCGTCGTTCACCTGGAATTGGGTGCAGTCTGTACCCGCGGGAAGATGGCGGCACCTTGTAGCCCAACGGAGGCCGTAAAGGGATCCCATTTCCTCTCCTTCCCGGATGAAAAACTCCCCCATCGGGAAAGCCGGAATCCTCAGAGCAGAGATCCTCTTCCTGGTCCGGTCGAAGAGCACCCGACTGGTCCAACTCAACCCCCCGGGACCCTGGAAGGTCTTCTGCAGATATGCCTCGTAGCTCCTCCCTTCGACTGCCCCGGCATTCGCCCACTGAGTGGCAAACCCTGCCGGAGACGGGAGAGGTTGAAGAAGAAGCTGGTCTTCCGTCATTGTCCAGACGACCTGGGCTCCGCCGTGGATCTCACCGGAAATCACGAACTCGACACCGACCTCCTGCTCTCTTGTCCGTTCCGGCTTCAGATCCTCGTTGTCGAGCGTCCCACGGAACACCCCGGCCCCTGTCACCCGATACGTCTCGTACTGGGCCGCGAACTCGGGCCGGCGACCAGCACTCCCGATGGCATACCTCAGCTTGAACTCTTCCACGGATTGAAACGGCCACCACTCTTCCTGGGCTAAGCGCCACGCCCCCGAGGCCCTGAAGTACGTCTGCCAACGTTGGTCTGATCCAAAGACAGAGGAGCCTTCCCTGCGTAGAAGGAAGTCACTCAAATACTTCCCCTCAAGATCCAAGGCGGTAACCAGAAGAACGCCCTCTGACCGGACCTGTTCGATGGATGAGCCGGCCCTGAAGATCCCGGCATTGTCCAGCACAGGCACGTCGGGGTACTGGGTCCTGGTACCTCGGACATTGAGGGACTCGCGGTTCTGGTCTTCTGTCAGGTAACGCAGGCGGGTTCGAACCCGCAGGTTCCCGTACGTCTTGTCGAGAGCCGCGGAAACCGAAGCGTTCAGGTCGTTGGACGTGGTCTGGGAGTTGAAGATCGCTCCTTCCTCCTCACCTTGTTCGGTGGTGTATCCGGCGGGCCTGGTCTCGGACTGGGAGGATTCCAGACGGTCAAGCGCGACATCCCCTCGAAGCTCGAGCCAGGGCCGGGGAAACCAAACCAGCCCCAGGTTCCCCATGAGGCGGTTTCGCCGGTTGATCAGGTCCAGGAGTTCGAGGGAATACAGCGGGTTTTCCTCTCTGTCAAACTGTCCAGGGAGGTTCAGCAAGCACCCCTCCGAAGGGCAATGGGAAAGGCCTTTGGTCGACGGATCTCTCCTGAGAAGATCCATCACAGGATTCTGGTGTGCCCACGAAAAGAAAGGAGAATCACTGAGGGCCTCCTGATCCGTTTGCGCGTAATAAGCGCTCACGCCCAAAGTAAGATCTTCTCCGAGAAACTGGTCGAGATTCAACCGGAAACCCTTACGCTGGCTTCCGTCGTTGAAGTCGGGTAGGACGCCAGCCTCGTCGAGGTAGGAGAATGAAACCCGGTAGTTCGTCGAGCTGGTCCGACCTTCCACGGCAACATTTTGGGATACATAGCTCCCCGGGCCAAAAAGCTGGTCGGCATGATCATACAAGGGGATATTCGCCGGGTACTTCTTGTCGTGAAAAGCAGTTTCCGCCAGGTCCTGGCCGGTCGTCTGTTTATGGGTCAGAACATCGCGGACGACGTTCCCCTCGACATCTAGGGGGTCACCACTAGCGTTCGTCTCGAACCAATGTCCGCGAGTCTTGCGAACGCTCCCACCAATGGACTCTCTACCGTACTCCGACCGGAAGATGAAGCGAGTCTGGTCGACTTGCAGGTTCTCCCCCCGCTTCGTCCGGACCTGCACCACTCCATTCTGACCTTTGGATCCGTAGAGGGAAGCAGCGGCGGCACCTTTTATCACTTCCACCGATTCCACATCCTGGGAACCGATATCGGCTAAAGGATTCTCGGTAACGACCCCATCAACGATAAAAAGAGGGTCCTGAGTACCCGTGATAGTGGTTGGGCCACGAAGCAGGATCCCTGGATCCGAACCGGGCTGACCCGACCCCCGAACAACCTTCGCACCCACCACCTTCCCGGAGAGCATCCCCCCGACGGATGGAGGGAAGACGATAAGGTCGTCTGCCGTGATTCTCTCAACGGCAAACGGCAACTTCACGCGGGGAGTCTCACCGACCAGGCCGGTTCGGACCAACTCCTGAAGCTTCAAACCCGTGCCGACCAGGTGAAAGTCCACTTCCACGACCGTACCAGCTACGACGGTTAAACTCGAGGTCGCCGGGATGAATCCGGTGACTTCGGCAGAGATTTCGGCTGGCCCAGCCGGCACTTCGGGGAGCACGAAATGACCCCGGGCGTCAGTCAGAGTGCCCACCTTCTGAGAAGCGTGGGACACCCGCGCCGATTCCAGAGCTCTCCCAGTGGTCGCATCCGTTACCCGCCCGGTCACGGTGCCCGTCTCCTGACCCAGGGCAGGCGAAGAAGGAGGCAGAAAGATCAGAACCGATATTGCAAGGAGGGTAGATGCCCCCTTTCGCTGCCCCATTCATTTCCTCCCGAACTCAGAGCCCACGGATCCTGATCACCTGGCCGATTGAACTCGAACACTCCAGAATCACCCCCCTCCACCCGCGAGAATGTGGGCGAATCCCCTCTCCGAGAGTAGTCCGTTGAGCGCCGCTAGTTCCCCGGCACGGATCTCGTTCATGCGGGTTTGGCGATCCCTGAGGAGTCCCTGCAGTCGTGTGTGGACCTCCAACTGCTGTGTTGTGGGGGAGAAGTCCGAGCTACCGATATATCCCGCGAGGCTGGTTAGCTTCGCGAATAGCTGCCTCGGCCACCGAAGGGCGTCCTGACCTGCGCTCCCGCCAGAAAGACGGAGGTCCGTGAGGCCCATTTCAAGCTCCACCAAGGCCTCGTCCAGAGCATCCGCCGACTCGACGATCTCGTCGGCCCTCTCGTGCCCCCTGACGAGGTCCTTCAGGTCCACGAGTTGGGCCCGTATCTTCTCCGCCTCGTTTATGAGATCCACCACAGCGTTGGTTTCATCTCTGAGCTGCATGATTACATCAAATTGGGTCCGGATGTCCTCGTCGGTCCCCGCCGAGGACGGATCCTTGAGGACAGTGAGTGGAGCAGTCAGTTCCGTGTCCCCGTAAGTCAGGCGGACGGTGTAACTCCCTGGTGGAGCTAGAGGGGTCACCCTCCCACCATCTCCCGCCGGCCTCCAACCGTCCTCTCCTAAAGGCACATGGCTGTGCTCCAGGACCTTTGTCCGCATCCTTGGGGACTCGGAGGATTCATAACGCAGGTCCCAATAGGCACGATGCAGGCCCGGCTCGGAGGAAGCCCGCCCGAGGTCCCTTACCACCTCACCCTGGTCGTCCAAAACGGTTACGTTCACCCCTCCCTCCGCGCCTTCGCCGATGTAGTAGTGAATGGACGCGCCTGGCCGGGGGTTCTCCCCAGCCCCGATGTCTCCGGGTTGGCTAACGGGCCCTTCCTTATTCCTGAAGCGATAGGCGGAGCGGGGTTGGAACAGGTGGGCCGGCGCATCCAGGACCTCGTCCGTCAGTTGCTGGAGTGGAGTCACGTCATCGAGGATCCAGAAACCCCTCCCATAGGTCGAAACCACGAGGTCGTTGAAGTGGTCCTGGATCGTGAGCCAGTGCACCGGAGCGTGGGGAAGATTGGTTTGGAGCGGGATCCACTCACCCCCGTCGTCGAAGGAAACGAAGAGGGTATTCTCGGTTCCCAGGTAAAGGAGCCCGGGGCGAACCGGATCCTCACGGATCACGTGGACATAGCTGAAGATGCTCTTCGGGATGCCGCCGGTGAGATACGTCCAGCTCTCTCCATAGTCCTCGGTCACGTAGGCATATGGGTCCGTGTTGTTCACTTGATGGAAGTCCACCGAGATGTAGGCCTTGGCGGCATCGTATCGGGAAGGCTCGATATTGCTGACGGTCCCCAGGGGTGGAAGGTCCGGGATGTTTTCGGTCACATTGGTCCACCTACTGCCGCCATCCCGCGTCACGTGGACCAGGCCATCGTTGGAACCCGTCCAGATCACTCCCTCTTCCACCGGTGATTCGGCAATCGCGAACAAAGTGGCAGCATATGTCGGGCTGGCGTCATCGGGTGTAAGCCCTCCGGTCTTTTGCTGAAGGGCCTTGTCGTTTGTGGTCAGGTCCGGGCTGATGACCGAATAACTGTGGCCGCCGTTGGTGGTTTGGTGGACGTGCTGGCTCCCGACATAAACCCGGTTGTGATCGTGGGGCGAGATGGCCACCGGGAAGGTCCATTGAAAGCGGTATCTGAGGTCTGCTGCCGGCCAGCCTTCCGGGTTGTCGGGCCAGACACTCACGTTTCGAGCGTGGCCGGTTCGAAGGTCGTAGCGGTCCAGGATCCCCTCATAACACCCCGACCAGACGATGTTGTTATCCACCGGATCGGGGATGGCGAACCCCGATTCGCAGCCTCCGACGGAATGCCACTCCCCGATGGGAATGCTCCCACCGGTCAGGCTGTTGGAAGGCCCACGATGGGACGCACCGTCCTGGCGGTTTCCGTACACGAAGTAAGGGATCTGGTTGTCGGTGTAGACATGATACATCTGGGCGATGGGCATCCTGGGCCGGAGCCAGCTGTCCCCTCGGGTGGTCGAAACATGAACTCCGCCGTCGTTCCCGACGATCATTCGGTCGGGCTGAAGCGGATCGATCCACATATCGTGGTTGTCTCCGCCAGCGCTCCCACGGCTCACCGTCAGACCTCCGTCCAGCGAAGTCGTATGAGAGGTCGCCAGGAAGTGAACCTCGTCGGCATCGTCCGGGGCCGCCACCACACGGGAATAGTAGTGGGGTCGCTGGACCAGGGTGTGGTCGGCGTTGACCATTCTCCAGGACTCGCCCCCGTTGTCAGAGCGCCACAAGACCCCCTGGTGGTCGTCCAGGGGCGCAAAATCCCGGTTGGAGTTGGTCTCGATCAGAGCATAAATCCGATCCGAGTCGTCCGGGGTCATGGCCAAGACCACCTTCCCCAAAGGCGGACGGGGTAATCCACGCCCTTCCAGCCTCTCCCAGGTGTCACCCCCGTCCGTCGAACGAAAAAGGCCGCTCCCGGGGCCCCCGCTCTGCCTCCCCCAAGTCCAGATGACCATCTCCCACATACCGGCGAAGAGAATGTTTGGATTGTTGGGGTCCATCACCACTTCCGAAGCGCCGGCGTTCTCGGTAGTGAAAAGGACTCTCTCCCAACTCTCACCCCCGTCCGTGGTCCGGAACACTCCGCGCTCTTCTTGCGGCCCGTAGAGGTGTCCCAGGGCCCCGACAAAAACCACGTCGGAATCCTGCGGGTGGACAACAATGCGGCTTATCCTGCCCGAAGCCGCGAGGCCCATGTGGGACCAGGTCCTGCCACCATCCGTGGTGCGATACACTCCGTTCCCGATACTGACGTTGCTTCGAATGTGTGCTTCACCCGTCCCGGCCCAAACGACGTTGGGGTTGGAAGGGTCCACAGCCAGAGCACCGATTGATTGGGCCGGTTGGTCGTCGAAGACCGGTTCCCAATGGACCCCTCCGTCCACCGTCTTCCACACGCCTCCAGAGGCCGCCCCGGCATAATAGGTATTCGGATCCCCCGGGATCCCCACCACAGCGCTCACACGGTTCCCCACGGGGCCGATGTGCCGATATCGGAGGTCGTCGAAAAAGTCGCCTTGGATCCGGGTAGGATCCTGGCCAAAGAGTGGACTGGAAGAGACCAGCAGGCCAAGAACGGCTGCCAAGGCGCGACGGATGGACATGGTACCCCTCCTGAAGAGACTTCATGAGCTGAACGGGTCCCGGACGTCGGCTCCGGAAGCCGGGACGGTCCGGACTGGGAAGGTACGAGCATCGCTGCCCCAGGGCAGCACCAGGCCCAAAGCCGGGGCCTGGAATGCCCTTCTCTCCTGGCTCACACGTGCGAAACGGGTCCCCGGCCCCTATGATTCTCCCGTTTCGCCTGGTACCTGGAGCCAGGCGACTCCATTTCGTCCCCCGTTTTCTCAGCCAAGGGTTTTGACTATGACGAGCCTAAAGGGAGTGACACGTTTAGCCGTCCTACTGGCTTTCACGGCCCAGCTTCTGGGTGCCGATGCACTGGCCCAGCAAGCCAGCCAGGGAGACCCGGTCAACCAGACGGACGATCCGATCCTCAAGGAGTTCGTCTGGCGGTCCATCGGCCCAGCGAACATGTCGGGAAGGATCGATGACGTGGAGGCGGTGGTGGGCGACCCCTCCACGATCTACCTGGGCTTCGCCACCGGAGGGATCTGGAAGTCTACGAATATGGGAACCACGTGGGAGCCCATCTTCGACAGTTACCCGGTTTCCTCCATCGGTGACATCGCCATCGCGCCTTCCAACCCTGACATCCTCTATGTCGGGTCGGGCGAATCAAACAACCGCCAGAGCACGACACGGGGGGACGGCGTCTATAAGTCCACCGATGGTGGTGAGACTTTTGTGAACGTGGGGCTGGAAAGCTCCCACCACATCGCACGGGTCGTTGTGGACCCCCGAGACGCTGACGTCGCGTACGTGGCCGCCACCGGCCCCCTCTGGGGCCCGGGCGGGGATCGGGGCCTCTTCAAGACCACGGACGGGGGCCGAACCTGGAGCAACACCAATTCCATCGACGAGAACACGGGCTTCACCGACGTCGTCATCCATCCCACCAACCCCGATATCCTGTACGCTGCGTCCTACCAGCGGCAGCGTAGGCCTTGGGGCTTCAACGGTGGTGGGCCCGGAAGTGGGATCTGGAAGACCACGAACGGAGGGGACACCTGGACCCGCCTGGAAGGGAACGGGCTTCCCGGGGGCGAGCTCGGCCGAATCGGACTCTCCATCCACCTGGCGGATCCGGACATTGTCTACGCCCAGATCGAGGTCCCCAACCCCAATCGGCGCCAACCAGATGACCCTGATCCCGATGCCACCAGGAGCGGGGTGTGGAGGTCCACCGACGCCGGGGCGAGCTGGGAGATCCGGAGCAACAACAACAACCGCCCCATGTATTACAGCCAGATCCGGGTGGATCCGGTGGATCCGGACATTGTCTACACCATGGGTGCATCTTTTTATAAGTCGGTGGACGGAGGGGTGAACTTCAATACGGTTCGAGGGATGGGCCACGGCGACCACCACGCTTTATGGATCAATCCCGACAACAACAACCACGTCATGTTGGGCACCGACGGCGGGTTCAACTTCAGCTGGGACCAGACCGCCACCTGGGACTTCGTCAACACCATGGCTGTGGGTCAGTTTTACGAAATCGGCCTGGACATGCGGCGGCCCTACTTCGTTTGCGGCGGCCTGCAGGACAACGGAAGCTGGTGCGGGCCCAGCGCCGTCCGGGGCAGGGCCATCATCAATGAAGACTGGTATCGCGTGGGCGGCGGTGACGGATTCTACGTCCGAATCGATCCCACCGACTACAACATTGTCTACTCCGAATCCCAGGGCGGATCCATGAGCGTCCGGGACCTCCGTACGGGGCAAAGCCGGGGCATGCGGCCATCGCCTCCCCCCCGGGAAGGTCAAACGGTGCGTGGAGGCCTCGTCATTGGTGCCGAACCAACCGACCGGTACCGCTTCGAGTGGAATACCCCCATCGAGCTATCCCCCCATGACCCGAACACGGTCCTGACAGCGGGCAAACAGTTCTTCAAGTCCAGGGATCAGGGCCGGACCTGGGTCGCCAGTGAGGACCTGACAAAAGCCGTCGATCCCGCCGAGCAGTCCATCATGGGGGTTTCGGGAAGCGAGTTCATGGCTTCGAAGAACGACGGCCAGTCCGGATTCTCCTACGGTACGACCGTGGCCGAGTCACCGAGCCAGCCCGGCGTAATCTGGGTGGGCACGGACGATGGAAACGTTCAGGTGAGCCGCGACGGAGGAGCCACCTTCACCAACGTCACCGGCAACCTGCCCAATCCGCCCCAGGGATACTTCAGGGTGAAGAGGGTGGAACCCTCCAATTTCGCCCCGGGGACCTGCTACGTCGTCATGGACAACCACAGGAACGAGGATTGGAACCCCTACGTCTATGTGACCCGTGACTTCGGCCAGACCTTCACCAACATCACCAACAATCTCCCGGTGGGGCCCACCAACGTCATCACCGAAGATCCGGTGAACCCGAACCTCCTCTACCTCGGAACGGAATTCGGCCTCTTTATCTCACTGGATGGAGGCCAGGAGTGGCAGCGCTTCCAGAATGGATTACCCACGGTTCGGGTCGACGACATCCATGTGCACCCACGGGAAAACGATCTGGTAGTGGGAACCCACGGCAGGAGCATCTGGATCATCGACGACATCACACCCCTCCAGCAGTTCACGCCCGAAGTGGCGGCGGGGGATGCATATCTGTTCGAGGTGAGGTCCGGCGTCCAGTGGCTATCCGACATGCAGAAGAGCGTCACCGTTGCCGGAGCGAAGAAGTTCCGTGGACAAAACCCGGCAAGCGGAACAGCCATCAGCTACTACCTCCCCATCGACCTGGACGGGGAGGTTGAACTCACCATCACCGACACCCAGGGGAACGTGGTTCGGAATCTCACCGGGTCAGGTGCCCGGGGAATCAACCGGGTCCAGTGGGACCTGAGGGAAAACCCGCCGCCGCCTCCCCCGAATCAGACCGCCCAGCAACAGCAGAGGACCCGGCCAGGGCCAGCGGTGGCACCGGGGACCTACGTGGTCACAATGGTGGTGGGCGGCCGGGAACTGAGTAGGTCCGTCTTGGTGGAAGAGGATATATGGATGAGTGAGACCCACTAACACTCGAAGCCCTGGAGGTTCTCCAGGGCCCGTACATAAATGAAGAGGGCGGGAATCGGAATCCGATTCCCGCCCTCTTATGATCCCGAATACTGACCCCTTTAATCCCGTCGCCGTTCTTTGAACGGATCAAACTCGGGGTCAATGGCCGGGGTCGCGTCCGACGGCCGGAGCTCAGCAAGCCCATTGCTCGGCAGACGATCTTCCACGCCGAACCGCTCGAGAACCGGAATGCCCCGCTCAAAGTCGAAGTAGGTCATTTCCTGAACCCTTCGGAGCGATCCCCTCCAACCCATGTAGGCATCCAGGAAGTTCTCCGCGGTGTCCGCCTCCCGGCGGAGACTCAGGATGAGGTCCAGCGCGGTGATGGCCCCCGTATGGTACCGTTGGAAGCTGGTTTCTGAGACTTCCTGAGCCAGGTCCAGATTCTCCCTCATGGCGAAGGTTCGGCTCTCTCGGTCCTGAACGTTCAGGACCTCGTTCCGTACGCTGGAAACGATCTGTAGCTCCGCCTCTTCGATCCGTAGGAGGGATTGTTGGATACTGATCTCGCTCGACGCGATCCGGGCGTCTCTCTCGCCCCAATCCCAAACGGGCACATAGGCATTCACGTTCACCGTGTAACTGTTGTCCGGATCCACCCAGAGCTTGTCGACCTCCTCGTCCCGGCGTTCCCGCCCGTAGCTCATGTTGAGATCCAAGCGAAATCCTCCGCGGCTCTTGGTTTCTTCCAGCCGGATCTCGCTGTTTCGGTGTGAGATATCCAGTTCCCTCATCCTGGGGGTGAGCTCCATGGCATAGTCCACGGCCTGATCGATGTCGATTTCCACCGGGTCGAGGTAAAAGACCGGGAGAAAGGCCACGGAGTCGGTGTCCGCCAAGCCGAGGTCCCGTTTGATGGAGGCCGTCTCGAGGCGGATGGAGCTTTCGGCGGATTGCACGTTCTCTCGAGCGTTGGCCAGCTCGATCTGGATCTGGTCCACGTCGATGGACCGGACGGAATCCACCGTGGCCAGCTCTTGGGCGATCCCGAGGGCTCGTTCCAGGTCTTCCGTGAGGCCCAAGTAGATGTCCCGGGTGAAGTACTCCTCGAACAGGTCGTAGTAATCTCCGGATACGTTGTCGACGATATCAACCACGTCGCCGTAAAACTCCAACTGCGTCCTCTCCAGATTCATCTCGGCCTGTTCCAGGTCGTTCTTCAAGCGGTTCGGTTGAAAGAGAGGCTGGTTGTAGGAGATGTAGTACCGGTTGTAGTAGTCCACGTCTTCGACGCCGTCGTCGTCGATCTGGTTATACCGGTACATCCGGTTATTAAAAGACAGGTACCCGTTGGTGGGATAACCAAAGAGCATCACCGGCTGTCTCACCGACAGCTCGCCCTCCCAACGCCTGGTGTTCTCCTGGACGATTTCATTCTTCTGGAGGGTAGAGTTCCACTTCGGCTCCGAAGTGAGGCGGAAGGCCGGAACGGTCAGGTCCATCTCCACGGAGGATTTTAAGTTGGCACGCTCCGCATGGAGATTGTACTGGTCCCGCTGGATGTCGAGGTTCAACCTCCGGACCCGGTAGCTCCGACTCAGAGTCAGGTCTACCATCCGCTCCAGGGTCAGCTCGATGACCTGGGGGTCCTCCTGGGCCACGAGCTGCTCCGAGCCCAAGAACGGGAGGCAAAGCGCCAGGGCCAAAGCCCAACGCCCCACTTTCCTCCCCCGGTTCCCCGACTGGTGGAACCTCGGTCGGGTGGTGTCAGTTGAAGGTGGCCTCATCGCCATCATCCGGTTTGGAGAAGAACACATAGTCAGTTGCTCGGGAGTCGTGGGCTCAAACCATTGAGAGCCGTCTCGGTTATCCACCCTTCGTCCCTGAACCGATCCAGGAGTGGACGCCCGGTTTCGAAGTCGTAGTACGTCTGTCTTTGGAGGCTTACCAACGATCCCCTCCAACTCACATATGCCTGGAGGAAGTTGTCGGCCGTGTCGGCTTTCCTTCGCAGGCTGAGGAGGAGGTCCAAAGCCGTAATGGCCCCCTCTTCGTAACGCTGGAAGCTCGCGTCCAATACTTCACTCGCCAGCTCCAGGTTTTCCTGCATGTCCATCGTCCTAGCCTCTCGGTCCCTGACGTTCAGCACCTCGTTCCGGACGTCGGAAACGATTTGCAGCTGCGTCTCCTCCATTCGGAGGCGCGTCTGCTCGATGCCGATCTCGCTAGACGCGATCCGGGCCTTCCGCTCACCCCAATCCCATATGGGGAGAAACGCGGTCACGTAGACCGTGTAGCTGTTGTCCGGATCGACCCAAAGATGGTCGAAATACTCGTCTCTACGCTCCCGCCCGTAACTCATGTTGATGTTCATCCGAAACCCCCCTCGGCTCCTGGTGCGATCGAGCCTGATCTCCTGGTTTCGGAGGTCGATATCCAACCGGCGCATTCGGGGCGTGAGCTCCTGAGCGTAGGTCGTAGCCGCGTCCACATCGATCGAGACGCGATCCATGTGGAATACAGGCACGAACACGACAGAGTCCGTGTCGGCCAGACCGTATTCACGCTTGATGAATGCGTTAGTCAACCGGATACCGCTTTCGGTGTTCTGGAGTTGTTCTCTCGCGTTCGCCAGCTCTACCTGGATTTGGTCCACGTCGATGGCATAGGTCGAGTCCGTCCGGGCCAAATCCTCAGCAATCACCAGGGCCCTCTCCAGGTCCTCGATGGTCTCCTGGCGGATGGTGCGACGCTCATATTGCTCGAGAATGTTGTAGTAACCGTCCGAGACCCCAGAGATGATGTTGACGAGATCCCGGTAGAAGTCGAGCTGGGTTCGCTCCAGATTCAGCTCCGCCTGCTCCAGGCTGTTTTTGAGGAAATTGGGCTGGAGCAGGGGCTGGTTGTACGAGATGTAGTACCGGTTGTAGTAGGTGACGTCGGAGACCCCGTCATCGTCGATCTGATTGTACCGGTACATCCGATTGTTGATGGAGAGATACCCATTTGTAGGGTATCCGAAGAGAATGACCGGCTGCCGGATGGAAAGCTCTCCCTCCCAACGCCTGGTGTTCTCCTGGACAATCTCGTTTTTCTGGAGATCCGAGTTCCACCTCGGCTCAGACGTCAGTCGGAAAGCAGGGATGGTCAGCTCGAGATCGACGGAGGACTTCAACCGCGCCCGCTCGGCCCTGAGGTTATGCTGGTCCCGCTGGATCTCCAGGTTGAGGCGCTTGATGGTGTAGCTGGAGCTCATGGTAAGGTCCACCATGTTCTCCATGGTCAACTCCAAGATCTCCCTTCCATCTTGAGCCGACAGTTGATCTCCCCATCCGGCGGGGAGAGCCAGAAGAGCTGCGAGAAAGAGACTACAAAGAGAAACCCGATTCCCCGATTCCGGTCTACCTGGAAGTGCGAACTTCCGACGTTTCATTGGGCTCGACCACCCCGGTTCCCGAGACGTGAACATTTCTCCACCCATTAAGATGGGGAAACATATGTTTCTTTGAAAGAGAAAGCTGTAAGGAAGGCGTATGAGGTGTGTTAGAACACGCCGAAAAGGGCCTTTTGGGGCACTTTGGGTGGATATGCTCCAGGAAATCCAGGGAAAAAAACGGCTTTGGATCCCCCTAAAGGTCGAGCCGACAATCGGTACCCTCGATCCCGTCCCAGCAGTAGGTGCACACCTTCTCCTTCGGTAGCCCGATGGCTGAGATCAGATCGTCCAGGCGCTGATACCGAAGGGTGGTGAGGCCCAGTCGGTCCCGGATCCCCTCCACCATGGCACGGTAGGGCTCCCCGTCCGGGTCCGCGTATTTCGCCAGGTCTTCCGGCTCCCCACCCTCCAACTCATGAACGGAGCGGCGTCCGGCCAGGTCCAACTCCGACCGGGAGCGGGAAAAGTTCAGGTATTTGCACCCGTAAATAAGGGGAGGGCAGGCGGGGCGCATGTGCACCTCTTCGGCCCCGTAGTCGAAGATCCTCTTGATGATGTCCTGGAGCTGCGTGCCCCGGACGATGGAGTCTTCACAAAAGAGGAGCCGGTTCCCGCCGATGAGGTCCGGAATGGGGATCAGTTTCATCTTCGCAACCAGATCCCTGACCCGCTGGTCCTGGGGCATGAAGCTCCGTGGCCAGGTGGGCGTGTATTTCACGAAAGGCCGCCGGTAGGGTATCTGAGCCTGGTTGGCATACCCGATGGCGTGCCCTACCCCGGAGTCTGGGATACCCGCCACCAGGTCCACTTCCACGTCGTCACGCCTCGCCAGAGTCCGGCCGCACTTATAGCGGACCGACTCCACGTTCACCCCCTCGTAGCTCGAAGCGGGATAGCCATAATAAACCCATAGGAACGCACAGATCTGCATCTGGTCCCCCGGGGCCTTCACCTGCTCCACGCCGTCCGGGCCGAATCGCACGATCTCTCCGGGTCCCAGGTAGCGCGTGATTTCATAGCCCAAATTCGGGAGCGCGCAGGTCTCGAAGGTCACCGCTCGAGCCCCGTCCTTCTCCCCGAAAGTCAGGGGTGTGCGGCCCAGTTTGTCCCTCGCTGCGTAGATCTCCTCATTCGTGAGGATCAGGATCGAGCATGAGCCTTCGATCTGCTCCTGGGCATGTTCGATCCCCTCTTTGAAAGTTCTCCCTTGGTCGATGAGGTGAGCCACCAGCTGGGTCGGGTTCACCTCGCTTCCGGTCATCTCCGAAAAGTGGACCCCGTTTTTGCCAAGAGCCGCTTGGACGAGATCGTCGAGGTTGTCCACCTTCCCCACCGTGACGATGGCGTAAGCCCCATGATGGGAGTTGATCAGGAGAGGCTGGTCCTCATAGTCGCTGATCACCCCGATACCCATGTGGCCATCGAGTTTGGGAAGGTCGTCCTCGAACTTGCTTCTGAATTGTGCGTTGGAGATGTCGTGGATGAACCGGGAGAACCCCTCGCCATTTTTTACGGCCATCCCTCCTCTGACAGTGCCCAGGTGGGAGTGGTAGTCGGTACCGTAAAAAAGGTCAGGAACACAGTCCTCTCTTGAAACCACACCAAAGACACCGCTCACTTCGTCTCTCCTGGCTCGCGACCGACTGGGCTGTTCCGCGCTCAGGCTATCGCGCCCAGAAGGAAGTCGCCAGGGGTGACAGGAAAGATGTACTTTCTCGGGGTTCGCCGGGCAGGCCTCGAACCGAATCGGTCCATGGACCCAGTCCGGAATCCAGGGGAGATGCATGCGTTCGGGAGGACTTGTGCCGTCGCTTCAAAAAAAACAATCGGACCCGTTCGGGTATGTTGATCCCGTTCATACTCTTAGGACTTAGCGCCGCTGGTTGCTCGGCGGGATCAGACCCAGGCGCCTTCCGGGTGGCCATCGATCCAGGGCACCCATCGGAGACCAGCCAAGGCGCTTCCGGACCCAACGGGGCTACCGAAATCCAGGTAAACTGGGCGGTTGGCCAGAGGCTCAAGGTGCTCTTGGAAGAGGCCGGCTACGAGGTGGTCATGACCAAGCTGGTTGAAGAGGAAGTTGTAACAAACCGGCATCGAGCCGAGATCGGAACTTTTCTGAATGCCGACGTCATGGTGCGCCTCCATTGTGACGCCGGGAGCCACCGGGGAACCGCTACCTTCGCCCCGGACCGACAAGGCACGCGGTGGGGAGTCACGGGGCCCAGCCAGGAGGTCATCGCCGGGAGCCAGGCGTTCGCTGAGGCCTTCCACCCGGCCATGATCGAAGCGTTGGGGCCGGACTGGCCGGACCTGGGGATCAAAGGCGACTCAAAGACGGCGGTGGGAGCCCGGCAAGGCGCCCTCACGGGTTCGATCTTCTCGGGAATCCCTGTCGTTACCGTGGAGATGGTCGTGATCACTCAGCCCGATGGGGAAGAGTTCATCGCAAGTGAGGAGGGACAGATGAGGATGGCTCGGGCCATCGCGGCAGGTTTAGATGCCTACTTCGCAGGCCAAGGATAAGACTTTGTCCAGAATAACCACTCCTGCGGAAGTCGCTCCTGCGGAAGTCGCTCCCGCCGAAGTCACTCCTGTGGGAGTCACCCCTGCTGAAAAAGGTATTCGAATCGGCCTCTCGTTTGTTCTGGTCGGGATGGTCCTCATTCAGAGCTCGTGGTTCTTCACCGCCATGTGTCTGATGGCCGGGGCCGCGTTTTGGGCGGCCGGCGCCGGATCCCGCAGAGACTGGCTCATCTGGATCGGCATGTTGGTGGGTTTTGCTCTATTTGCTGACCTGAGGGCTCGGATGGGGCCCATGGTGAACCCGAATCCCTACTACCTCTATGTCATTCAAATGGAGACGCTGGGAGGGTTGATTGGGGTTCCGACGACCTGGCTCCAGGCCAATCTCCAGGACGGACTTCTGAACCGGTGGGGCATTCTGGACGCCATCCTGACGGCGGTTTACATCTCTTTTTTCATCACGCCCCAAGTGGTCGTGGTGTACCTCTGGAGGAAGGGCGGGCCTTTTCCGCGCTATGTGGCAGCCGCCTGTCTCCTATTCGGCGGTGCCCTGGTGATCCATTTCCTTCTCCCAACCGCACCCCCGTGGATGGCCTCGGAGCAGGGGCTGATTCCTGAGATGGATAGAATCGGCATCGCCGTCCTCACTGCGACCTCACCCACTTTGACGGCAGGGGGCTACGCGGCCTCGGCCAACGATGTAGCGGCCATGCCCTCGGTCCACCAAGGCCTCACCGTCCTGGCCATGATTGCCATGGCCAGCCACAACCCGAAGACAAGGTGGACCGCCTGGGTTTACGGACTGATCATGCTCTTGGCCATCACCTATTTGGGCGAACACTACGCAATTGACGGCGTCGTGGGGGCCGGAATGGCCTGGGGAGGTTGGTGGTTGGCGGGTAGGTGGATCTAAACCGGGCCCTTCTTTCGGTCGGGAGGCCGGCCTGCTATGGTCAGATGAATCAATCAAAACAAGCGATAATGGAGGTAATCATGGACGAGAGCACTGGGGGAAGTGACGGCAAATGCCCGGTCACGCACGGGGCGCCCGTTTCTGCGAAGGCCGGCGGCACGTCCAACCGTGACTGGTGGCCGAATCAACTGGACCTGGGGATCCTTCGCCAGAACTCACCCGAGTCCGATCCCATGGGAGAGACGTTCAACTACGCGGAGGAGTTCAAGACGCTCGACCTCGAGGCCTTGAAGAAGGACCTCTTCGAGTTGATGACAGACTCCCAGAACTGGTGGCCGGCCGATTACGGCCACTACGGCCCGCTTTTTATTCGGATGGCCTGGCACAGCGCCGGCACCTACCGCACTGGGGACGGTCGCGGAGGAGCAGGGTCCGGCACGCAAAGGTTCGCACCCCTCAACAGCTGGCCGGACAACGCCAACCTCGACAAAGCGCGCCGGCTCCTTTGGCCGATCAAGCAAAAGTACGGTAGGAAGATCTCGTGGGCCGACCTGATGATCCTCGCCGGCAACTGCGCCCTCGAATCGATGGGTTTCGAGACCTTCGGCTTTGCGGGTGGTCGAGAGGACGTCTGGGAACCCGAGGCGGACATCTACTGGGGAACCGAGACGGAGTGGCTCGAGGATAGGCGCTACAGCGGCGATCGGGACCTCGAGAACCCGCTGGCGGCTGTCCAGATGGGCCTTATCTACGTAAACCCGGAAGGCCCAAACGGGGAGCCCAGCGCCGTGGCCTCGGGCCGGGACATTCGAGAGACCTTCGCCCGGATGGCCATGAACGACGAGGAAACCGTCGCCCTCGTTGCCGGTGGCCACACCTTCGGGAAGTGCCATGGAGCCGGTGACGCCGCCCTCGTGGGTGCTGAGCCCGAAGGCGCGGGAATTGAGGAGCAAGGTCTGGGGTGGATAAGTAGCTTCGGGAGTGGGAAGGCCGGCGACGCCATCACCAGCGGCATCGAAGGAGCATGGACTCCCACCCCGGTGAAGTGGGACAACACCTACCTCGAGACCCTATTCGGCTACGACTGGGATCTGGTGAAAAGCCCAGCGGGCGCCTGGCAGTGGGTCCCCACAGATCCAGCGGCGGCCAACGCGGTGCCGGACGCCCACGACCCGTCGAAGCGCCATGCACCCATCATGACCACGGCGGACCTGGCCCTTCGGATGGATCCCATCTATCAACCCATCGCAAAACGGTTCCTCGAAAATCCGGACGAGCTCGCGAGAGCGTTCGCCCGGGCCTGGTTCAAGCTGACGCACCGGGACATGGGCCCCCGCTCCCGCTACCTCGGACCGGAGGTGCCTGACGAGGTGCTCATTTGGCAGGATCCCATCCCCGATGTCGATCATGACCTCATCGACGCCCAGGACATCGCCGAGCTAAAAAAGAAGGTCCTAGCGTCTGGAGCTTCCATCCCAGACCTGGTTTCCGCCGCGTGGGCATCGGCGGCGACATTCAGAGGCTCCGACAAACGCGGTGGCGCGAACGGTGCCCGAGTACGACTCACCCCACAGAAGGATTGGGAGGTGAACCGGCCGGATCGGCTGGCCAAAGTGCTTGATACCCTTGAGTCGATCCAAAAGGAGTTCAACGGGGCTCAGGCCGGCGGAAAGAAGGTCTCTCTGGCCGACCTGATCGTCCTGGGTGGTTGCGCGGGGGTGGAGCAAGCCGCGAAAGACGGCGGGCACGACGTAGAAGTTCCCTTCACACCAGGGCGCATGGACGCCTCGCAGGAAGAAACTCTCGTAGAGTCGTTCGCGGTCCTGGAGCCCGCCGCCGACGGGTTCCGCAACTATACCAAAGGCGCATACAGCGTCACGTCTGAGGAACTGTTGGTGGACCGTGCACAACTCATGACGCTCACGGTGCCCGAGATGACGGCCCTCGTGGGCGGAATGCGCGTACTGGACACAAACTCCGGACCCGAGAAGCACGGCGTGTTTACCGACCGTCCAGGGACCCTCACCAACGACTTCTTCGTGAACCTCCTCGACATGGACACGGAGTGGAAGGCGACCTCGGGCAACGAGGACGTCTTCGAGGGGCGCGACCGTGCCACGGGCGACGTGAAGTGGACCGGCACCCGAGTGGACCTCGTTTTCGGATCGAATTCACAGCTCCGGGCGGTGGCCGAGGTCTACGGATGTGACGATGCGGAAAAGACCTTCGTCCGTGACTTCGTGGCGGCCTGGGACAAGGTCATGAACCTCGACCGGTTCGATTTAGCCTAAGGTGTTCGGCGCATAGTCGATGGTTTGAGCCAGTCCGACTGAGCCGCAGAGGCCCGGCGCGACCCCGGATCCTGAGCTCGACCTTCAGGGCGCCCTCCCCCGCCGAGCCGCCGGCCGCACCGCAGTGTGCACCGCCTGGACCCGGCAAGCAGCGAGGGGGTAGAGGCGATCCATGTTTCGGCGCCTCTAACCGCCTCCCACGGGTGGGTCGAGGAGGCCTGAAGCACCGGGGGAACAAAGCCGGACGCCACCCTTCATTCAACCAGAGGACCGTCATGTCACTTGATCGAAGAGATTTCCTCAAGGGAGCCTGCGTCGTCGGGGGCGGCCTGGCCCTGGGTACCCAACCGGGATCGGCAAAAACGGTTTCCGGGCTATCAACTTCATCTCCGGCCCCACAGGCCCCGGAAGCGGACACGTATTCCGGAGCTCCGAAACGCCTTTTGATTCTCGGGGGAACCGGTTTCATCGGGCCGCATATGGTCAAGTATGCGGTGGAGCGAGGACACGAGGTCACCATCTTCACTCGGGGCCGGTCCGAAGCCGACATTCCGGACGTCGAGCGCCTCATCGGGGACCGGACCGGAGACCTCACGGCCTTGGAGGGGAGAAGCTGGGACGTCATTCTGGACAATAATGCCCGTGACTACCGATGGGTGGAGCTCAGCACGGACCTCCTCAAGGACTCGGCGGATCAGTACCTCTTCGTCTCCTCCATCTCCGCTTTTTCGGTAGCGGCCATGGACCTGGAGGGCGTGTCGTATCCTCTGAAAGAACCTGTGGTGGACGAAGAGTCCCCCCTCTTCGAAAAACCCGCCGATTTTGAGGAGGGTCAGGAGGCTCCATATGGCCTTTCCAAGACCCTCGGTGAACAAGCGTCAGAGGCTGCGTTCCCTGGCAGGGCCACCGTCGTTCGGCCGGGCCTGATCGTTGGCCCCGGTGATCCAACTGACCGGTTCACATACTGGCCGGTGAGGATCGAGAAGGGAGGTGAGGTCCTGGCGCCGAGCGACGGATCAGACCCCACCCAGATCATCGATGTCAGGGATCTGACCGAATGGATCGTCCGCCTGGCCGAGGCCGGCACTTTTGGGGTCTTCAACGCCACGGGCCCCGGCACGAGGATGTCCATGTCCGAGATGCTTTATGGGATCCGTGCCATCACCTCAACGCCAGTCTCCTTCACCTGGGTCCCCTTCGGGTTTCTCCAGGAGCAGGAGGTGCGGCCCTGGTCGGACATGCCCGCCTGGATCCCCAACGACCCCATCTCGTTCGTCAGCGTTGAACGGGCGGTGGCCGCCGGGCTCACCTTCCGGCCTCTGGCCGACACTGCCCTGGACACCCTCCAGTTCCACCAGGCCAGGCCGGAAGAGGAGAGAATGAACATGCAGGTCGGGATAGCCCCGGTCCGGGAGCGGGAAGTGTTGGCAGCCTGGCATAAAGCTAAAGGGTAAAGGACGATGGATCGCCCTTTTACCATACGGATAGCCAAACCGTCGGACGTCGACGACGTCCACCGGATTCATACGACGGCCATTCGGGAAGGCACCGCCGAGGCGTACGAACCTGAGGTCGTGGAAGTATGGGTGGATGCCTTCAACCCGGAGAACTTTCCCAAGAACATTGAGCGAATGGAGTTCTATGTCGCCGAGCTCCCCGACGGACGCATTGCCGCCTTCCTGGCCTTCGACCTGGCGACCACGGAGATCGACTCGGTATACGTAGCCCCCTGGGGTCACGGTTTGGGACTCGGTTCCTTCCTCCTGGGGTTTGCGGAGGAGAAAGGACGGCTGGCAGGGCTGGACCGAATGTGGCTGGACTCCTCCCTGAATGCGGTAGGTTTTTACGCCAAACACGGGTGGACGGAAGTCCAGCGCCACGCACGAGTCAGAAAGGGGGTTAAAATCCCCGTCGTGAAGATGGAGAAGACACTGGAGGGGTGTTGAGGAAAGGCCCCGTTTCCTCAACACCCCTCTGGCCTTCTAGCCCGCCCCGGCAGTATCCTCCCTCCCCCGAATGGGGTGCCTCGGCGCATGGTCGCCGTTGGGCTTCCAGCACTACTGGACTCTTGGAGGTGCCATGCTCTCCTTCAAAAATGTGTCGGAGGTGAAGGGTTTCATCTCCGATCATGAGATAGATTTTGTCAACTTTTTCCTTGGGGACATCGACGGCCGACTTCGCTCCGTCTCCATTCCGGCGGAGACCTTCTCCGAAAAAATCATGGAGCGGGGGATCGGTTTCGACGCTTCGAACTTCGGCTTCGCCGAAGTGGACCGTTCGGACAAGGTTCTCAAACCAGACCTCAACTACGCGTTCCGGGACCCGGTGGACGATGAACATCGGGTCCTCTGCTTTTTCTGCAACATGTTGGAGGTCGACTCCAGCGCCCGGTTCACGCAGGACCTGCGGCACCTCGTGCCAAAGACCCTGGATATCCTCGAGGCGGAAGGGATAGCCGACGCGGCGAAGGTCGGGGTGGAGCTGGAGTTCCACGTAATCGATCAGCTGTTCAGCGTCAGGACCCCGAGGGAACAGTCCTTCCGCGTGGAAACGTCGGAAATGGTCAGCCCCCCCGGGGGTGAAGAGCTCTACCGCATTGCCCCAAAAAGGGGGTATTTCCGAGCGGAGCCCAACGACCATCTCTTCTCCATCCGCAGTGAGATCGTCTCGGTCTACCGAGCCTTGGGGCTGGACGTCAAATACCATCACCACGAAGTGGGAAGCTCCCAGGCCGAGATCGAGTTCAACCTCTCTCCCATCGAGGAGATGGCGGACGGAACCGTCCTTGCGAAAATGCTTGCTCACCGCATCGCCAACAAACGGGACAAGATCATCACCTTCCTCCCCAAGCTTTTCTCCGAGGAGCCGGGAAATGGTATGCATGTCCACCATTTCCTCACCAAAGGGGGAATCAACGTCTTCCATGACGACGACGGCCTGTACCATCTGAGCCGGACCGCCCTTCAATACATCGCCGGGATCCTCGACCACGCCCCGTCTCTTCTGGCTCTCACGAACCCCACGACCAACTCCTACCGCCGTCTGGTCCCGGGTTACGAAGCCCCGGTGAAAGCGGTTTTCGCTGAAGGAAACCGGTCGGCGGCGATACGGATCCCAGGATACGTGAAGGACGCTGCCGAGAGGCGGTTCGAGTTCCGGACCATCGATGCGACCTGTAACCCGTACATGGCCTTCGCCGGCATCATGCTGGCCGGCTTGGACGGAATCCGCAGAAAGCTCGATCCTACCGAGGAAGGTTTCGGGCCGTACGAGAAAAACCTCTACGAGCTCCCGGAAGGGGAGCTCGCTCGAATCCGGTCTTTCCCGGAGTCTCTGGGTGAAGCCCTGGACGCCCTGGAGACCGACCGGGAATACCTGACCCGGGATGGCGTCTTCCCAGATTACCTGCTGGATGAGTGGATCGCGACCAAGAGAAAAGACATCGAAGACATGCGGGTGGTTCCGCATCCATGGGAAGTGGCCAGGTACTACGACATCTAGACACGCATCTAGCCCAGAACATGAGGGCCAGCAGGCCCCGAGACCATAAAGGCAGGACGTTCGCAAAAGGAGCCGATACCATGGCAGAGTTTTTATATCAGGACCCCTTCCCCATCGCCGAAGACGATACCACCTACCGTCACCTCTCGTCGGAGCACGTGTCCGTCGAGGAATTCGATGGCAAGGAGGTTTTGAAGGTCACCCCGGAGGGGCTGAAAACCCTGGCCAGAGAAGCCATGCGGGACGTTTCCTTCCTTCTCCGGCCAGCACACCTCGAACAGGTGGCCAGCATCCTGGCCGACCCAGAGGCCAGCCCAAACGATCGGGGAGTGGCCATGGCCATGTTGAGGAACGCCGAGGTGGCTGCCGAGGGGATGCTCCCATTTTGTCAGGACACCGGAACCGCAACGATCTACGGAAAGAAAGGGCAGCAGGTGTGGACAGGAGGAGGAGACGAGGAAGCCCTTTCTCGGGGGGTTTTCCAAACCTACACCGAGGAGAATCTCCGTTACTCGCAGACGATCCCCCTCTCCATGTACGAGGAGAAAAACTCAGGGAACAACCTCCCAGCCCAGATCGATCTTCACGCCACGTCGGGGATGGAGTACAAGTTCCTCTTTGTGGCCAAAGGTGGTGGTTCGGCCAACAAGACCTACCTGTTCCAGGAAACAAAAGCCCTGCTGAACCCGGAGCGCCTGGTCCCATTCCTGACCGAAAAGATGAAGACGCTGGGGACGGCGGCCTGCCCTCCTTATCACCTTGCATTCGTGATCGGTGGGACCTCGGCGGAAGCGAACCTCAAGACCATAAAACTGGCCAGCACCCACTACTTAGATGGACTTCCGACAGAAGGGAATGAGTCGGGTCAAGCGTTCAGGGACGTGGAGTTGGAGGCTGAGCTCCTCAAAGCGGCCCAGGAAACTGGAATCGGGGCACAGTTCGGTGGAAAACACTTTGCCCTGGACGTCCGGGTGGTCCGCCTCCCTCGCCACGGCGCTTCCTGCCCCGTGGGTATGGGCGTTTCCTGCTCCGCTCACCGAAATGTCAAGGCCAAGATCAACCGTGAAGGTCTTTGGATCGAGGAGCTTGAGAGGGAGCCGGGCCGATTCATCCCCGAGGAGTTCCGGGGCCGGAAGGAGGAGGGGGTGGTGGCCGTGGACCTCAACCGCCCCATGGCCGAGGTCTTGGCCGAGCTCACCCAGTACCCGGTGAAGACACGCCTCTCCCTCACCGGCACCCTGATCGTGGGGCGGGACATCGCCCACGCAAAGATCAAGGAGCGTTTGGACGCCGGGGAAGAGATACCCCAGTACCTGAAGGATCATCCGATCTATTACGCCGGGCCAGCCAAGACTCCGAAAGGCATGCCTTCGGGTTCCTTCGGCCCGACCACGGCGGGCAGGATGGATTCCTACGTGGAGCTGTTTCAGTCTCATGGCGGCTCGATGATCATGATCGCCAAAGGGAACCGGAGTCAGCAGGTCACCGACGCATGCCAGAGGCACGGGGGGTTCTACCTGGGGTCCATCGGGGGGCCGGCGGCTGTCCTGGCGAAGGAAAACATCAAGAAGGTCGAGCTCCTGGAGTACCCTGAGCTGGGAATGGAGGCCATCTACCGCATCGAGGTCGAGGACTTCCCCGCGTTTATCCTGGTGGACGACAAGGGGAACGACTTCTTCAAGCAGCTGATGTGATCGGGAGGCCCGCCGGGGGGAAGGTTGAGACGGCGGCTTCGGGAGGTGACCGGACAACGGCCTCACAGCCCAACCTCAGAAGGTGCAAAGGCCGGTGAACTCCTGCACGCGGTAGAGGACTCGCTTGAACCGGGAGTTGTCCCGGCGGGCTTCGAACGGTAGGGTGAAATCCCCGCCCTGGTTGAGGAAGAGCTTCTCAAGGTAGCCGCCCACCGCCTGAGCGAGGGGGGCGTCCTTCGGAACGGCGAAGCGGAGGTCTGCTTCGAGGTTGTAGTCGCTGATATTCCTCCGGGTCAGGTTGGCGGACCCACCAAGAATCATCACGCTGTCAGCCCGAGCCACCCTCACGAGCTTGGTGTGGAACTGCTCTCCCCGGGTATCGTACCACTTCACCTGGATCCTACCGTCGGATTTTGTCACCAGCTCCCTGGCGACCGGCCGATTCGGGATGCCGTTCTTATCGTGGCCGAAGGCGTCCCTGTTTAGATCCAGAATGAGGCGGACCGAGGCCCCTCGCGCATCGGCGGCCAACAAACCCTCCACCACCTTCCGCTCCGATAGGTAGAACATGGCGAGATCGATCCGGTCCCCCGCTCCAGCGGCCGCCAGGTCGGCAAGAAGGGCCTCCCGGATCTTACCTTCTGTCAGAAGCTGAACGGTGCCCCCATTCGAGTTGGCTTCCTGAGCCTTGAGTTCGGGCCACCCGCCGACCAGCTCGGGCCACCCTTCGACACTGCCCCCGGAAAGAACCGCCACCGCCCGCTCCCCCGCCAAGAAGTCTCCACAAATCGAGCCCCTCCCGGTAAACCCGATGTTCGAGTGGAGGCCGCTGGCATCGTGAGGATTTGCCGAGGTGATCAGACACCCGTTCTCCGTGACGATCAGCTTACGATGGTTCGCCTTGAAGTTGAGCATCTTCAAATACGACCTGACCGTGACCCTCTGGCCGGACTTGTTTATGAAATCGGGGAGCCACCCCGGCCCACCGGTACCGAGCCACCTGAATAGCACCCGCCATGCCGCCGAGAAGACGGGATTGGAATCTCGGAGGCGCTCCATCCGGGTGGGGATGACCTCGATGCCGGCCCCGATAAGGCGCTCGATCTCTCGACTGGTATAGGCCCCGTAGAAGTTGTTTAGCTCATCGGTGATGAACCAAACCTTCAAGTCCGGATCGTGCCTCTTCTTCTTCACCAGGGCGTCGGTGAGCTCGCTGGCCAGCGGCAGAACATTCGACTGGTCTTGGTCCTCTGGATCCGAATCTTGTTTGTCCTCTCCCGCATCTCCCCTGAATAAAAACATGTCGATGACCACGAACTCTTCCGCGTCCTCGATCATGGAAAAGACGTGGTCGAAGATCATCTGCTCGACCTTACGCTCACCTCCAGCCTGGTAGGTCAAATCGTAGAGGAATTCCATCCCGTCGGCCGAGCGAGCCGGACCCTCGACTGAAACCCCAGCAGGGAGCGGTTTGGTCAAATGAAAGGTGAACAGGACCAAATACACGGCGGCCAATCCGCCACCAAAAACCCGGATGATCCGTCGTTTCTTCGAAGGTTGTTCGGTCCCGGATTCTGGCCGGTCTGATCTGCCTGAGGGGGAACGCAGAAGGCCATTCATTCAAAGAAAGAAAACCCCTCGGATCCGTTCAGGCCAGGTTTTCTGCCGGTATTCTGGTGCGGTAGGTGGATCTGGCCGGAAACAGTTTCTGAAAAAAATCGTTGACGTTTAAAAAAATTCTTTGCATATAGGAAACGCTTGTTTCGGGATCTCCCGCGGCTGGGCGGGGAACGGTCCCAGTTTCCCCCATACAGGAGGTACCTTATGCGGAAGTGTGCCGTCTTTTCTGTGGCGCTCCTCGCAGTCCTGTCCTTTATGCTTCCGACTCAGGTTTCGGCCCAGGGCGCTTTTCTCGGCGCCGGAGTCACGTTCCCGACTGGCGACTACTCTGATTTTGGAGACGGTGACGGTGCGAACACCGGGTGGCTGACCATTGGAGGTGTGAGCTTCCCACTCTCCGATGGTCCCATGTCCATCTTTGCTGAAGGGCACTTCGGGAGCAACGGCCACGAGATGGAAGGCGACAAGACGAACGTCTACGGGGCCATGGGAGGCCTACTGTTTGACGCCGCTGAAGAGGATGAGGCCGGATTCTATGCCTTCGGCCAAGCCGGGTTCCTGGTTCACGACTACAAATCGGACACCTTCGAAGAAGGGTCGGAGACCGGCTTCGGTTTTGGTGGCGGTGCCGGCTACGGATTCCCCTTGGGTAGCATCAACGGGTGGTTCGAGGGCCGCTACATGCACGCCATGTTTGACGATGGCGACACGAGCTTCTTCGGCTTCATGGCCGGTATCTCCTTCCCCTTGGGAGGGGGCGACGGCTAGGGCAGTGCCTCTACTCCGCCCTTCGACCTGAGGTCACGGACGGACAAGAAGACAGGAAGAAGAAAGGGGCCGGGTGATTCCCGGCCCTTTTTTTTCGCCGCTGGCGGGATTGTCACAGAAGTGTAACTTCTCAGCGCTCGAGTTCGTCTACGGCCTTTACCTACCCCCTCCGAGGATACTGGAACTTGGCGACATTCCCCGGCCAAGAAGACACCTCCCACTCGCCGCCCCTCCTTCGGTCCGTCCTGAAAGCCGCGTACTTTTTTGCTCTGCTCTATCTGTTCTTCGTGAGCATCGAGCTCCTGAGTTCGGCATTCAAGATGGCCGGAGGAGGGTTTGCCGAATACCTGATCGAGAGGGTGTCCGACCCGGTAGCTGGGCTCCTTCTCGGATTTGTTGCCACAGGGATCATCCAGAGCTCATCCACGACCACAACCATCGTCGTGGGCCTGGTGGCGGGGCAGCAGCTTCCAATTGAGCTAGCCGTGCCGGTGATCATGGGGGCCAACATCGGGACCACCACCACCAACACCCTGGTCTCCATGGGGCACGTGACGCGCCCAACCGAGTTCGAGCGGGCGTTTGCTGCTTCCACAGTCCATGACTTCTTCAACGTGTTGGCGGCAATCACCATCCTGCCAATCGAAATCGCCTTTCATCCTGTCGAGCGTACGGCCAGGTGGCTTCAAGGAGCCTTCGAAGGTGCCGGCGGGATGGAGTTGGCGAGCCCGTTGAAGGCGGTGGTGAAGCCACTCACGGAACTGGTTACCGATGCGGTGCCTTACACGATCCCCCTGACCATCCTGGCTCTGGCCGGCCTCTTCCTCGCCCTTCAGCAAATGATGAAGGTGATGAGGGGTGCGATCCTCAGTCGTCTCGAGAGTCTATTCAGCCGGGTTTTGTTCCGGAACGACGCGGCCAGCTTTGGCTTGGGGTTGGTGGCTACGGCGTCGGTCCAAAGCAGCTCCGCAACTACTTCGCTCATTGTTCCGCTCGCCGGGACGGGTGTCCTGAATGTTCGCCAGATCTTTCCTTATACACTCGGTGCGAACGTGGGAACGACTGTCACAGCTCTGCTGGCGTCATTCTCCCTGGCAAGCCCCGCTGCGGTGATCGTAGCCTTGGCACACCTGTCTTTTAATCTCCTGGGCATCGCGATTTACTATCCACTGAAAGCGATCCCGATTTGGCTCGCCACCAAAGCCGGTAAGGTCGCGGCGCGTTCGAAGCGCAACTCTGCAGCCGTCATCGGCCTATACATGTCGATGATCTTCCTTCCCCTTCTTTACATTTTTCTCCTTTAGCAGCGCCGGGAGGCTCGAAAAGCCATGTGGAAAAGACTTCTGACCGCTTTCAAAACGAGTGGGCTCCACCAGGAGGCCTTCGAAGAAGCTCTCCTCATGCTCAAGGCCTCCCACGCCATGCACCGGGATGCCGTGGCTGCCCTTCACCAGAAGGGCATCATGGTGGCCGACATCTATGAACGGGACCAGCAGCTCAACAAGTACGAGAGGAGCGTTCGCCGGAAGATTCTCACACACTTCACCGTGTCTCCCAACCCGGACATCAATATGGGATTGGTGATCACGGCCATCGTCATCGACATCGAGCGGATCGGTGATTACACGAAGAACATCGTCGAATTGGCCGTCGCCCTCCCTGAAGCTTTCGACGGAGGCGAGTTACACGAGGAATTCCTCGCTCTCGAGGAGGTGGTTGATGGGATGTTCGAGGACATCGTGCCGGCTCTGCAGGGGTCCGACGTAGACTTGGCTCGGAAGATTCTCAAGAACCACAAGAACGTCTCCGGCCGGGTGGAAAGGGCCCTACAACTCCTGAGGAATGACCAGGTTCTAACTGGGCAGTCCGGGCGGGCGGTCACGGCGGCGCTATACCTCCGGTACCTGAAACGAGTCTCAGCCCACCTGAAAAACACAGCTACGTCCGTTCTGAATCCGTTCCACCGCATCGGATTCAAGGAAAAGAAAAAAGACCGGGATGGCGCGCCTCCGGCCGGAGAGATCTCGGAGGCTGGAGGACTCGAGCAAGAAGACCAGGTCCTCGAGGACATTGATCTCCTTGAAGACGATGAGAGTCGGGATTAACCCGGTCCCCTAAAACTCCACGCTGAACCCAAACGTCGGAAGGAAGCCCACGCTGTCGATAGGCCTGAGGCGGTCGGGGAAGGCCGGGTCCTGGGTGTAGCTGAAGCCCACCGGGTTCTCCCTGTTCAGCACGTTTTGGAAGTCCAGGTAGACCACAGCGTCCCATCCCTGGAGGAACCACTCCCGCTCCACCCGTAAATCAAGACGAACGTAAACAGGAGCTCGTTCCGAGCCCGCCATGGTCCAGTCCCGTACCCCCCGTCCTGTGAGTGGGTACGTCTGGTCGCTTGCGTCGAGGTCCCACGGGGTGTACGCCACCCCGGACAAGACTCTGAGCTTCGACCCGATCTCCCAAGCCTCACCGAGACGGTATCCCCCGGTGACGTCCAGGGCGTGCCTTCGGTCCCAGGCCGAGGGCTTCAGGATCCCATCTTCTCCGGCGTACTCCGACCAGGCCAGGGTGTACGCGCCGAGGAGAAAAAGCGATCCCGTGAGTTTCTGCTGGAGGAACAGTTCTCCTCCATATGCCTTGCCGGTCCCTGAGGGGAGGAGGGGCTCGCCACCCACAAACCCGTAGTCGTCGCCCAGGTTCGCCAGGTTGATACGCGGATCAGAAGCCAGCACAGGCATCTGGTCGTAGCTCTTGTAGAAGCCTTCCATCCTCAAGCGGAGGCCGGGATTTGCCCTCCAATCAGCTCCTCCCACGAGCTGCCAATTCCTGAGCTGGGCCAATCCGGCGTTGGCGGGGACACCGTCCTCCTCCACACTGAGGGCGAGCTTCGACGGTGCCTGATGGAAGATCCCTCCGGCCAAAGAGAGGTCCACCCCGGCCGTCGTCGAATAGTTCAGGCTCCCTCTAGGTCCCCAGGCCCAACCCTCGTCCAAAGCTGTCACCCCATCCACCCTGAGGCCCGCCGTGGCGGAGAGCCGTCCGGGGCGCCATATGATCTGGCCCCATAGGGCCGGTTTCCAGAAGCTTTTTTCCGTCTCAAAAAGGACGTCCTCTTGGAGGATTCCCCCGGGGAGGGCCTTCTGGAACACCTGGGCACCGATGGAGGCCCTGACGAGCTCTCCCCCCAGGCTCAGGCGGGAGCTTGAACCAAGCTTCCATTCCGCTTCGGCCCCGATTCTTGTCTCCGACTCCAGGCTCTCGTTGGTGAGGATCGCCTCGCCCTCTGAATCCTTGTCCGAGAAGCGATAATCGGTGACGGAGCGGCTTCCCGTGAGACGGATAATCCCCCCGTCACCCACCAACCGACGGTAGCTGCTACCGACGGTGTAACTCTTCTGGTCGTTGTCCAGAACGCTTTGAAAGATCTCCCTGTTCTCGAAGTCGGCGTCCGGGCCGGGCTCGATGATGCCGAACTCATCGATGGCGCCGATACCCGTGAACGTGAACCGATCCCGCTGGCTTGGCTCCCAACTCGCGCTGAGCTGCCCGTCCCAATAATCCGGCCGGATGGGAAGATCCAGGGCCTCGAAGAGAAACTGGAGGTAGGAGCGCCGCACGCTGAGCAGCCAGGTGCCCTCACCCCCCAGGGGGCCGTCCAGAGTGATTCCTGCTTCGCTGGCCCCCAGCGTCACGTCTCCGGCGATCCCCTCTTCGGTCCCAGGCCGGTTCCTGATCAGGAGAACGCTGGAGAGTGCGTCCCCGTAGCTCACCGGGAACCCACCCGTGAAGAAGGTCGCGTCCTGGATAAAATCCGCGTTCACCAGGGCCAGGGCGCCCCCGGCAGTGCCCTGAGTAGCGAAGTGGTTGATCTGAGGAATCCTTATCCCGTCCAGGTAGTATGCGTTCTCCCCCGGCCCACCTCCTCGGACAAGGAGATCGTTCCGGTTATCCACGCCGCCGAGGACCCCCGGTAGGGAAAGGAGGGAGCGAGAAATGTCGCCGATCCCCCCGGGGGTCCGGCGGATTTCCACCTCGGTCAGCCTCTGGGTGGAGGTTGGGGCATCTTCACGGACCTGGAATACGTCGGCCTCCACCGTGATCCCCTCAAGTTCGAGGGCTGCTGGCCTCAACTCCAAGGAGACATAGGTGGGCCGGCTGGTACGAGCCATGACACTGGTTTCAACCTTCGGGGAGTAGCCCAGCGTGCTGCCCTCGAGCTGAACCATGCCAGGAGCAACCCCCTTGATTCGAAACCGGCCCTCTGCGTCCGAGAGGACCTGAATCCCCTGAGGCAGGACCCTCACCACCGCGCCAGGCAGGGGTACTTGAGTCTCCACGTCCAGAACACGTCCGGTGAGGACAGCGGTCTGGGCTTCGACCCTGGCTCCCCCCACGGAGAGGAAGAGACCGATGGCGATAGATGCGAGGATGGGTTTCTTCATGGTCAACCTTGAACCCCCCTCCATCCGGAAGGTTCAGGCGTCCTTGTGGACAGGGTGAGTCGGGTCCCCTGTCCCCGGCATCTGAGGCTATTTCCTTGCTTTGGTATGGCTTGGAGCCTGGTTTTGCAGGAGCATCCTTTCAAAAAAGTCGTCGGCCGCCTCAAATGCAGCGACCCAATTCGAGTGGAGGAGGAATCCGTGGACCTCATCCGGGAAGACCAGCTCCTCGTAGTAGATCCCCAGCCTGGAGAGGTGGAAAGCCAGGTCCACCGACTCGCTGAACGGAACGTTCCGGTCATCGTCCCCGTGGATGAGCAGGACCGGCGAGCGCCAGGAATCCAGGTCGGCCATGGGCGAGGACTCGAAGGCTCGCTGCGAGAACTCGTCCCACTGGCCTTTGTCGTAGTCGGGCCTGAACCCGTTGATGACCACGTTCCAGTCGTGGACACCATGAAGGTCCACCCCGGCCGCGAACATATCCGATGCCCGAGCCAATCCAAGGGCCGTCAGATAACCTCCATAGGAGCCGCCCCAGAGGCCGATCCGGTGTGGGTCCACGTCGGGCCGGCTCCTGAGGTAGGCTCCAGCCCCCATGACATCGTTGAACTCGCTGGCCCCGGTGGCTCCGTAGTCGATGGCCTCACGGAAATCCAGGCCATACCCGATTCCCGAGCGGAAGTTGACTGACAACACCACAAAACCCTTGTTGGCGAGGTATTGATTAAAAGCGTAGGTGTTGTGGTAGTAGCCGCGGTGGTGGAACCCGAGGAGCATCTGCCGCCGGGACCCACCGTGGAAGAAGATGGCAGCCGGACGTTTTTCACCTGGGGTCAGGCCCTTGGGACGGAACAGCTGGCCATGGATCATCAGCCCATCGGCTGCGCTGAAGACGACCTGCTCGGGTTCCACCAGGTGTTCCACAGGGAAGTCGTCGGGCATCCAACCGTCTACCAGCGCCCGGCGGGCGCCCTCGGTAGACAAGATCTCCGCATGGGCGGGTATCGAGGCGTCGGAGGCCAGGAATGCGATCCTCCCGTCGCCGTCCATGACGGGTGCCCACTCGATTCCGCTGCCGCTCGTCAACGGCCCCGGACTCCGGCTCCCGTCCACCGGAACTCGCCAAAGGTGCTTCCGGTCGATGTCCCCCTGGTTCGAGTCGAAGAGGATCTCCGTCTTGTCCGGAGTGATGGAGCCGAACTGAACCTCAAGGTCCCCTGGGGTGAGGCAGATCGCCTCGCCCCCTCCAACCGGAACGGACCAGAGATTAAGCCAGCCGCTCTTTTCCCAGGGAAAGACGAGATGGCCGCCGGCACCCCAAAAGAGCTGGGCGCTCCCATTCCATCCATGAAAGGCGCTCCCCCGGCCCTCGTCAGCCCGGAAGACTTCCCGGCTCTTCCCGGTTGCTACGTCCGCGATGCGGATGGAGAAGGGTACCGTCTCTCTCACCGGCACGAACGGCCAAAGGCCAGGTATGTTCATGGTGCGACCGAATGCGATCTGAGTCCCGTCCGGTGACCACGCCGGCATTCCATCCGACCAGAGCCCGGGGCTCATCCATCGGATCTCTTGTTCCCCCTCCACCCAAACCCCCACGAAACTGTGGTCGCCCCTTTGGGAAACGAACGCGATCATGGACCCATCAGGTGAGAAGGCCAGAGACCCGGCACCGTTCCGGACTTCGAACAACTTTTCTGGCTCCCCTTCACCGTCCAGGCGAAAGCGATGGACCCCCCCGTCCTGGGAAAAAACCGCTGTGGTGCCATCGGGAGCCAGGACCAGAGCTCTGCGATTCTGAAGCCGCCTGGGCTCCCCTCCCTCGACCGGAATAATGAAAGAGCTGATAGGCTGAGCTTCGGTGAAGCCCCGGGGGTTCGGGAACTGCCCCTGGCGATTTGGATCCCCGCCCCGGGAAAAAATGATGGAGCTCCCATCCACCGTGAACTGCAGATCCCCGAGGCCGTGCCCGTCGTCCTCGAAATAGGTGGTGAGTTGTTTTCCCTGGTACCCAGGGGCCGTGGCGACATAAACATTCCGCACACCCTCCTCGGTTTGAATCCAGGCGAATGCACCCCCTGAGGGAGACGCCACCAGGTTCGAGGGCATGGGGGCGGAGAGAACTTCCTCGATGGTGAACTCCTGGGCCGCGGTGGGCACGCCCCAGGACAGCATCAACGCCACCGCCGTCAGGCCACGAGGATATCTCGCCATGGGTCACCTCCTTCAATGCATTGATCTTCGCCGGGGACGGTAGGAATGAGGGAAGAAAGTACTCGGTTGATCGGGTCCGGGCAGCCCCATTTGGTTCCAAACGGAACATTATGCTGTCTGACGACATCAAGGACCTATCACACCCACAACCAGAGTTGGAGCGGTGGCCGGGCCCTCTTTCCTGTGGAGCCGGCAACCTCCATCTGAATACCTCGAGCGGACTTTGAACGATTTGCGTTTTGGCCTCCGGGTCCTGCGAAAAAGCCCCGTCTTCACCGCCGTTTCCGTTCTCACCCTGGCCATGGGAATTGGGGCGGTGACGACCCTTTACAGTGTGGTCCAAGCCACCCTCCTCGATCCGCTCCCATTCCAGGACGGGGAGAACCTGGTGGTCCTTTGGACAGAGAACCCTTCTGAGGGCCAAGATCGCTATTTCGTGTCACCCCAGGACTTCGGGGACTGGCGGGAGATGAACGAGACCTTCCATGGGATGGCGGCGTATTGGCCAACGCCAGTGGCAATCACGGAATTGGACGGCGGACCTACCCGAGCTTCGGCTGTCTACACAACGGAGGATTTCTTCGAGGTCCTGGGAGGAGCCTCCCTCATGGGGCGGACCTTTACTCCTGAAGAAGGGTCCGGCTCCGCCCAGGTGGTGGTCCTGTCCCAGGGATTGTGGGAACAGAGGTTCGGCGGGGACCCGCAGATCGTCGGCAGGACCCTGGTTATCGATGGGGAGGCCTTGGAGGTCGTCGGAGTAGCCCGCCGGGAGCACACCTTCCCGGAAGGCACGGACCTTTGGATCAACATGAACTGGCCCATGACGATCCAGAGCAGATATGCCAGATGGATGAGCGCTGTGGGAAGATTGGGAACCGGCGTACCCATAGAACGTGCTTCCGAGGACATGAACCGGATCGCCCTCCGTCTCGCCGAGATCCATCCGGCAGATGTCGGTTGGGCAGTCGGGATGGTGTCGCTTCGGAAGGATCTGGTGGGAGACACAGGGCGGGCGCTCTGGATTCTCCTGGGCGCGACCTCCCTGATTCTCCTCATCGCGTGTGCAAACGTGGCGAACCTCCTTCTCTCTCGGGCGGAATCGAGGGGCCTGGAAGTGGCTATCCGTTCCGCTTTTGGCGCGAGCAGAGGGAGAATCGGGAAACAGCTGGTCTTGGAAAGCCTCCTGCTGGCCGGGCTAGGTGCCCTGGTGGGGGTCGCCGGCGCCGCGTTGGCCTTGCAGATCCTTCCATCTGTCGCTCCGGATGTGCTCCCTTACACGGCCCGAGCCACTCTTAACCCCAGCGTTCTCCTCGTCTCGGTGGGTGTGACGGTGCTCACTGGTGTTCTTTTTGGCCTGGCGCCTATGCTCCGGATCCTCCGGGGTAGGGTCTTCTCACCGCTGAAAGAAGGCACACGGGGCACACGAGGAGCTCATCGGGTCCGGCTTCAGGGCGCTTTTGTGGTCGGGCAGCTCGGCCTGGCCACAATCCTGACCGTGGGAGCCGCCTTGCTTTCCAGGAGCTTCTTGGATCTCCGCTCCGCGGATATGGGATTCAACCCAGGGGGTGTCCTCACGTTCGAGATGGACCTCAGCCCAACGGCGGCTGAAACCGACGCTGATGTGGCTCAGACATACGACGCCGTCTTGAGCGGAATCCGGGCCCTGCCCGGAGTGGAGACGATCGGTGCGACGTCGGAATTGCCCCTTACCCAAACCCTGGACTACAGCCAGCCGTTCGTCATCGATGATAGGCTTTCAGTAGATGCCGAGGAGACCAGGGCTTTCTTCCGTCATGTGACCCCCGAGTTTTTCTCAGCCCTGAGGACTCCCATCATAGAAGGGCGTGGGCTGGGTTCTTTCGACCGCCTGGACGTCCCCGGCGTGGTGGTCGTGAATCAAACCCTCGCAGACCGGTATTGGCCGGATGAGAGTCCTCTCGGAAAGACCGTTTCCGGCACTGGATACCGGTGGGGGCCCCTCGGGGCGGTCCTTGTCTCAGAGGCGGAAGTCGTTGGAGTTGTGAAAGACATTCGGTACGAAGGTGTGAAGCAGGACGCCCAACCGGCCCTGTACTTTAACTACCAACAAGCCCCCATCCGCCGGATGGTCTTCACCGTTCGTACGGAGGGAGATCCGAACGCTCTGGTGTCCGGCGTTCGCGGCGCCGTCGCCTCGGTGAGTCCCGACCTACCCATCTCCAACCTTCAAGCCATGGGGAACGTGGTGGACAGCGCCCTGGCCAGGGATCGTTTCAGCACGCTCCTCCTGTCCATTTTCGGGATCGTCGCCCTTTCCCTGGCAGCCGTCGGGGTCTATGGAGTGTTGGCTTACTCGGTCGAGCAGAGGGTACGGGAGGTCGGAATCAGAATGGCACTGGGTGCCTCAAAAGGGAGCGTCCGGGGGTTGGTGTTAAAGGATGGAGCGATTCTGGTCGGCCTAGGGTTACTCCTTGGCCTCTCGGGGGCCCTCGCTTTGGGAGGCGTGATCTCTTCTCAGCTATTCGGCGTCAGTCCACGTGATCCAGCCGTGCTGGGCGGAGTGATGGTCTGTCTGGCAGTAGTCGGGCTGCTCGCCAGTGGGATTCCCGCCGGAAGGGCGACCAGGGTGGACCCCATCGAATCGATGCGGGCTGATTAACTCCCTGCTTACAGGCCCCTAGGCTCCGTCCGACCCGCGTTCGTATCGGAAGGCCGACTCGATAAACCGCACGAACACAAACCCAGCCTGGCAAATGTTGGCGATCAGTGCCGTAACATAAAGAGCCGCTGGGTTCCCGAGCGACAGGCCCAGGAGGACCACAAACAGACTGATCTGCTCTACTACCTCGAGAGACGTGGCAACGGCCACGGCCAACCGGTCCGGCGGGAAATCCCCGCGAACCGGTTTGTATGCGGTGACAAATGAAAGGATTATGCCGTAGCTCATGACCAGGAAGGCCATGCTCGACACGCGCCACACCGATGAAACCGCCAGGCCATAACCCGCCAGGCCGACAGGAACCAAAGCCGCCGCTACCCCTACCACGCTCGAGGAGATGACCAGGCGGAGCCTCAGAACATCATGGACAGCCTCCTCCGGATCTCCTTTCTTCCGCCTGATCACGCTGACCAGGGCAGCGAAGCCCGCAAAAGCCGCGGCGATTTCGGCTAGGGAGAGGAGGGTGTCCGTGTTTTCGAGCATCAGTCAGCGCCCCCCAAGGCGCACTCGTTTCGCCCCACCTCCAGCACCTCCACCTCAGACTCGACAATAGGGGCCAAACCTACGTTGATGGCTTTGATTTTTTTGTAGGCTTCCGGGAAAGGAGCCTTTCGGCTGAGGATCTGGTGAAAAAACACCTCAGGATCCTGGATCTTCAGCAACTCGCTGGAAGCCAGCAGATCCCCGAACGGAGCTCCGATGGCCTTCCCCATTCTCCGCTCGCCTTCCCCCGCGTAGTGGGCAGGATAAACAGCCACACCGTCATCCCATTCCCGGATGGCCCGGACCACCGATGCCCAAAGTTGCTTCGACCATTCTTCTTCCCGGCCAGCAAGGTCGGGTCGGCCGATGGACTCTACGAAGAGGAAGTCTCCTGTGAGAGCCACTCGGCCTTCCACCAGGAAGGAGACACTCCCCTCGGTGTGCCCGGGAGTGTGGATCACACTCACATTCGTCCGGCCGAGGTTGATGTCATCGCCGTCGGATATAGACAAAAAGTCGATCCGTCCGGGCGTCCCGTCATAGGGATAAACGGCGTCGGCGGCGTGAAGGTAATACGGGACCCTGAAGTGCCTGGCCAACCCGGGCCCACCGCTGACGTAGTCCGCGTGGACATGGGTGTCAGCCACGCCGACCAACCTCGCCCCGGTCTCTTCCAGAACCTCCAGGTATTCCTTCAAGGCCAAAGGCGGATCTACGATGAGGGCCTCCCCATCACTCACCAGAAGGTATCCGAGACAGCCCTTCCCAACTCGGTCGAACTGTACGATTCGATTCAAGCCTTCAGGAGGATCCAAATCGATGGGAACGGTGAGGCGCATCCACGCCGCCATCCCTCCCACCAGGGACCTCGCGTCAAACCCCAAGCGCCCCAGGTGTACCGCGATGATCTTTGAGTCCATGCCGTGGCCGCACACCACGGCAACAGGTTCGCTTGGATCCAAGCCGGTGGCAGACGGATCCTTGATGTTGATGAGCTCAGAACCCCGGATGTTGTGGAATCGGTCCGGACGAACCTGATCCACCCTCCCGTTGGCCACACGCTCCGGGGCTCGGACGTCCATGATCTGAAAAGCTTCCCCATCGGCCAACATCTGGGCCATCTCTCCAGCTGTCAGCCCCGGTGCTTCCGGGATAGGAAACGGCCCACGACCTGCTTGTTCGTCCGCCATCTTTTCCTCGCGACTGCCCCTGCCGAGGTACAGCGAGAGCCGGTTCTCAGATCCAGACCTACGGCAGTAATGGAATTGAGTTCCCTGGTACCCCGATAAAGGCGGAGGGTACCACCACAGGGTGCCTTACAGTACCACCGCAGGGTGGGCTTTTGGAGGGTGACTAGTGGGAAGCCGCCAGAGCCTGGAGGAGCTGGCGGACCGAATCGAGGTCCCAGTTGGCCGCGCCCCGGTGCCTCAGGACGATTCGGCCCACTTTGTCTACAATGAAAGTGGTGGGTAAGGCCTTCAAACCGAAGGCCGAAGGCATCTCCTGGGCTTCGAGGTAGACGGGCAGGTCGTAGTCGTGGATGCGAAGGAACCTGGCTACCGACCTGGCTTCCTCCGGGGAGACCAGGAGGAAGGAAACCTCGGATCCAGCCATGGAGTTGATGAGGGCTTCGATGCTGGACAACTCTCGGATGCAGGGCCCACACCAGGTGGCCCACATGTTGATGAACACCACCTTGCCCTGGAAGGCGGAAAGGGAAACGGTGGAGCCATCCAGCCTCTCCAACCGCCATTCGTAATCGGCCTCCCCGTACACGAGGAGGTCCGGCGAGCCAAGAATGGTATCTGAAGGGATTGGGACCCGGGTGTTTGGACCGAACTCGAGAGCCGGTCCAGCCCCGGAAGGGGTTGCCGCACCAGGGCTCATGCAGCCCAATCCTGCGAAGGCCAGAACAGCGGCCAGGGCCGACAGGCCCCGGCCGCTGTCTCTGGTTCGCCTACCGCCGGTCAAAGGAACCTCACTCCTACCGACCGGCTGTCAGTCTTACACCGGCCATGAAATACCGTCCGTAGACCGGCCCATAGATATAGGCCGTGTCAAAGTTGTCACCAAAGGGATTGGACGGATCCACCAACGGACTCCCCTGGGTCCAGTTGAAGAGGTTCTTGACGGAAAGGTAAAACTCCCGCCCGGATCCCAGGTCCATGGTTCCCTGGAGATTGTGAACGGTGTAGGTGGGCGACTCCGGATCCCGCTCGAAGGGGGCATCGTACTCCGGCATCTTCTTTGGCCCCACCACATTGCCCGTATAGTCCAGTGTCAGGCCCATCGGTAGGGTGTAACCCACCGACCAGACACCCTTGAAATCAGGGGCGAACTCCAGGTCCTCTTTGAAGCCGCTCTCCACCGTGTACACATCCTGGAAGGTGATCCCTGCGGAATAGAGGAGCCCAAAGTGGCTGAGGTTCTGATTAAATGAGAGGGATACGCCTCGGGTGACCGATTTCCCGTCCAGGTTCCGGAACACGATGAGGTCCGGATCCATGTCGTAGTCCGCCACGAGCTGGTTCTGGAAACGGGTGTAGAAGAGGTCGACGTCCACCATCATGGGATTGTCACCGAAGTCCAGCACCTGGTTGAAATTCCCGGTGATGCTCCAGGACTTCTCCGGATCCAGCTCATCCCCGATGACCACGTCTCTGGCTCCGTGAACGATCCCTGCAAAGTCTTCGCTGAAGGCGTTCACCACCCGGAAACCAGTGCCGCCGTTGATCCTGAAGGTCGTCTTCCCGTCTTTGGTGGGACTCAGCTTGAGGGAGAGTCGCGGTGAGGCAATGACCCCGTGGTTCTCGTGATTGTCCAGACGCATTCCCCCCATCACGCTGAACTCCGGGGACACTGCAAACTCGTCCTGGGCGAAAACGCCTGGAATGAACCGGTTGTAGCTTTGTTCGGTGGCCACGGTGTTGTCGTCGTGAACCAGGTGCCGGGCGGTGAGGCCTACCAGGTAGTTGTGGTTGGTCCCCAGAGAGCCGGTTCGGGTGAGGTTCGCGAAGTAAGTATGGAACTCGCCCATGTACGGTGTGTCACCATAGACCGCGTCCTGGTCATGCCAAGCATAGGAAAAGTCCAGCTTCCAATCCTTCATCCACGCAGGCTTCAGGCTCCCGATGAGCTCCACCCGATTGGTGTAGATGGACTCGCCGTAGATGTCACCGCTCCCTCGGTCTTCGCTGCGCCATTCGCTGGTTCCTCCCCAGCGATCCTCGTAGTAGTACTTGGCCGCCAGCCCAAATACCTCCTCGCCATCGGGCCGGTAGGAGAGCTTCCCGAAGAACGTGGCGGTGTTGTTTTTGGGAATGTCGGAGAAATTGTCTCCGTTTTCGTCGAGGAACTTATCCATAAACTGGACGGATCCGCTCACCGAGCCTCTCAGCGCAGACGTACCGGGATTCAGAGCGAAATCAACCACGCGTTCGCCTGTGCTCAGCCCCCTCAGATCCACGGCGTACCGTGGGGCGAATCGGAGATCCTTGGTTATGACGTTGACGACCCCGCCCATGGCCTCGGAGCCATATAGCGTCGAGGACGGGCCCTTGAGAATCTCGATCTGCTCGATCATGGAAGGATTGATGCCGTTCAGGCCGTACACGGTGGCCAAGGAGCTCATGATCGGCATACCATCAATGAGGACCGCGGTATAGGGGCCCTCCATACCGTTGATGCGAATGTTGTTGGTGTAGCAGACAGCGCAATCCACCTGGGTATAGAGCCCATTCACGCCCTCGATGGCCTCCATGAGGTTGTTGGTGGTATTCCGCTGAAGGTATCTGACGTTGACTACGTCCACCTTCACCGGGGATTCGGAGATGAAGGTCTCCCGCATCGTTCCGGTGACCACGATGGGGTTCATCTCGATCGCAGCCGTAGCCAGCTCGAGGCTCACTTCGGCGACTCCTCCGGGGCTCAACTCGAAGGGGATCTCCTTGGTCTCGTATCCCATGGCGGTGACGAGAAGTACTTGCTCACCGGGTGCCACGTCATCGATGATGAAACGGCCCTCTCCATTAGCCTCAAGAACCCGGACGGAACCCCGGACCGAGACGCTGGCATAAGGAACAGGATTCCCTTCACTCTGGATCTGACCAACAACCGTACCGGGAATGGAATCAGGGTGGATTTCGCCACGCCCGGCGACAGTGTCGGGACTGGAGAAGGGGTGGGCCCCAGCGCCGGACAGGACACTGGGGGAAGCGCACAAGAGGATCAAGGCCGCTACTGCTATATATGTTCTAGGCATTTCGCTCGCTCGCAGGTAGAGTGGTCCTCATTCGAAGCCTCTCTACGATCCTCCAAACGGAAGATCGGATTCCAACTTTTTTTTGTTTGTTGCGGAGGTTTCCTACGCGAGCGGCGGGCTGCGGGGTCTAGGGGAAAGAACCTCCCGCAGTGCTGTGGGGAAAGCAGGAAGGGAGATTTGATCGTCGGCAGTGGCCAGCCGGGCGGACGGGGCTGACGGAATATCAGCATCTGCCGCTAGCTGGTTGGTCTCCTGCTGGATACAGATGAAGTGGTCGTGAGGAAGCCCGTGGGTGCCTTCGTGGTGATGCTCCTCGATCCCGTCTCGGAAGTCCTCAGGGTAGATGTCCAGAACCGGGATGATTCCGGACATGGCCGGAAGCACACCCACGATGGCGGCAGCCGTTACCCTGAGCCTAAACGGGAGAACCTGCCTCATGAACCTTCTTTCGAGAAGACCGGGCCGTCCCTTGATTTCAACGGTTGAGAAGATGGCGGTAGGGCGGAGAGGGGGCAAGGGTTTTCTCGCCCCGCTCCGGGTTTTGGTCGCCCCCTTATCCGCTCCGATTGGCTGCATTCCCCACCCTGCGTGAAAAAAATCTCACAACTGCCGAGAACAAAGATGAGAACCATTCTCATCTTTGTCAATACTTTTTCTCTACGAAACTTTCCGGAAGGGTCGCCCGTTGCCTGGAGCTCGCCGATGGGCCAACAAATCCAGGAGGTTTCGGCGCCCTTGCACCACCCCCGATTCCCTCATCCCCCCGGCAGTTCCGGTGCCACAAGCTCACCGGGGCAGGTAAGTGACCCCAGGAAGGCCACCAGGGCATCAACCTCAGTATCGGTCAAACCCCTGTCCATGATGAGGGGAGTGAGGTTCTTGTTCGCCACCCCTGGGCCGGCCATGTAACGCACGGCCTGCTCGAGACTGGCCACCGATCCGTCGTGGAAGTAGGGGGCACTGGCTGCGATGTTTCGGAGGCTAGGGACCTTAAAGGCAGCCCAGTCTTCAGGGAGCTCGGAGACAGCCATCCGTCCCACGTCGACCTGATCCTCCGGAACCCCCGCAACCCCAATCCCCACGTTGTAGTAGATACCACCCTCCGTCGCGAACTGGGCCGAGAAGAACGGAGCGGTATGGCAGGTAGCGCATGCCGCTTTCCCGTTGAACAGCTCCAGGCCTGACTGTTCCTGTTCGCTCAAGGCATCCTGGTCTCCAGACATAAACCGGTCGTATCGAGTATTGTCGCAGATCAGTGTTCGCTCATAGGAGGCGATGGCTTCAGCCACTGTCTCGGCCGTGGCCCCCCGATCGCCGAAGACGGCCTCGAACTGCTCGGCGTACCCGGGGATCGCCCCGATCTCCGCGGCCTTGGCATCCAGGTTGTCGGCCCCCACTCCCATGTTCCCGCCCCCCCAGGCTCCTTTGGCCTGGGCCTCCAGGCTCCCCGAGCGTCCGTCCCAATAGAAGGTCGGCATATAACCCACGTTCCATATGACGGGGGAATGTCTCGTCAGCTGTCGGTCCAAAGCCCCAACCGCCGTGGGCAGGGCTCCTCCGTTCCCGTCCTCATTCTGATGGCAGGAGTAACACGAACGGGTCCCGTCCGCGGAAAGGCGGGCATCGAAGAAGAGTTGGTGGCCAAGGGCCACCTTGGCGGCAGTCAGCGGGTTATTGGCCGGAACCGGAACAGCCCCAAGGGGTCCGCCACCACCGGGCGCGGCCCCTTCGGTGGGCAAGAATGCGGGATCCTGCCCTTCTCCCGAAGCGGAATCCCCGCCACCGCATGCCGTCACCATCACCAGGGAAAAGGCAAAAAAAACCGGGACGTACCTCATCCTTCCTCCTCGCGGTCGGGTCCGCTTTTTGCTGAGTCCACGTAGGGTGCAGAGTCGCCGGTACCCCGCAAGGGCATCAAAGAGCCGGAAGGTTGACATTTTGGGACATTTCTGGTCCCAGGATGTCCCTTTCGGAGGTGGGTTTCAGCGCATTGCCAAGGGAAGTCCGGGCGGGTAGACTCTAGCCCACGTTCGACCAGTTTAGAAGGGTGTTGCGAAAAGGGGGTGCGGCCCCGCATAGGGAGCTTGCGGATGCTAGACAAGGAAGGACGACGAATGCGATGCTGAAGTATCGGGGAGGAGTTCTGACGCAGTATAGCGCCGTAACCTCCCTATGCCCTTGGGGTTACGACGGCACGGGGCCATCTACTTCGTTGGGACTTCTCGACGTAGCGCATGGCTATGCCAGCGAAGCCCCGCCTTGCATATGGCCCCGTGGCGTTGGTAACGGGGCTCGCCCCCTTTTCGCAACACCCTTCCTTAGCCGACGGAAGCAAAACGACGCCAACAGAACAGGCTCACAATTCGGCCTCCAGAGAGCGTCAAAAAATAAAGCATAGGGAGACTCAAGAATGCTTAAACCACACGGTTCCGACACCCTCAACCCCCTGTACGTGGCCGACGACGCCAAACGCGCAGCTCTCATCGAAGAGGCCGCCGGCCTGAAGTCCATCGTCGTTTCCTCCGCGGCAGCCGCCAACGCGGTCATGATGGGATCCGGCTACTTCAACCCCCTCACCGGGTACATGAACCTGGCCGACTCGCTGGCCGTGGCCGAGAAGATGGAGACCACCTCCGGTCTGTTTTTCCCGGTTCCAATCGTGAACGTCGTCGAGGACGCTTCCGGCATCGAGGCCGGCATGCGAATCGCCCTTCTCGACCCCAACGTTGACGGGAATCCGGTCGTGGCCGTCCAGACTGTGGACGCCGTTGAGACCGCTACCGATGAGCAGATGGCCTTCATGACCGAAAAGGTCTTCGCCACGGACGACATGGAGCACCCCGGGGTCAAGGCCTTCAACACTGTGGGCAAGACGCTCATCTCCGGCGCCATCGAGGTCCTGAACTACTCCTACTTCGAGGCCGACTTCCCGGAGACCTTCCGGACCGCGATGCAGATCCGTGATGCCATCGAGAAGAACGGCTGGGAGAAAGTCGTCGCTTTCCAGACTCGGAACCCCATGCACAGGGCCCATGAGGAGCTCGTCCGCATGGCCATGGAGAGGGAGAACGCCGACGGCGCCGTGATCCACATGCTTCTCGGCAAGCTCAAGCCAGGCGATATCCCCGCTGACGTTCGGGACGCTGCCATCCGCAAGATGGTGGAGCTTTATTTCCCGCCGAACTCCGTCGAGATCACCGGATACGGGTTCGACATGCTCTACGCCGGCCCAAGAGAAGCTGTGCTTCACGCCGTCTTCCGTCAGAACATGGGCGCCACGCATCTGATCGTCGGCCGGGACCACGCGGGTGTTGGTGATTACTACGGTCCGTTCGACGCCCAGACCATCTTCCATGACGAGGTGCCCGAGGGCGCTCTACTGCTGAAGATCTTCGAAGCCGACCACACGGCCTACTCGACCAAGCTGGGCAAGGTCATCATGATGCGGGAAGCTCCCGAAGGTCACCAGAAGGAAGATTTCGTGTTCCTGTCGGGCACCAAGGTCCGGGCCATGCTCTCAGCCGGAGAGGCTCTCCCCACCGAGTTCGCCCGACCCGAGGTCGCCAAGATTCTCATGGACTACTACCAGAGCCAAGCGTAGCCCGGTTCGCCGGTCCTAGAGAAAGACAAAAAAGGAAGCCCCGCACCGCGCGGGGCTTCTTTTTTTGGGCCGGTTCCGAGAGGTGCCTTCGGGATCCTCTGGGGCGGAGGCCCCGACCGGCTTAGCCCTGGTAGAAGAACAGGTAGGCGATGAGGATGCCTGCCACGATCGATACGAAGTCCGCAAAAAGACCGGCGGGCACGGCGTGACGGGTTCTTTTCACCCCCACCGAACCGAAGTACAACGCGATCACGTAGAAGGTGGTATCGGTGGCCCCCTGGAACGTGCAGGCCAACCGGCCGACGAATGAATCGGCGCCGTACGTCTGCATGGCATCCACCATCATGCCCCGCGCTCCGCTTCCGCTAAGGGGCTTCATGAGGGCCGTGGGAAGGGCCTCGATGAACTCGGTGTTAAAGCCGAAGAAGGCAAAACCTTGTCCGATCCCGGCCACCAGGAAATCCATGGCTCCCGACGACCGGAAGACCCCGATAGCCACGAGGATCGCCACCAGATAAGGGATGATCTTGATGACGACAGAAAACCCCTCCTTCGCCCCGTCGATGAACGCTTCGTAGACATTCACCCTCCTGATCATGGCCAAGGAGATAAACCCACAGATGATCCCGAAGAGGATCACGTTCGCGACGACGTTGGAGACCGTTTCTACCTGGTCCTGAGGGAGTCGGGAGAAGTAGACAATTGTCGCTCCTACCAATCCAGTAAGCCCGATCAAATACGCCAAAACCGTCCGGTCGAAGAGGTTGATCCTCTGTATGAGACCAACCGCAATCAACCCGGCCAATGTGGAGAAGAAGGTGGTAAGGAGGATCGGGAGAAATATGTCCGACGGGTTGGCCGCCCCCATTTGCGCCCGGTATACCATGATGCTGATGGGGATCACAGTGAGGCCTGAGGTATTCAGGACCAGGAACATGATCTGGGCGTTGGAGGCGGTGTCCTTGTCCGGGTTCAGGTCCTGCAGTTCCTGCATGGCCTTCAGCCCGAGAGGCGTCGCCGCATTGTCCAGCCCCAACATGTTCGCGGCAAAGTTCATGATCATGGATCCATGAACGGGATGATCCTTGGGAACCTCGGGAAAGAGCTTGTGGAAGAAAGGTCGGACGACCCTCGCCAACACGTTCACGGCCCCACCCCTCTCGCCCACCTTCATTAGGCCCAGCCACAGGGTCAGAACGCCGATGAGCCCGAGACAGATGTCAACGGCTACCCCCGCCATCTCGAAGGTACTGTTGACCATAGTCGTGAAGATTTCTGTGTCCTGGAAAAACACCAGGCGCACGATCCCCACCATGAGGGAAACCAGGAAAAACGCGATCCATATGTAGTTCAGAACCACGAGGCATCTCCCGCCAGTAACTCGGCCAGGATTGGAACATGATCCCTCACCAGCGAGTCGTTGTCGGTAAGGGGAAACTCGTAGGTGACCACATCGATCCCCACCTCTGCACCCCACGTGCCGAACGATCCCGGGGTGGGGTACCCAACATCCGATACCAGAGGAAGGGACGTCTTCTCAGCGAGCCAATGGGCCAGCCTACCCTTCTTGTCGTCGTCGATGCAGGCAAGGGGGGCGTGCAGGGCCACCACGGCATCCGGCTTCAGCTCGTCAATCAAGCTGATGAGAGCCTTGGTTTCGGGCTCCGAACCCGGCCGCGCCCCAGGGCTGAACTCCACCTCCCTCGGCGACTCCATGGTGGACCGATTCAGAACCGGGCTGGGGCTCCAATCACTTGTTGGGAAGTTCCGGTTCAGATCCACACCCCGGGCATTTCCCCTGGTCCCCCTGATCAAGCCGTCAGGATTGACTGCGAGAACCGCGGCGCAATGAGGGGACGGCTCCATCAAGAGCCTCAGGGCCCTGGACAGCGCAACGGTGGTCTCCCCCTCCTCGCCATGTATCCCTGCATGTATCAGGACCCGGCAGGTCCCAGAGGGCCGCCATACCTCCAGAGGGATTCCCAGGTGAGAAAGCCCGTAGTTGGTGGGGTCCCAATGGAGAACTCCGATGTCCCTTTCGGCTCGGAAGCTCATGCCGGAGGCCTTCCGACGTTGAGCACAAACCGCTCGTAGATCTCGTCCAGGTTTTCCAGGACCACGCTTCTCAGTTCCATGTCGGCCTCTTCGACGATGCCCCTGAGAACCGGAAGAGTGAGCTGGTTTTGGTGGACATCGGCCACAGGTCCGTGGCTCAGGTGCCATCGCTCCGGAGCGACCCCGTCGCGATCCAGATCGTAGGGTCGAAAAAACCCGAAGGCCGTTGCCTCGGCCATCCTCCGGTCCAGCCAGTCATGGAGGGGTCCGAACATGCCTCCTGGGTCTACCTCCTCCGGAATGAGCTCGATCTCGTAGCCGGGAGGCCGGGTCCGGGCATCAAAAACGTCCAGGTCCGTGCCCCAATGGTGTCGCGATGCCCCGGGTAGAGCCGACCACCGGAGTATGGCGAAAACCAGCGCCGGTTCGCTCAACTCCCCGATATCCAGCGGCTTGGCATCGGAATCCAAGACCGGAAGGTCTCCCCTGGCTTTCCGATTCCAGATGGAGAGTTGTTGGTGGAAGCTCCGGAATCCACTGAGTATCTGAAGGTCGAACCCGGCAGAAGCCGCCTCGCCCCTGAGCAAAAGAAAGGGCTCGACTACCCCGGTATGGACCGGGGCCCCAAGGAGATCCTGCAGCTCCGGGGAACAGAGATGACGCTGGGTTTGGCCGGTTAGGGAAGCGGAATCCAAGAACGGTCCTCTGGTTTTTTGATGACCCACCACAACCAGGGCCCAATATGCAGATCGAGGAAGGGATGGGACAGAACGACGTAGAGCGGGCCCGGTTCCGGTTACCCGTCCTTCACCGAACGGCTCGGACCAGGCCGTTGACGATCACGCCCAGAACCGCCTCCTCCACCGCGTCCGAACCCTCGTCTGCACTCACGCCTCTCCACTCGGTGGTGGCGACCACCACCATGTTCAAAGCAGGAAGCACGAAGAGAAACTGGCCTCCAAACCCCCAGGCCATGTACGCGCCCCCCCAGGGACTGTCTTCGGTCCACCATAAAAAGCCATAGGACACCGCCCGAAGGGCACCATAGTTGACACGCCAGGAGAAGACGGGGGCTGTGGCCTGGCGAATCCAGGATTCAGAGAGAATCTGTCGTTCTCCGGACCATCCGTTCTGGAGAAAGAGTTGACCGATACGGGCCAGATCCCTCGGTCGAAGATCGATGCCGGCACCGCCGTTGTGGTGCGGACCGAGGGGCTCCCATCGACTGCGAGGGATGCCGATGGGGCCGAACAGCAAATCGTCGGCAAGGTCCGGTAGCGGCATCCCTGACGCCTGCTCCAGCACCACCCCCAGGAGGTGAACAGCCGCGCTGTTGTAGTTGAAGGTACTCCCCGGGGGGGCCAGTATGCGCTTGCTCAGGAGGTATTCGATCCGATCCTCGGAGAGAATCCAGTCGTTGTATCCCACGGCACCCCGTTCGAACCAGTCCAGGCCACTACTCATGGTCAGGAGGTGCCGGATGGAGATGGCCCGCTGTTCCGGATAGTGGAAGGGTGCGTCGGGGAGGATCTCCCCAAGGGTTTGATCGAGGCCGGTCAGATAACCCGCCTGGATCGAGACCCCAGTCAGGGTCGAAACAACACTCTTGGTGACGGAGCGGAGGTCGTTCAAGCTGTCGGCATGGTTCCCGCGGAAATACTCCTCAACGACCAGGGTCCCATTCCGCACCACGAGGAGACTCATCATCCTCGGAATGGCACCCGCCGCCGAGATGGCGTCCTCCACCTCCCTGGATCGGAATCCTTCCGACGCCGGGGGCCCCTCCCGCCATGCCTCTGCCAGCTCTACCGGAGGAAGAGGCCCAGGCGAGGTCGGTGAGTCCCCGCAGCCACCCAGCAGCATAGCGCCGGACAGCAGAATGAGGATTCTATTCAGAGCTCGGGCGTTCCCGGAGCCAATCGCCTTGATCCGCATGCTCAATCATACGCCGGCGGGACTAATTGGCTTGCACCCTGGCCGAGCCAAAGCACAACTTGGAGCGGTATGAACGAGTTCCTCATCATACTGGTAGCCGCGGCCGCCGCCGTCGCCATCATATACGCGGTAATACAGGCCGAACGTAAGCGTCGCCTGGTTTTGAAGGCTGTCGCTCGAAAGCTGGGGCTCGGGTTCGACCCCGGTGTGGACAGACAGCTCCATCACGCCTACGCCCATTCAGTTTTCCGGAAGGGTCACTCTCGACGGGCCACCAACAACATGTTCGGAGTTCTGACCCTTGCCGGGCACCCGGTCCACGTCCGAATGGGTGACTACCAGTATACGACGGGGAGCGGGAAGCACAGCCAAACGCACCGGATCAGCTATGCGGCATTTATGCTCCCTTTTGTCGGGCTTCCGGAGCTTCTGATCCGCCGTGAGGGGATAGGGGACAAGCTCATCAGTGGGATCGGGTTTGACGATATCGACTTCGAATCAGAGGAGTTCAGTCGGGCATTCTGGGTGACGTCCGGTGACAAGAAGTTCGCTTATGACGTCATCCACCCCGGCATGATGGAGTTCCTCATGAGAGGCCCCACGCCCAAGGTAGAGATCGTCCATGACGTCTGCCTCATCCTCGAAGGTTGGGGCCGGTGGGATCCAGAGACGTTCGACGGCGCACCGGGCTGGTTCCAGGCATTCCTGGAGCGGTGGCCGGACCACCTCATCGACCGGTTGCAGAGGAGATAAGAGGTCAACCAATGGATACCGGGCTTGGCATCGTTCTGGCGGTCCTGCTTGTTCTGCTCATCTGGGTTGTGGCGACGGTCAACCGGTTCGTCAGGCTTCGCCAACACCTGCAAGAGAGCTGGGCCGACATCGACGTGGAGTTAAAGCGACGCTACGACCTCATTCCCAACCTGGTCGAAACGGTACAGGGGTATGCCCAACACGAGAAGGAGGTCCTGACACGGGTCATCGAGCTCCGGAACCTGGCGGTTGCCAGCCAGGGGAAGGCGGCGACCCAGGCGGCGGACGAATCGAATCTTCTCATGGGCCTGAAGGAGGTCTTCGCGCTGGCGGAGGGTTATCCTGACCTGAAGGCCGATCGGAACTTCCTGGAGCTCCAGCGGCAGCTGGCTCTCACCGAAGACCGCATCGCCGCCGCACGGCGGTTCTACAACGGGAACGCCAGAACCCTGAACGTTCTGAGAGAGAGCGTCCCGACCAACCTGATCGCCAACATGATGAATGTTGAACCGGCTTCTTTCTTCGAACTACGGACCGAAGCCGAGAGGGTTGTGCCGAGGTTGGAGCTGGGTGCCGACTCCTGACGGCATCACACCTTCAGAGCCTTGACGGGGAAAGGGCCGGGTCGTATCGACCCGGCCCTTCCTTTCCGGAGCTAACCCCTCAGCCTCCGATCGGACGACCGGGGCTCTCTCGATTCAGTTCTCTCCTTCGACCTCGTTGAGGGGCGGACCCGTTTCAGCCTGAGGCATCGGGAAGCGGGTGGACATAGCCCCAGCGACGAGGAGGGCCAACCCGAACACACAAACCACCAGAGGACCCGTGGGAAGGTCAAACTGAAAGGACAGGTACAGACCCAAGGCGGATGCCACGGCCCCGACACACCAGCTGATTCCTACCAGAACACCGGCTTTTCGCGAGAACAGGAAGGCCACTACCGCCGGGACGACCAGGAATGTGAAGACCAGAAGGACCCCGGCCACCGGCACCGCTGCCGTTATCGCAATTCCGAACGAGAGATAAAAGAGGAAATCCCACCCTTTGATACGCCAACCGAGACGCTCGGCCTCCTCCTCTCTCAGGGAGATTGTGAGGAATCGTTTTCTGAGGAACCAGTGGAACGCCCCTACCGCCAGGAACACCAGCAGGAGTCGGATCACGATCTCCCAGTTCACCCAGAGGATACTCCCTACCAGGACTTCCTCGATGACCTCATGGCCGGCAGCCGACTTGGAGGCCACCAGGATTGCGGCAGCCGAAGCCACGACGAAGGTGATTCCGATGAAGGCTTCCTGAGGAGCCCTTCTTTTCTCTCTTCTCACATGCGTCAGGGAGAAGATCAGGGCTGCAAGTGTGGTGAAGGCGAAGGAGCAGGCGTATCCCACCAGGGAGTCGGGCCGGACATGGAATAAGGTCGCAGTCGTACTTCCGAGTGCTGCCATTTGCGCCAAAGCGAGGTCCACGAAGATCACCTCTCTCGCGATCACGTGGATTCCCAGATAGGAAAAAAGCCCCACAAGCACCATGCAGGCCGCGAAGGGAGGGAGCATTACTTCGATGAGATCAAGCATCTCTAGGCGCCTGAGTTAGAGTTACAGTCGGCCGCCTGGCCGCTGAGAAGCGAAGGCTTCGGTGATCTCGTTCACCCAAAGGTCTACGAGGTCGATGAAGGTCTCTGTGTTCGGAGCACCTTCAACGTTCATCGGGATAATGACGGGGACCGCGCCGGTCCGTTCCGCCACCATGCGGATTTGGTCCTGGTCGTAGTAATTCACGGCCAGGAGGACTGGGACGTTCATCTCCTGGACGTCATTGATGACTTTTGCAACGTGCCTGGGTGAGGGCGGAATCCCCGGCTTGGGTTCGACATAGATCGCACACTCTACGCCGAAAGACCGGGTGAAGTAACTCCACTGCTTGTGGTAGCAGATCATATCCTGATCTCGAATAGGTAATGTTTGTTGGAGCCACCCACCGAGCCGGTCCATAAGCGGGGCGCCCTGGAATTCCTGGGTGCTGACAAAATCCCAGAGCTCGTTGGTCCGATCCAGGTCGAGAATGAGATCGATGCCCAGGAGGTCCGCGAGTTCGTCCCCCACATAGGCACGCATCAGGCGATCCACCCAGGCATCGTGGTTGGCCTGATAGGTGTCGGCGTTGGTTGCGTCCACCCGCCTAAACCCGGCCAGGATGTTTCGGGCGATGACCACGGCGTTGGCTGGCTCTGTCCAGATGTGGTGGTTCCCAAACTTGTGGGTGTCCCCTTCCGTCCGGCTCAGAGTCGCCGGGACGTCTAACATGGTTACCCCGGGGGAAACGGACACGAACCCGGCCTGGCCGCTGGACACATCGGTGTTGTTCGCTTTGTCCAGGAGAGAGGGCAGCCACATCTCGAGGTCCAAACCGGTGGTGATGAGCATGTCAGCACGCTTCACCTGCAGGACGAAGCTGGGTTTGGGCTGCACATGGTGGATGTTCTCACGCCCGTCCGCTATGGAGACGACCTCCACCAACTCACCACCGATTTCTCGGGCGATATTAGCATAAGTGGTCAGGGAGGCCACCACCTGGACTTTTTCCTGGGCCTCCACCTGAAAAGCCGGGATCGCCAGTAATAGGCCCAGAACGGCTGTCCATACCATCCGCACGGAGTATGCTCTAATCTTCATGATCCACCTCTAGTAGTTCGCGTGCTTGTGGGGACCCAACGACCAAACGATCTGAATCCCGAACATGCTCTTCGTCTCCCGGTCTCCGTCGGGCCCAGGGATCGATTCCACACCGAGCTCCCCCCTCAAAAAGACCCACTCGCTCTGCCAATAGGTGATTTGCGGAACGATGGCCCAGATATGCTCTCCGGGCAGCGCCAGGGGTTCGACCCAGTCAAAACGACCACCCAGGTTCCAGCGCTGGCTCACCTGGAGGGTCGTGCTTACGTACGCACCGAAGTTCTCGTTGGTCTCGTCGGCGATGGTCCGTTTGGCCCAAAAACCCTCACCCCTCAGGGTGAACGACTTGTGGAGGGACCGGCCAGGCGGGACCCAGGAGATACGAAAATCTCCCCCAAACACCCGGCCATCCATGTCCTCATCCGGGTTCTCTCCCCAGAGGGCGGAGGCTCCGACCTGAAAGTACGTGGCATCGGATACCTGCCAGAAGTTGTTGATATGACCCATGTAGGCCATCCGGTCCCCCTCCATGAAGAAGACCTCGTCATCTGCTCTCGTCGCCTGCGCCCAGAATTCATGAACGCCTCCTCCGGGAGCCTGAAAGGGCATCGTGCCGTAGAGGCTCAGGCCGTTTCCGACTAAACCGTCGTCCCCGAAAAACTCCCGGAGGACCAGCGCATAGTTGGTTTCCGGTTGGGCGTGGAGGTGCCAGCGGTTCAGCTCCCCCATCTGTTGCCGGAACTTCCCCACGTCCAGCCGGAGGTTCCCAGGCAAACCGGTCCAGTAGGCATAGCCCTCTTCGAAGGTGAAGCCCCCGTCACCTACGGCAAAGGCGAACACGGCGTGGGAGAAAGGATCAAGGGGGGCCTGGAACTGAACCGCGAACTCCCTGAGGTCCACGTTGTTTCGCTGCGGTCCCGGATCGAACCCAACGAACATCACGTCCCCGTTGACGCTGATCTCGGGGTTGAAGTCATTGAGGTTCAGAGATTTCAGGCCCGTCGGACCCGTCGTTGTGTCGGGAGGGGGGGCATCGGCAACTCGGGCGCGGGCCGCAGCTCGAAGGGCGGCCAGTTCGTCCTGCACCTGGGTTCTCTCCCGACCGGCCCTTTCCCTGGCCTGCCGTCTCACCCCACCCGGCGCGGCCACGCCTTGGAGCTCCCGGATCACCACCTCCAGGGAGTCCAATCTTTCCTCCAGCCGTTGGATTCGTTGAAGCAGGGAGTCCTGCTGGACGACCTCCTGCCTACCCTGGTTCTGCTGACCTCTTCGGTTTTGCTGGCCATCCAGGGGGCCGGGTAGAGATACCTGGAGCCCGAGGAGAATCACTAGAAAAATCAGACAATTCTTAAGACCCATATCACCCTCGCCCGAACTTGGGATTTGACTGGACCAGGCCGGTTACCCCGGCCGGGTTCACCGCACTCGTTCTCTTGGGACAGAGTCAGGCGAGGGGTGGCCCTCTCGGGAGGTGCGCTGTGATGTGGAGGGTCACGTGGGGTCCGGACGGGGCAGGGTCAAAAGCCGGGTCCGGAAGGGAGAACACCTGGAAGGAAAGTGGCAGGGACTCGGTGGCGCTGGCGCCAAGGGCCGACGAGCACACGGGGCAGGTGGAAGCCAGCACCGGTACGTCGGCGTCGCCTCCGCCCGGTTGGGCAGGACTTGGGACAAGCTCTTCCCATCGATGATAGAAAGAGTGGGCCACAGGGATCCATGCGGCCAATGCCAAATGGGCCACCAACACAGCCACGGGCAGGGCTGGACAGTGTTCTCGGCTCCCCCTGAACCACTCCATGCGCCATATAGTAAACAACATTAAGGATTTCGCCAACTGGTTCCGGCATTTTCCCCCCGGTCCTGAGGAGGCCTCCTGGGCGATTGGCCGGAGCCCAGTCGTTCTCGTGGAGAGGGAGGCCTGAGCACTCAGCCAACGGCAACCCGGCCCGTTACACCACCGTAACCCTTCGGTCACGGCCCACCTCGGGAACGTCCCCCCAAACCACTCATTTCGGTAACGTCTCAGTCACGGTGCAGTAAAAGGTGTTACAAAGGGGTGACCGGGGCCTTTGTCGGAGGGGGCTCCCATCCGTAGCTTCCCCGCGACTAAGACAAAGGCCCGGCGGATCCTACCCATCGGGCCTTACTCGACACAGCGCCCTCGAGGCCATAAAGCCACGGACGGACATTCAGTGACGAAGACCAGGCGTATCAGACAGAGTCTCGCTTTTCTCCTCCTTTTCCTTTTGACGGCCGGAACCCAGGCCGCCGCCCAGCAAGCCGACACCGGTGCAGCCGACGAGCTCCCTCAGTTCGACTTCGAAGGTCTGTTCTACCTCACCTACCAGACGGGAGAGAGCGGGGGAGAGGACTTCAGCAAGTTCGCCGTGACGAGGTCCTACTTCACGTCCAAGGTGAAAATCCTCCCGAACTTCTCGGCTCGGATCACCATGGATGCGCGCCAGGACGACACCGGCGACATGAAGGTCCGGCTGAAGTATGCCTACGGAAAATTCGACTTTGGCGATTGGGGCGCCTTGAGCGATGTGAATCTGGAAGCCGGAATCGTCCACATGGCCTGGCTCGACTTCGAGCAGAAGGTCAACCTCTACCGGATGCGGGACAAGATGTTCATGGAGCGGTCCGGTCTGTTCAACTCCGCAGATATCGGGGTGACCCTGGCCGGGGGCTTTGGCGGGGAGCTGACCGACGAATATCAGGCCGAAGTAAGCGGCTACTACCCCGGAAAGTACGGAAGCTGGGCAGTGGGCGTGTACAACGGGGGCGGGTACAGCGCCAAGGAAAAGAACGAGGACAAAGTGGTCCAGGGCCGCCTGACGCTGCGGCCGCTGCCCGACGTCATACCCGGGTTCCAGCTCTCCGGTTTGGCCATCCTGGGTGAAGGAAACCGAGAGGGCCTCCCTCAGGAAACTCCGGACTACAAGGTCTACAACCTCACGGCCTCCTATCAGTTCGCCGACGGAACTGTCACCGGTCAGTACGTGACGGGCGAAGGAAACCAAAAAGGGACCTGGTTCGAATTGACCGTTCCGGAGGAGGCCCACGAGTACGACGGTGTGTCTTTTTTCGGAGAATACAAGATCGGGCCCCATTGGAGACTCGTCGGGGGGTGGGATGACTTCAACCGGAGGCCGGAGAGTAGGGATTTGAGTTTCACCCGTGCCCATTTCGGCATCGGCTACGATTTCGGCGGGAGGAACCTCCTCCTCATCGATTTCGACCGGCGGAAATGGGACGACCTGGACCAGGAGATCGACAAACGCCTCCAGACGGTGCTGCAGGTCAGGTTCTAGAGGGTAGGGTGAGGGCCGGGATCGGCGGCCAGGACCTGGCTTTGAAGGGTGCTGCCATAAGGGGGCGAGCCACGGTACCGCAACACCCTTCTAGCGGCCCAAAACTCTCCTAGCGGCAGCGCCGGCGGCCTCGATGTCGTCGGCGCTGATGTTATGGTGCGTGATGAGTCGAATTCGGCGGTCTCTCGCGGGATTCACGCTCACACCCTCCCGAGCCCATTCCTCCACAAACCTGTCGGCGTCCATGAGGTCGGAGGGGATGGTCGCGAAGATGATGTTCGTCTCCACCTCCCCCGGCGGGCAATCCAGCTCCAAACCCGCCTCCCCCAAACGGGTCGCCAATAAACGGGCGTTGGCATGATCTTCGGCGAGGCGCTCCACCATGTTATCCAGGGCCACGATCCCAGCCGCAGCAACGACTCCCGCCTGCCTCATGCCTCCACCTGCAGCCTGCCTCCACCTGCGCGCCTCTTCCACGAAGTCCTCCGACCCGAGACAGATGGCCCCGACCGGACTGCCTAATCCTTTGGTGAGGCAAACGGTGACACTGTCCGCCTCACCGGTGAGCTCGCTGACCGGGACCCCTTGGGCCACCGAGGAGTTGAAGATCCTGGCTCCGTCCAGATGGACTTTTAATCCGTGCTTTCGGGCTGTATCGGTCAGGGCCTTGGTCTGTTCCAGGGAGAGGCAGGTGCCCCCCGCGTGGTTATGTGTGTTCTCGAGACAGAGGAGGCTGGTCTGGGGATGAAGGACGGCCGTAGGAAAGACCGCAGCCTCGACCTGTTCGGGTGTCATTCGTCCTCGGTCACCCTTCACTGTTCTCGGCGTGAGCCCCCCGAACGCAGAGAGGAAGCCGGCCTCGTTGTTGTAGATGTGGGAGAGCTCTTCAAGGATAATGGACTGCCCACGCCTCGTATGGGAAAGGACCGACACCACATTGGACATGGTGGCGCTGAACACGAACATCGCCGCTTCTTTTCCAAAAAGTTCGGCCGCCTTCTCCTCGAGGGCGATGACCGTCGGGTCCTCTCGGTAGTAATCGTCTCCAACCTCCGCCTCGGCCATGGCCCGTCGCATTTCGTCGGTGGGTTTGGAAACCGTATCACTTCGAAGATTGATCATGTTCGTGTCCTGTTCGCATCCGGGTTAGGGGGACCAATCTAAACCCTCCCCCCTCCGAAAGCATCGTGAATCGAGGGCTCGCCGGAGCGGGGGGGTGACCCAGCCCGAAGCTTGTCCGCGCTCCTGGACCTTCGCAGTTTGGGCCAGCCACCCCCGAGGACCCGCTGTCTCCGGATATGCATAGGAAAGGCCCGCCATGAGTCAGAAAACCGAGGTGAAAGCCTCCCCCAACCTACAGAGGTGGTTCCTCCTCGCACTGGCACTGATCATCACGGTCGGGTTTTACCGGGTGGTGGAGCCGTTCATCATCTCGGTGCTTATGGCCGCCATCTTCGCCGGTATGACAAGGCCGTTCTACCTATGGCTGGTCAAGAAAACCCGGGGCAGAGAGATCACCTCGGCCGTTCTCACCGTCCTCGCCATCCTACTGCTGATCATTGGCCCAGCCATTTTTTTTGTGGGGATGCTCGCCAGCGAGGCCCTGAACGTCAGTGAGTCCGTCGGCCCCTGGATCCAAGACCAGGCAGAGAACCCTGGAGCCGTCGAGCTCTGGCTCGGAAACTGGGCAAGGGGGCTCCCCCTCGTGGGTGACATGATCCCGGAGCGGGAAGTCATACTGGCGAAACTCGGGGAGATCGCCGGAATGATCGGAGGGTTCCTGGTCAGCGGCCTGGCATCCGCGACACGGGGCACCGTCAACTTCATTTTCCAACTCTGCATAATGCTCTACGCCAACTACTTCTTCCTCCGCACCGGGAAGGAAACGTTGGAGCGGATCATGTACCTGGTGCCGCTGGAGTCCGATCAGGAGGACCGGTTGGTTGCCCGGTTTGTATCGGTCACCCGAGCGACGCTCAAAGGCACCTTGGTTATCGGCGTGATCCAAGGGACCCTGGCAGGCTTGGCCTTCGCGGTGGTGGGAATTGATGGAGCCATTTTCTGGGGGACCATCATGGCCGTCCTCTCCATCATTCCCGCGGTGGGAGCAGCCTTTGTCTGGATTCCGGCGGTGATCTACCTCCTGGCCACAAGTCAGGTGTTCGCCGGGATCGGCCTTCTGATCTGGTGCGGGATCGTGGTGGGATCGTCGGATAACATCCTCAGGCCCATCCTGGTGGGGAAGGACACAAAGATGCCCGATCTACTTGTGCTCTTGAGCACGCTGGGTGGTATCGGGGTGTACGGCGCCCTGGGAGTGGTCATTGGCCCCATCATCGCGGCCCTTTTCCTCACCGTCTGGGAGCTCTACGGCGAGGCCTTCCGCGACGTGCTTCCGGACGTGAAACCGGCCTGATTTCTATCCTGGATGCTCCGGGGCGGGGTCCGGGGCGGCCTCGGGTCCCTCTACTTGGGAGCCCAGATCCCCAACCGGAGAGGTTTGTCCAGGGTGTAGGTGAATTCTCTGTCTCCGGTGGTGGGTCGATCGTACCGAGTCCGGGGATAGTCCACGCCGGTCTTGCTCTCGACACTGAGAAACTGGCCCTCTTCCAGGCCGGATAGGACTTCGGCCACTTTCTCCTCCAGAGAGGCCAACATCACGCGTTCGGCGGCTTCCTGCACCACATCGGAAGCCTCAGCCATGATCTCCACCTCACGAATCATCTGGTGGGCGGTCAGGAATTCCTCGGCATCCCACTCCCTGTTTCCGTCCCTGCGAAACCCAACTTCCGTCATAGCCGCAGGATCGAAGTCGATGGAGACTGAATGGAATCGAGCGCCATATCGTCGGATCAGCATTGCTTGGTTCCCTCTTTTTCCTATTTGAGTATTCCCGCCCTTCGGGTGTCCGATGGGCGGTTTCAAAGCTTTCTGGTTCGGCGAGCCCGCACGGTAGGAAAGGGGGATCGCGAGGGCAAGGGTTTTGTGGATCCCGAGTTCACCCGGCCAGCTTCCGGGCCAGGGGTCCCACCGTCAGCCCCTGTACCACGATGGAGAACGTCACGACCACGTAAGTTACAGCCACCAGCAGGTCCCGGTATTCCCCCTGAGGCAAGGAGAGGGCCAAAGCCACGGAGATTCCTCCCCTGAGGCCCGACCACGTCAGGATCTTGACGGCATGGGGGCTGAAACTCCGAAACCGCTTCAGGAGGCGGACCGGGAAGCCCACGCTGACAAACCGAGCCCCAAGGATCAGCGGGATCGCCATGATCCCGGCCAGGAGAAACCCGGGGGCCAGGTCGAGAATCAGGACCTCGATGCCGATCATGACGAAGAGGACCGAGTTCAGGAAGTCGTCGGACAATTCCCAAAAAGAGTCTAGGCGCTGGACCGTCCGCTCCGACATGGCGAGGGCGCGGCCGCGATTCCCGATAAGGAGACCCGCCACGACCATGGCCAAAGGCCCCGAGACATGGAGGGCCTGGGCCAGAGCATACCCACCGGTAACCAGGGCCAGAGTCAGGAGTATCTCGACCTGGTAGGCATCCACCGCCTTTAGCATCCGGTACACCACCCACCCCAGGATCCCCCCGAAAAGGAACCCGCCAACAACTTCAATGCCCAGGAGTTTCAGGACCTGGGGAGGGGTGACCCCCCCATGCCCCTGCCCGAGCCCCGCCACCTCGACGATCACCAGGAAGAGGACCACGCCGACACCATCGTTGAACAGTGATTCTCCGGTGATCTTCACAAGAAGGGACTTTGGCACCCCGGCCTTCCGCAGGATCGCCCCCACGGCAATAGGATCCGTCGGAGAGATGAGGGCGCCGAAGACCAGGCACACGAGGAACGGGACCTCGAGGCCCAGCCAGCCGAACAGCCACCAGGCACACGAGCCCACCAGGAATGTCGAGGTGATTACACCGGCCGATGCCAGGAGGGAAATCACCCATTTGTTTTCCCGGAGGTCGTCGAGGTTGATGTGGAGGGCTCCGGCAAATAGCAGTGCCCCCAGCATTCCCTTAAGGAGGGCCTCGTCCAGATCCACCGCCTCCAGGGCTGCCACCAGGAACCCGAGGTCGGCGATCCCTGCTTTCCCAAGGGCCACGAGGGCCAGGGTGAAGATCATGGACAGGACCAGGAGTCCTATGGTCGCTGGAAGCCTGAGGAACCGGTGGTTGGTCCACCCGAACACTGCCGCAAGGGTCACCAGGAGGGCGACCAGGTCGAAGGTGTTCATGACGTATTATGGCAAACCGGCCTCAGAGACCCAAGCCGATCCGGAAAACCCAATGGTTCAGCTTTCCACCCAGGAACTCCCAGGTGGCCTCGGCTCGGATCTTGATCACGGTCGCCACCCTCAGCCCCGCACCCAGGGCCGGCCCTGCCCTCCTCTCCGACACATCCTCATACTCCCGGTCCCGCACCACGTAAGCCCCGGTGAGGTAGGGTTGTATGACAGGCGCGGAGGTTCGGAAGATCACCCCGACTCGATGACCCCGGAGGCCGCAGTTCACCGGGCAGTTGGTGAGGAAGTAATCGGCCCCCACAAAACCCCCGATGGGGAGGCCAGGTGGATCGATCCCAAAACGGACGTCGGCGCCCCATTGGCCTTCGAGATCTTGGGTGTGGGCCACTCCTCCCACGATGGTAAGCTGTCCTGAGCACGGGTGGGCGGCGACAGCAAAAAGGATGAGGGTGGCAACGAGGATCGGCGGCTGTTTTTCCAAATGAAGATATCCCATGCGGGGGACTATCCTTCGTAGCCCCTCCAAGTCTTTAGACGAGCGAACGGGGGACAGTGTTCCGGCTGAGGGTCCCGGCTCTCGGGTCCAAATCTGGCCTGGCTTTCTCCCGACGGGTATCCTCACTCCTTCTTTGAGTGGTCTACGTTCGTTTTAGAGGAGCCTCACATGTCCGTATCCCGGTCATCGCTGGCATCGATCCTTGCCCTGTCTTTGGCGCACTCCTTCGGTCCTCTGGCGGCCGGTCTGGCCGGCCAGGAGTCCGGCAGTGACGTAGCACGTGCCTTCCGAGACGCCAACGGCGCAAGGATCCTCAGCGACTACGCCCAACTCCTCTCTATTCCAAACGTGGCGTCCGACTCAGCCGGAATCTGGAAAAACGCCGAATTCATCCGGGACAGGCTGGGGGAACGGGGGGTGGATTCCCGTCTTCTCACGCTCCAAGGGGCCAACCCCATCGTCTACGGTGAGATCATGGTCCCTGGAGCCACCCGGACTTTGGGTCTTTACGTCCACTATGACGGCCAACCCGCCGATCCAACCAATTGGACCCACGATCCCTGGACCCCAACCCTGTACACCAAGTCCATGGAGATCGGGGGGGAGCCGAGGCCATTCCCGGAGGCTGGGGAGGCTATCGACCCGGAGTGGCGGATCTACGCCAGGGCTGCGGGAGACGATAAAGCACCCATAGGTGCCATGTTGCCTGTCCTAGAGGCTTTCCACACCAGCGGCGTGACACCCACGTCCAACCTCATCTTCTTCTTCGAAGGTGAGGAAGAGGCAGGGTCCACCAACCTGGGCCGATACCTGGAAAGCTACGGAGACCTCATCGAAGACATCGACGTCTGGCTACTTTTCGACGGGCCTGTTCATCAAAGTGGCCGGCCTCTGTTGAGCTTCGGAGTCCGGGGGGTAACCGGCATGGAGATCACGGTCTACGGGCCCATCCGGGGCCTTCACTCAGGGCACTACGGGAACTGGGCTCCCGTACCGGGCCAGATGCTCGCCAACCTCCTGGCTTCCATGAAGGCCGACGATGGAAAAGTCCTCATCGAAGGGTTCTACGACACCGTGGAGCCGCTGGGGGCCATGGAGTTGGACGCCCTCCAGAAGCTCCCCAAGTACGACGCCGAGCTCAAGCGGGAGCTGGGCTTGGCCCGGACCGAAGGCGAGCCCCAAACCCTCCCGGAAAGGCTCCAGCTTCCGTCCCTGACGGTCCGGGGGCTCTCCTCGGGGAACACCGGGGCCTTGGCTCGGAATGTCATCCCCTCCACCGCTACCGCCGCTCTCGGGGTCCGCTTAGTGAAAGGAAACGACCCGGCGCATATGCGGAGCTTGGTGGAAGCCCATATCCGGAAACAGGGGTACCACATCGTTCGGGAAGATCCTGACATGGAGACGAGGCTGGCCCATCCGAAGATCGCCAAGGTCTCCGGAGGCGGAGGATATCCGGCAGCCAGGTCTCCCATGGATCTGCCGATCCTTCAGGAGGTCGTTGAGGCCGCCAGGAGGGCGGCGGGGAACGACGATGTGGTCCTTTCCCCGGGCTCGGGGGGATCCTTGCCCCTCTACCTTTTCACCGACATGCTCCAAAAACCCATCCTCATGGTCCCCATCGCGAACCACGACGATCTCCAGCATGCGCCGGATGAAAACCTGAGGATTTGGAATCTTTGGTACGGGATCGACTTCTACGCCCAGCTCTTCACAATGCCGGGCGGATGAGGGACTGGGCCATCTGAGGGCACACCTGGAAGAGCCCTCTAAGGCCAAACCGTAAGGAGGACCGGCTCCCGCCAGTCAGGCCAACCCACGATGTCCCCTCGGAAGCGAAGCCACCAGATCACCTGATTGTGGGGAGCGCCGAAGGAGGGAGCTGCATCCGGAGGCAGGGTCAGCGTTCCTTTCTTCTTCAGGCCCCGGTGCGGCTCGATGGTCTGATCCTTCGCCAGGGTCAGGTGCTTCTCGAACACCGTCCTCTTGTGCCGGCTCTGGTACTGCCCGTGACCGTGAACGACCCGCTCCTCACATTCGAGGATCACCTCGAGGGACCGGATCTCGGTCTTCTGCTCTGGACGAATAGCCAAGCCGAACCGGATCTCCTCCCCCCGCCTGACCTCCGTCGTGCTGAGATGGACGGTCGGCTCCCCCAACTTCCCCCTTCCGAGACGGCCCCAGAATCCTCGGAGGGTTATGAACAGGCCACCCCCTACCAGGAGCACGGTCGTAACCCTTCCAGGGGTTCCGAGGTCCCATCCGTTGGCGGCTCCATAGAAGAGCCCCATGAGGATGAACAGGGACCCCACAGCGACCCAAGTCCCAACCCTTCCCTTCTTCACGGCCTCGAGCTTGTCCTTTTCTTGCGGAACGGGACCCAAGCTGGCTTTCTCCGGGTCCGGACTTCCCTCCAAAACCACGGGAATGCTCTCGATCAAGTCGGTTTTCAGGAGGGAGCGGTCCAGTCTGGCCTCCAAGGCCCAGAGGACTTTGAGGATTTTCCCTTGATAGGTGAGGGGGCCACTGGGGGCTGCGATCTGGAAAGAGAATCCATGGGTGGTTCCAGCGAACCACTTGCCACCCCGGGCCAGAGTTTCGGTCCCGCTTTCCCCGGAAACGCGGTTCCCCTTCCCTTCCGTATGCCAAAGGAAACGTACCTGCGCTTCCCGGAACTCCACGTCCTCCAGAACCTCCACCTCCACCCGGCCGTAGACGATCTGGCCCGGCTCCAGGGCGAGGTGTGGCGCCTCTTTCGAGGATCCGTCCCCTTCCTGGGGAGGCGGGTCCTGAATCACGAAGGTCAGGCGAACCGGGTCAGCCATAGGAAACCGAAACCTCCTGCCGGGCCACCGGTCTACTCTTCCTTACCGTACACGAACCGCTCCACCTCACCATGGATCCTCGCCACCGTTTCAGCCGACGGAGCACGGGTCACCCTGGAGACGCCGATGGTCACCGCGAAGTTGACCAGGACCGACCAAATGGCTCCGTGGAGACCCAAGGGGTGAGGAGTTCCCAGGAGCGAAGCAAACGGGTTCGGCGAGGCTACCAGCGTGAGATAAAGAGCAGCCAAACCTGCACCCATCCCCCACAGGACCCCCGCTTTGGTGAAGAGGCGGCGCCCGGGGAAGCAGACCCCTAAAACCGCAGGCATCAATTGCAGGGCCCCGGACCCCGAGAGGATCACCAAAGTCACCAGGAAGGCGAAGGTCTTAACGGACAGGACGTAGCCCACGGCCAGAAGGCCGATCACGATGGCCCGCCCCACCCAGATGTAATGGGCCTGGGACGCCCGGGGGTGGACATACCTCTGGTACACATCCCGGGTGAGGACGGTCATGTTCGAGTGGAGGATCGAGTCCAACGTAGACATGGCCGCCGCCGTGGCGCCGGCCAGAATGATCCCTGTGAGCCAGGCCGGAGCATACTGGAAGAGGAGCTCCGGGAAGACACGGTCCGGAATGGCGAGCTCCGGCAGAACCAGCGCGCCTCCCAAACCCACCAGCGCCGCAGGGATGTAGAGGGTCATGAGGTAGATGGGCGTGGTGGCACCCAGCCATTTGATGGTCTTCCCGTCCACCGCCGAATAGTACCGGATCATCATATGGGGTTGGAAAACGATCCCGAAGGACAAGGCGATGCCCATCCCGATCCACATTCCGGGGGTGAAGAAGCCTTCCGGGCCCGGGAGGGTGAGAAGGTCCGGTCGCTCGACAGAGACACGGCGCCAAAGCTCGAAAGGTCCCCCGAAAAGTCTGAAGGCCAGAACCAGAGCCCCGATCCAGACCGCCAGGTACATCCATACCCCCTGTACCACATCGGTCCAGTAGACCGCTCTCAATCCCCCTGCCACCAGGTAGCCGGCAGCCACAATCAGAAGAATGAGGGTCCCCAGCTCGAATGGGATCCTGTCACCAGATGCGACCGAGAGGATGTACCCCAACCCCTGTGCCTGGACCTGTATATACAGGATGGTGAAAAGAACCGAGATGATGGCGACCAGCACACGGACGCCCTCACTCTCATAAAAATCCGCCAGCATGTCGGCCGGCGTGATGTACTTAAAGGCCTTTCCCAAGGCCCAGATCCGGCTTCCAAGAACATAGGTGATCCCACCCACAAGGACGGTCCAGGTCCCTGCCGCCCAAAAGCCGATGCCGTGCGTATAGAAATACCCACCCGATCCGAGGAAAGCGAAGGCCGAGTGGTATGTAGCCACCACAGTGAGGTAGAGGACGATGAAGCCGGCCTTCCGTCCGTAGAGGAGGAAGTCCTCCATGTCCACGGTAAGGCGCTGATTGGCGACCGCACCCAGGACTATGGTTACCAGGAGGTAGATGAATATCAGGCTCGTCGCGACGACCCAGGGCTCCATGCTACAGTTTCCGCCTCAGGGCCCAGATGAGGACGCCGATAAGGGCGGAGTAAATCACCAACAGGTAGGTGTAGAGAAATGGGAACCCCAGGATCCACGGCTCAGTCCGGTTGGCGAAGGAGTGAACGAACGGGGGCTCCACCAACGCGAACAAACCGAAGAAAAGCACGACCGCCACCCTTCCGACCCGCGTCCTGGGAACGAGATGGGAGCGAAACTGTCCTTCCCCGCCCGAGGTCCCGGCCACTCTATTGCGCCTCGGAAGGCGCCAGCGGCCCGGACCAGACCCGTGAGGCCAGCGGGGAGGCGGCCCATAACAGGAGCATCATCACCACCGCAGAGGTGAGGCACCACGCACAGGTCGCACCGATTACGAATGGTTCCAGGAAGGTCAGGTAGATCGAGAAAAGCACCCCGAAGAAGACCGCACCCCAAAGGCTCAGCGTCGCCATTCGGGATACCTCACTTGAGGCGGAGTGACTGAGAACCCAACTCACCAGGATCACGCCGTATCCGATCAGCCCCAACACTCCCACAGGGAGGAAGCCGAAAAGGGTGGCGTATTTGCTCTGATTCACCGTGTTGCAGTCACCAACCGGGCCGCACGCCGCTGGCGTTTGGGTGACCTCGATGTAGCTGAGGTAGGCCGCCACGCCAGCTCCAACCAAAATCAGCGCCGGGATCACCCAGGGAGGCCAAGGGCCTCCTTTGACCCGGGGCGGATGTCCTCTGAGAACCAGGCTAATCACCATTAGGATCAGGACGATGACCGATATGGAGTTCCCGGTCCTATCCAGGTTGAACCGATCCCACATGGTCATTGACTCGAGCTCCTGGGCCGCCTCCTCCAACCCCACCATGCCCACGTTCTCGCCTGGGGGACCGGCCCCCTCTGGCGGTTCCTGGGTCGGCAGAACCTGCCGGGCCTCCGCCCCCTCTTCAGGGGCCCCCGTTCCAGGGTCCGGGGCACCTGGTTGCTGAACCTCACCTGAGGGATCCCCGGCCACTTCGGCACCAGCACCTACCCCCGGCGTTGTGTCAGCCTCCATTGGGGGGTCCGCCACCACCGAGTCTCCCTCGGGAGTGGTTTCCTCGGCTTCCGGCGGATCCGGGGGCGGAGCTTGTTCTCCTTCCGGTGGCGGCGCTTGTCGGGCGATCAGACGGTCAGGATATCGCGGATCGAGGGCGTCCTGCTCTCTGAGAAAGGTGACCAACGCCGGGAAGCTCGGGAGATCGACGCCATCCCCAGCCAACCCCTGTTCGAGAATCGGGGCAAACTCAGCCGGGATCCGGTCGCCCCCCACGTACGCGTTTTCGCCCACAACCATCATGGGAACCGCCCAGTCGTCCTCCGGGACCCCGTAATGGCGGATGGCCTCCCAGTAGAGATTGTTGGCCCACTGCTGGCTCGTGTCCATCCCGAGAATCACCAGCTGGCTCCCGTGCTGCTCCTGCAATGGGATCAAATACTGGGTGATGAGTTGGTGGCAGTGGGCGCAGGTCGGATGGTAGAAGAGGACAGCGTGAACCACGGGCCCCTGAGTTTGCTGGGGCAAGGCCTGAAGCGCTGGAGCCGTCGACGCGAGGGCCGCCTCTCCTGCCGCAGCATCCCTCGGTGACACCGTCGCCGAAAGGGCCAGGGCCAGCAAGATCAGGTTCGGGAACAGTTTCTTGGATGATTTCATGAGGGAATGATGATCTCCGTCTACCCTGAGATGCAACCCAAATGAAATAGTTTGTCTTGAGCGGGCCGGGTGGCCTCCGTAACCTTCAGTCATTCTGTATTGTCGGGCCTCTCCTCGGGGCTGCCACCACGAGAGACAAATTCAGGAAGAGCAATGAGCGATTTGCCGAGACCGCCGGAGACCCACCATCACTTCGTATCGACCTTCCCGGAGCTTGCGAAGGCCTGGGAAACCGTGGGAGCAGCCGGCAAAGACGGGCCTTTGGACGAAAAAACCTGCAGGCTGATCAAGCTTGCTTTGGCCATGGGCGCACAACAGGAGGGCTCAGTCCACGCAAGTGTCAGAAAGGGCCTGGCAATGGGAATCACTCGGGAAGAGCTGGAGCAGGTGGTAATCCTGGCTGCCGGCACTCTGGGGTTTCCCCAGACCGTAGCAGCCTACACCTGGATCAAAGACCTGCTCTAGAAGGGTGTGGCAAAAAGGGGGTGCGGCTCCACATCCGGCCCCTCCCTACCGGACCTCCAGCAGCATGAGTCGATCGGAGAGAAAGAGCGGAATCAGAACCCGGTTTCTCTCAGCGTCATAACCGATGTCCGCCGGTGACTCAAGGTCCTCGATCAGGGGCGTGACGGTCCCACCGGCTTGGATCCAGTAGACCGTGGAGTCACCCCAACTCGAGAAGAGGAATCCTCTTTCCTCCAGCGACACGATCCCGTCCAGCCGCATCTCGGACGGACCCATCATCTGGAGACGTTCACCCTCCGGTGTGACGTGGAACAGCTCTCCGGACCCAAAAGTGGCTACATAAAGTCCGCGGCGATCCGCGAAGACACCGTTCGCTCCGCCCAGTTCTTCACCTTCCAATACCGTTCCGTCGGCCAGGACCACCTTCTGGGGGACATCGGCTGTTTGGCGAAGGAAGTACACGGCACCAGGAGCTCCGGCCGTTCCAGAATCGGAGAAGTAGAGGTCTCCTCTCCGCGTAGAGGTCAGGTCGTTCAGGAAGGTCGCGTTCTCCAGACAGAGCTCCTGAAGAGGCTCACCCGTGACCCGGTGAAACCTCCTGATACAATCGATGTCCGTCACGAACAGGGTGTCGGCCACGATGGCCATCCCCTTTGGCGCATGAAGGATCACCCCTGGGGCGGCCCCGTCGATCCACTTCAACTCGCTGACCTCCCCACTCGGCGACACCCTGGATATGAACCCGTTTCCATCCTCTTCCGCAGCGTTCCCGTTGATATTGGCCACCAGGTAGACGTCGGCTACCGGATCATGGAGGGCCGATTCCGGAGTCGCAAAGCCGACGTCGGAAAGGGTACGGGTAAAGGCGGGGCCGGCGGTTTCCAACGGCACCATCTCCGACTCCGGTTCCTCTCGCGCCCCCTGGTCACAGGCGGTTGCCAAAGGAAGTGCTGCGAGAAGGAGAGAAGAGCCGCTTCGAAGACAGGGCCGATGCGTCGGCATGGGTTTCTCCACGATGGTATCCGGGGTGAGGTCGCCGAGATCTACGATTCCACAGTCATCCGGTCCATGGAGTCCACCCCCTCCTCCTCCAGGTCCGAATCCCCCGCCAGAAGGTCCTTCTCCAGACCGGATGTCGGGAACCGATTGTCGATACGGCGTTTTACCGATCGGATCGTGGCCAGGATGTGGTCGGCATCCAGGCCACGGTAGCGTGAAGGACTCATCGGAGCTCCACCCTTTGGGATCTGACCACGCCGGCTTTGTCGGACCGGGCGGTCACCTGAACGAAGGCCGGCGACCCTTCGGACTCCACGATCCATTCCATGGTTCCACTAGTCTCTCCCACCTCTTCCAAGAAGGGCCCGGTCCCCCGGAGATGGGGCAACTCCACCCGGGTCGGCCC
>JANQDZ010000047.1 GCA_028278645.1 Longimicrobiales bacterium | reverse complement strand
TTCACGGGCTTCGAATCCCTGATCGAGGTTCCGGGACGGGACTGGATCAAGGTCGACGCCGATATGCGGACCACGGAGCATAAGATCTGGGCCGGCGGTGACGTCACCAACCTGGCCCTGGTCACCGACGCCATCGGTCACGGGCGGCAAGCTGCCGAGGACATCATCCGGTCCTTCTCCGGGGCACCGCGGGAAGATGACGACCGTCCGGTGGTCTACTCCGAGGCCATGCAGCTTTCGCATTACGAGAAGGCCGAGCGGCAGGTCCCGGGACACGTGGACGAAGACAAGCGCATGGACCTGGACGTGGAGGTGAATCTCGGTTACACCGCCGAGCAACTCGCCAAAGAAGTGGACCGGTGCATGAGCTGCGGATACTGCTTTGACTGCGAGAAGTGCTGGATGTACTGCCAGGACCAGGCCATCGAGAAGCCCCTGGAGGGTGGATGGCCGTACGGTTGGAAGCTGGAGAAGTGCACTGGCTGCAGTAAGTGCGCTGAGATCTGCCCGTGCAATTTCATAGAGATGCACTGATTTGCAGGTAAGCGTTCCTCGGTTACTCGTCGCGGGTCTCAGAGGTGGTGGTGGAAAGACCCTCCTCTCTCTGGGGCTCGCGGCGAGTTTTCGTTCCAGGGGGCACGTCGTGGCCCCCTTCAAGAAGGGGCCCGATTATATCGACGCCTCCTGGCTCAGCCGTGCTGCCGAACGACCGTGCCGGAACCTGGATCTGTTCCTCTTCTCCCCCCAGGTCGCCATCAAATCCTTCCTGGGCGCGTCCCAGGACGCCGATGTAGCGATCATCGAAGGAAACCGGGGGCTTTTCGACGGGATGGACGCAGAAGGAAGTTTCTCCAGCGGGGAGCTGGCGAAGCTCCTGAAGACACCCGTTCTCCTCTCTGTGGACGTGACCAAGACCACTCGAACCGCAGCGGCCCAGGTCTTGGGATGCCAAACCCTCGACCCTGAGGTGCCCCTGGCCGGAGTAGTACTGAGCCGAGTCGCCGGGAGCAGACATGAGTCGGTCCTTCGGGAATCCATCGAGGGCATCTGCGGAATCCCGGTCCTGGGCGCCATTCCCAAACTCCCGGACGAGCTCTTTCCCGAGCGCCACCTGGGGTTGGTTCCTCCCCAGGAGACGGAGGAGGTGGAGGATCCCCTGGCCCGAGTCAGGGAAGTTGCGGAGCGGTATCTGGACCTGGACGGGATTCTGGACGTGGCCAGATCGGCCAACACGTCGAGCCTAAACCACGACTCGGGCCTGGAGCAGGCCAGGATCGGTTCCGTCGTTCGTGAAGGGATCGGCCAGCCTGAAGGAGGATCACCCGGTAGCCAGGATCCGATCCGCATCGGTGTTTTTCTGGACGCCGCGTTCCAATTCTACTATCCGGAGAACCTCGAGAGCCTCCAGCAGGCCGGGGGCGAGCTCGTAGAAGTGTCCCCAACCGAAGCGGAAGTGCTCCCGGATGTAGACGCTCTCTACCTGGGCGGCGGTTTCCCGGAAACGCTGGCTGCGCACCTGGCAGGAAACACGTCGTTCCTGAAATCCGTCAGGGAGGCTGCCGAGGCGGGCCTACCAATCTACGCCGAGTGCGGAGGAGCGGTTTATCTGGGTGAGTGCCTCCACTATGAGGGTGAGTCCTACCCGCTGGCAGGGGTACTCCCGGTGGAATACGGGTTCCAGGCAAAGCCGCGAGGACACGGCTACACTGTGCTGGAGACCGTGGGCGAAAATCCGTACTTCCCGGTGGGGGAAACCCTGCGGGGGCACGAGTTCCACTACACCTACATGCTCTCCCGTCCGCCCGAGGGGTTGGAGTTCGCGTTCAGGATGCACCGCGGTTACGGGTTCGACGGATCTCACGACGGGCTTCGCGTAGGGAACGTCCTCGCCTCTTACACACACCTCCATGCCCTTGGAGCTGTGGGCTGGGCACAGGCTTTGGTCGAGGCGGCAAGGAGCTATAGAACCCTTCCAGGCTCTGCCTGAGGCAGGGAAGGACTGACTTTTGGCGATAATCACCATCTCACGGGGCTCCCTCAGCGGCGGACGAGCTTTGGCGGATTGCTTGAGCTCTCGTTTGGGGTATCCGAGCGTCGCGAGAGAGGTCCTCCATGAAGCCGCTGAGGCCGTCGGAGCGTCGGAAGAGGTCTTCCGTGGGAAGTTCGAGACCACTCCCGGGCTATGGGGGCGCCTCACCCGGGCCCGGGAAAAATACATCCTGGCTGTCCAGACCTCCCTGGCCGAATGGTGTACCCGGGGCGACCTGGTATACCACGGGCTCTCGGGACACCACCTCCTTAAAGAGCTCCCAGGGGTTCTGAAGATTCGCCTAATCGCGCCGCTGGAGATGCGGGCCCAGGCTCTCATGGACTCCCAGCCACAGCTGACCCAAGACCAGGCAGAGGCCTTCATCAAGGACGTCGACCAGGACAGAGCCCGGTGGGTCAAAGTGATGTACGGAGCCGAGGTGACCGACCAGAACCTCTACGACCTCATCATCAACCTGAGGACTCACACAATCGAGTCCGCCTGCGAGACCATCACAGCCGCGGTCGCCCAACCCCGTTTCCAGATCACCGATGAGGTCGAGGCCGAGATCTTTGCGTTCGCCGCCGAGTGTCGTGATCGCTTGAGCAGGGAGAAGCGAGGCTGAGCTATGGGCATCATCACGGTTCAGAGAGGCACCCGAAGCGGCGGTGAGACTCTGGCGAACTGCCTCGGTGAAAACCTCGGGTATCCAGTCCTGGGACGAAACGTCCTGAACGACGCGGCCGCCCAGCTCGGGGTCCCTGCCGAGGATGTAGGCAACAAGATGGAGGAGCGGCCCGGCCGATTTGGCCGGAAACCCCTCATCACCAAGCTCCATGTCGCCGCCGTACGGGCCGCACTCGTGAAACATGCCCGGAAAGGGAACCTCGTTTACCACGGCCTCGCAGGAGGGCTCCTCCTGAGGAGGCTCCCCGGTGTGCTGAGGGTACGGCTTATCGCTCCCCTGGAGTTCCGGATCCAGGCCTTGATGGATAGCCACGGGATGGACGAGGCTTCGGCCGAGGCCTACATCCAGGAGATCGACGGGGCCCGGGCCGGTTGGGTTAAAAGCGTTTACGGAGAGGACAACACCGACTCCAACCTCTACGACATGGTCCTGAACCTCGAGAGCTTTTCCATCTCCGAAGCTTGCGACGTCGTTTTCACAGCCGCTTCCAGGCCCGAGTTCGAGATGACGCCGGAACGCAGGAAAGAGCTTCTCGACTTCGACCTCGAATGCCAGGTTCGGCTGGCCCTCCTGGAGGACCTTGGGACTCAGACGTTAGACCTGAACACGACCGTGAAGGACGGGTTGGCCACGGTGACCGGTGACGCACCCCTCCTGAACAAAGGCGCAGTTGGAAAGAGGATAGCCGAAATCGTGACCGGGGTAGATGGGATCCGAGATGCCCGGCTCGCGCTGAAATGGCTCGACCCCTCCCCCTGAGAAGGCATCTGCCAGAGCGCCGGCCGAAGCGAACTTGCATCGGCGGCAGTCCGACCTTTTAGATTCGTCTGAAAACGGGTTTCACGCCAACGAGCGAAAGAATGAAGTATCTACCAATCGGCCTGGACGTGAGGAACCGGATTTGTATCGTTGTGGGTGGGGGGAAAATCGGCACCCGGAAGGTCACAAACCTTCTACGGGCCGGTGCATCCGTGACAGTGATTTCCCCGACAGCCACGGACGAGGTCGGGATCCTGGCGGATTCAGGAGAAGTCCGCTGGAAGAGACGGGAGTTGGAAGGGGCGGATCTTGAAGGAGCCTTCCTGACGGTAGCCGCGACGGACGACGACGGACTGAATGCCCGAGTGGTCCGAGAGGCCCTCGCCATGGGAAGCCTGGTCTGCGACGCGTCATCGTCCCATCGATCCCAGGTGATCTTCGGAGCGCTCCACCTAGGATCCGATGTGACGCTGGCCGTGTTCTCTGACGGGAAAGACCCTGCTCTGGCCCGCCGAACTCGGAACCGGATCGCGGCCCTGGAAGAGGACTGGAAAGAACAGTGAATCCATGTTGATTCTATTGGCACATGGGAGCCGGGATCCCCTCTGGAGGGGCTCCCTCCACGCGTTGTCGGACGCTGTGGCCGCCCGACTTCCAGACGAGGCCGTTCGGGTCGCATTCATGCAATTCGACGGCCCGACCCTCCCGGAAGTCGTGGAGGAAGGAATCCGCGGGGGAACGGTGGCCTTCCGCCTGCTTCCATTGTTCATGGCCAGCGCGGGTCACGTAGACAAAGACATCAAGCCCCTCGTCGCCGAGTTGGGCAGGAAACACCCGGAAGCGGAACTGACCCTCATGACCCCCGTTGGAGAAGACGGACTCTTCCCTTCCCTGATCGTTGACATCACCAGCGAGTTTTCGGCCTCGGAGTGACCCGAGGGACCACACCGCTCGCTCAAAAGAACCAGAGACTATGACCAAATCAGGAAAACCGGCCTCAGGGACGGTACATCTCGTTGGCGCCGGGCCCGGTGACCCGGGCCTCATCACTGTCCGGGCGGTTCAATGCCTCCGAGAAGCGGATCTTGTCCTGTACGACTACCTGGCGAATCCCACCCTGGTGGAATACGCAAAAGAGGGAGCCGAACTCGTGAGGCTGGGTCGGCACGACCAAGGTCGTTCCCTTTCCCCGGACGAGATCAGTGAACTCATGGTGCAAGCGGCCCTGGAGGGAAAGAACGTCGTCCGCCTGAAGGGCGGGGACGCGTCGATCTTCGGCCGGGGCATCGACGAAGCCGACGCCTGCCGGTCGGCAGGGATCACCTTCGAGATCGTACCCGGGATCACCTCGGGCCTGGCCACGGCGGCCTACGCCGAGATCCCGCTGACTCACCATGAAGACGCTTCCGCAGTGGCGTTGGTCACCGGTCATGAGCGGGAGGGAAAAGACGAATCCCACCTGGACTACAAAGCCTTGGCTTCCTTCCCCGGCACGCTGGTCTTCTATATGGGGGTGAAATGGGCCGGTCGGTGGAGCGGGGCTTTGATGGAGCATGGGAAACCCCCTGACACGCCAGTTGCCATCGTCCAGTGGTGCACCCGAGCTCGGCAGCAGACCGTGAAATGCACCCTGGAGACCGTTGTGGACGTCATCGGGGAAAAGGGGATCAGGCCCCCATCCCTCTTTGTGGTCGGGAAGGTGGTGGATCACGCCCCCACGCTGTCATGGTTCCAGGAGAGGCCACTATTTGGCTCGAGTGTCCTGGTGGCCGGGTCGATTCAAACCTCATCGAAGCTGCGGGGGAAGCTGTCGGTATTGGGGGCGGAAGTCCTCACTCAGCCGGTCATCCAGATCGCTGAACCAACAGACTGGGGCCCAGTGGACGCTGCCCTGGATCAGCTGAGGGAGTACGACTGGTTGGTTTTCACAAGCAGAAACGGAGTGGACGGGTTCATGATCCGGGTTCTCGGCAGTGGACGGGACACCAGGAGCTTGAGCGGAACACAGATCGCCGCCCTTGGGCGGGGAACAGCCGAACGGCTCCGCAGCTACCACCTGAATCCGGACCTGGCCCCTGACCGAGTCGATCCGGCGGCCCTGGCTCAAGAGTTGATGGAAAAAGCGCCGAACGGTGCCTTCCTGCTCGTTCATGCCACGGGAGACCACCCCGTCCTAGGCGAGGAGTTGGAAGAGATCGGCGCGGGGATCGATCAGGTGGCCGTATATCGGACTGTGGACGTGAATGAACCAAACCAGGACGTGGCAGACGCCCTGAAGGCCGGTGAGCTTCACTGGATTACTGTGACCAGCTCCCCCACCGCCAGGTCCCTGGTGGGTTTGTACGGTGATCTGCTCCGCTCTGCGAAGATCGTCAGCATCAGCCCCCTCACCACCGCTACCCTGAAGGAACTGGGGTACGATCCAGCTTTCGAGGCCACGCCCCATACCGTGGACGGGATGGTGAAAGCCCTCCTGGAGGGCGGCGGCGAGCCGGACTAACCGAGCCGGACCGAGATACCCCCTCGGGCCCCTGGCCTCAAGCCTCCCGGGCCGCCTCGTCGAGAACCCTCTTGGTGAGGCGGCCCACTGTCGTTTCCGAGACCTCCCGGTCCTCATAAAGGGCCACGGCCCCCTCGTCTTCCAAGAGACCGGGCCTTTCGGCGAGAACGCCGGTCTCACCGACCTGACCCAAGCACCATACGGCCATCCCCCTGGATTGAGAATCGGGTCGATCCAACGCCTGGATGACCAGGGGGAGGACGGTGGGAAGGTCCTCCCTGGCGTGCTCGATGAGACGACCGATGGCCCAAATCGTCCCGGGTCGGAAGTGTTCTAGATCCTCCTCCTCGAGGGTTTCCAGGAGGTGGAAAGCGATGGGAACATGGCTCTTGAACAGTTTCGGCAATTGAGAGCAACACTCGGCCATACATTCGGGAGCTCTCCAGAACACGGCGCCTGCCTCCTCTGTGATGAGCCAGTACAGGCGCCGCATATGCTCCTTGGCGTACCGTTTGTCGGTCTTGGCCACCTCTTTCACAGCCAGTCCCATGGCTTCAATGGCCCGCCAGACAACTAGAAGGTCGCGATCGAATGTCAGGGCCACGAGGCTCCCTAGGGAACGCCTCCGTTCGGTGGCCAGCTGGGCGACTGCATCCAGATCTCCGGCCACGAGGTGGTTTCTAAGGGTTTGTTTCAGTGCTTTCGGCGGCATGCTCTTTTTTCAGTACCTCGGTGAGCGCCTCGGATCATTAAGGCGCCGGGAAAAAGGTATAGCTGACCCAGGTGAGCACTCCCAACAACACCACACCCAGGGCGATACTCCAGACAATGAGCTTCTTCTCCACCGGGAGAAGGGGCTCGTATTCCATCTTTTCGATCTCATCCGCAAGGCGCGGCTGCTCTTGATCAGTCATGTTTCCCCTCCTACCCAGCCACCACTGGGGGCGTAACACCGTGGAAGAAGACCCAGGAGATCACCAAACCCACCCAGATGATGAATCCGAAGAGGCAGATGGCATAAATTGCTGCCAATCGCCCAATACCTTCCTCCCAGAGTTTTCGGAAGTTCGAAACCACTCCAATGGTGAAGAAGGTCATGGCAAAAAACAGCTTCCGAAATACGTTGGCTTCGCTTGAGGCGGCCTTTGCAGCGTCCAGAAGCTCCGGGATCGAAGCCACCAGTAGAAGCGTGGCCACAAAGGTCAGAACGTATCCGAGAACGAACTTGGGGAACCGCTCCCAGATCTCTCCGATCCGAACCTTCTCGCCCTTCTTTCGATCGATGACGGTAACCCATAGAATCGCGAGAACAAAAGCCCACACCCCGATGAAGATATCGATAAAGACTTTCACGGTGGTGGTGGCCATCAGAATCCACCCCTCTGCCCACTCCACCCCAAGTGTGTCGATGGCCTTCGCTCGTATCAGCGCGTCGGTAATGGCGCCCGATGCCACCGCCGCCCCATCGGTCTTCACGGCCAGCCCCATCCAGGCACCGGCGACCATGGGCTCGTGGGTCAAGAAGGCTTGGGCGGCAAAGGGGAGCAGGACCAGCTCCACCACGGCAAAGATCACGACCAGGGACGAAACCATAATCGGGATCACCGGCCGAGCCCTGATAGCGCCGCCCGTGGCGATGGCCGCGGACACACCGCAGATGGAGATCCCGGATGCCAGGGGCGCGGCCCACTCCTTACTGAACTTGAAGTACTTCCGGGCCACAAAATACACCACGGCCCAATAGATGAGATAAGCTTCAACGATCGCGCAGAGACCCCGGAAGATCACCGCCGAGGCCAGGCCCAACGCATCGACAGCCTTCACCCCCAAGCCCAACCCCATGACGACGATGGCGATCTTGATGAATAGCTCGGGCTTGGTCGCCTCGGCGATCCGGCCCGCGGTTTTTGGGAAGAAGTTCCCGACCACAAGGCCTGCAAGGAGGGCGAGGATGTAACCCGCCTCCCCGGTGAGATTCATGGACCACCCGATCCCCAGGGACTCCAACTTGTCCGGGGTCGCTGCGATATATCCGTAATGCCCCAGGAACCAGCAGATATACGAGACCGCGAAGATGACCGTGAAGCCGAACATGAACCGGGGGACGTGAGCCCCCAGGCCCCGAGCCGCCAAACTCATGAGGAGGAGAAGAAAGAGGAACGTCAGGATCAGAGATGCTCCTCCTCCCAAACCCGAGTAGCCATCTGAGACAGGCTGGAGGGCCTGGTCCAGGGACACCCATACGTTGGTCTGAACCGCCCAGCCCAGGATGTCCGCTCCGAGCAGGAGCCCGAGGGAAAGCGCGAATATCAGGAGCCCGACCCATACGGACATCCAATCTTCGCTCTTCAGCAGGGACCGCAGACTACCCATACTGCACTCCCTTCAACGATGTGGCGTCGGTCCAGGGGAGGGCCGGCGCAGGTGAAAGAGACTCCTTCAAGACCTGAACACCAGCGACCACAATGGGGGACACCAAACCGCCCCGCAACCGGACGAAGGAGGGAAAACACTTCCTGAGGAAAGCTTCGAAAAACACAACCGCCCCGATCGCGAAAAGTGGCTCCGCGACGGGGCGGTATCTGGATTCGGCGGCGGGCCCCGGACTCCCAGAAGCCCGGATGTTGAGGACCTGGCCGCTACTCGTTTATCAGCTTCTCAACCAGACCGAGGAGGTCCTCCGCTTCAATCGGCTTGCTGAGGTATCCCTTAGGCGGGGGAACCTGCCGGCGGCTGGAGATGAACTGTTTGAAGTCGTCGGACACGCCCGTGATGATGATGACCGGGATGTCCTTATACTCGTCCGTCTCCTTCAGTTTCCTGAACACCCCCACCCCGGACTTCTCCGGCATAGTGACGTCAAGGGTGATCAGGTCTGGAATCTCTTCCTCGATTCGATCCAGAGCCTCGTTCCCGTCCCTCGCCGACACGGTTCTGTAACCGTTGTCTTCAAGCACCGTGACGAAAAAATCCACAGCGTCTGGATCGTCGTCCACCACCAAGACCGTCTTTACGCCATCAGGCATCGATCGTTATCCCCTTCGTCATGGGAGATTCGGGAGTACCCGATTCATCGGGTCGAACTCTAGGTAAAGTTACGATGAATTTAGTGCCTTCGCCCACCCTCGAGTGAAGGTCGATATCCCCTCCATGGGCCCGGGCGATTTTATGGGAGATGAACAGCCCGAGTCCGGTACCCGTTCCCTTCGTGGAGAAGAAGAGAGAGAAGGCTTTTTCCTGGGTTTCCTGGTCCATCCCCATCCCGTCATCCTCCACCTCGAACCGCACCTTATCGTCGTCCCCCGATACCCTGACCGCCACGGTGTGACCCTCCTGGAACTCGGACAGGCGACAGGCGTCAAGGGAGTTCTCCACCAGGTTGGCCAGGAGCGCCCGGAGAGCCTGGGGATCTCCATCGAACTCGCCTGCTTCGGCGCTAACCTCCAAGGCCAGATCGGCCGCCAGCTCACCAGCCCGGGATTCCATCATGGCCACCACGTCGCTGGCGATCTCCTCAGCTGACACCGGTTCCCAGCTCGGAACCCGGTCTTTTGCGTAGTAGAGAATGTCGGAGACCATGGACTTGATGCGTTCGGCGTTCCGTTGGACCGTGGCCCACCCACGCTTGATCCGGCTTTTGTCGTCTTTCTTGAACCCGGAGTTCACCAAGTACATGCCACCACTGAGGCCGTTGAGGAGCCCTTTCAGGCTGTGGGAGACCGATCCGATGAGGAGTCCCAGCTGGGTCAGGCGATCCTCGAGCTCCCTGATGGGCGTGATGTCGGCGCTCATCTCCATGACAGCTGTGAGCTCCCCGCCTTCCCGGATGGGAGCCGTGGTTACCAGGACGTTTTTTCGCTTGCCCTGGCGGGAGGTCACGACCTCCTCTCGGGTGTGAGAGATGCCGTCGGCCAGGGTCTGTTGTACCGGGCACGGTTCACACGGCGTATGCCTGTGTTTGTACGCCTCGTAGCACTTGGACCCTAAAGCCCGGCCGAAGTCCTCCAGGAAGGCCTTGTTGGCCTCGATGATATTGAGGTCCTGATCCTGGATGGAGATGTAGCAGGGGACCTCGTCGAAGAGGGTGTGGTAGCGCTTCTGGCTGGCCCGAAGGAGCTTCTGAAGGTTCTTGATATGGGTGATGTCCGTAGACATCTCCATGGCTGCGACGATCTCTCCAGCTTCGTTATAGATGGGCTTTGACCGCACCAAAACGGAGAGGGTTTCGCCCGAAAGCGTCGTGACCTCCTCCTCGCTCTCATGCCGTTCCCCATCCCGGAAGGTCCTAGCCACCGGGCAAATCTCACACCGCTCAGGTCGTTGTTTGTAGACCTGGTAACAGTATCGACCTTCAAATTCACCGAAGTGTGTCCGGAACCGTTCGTTGGCTCTTACGATCTTAAAATCCCGGTCCTGGACGGAGAGGAAACAGGGCATCTCCTCGAAGATGGTCTCAAAGTCCAGTTCCATAGCACTCTCCCAGGGGCTTGAGCCCCCACCCCATGGAATGATCGGACCCCTCTCCGCCGGCCGGCGGAGAGGGTGTCCTGTTCTTTCAGGTTCTCGTGATTTGGATACGCCCGAAGATCTCTGTCTAGGCGTCTTGGTGGACGACTTCCAGAACCTTCCTGACGTTCAGAAGGAGCCGCTTCTCGTCCACTGGCTTGTCGACATATCCCTCAGGCGGCCTGACGGAGCGGTCGTAGATCAGCTTCCTTAGCTCCGGCTTGCCGGTGATGATGCAGACTTTCAGATCCTGGAGCTCCGGATCCTCCCGGATGAGCTCGAAGACCTCTCCAACATCCCTGCCCGGCATGTGGAGGTCCAGCGTGAGAACGTCGGGTTTCTCTCTTCGGGCCACTTCCAGGACTTCGTCGCCCGTCTCCGCGGTAAGGATCTCGGCTCCATTGTCTTCCAGGACCATGGAGATGAAGTCCAACTGATCCGGCTCGTCGTCGGCCACGAGGATTCTGCGGCCGGCCAAGGGAAGCTCTTCCCCTTCCGCACCGACGGCCACCGGGACCTCTTCCAGAACTTCCGGCTCGGCCGGGGCTTCTGCCGGGACAGCCGGCTTCTCATCGATCACGATGGCGTTAGCCACGAGGTTCACCAACTGAGTGACCTTCATGTCCAACTCGTAGTGCCGGATCACGTCGGTCAGACCGTCCACGCAGTTATGGCACGAGGTCACGACGTAGTCGGCCCCCGTCTCCTTGAGCTGGTTCGCCTTTACCACACCCGACTTCAGACGACGAGGAGTGTATTCGGACATGGACATGGCCCCACCCCCGCCCGTGCAGCAGTAGTTCTCAGCCCGGTTGGGATACATCTCCTGGAAGTTCTCGCAGACCAGGCTCAGCAGCTCCCGGGGTTCTTCAAAGAGGCCACAACTTCTAGCGTTGTTGCAGGAGTCATGGAATGTCACGGGCTCGGGGTTTTTGCTCTTGTCCACCTTGATCCGGCCCTCTTTGATGTACCGGAGCATGGTGTTGACCGAACTCTCCATCTCGAATGGAACGTCGGTTTTGGCCCAGTTGGGCCCCTCACACCGAGTGGAGCGGAACCCGTGTCCGCACTCGGAGATGACCAGCTTCTTCCCGTTGAGCTCCTCCACGCTCTCGAAGAGGCGCCCCGCCACCGATCCACCCAGGTCGTCATCGCCGGAGAACAAGCCGAAGTTGGTCATATCCCAGCCCTCGCTGGGCATGGTCCATTTCTCACCGGCCATGTGGAAAATCTTGGCAGCATCAGCGATGCTCCGGGGGTCGTATTTGACCTCCCGCGGATTGATGGAGTACACGACTTCGCAGTCCGGAACGTCCACCGGTATCTTGATGTTGGGATCGTCCAGCTCTTCCTGAAGCTCCTCCTCCATCCATTCCAGGGTGTCCAGGTAGTCTTCCTTCAGGACCCCCATCTGGTTCCCAGTCTCCCACTGGTCCTTACTCACCACCGCCACACCTTCGGGCATCACACCAACCGACACCAACAGCCCTCTGGCCATGCGGTTGAAGGTCGCGTAATCGACACCCATGGGGCAGTTGATGGTGCAGCGCCGGCAGTTCGTGCACTTCCCGAAGACGATGTCTTTCAGCTCCTCCAGGTCCTCGTCCGTGTTCACCGACGCGGCCCCCACCCACTTGGGGAGGACCCGACCGGTCCAGTCGAAGTGCCGCTTGAAGATCTTCCGGATCCGATCCGCTTTGTACGCCGGGGCGTAGGTCGGATCATCGGGGTTGGCCAACACGTAGTGGCAGGACTCAGTGCACATGCCGCAGTGGACGCAGGCCAGAAGGGACCCGGCCATCTGCCGGTTGAGCTTCTGCCCCATGCGGTCGATTACTTTTTGTGCTTTATCAGATTTCTCTTTGGTTTTCTTCATCGGTTTCTCTCTTCTCTCCTCGGGCTACCCGCGGGCCGGATCTCGAACGATGGGGAAGACACCACGGTGCCCCAGGCTCTTGCCGATGTAGTACCGGGTGAACGGGTAGTAGAGGTAGTGAGAGATCTTGCTGAATGGGACATAAAACAGGAAAAAGCTCGCCAGGAAGAAGTAGCCCAGCATGTGCCACTCCCCGTTCGCCGTGGAGTTCGGAACCGCGAGGAACGAGAAGAAGAACCAGACGGTGAGCAGAATCAGCGAGAAGTAGTCGTCAGGGGAGCTGATGGCCCGCATGTGCTTGTTGCCAAACCGCCGGACGATACGTCCCAAACCCACCAGGAATGCAGCTCCGATACAGGCCTGCATGATCAGAACGACCACCTGGTTCTCCAGCCACCCGGGGGCCCACGGAATGACGAAGAGCAAAGCGATGGCCGAGGTGACTCCGAGGTGGAAAGCCACGAACTGGACGTAGAAGAACAGATTTCTCCTACTGCTTTCCATGGCCCAGGGCATGGCGACATTTCCAAGAGAGTACATGACACCTTTTGAAGGTGTGGTCATCCCCGGGATTCCGGTGGCTGCTTGTCTTTCACCGCCCGCCTTGAACCGGCGGACAAACCAGGTGATTCGGATTATGTAAACCACCCCCATGAACGCCAGAGCGTACCAGTGGAGGGTGTGTGCGAATTGAAGAAGAGCGCTGTGTTCGTGCATCGTGTGACCCTCGTGGTCAGCTCTAAGCCGATAGGGCGGCTTCGAAGGCTTTGAATTGGGGGTTGTCGAGGACACAAATGACTACTTCCTCCAACCCTGATTCTTCGCTCAAGTAGGTCTCAAGGGCCGCACGCATGACCTTAGCGGAAACGGCGGCCGGGACTCCATAGTACCCGGCTCCCATGGCCGGGAAGGCCAGGGTTTTGATCCCTTTTTCCGTTGCCCTCTGGAGGCAGTTCTGCATCGTCGTAGAGAGCTTCGGCTCGATGTCGTCCTCCCGGAATTTCGGCCCAACGGCGTGGATGATGTATTCCGCGTTCAGCTTCCCAGCCCCGGACACAACGGCCTCCAGGTCGTCGACGGGGGCCATCTCGTCCAGCTCCTTCTGAATCGACGCCCCTCCACGAAGACCGATCATCCCCCCGAACCCGGAACCCAATGCCAGATCGGACTGGGCATAAAAAACGAAGGCGTCGACCTCGAGCTCCGTGATGTCGCTCCTGACCAGCCTGACGAGGGTGCCTCCGATTGTGATTTGGGGATCGGATGCGACGGCTGCTTCCATATGGGTTCTCCCCTCTTCTTAGGGATTAAATGAAGAACTTTTCCCACTGTATTTTAGGATCGGGGACCTCGCAACCAGATTTCGCCGTTTTCCCTGAGGTTTTCGAGGTTTTGCCCCGACGATTAATGGGTTTTTCGTAGCAAAATCCATTCCTGACTATGTGTTTTGGTTATATTTCGAGAATTCCACTAACTCGGGGCGGCGCGGAACTCAATATTCCCAAAAACCTCGATGATTTGGCACGGAGTTGGCAGGAAGGCGGGGAAATGGGCCCTCCGTCGCCGGAGGGCCCCAAAACCCCCATCAATCAACAGGATTGAGGCACCAAAGACATGGCAGCGGAGAAGGCAGGTCTTCTGACCACCGGCCAGGCCGCGAAGCTTTGCGCGGTTACCCCGGATACCGTCCTCAAATGGATAAAAAAAGGCCGTTTGGCAGCCACGCGGACGGCTGGGGGCCACTACAGGGTGGCCCTCCCGGACCTGGAGCCCTTCATGGCCGGGTTCGGTCAGCAATCCACGGCCGTGACCACCCCCACGGCGTACTCGCCCATTCCGTCCCAGGACGGGACAAAAGAGGATCCCGAAGAGGTCCCCTGTTGGGAGTTTCTTTCCGATGACGGAGAGGTTAGGGACGGCTGTCGGCAATGTGTGGTCTATCGGGTCAAGGCTACCCGGTGCTTTCTCATGGCTGGCCTGGATTCGGACATCGGTCACGCCCACGAGTTCTGCGAGGGATCGTGCGAGGACTGCGTCTACTACCGACGTATCCAAGGCATGAGCACCCAGGTCCTCTTCATCAGCTCCGACGAGGAGCTTGTGAACCGGATCGAGTGGGTGGGTGACGACTCCGTCTCCTTACGGTTCGCACGAAACGGTTACGAGGCCTCAGCGCTGGTCCAGGACTTCCGCCCTGAGATCGCCATCATCGACATGGAGGGGCTGCCGGATCAGGGGTTTGGTCTCCTGGACTCCATCGCCGCCGACCCCCGCCTTCCCCATATCCGCGTGATCCTGGCCATCCCTCCGGACTCCATGGGGAGGATGTTGCAGCGGCCCCGACACCGCCTGGTGGTGAGCATGCTCGAAAAACCTCAGGTCTGCGAACGGATCGAAGAGGTCGTGAGGGGGTCCTTGCTCGAGCTCGAGCCGGGGGCCGAAAGCAAACCGGCCTGAGGGAGGAATCCCCCCGGCTTACAGACCACACCGGCAAAAAAAGACCGGCCACTTGATGGGTGGCCTGCCTTTTTTTTCCTACCCGCTTCCGGGTGTGGCTTTGGAGTCTAGAACATCTCCCACTTGATGAAGGGCTCTTTCACGTCAACCATGGCGTTCACGATGAGCTCCACCAGACCGCCGTAGGTGATGCCGCTCTTATCCAGGGCGCCGTAGTAGTTCAGGAGATCCCGAATCTGACCCTTACAGTTGGAGCAGGGGGCGCAGAGGTACTTCTTCACCTCCGGTCCCGGCTGGTCCTGGAAAGCGTCGATGATCTGCTTGAACTTCACACGACCGCTTACGTTGTTCCTCCAGTCCTCGTAGTTGTTCCCGGACATGATGGCGAATCCGGAACCGCCGCCGCAGCAGTAGTTGTCCACGCCGTGGGGAGTCATCTCCCGGAACTGCGGGCACAGATAGCGAAGAATCCGACGCTGCGGTTCCACGATCCCCAGATTCCTGACGATGTTGCAGGGGTCATGGAGGGTAACCGGGAAGTCGTTCTTCGACGGGTCGAACTCGATCTTGCCGCTGAAGACGATCTCCTCGAGGAGGGGCAGGAAGCTCTCCCGCTTCACCGCCAGGTCCCCCACCAGCACTCGGTCCGCGATGGTCACCATGGCTTTGTGCTGGTGACCGCACTCGCCCATTACCACACGCTTGGCGTTCAGCTTCTGGGCAGCCTGGGAGTGTTTGATGGCGATCCTGGCAAGCTGAACGTCGTCGTAAAAGAGGCCGTAGTTCACACCGTCGTAACCAACCTCTTCCGACGAGAGGGTCCAGTCGATCCCGGCAGCGTTGAGGATGATGGCGAAGGCGCCGGGGTTCTCGGGCCAGGCCAGCATCTCACCAGCGTTGTGGATGAGGAGAACGTCCGCGTCCTCCTTGTCGAAGGGGGTTTCGGTCTCGATCCCCGTCTCGTCTGTCATGTCCTCATCGATGAACTCGATGTTGTCTTTAACCACGACGGAGTTCATGCCGGTGGAGGAGCCCACTTCCAGCTGCAGCTCGGTGCCTTTGTCGTGGAGCTCGGTGGGGGCCCAGCCCAGCTCCTGGCTGAAGAGCTTCCGCAGCTCGTGGGCGATGAGGCCGTTGTCCACACCGACGGGGCAAACCTGGGCGCAGCGGCGGCAGAGGTTGCAGCGGTATGTGAGCTCATAAAGGCGCGTGATCGTCGTCCAGTTCAGGTCGATGTCTGCGCCCTTCAGCGGGGCGATCAGCTTTCCGCCGGGCTTCACGTACTTGTTCACCAACCGGCGCCACACCTCCGACCGGTAGGTAGGCCGATAGATCTCTTTTCCACCCGTAGCCTCGAATACGTGGCAGGCGTCTGCGCAGGTCTGACACCCGATACAGTACTCGAGGGACAAGGTCAGGGGCTGGAGGAAGGTCCAGTTGTTCTCCTTGGACAGGAGCTTTTTCAGCCCGTCCACGAACATGTCGACGTACTTCTGTTCTTCCTCAGGGCTTTCCGGATGGGGCATAGCGGAAGCGATGACCCCGTCCAGGTTGCAGACCACCCTCTCCTTCTTTTCGTCGGTGATCTCTTTAAATCCCGGCAGGTCTTCGACCTTGTCGTACGGCGGCGGAAGCGGAATCAACTCCTCCGGCCGAACCTCAGACAGCATGGGGAGTTCTTTCTTCCCAATATCCTTCACGCGAACCTTGTCGCTCATTTTTCGGCCTCCTGCGCGCCGGTGTCGGTGGCGATGTCCACCCAAGTCTTCTTCCCGTCGGCCCTGACGTGGGGCCCAGCCCAGGTTGGTGATTGCCCGAGCAGCTCCAAAATCTCTTTCTCCATCTTCCCGCCCGGCTCAACCGGTTCGTCATCCCAGCGGATCTCGTGGTAGGTGAAGTACTTCGCCACGAAATGCATCATCTGGGTGAAGGGCAGGTAGGCTAGAAATGCAAAAGCCAGGAGGAAATGTGCCTTCAGGATCCCGGCTAGCTCCACGGACATGTCAGCCGTGAAGAGGGCACCAATGAAACCCAAGGTCTGTCCGCTGAAATCCGACACGGAGAAAGAGGCCCACAGCCCGGTACCGAACAGCGATCCGAGCAGTAGAACGTTGAAGTAGGTGGCGTAGGTCGTGGAGTTTGCCATGCCTTTCTCCACCATCCGCGTCAGGAAGAGGCCCACGGCCCCCAGGAGTCCCAGGGCGTATCCGACCCCAGCCAGAAGGGGGTATCCCGTGGCGAAGAGCCACATGTCCGTGCCCACCAATCCGGTGACGGAACCCAGGGCGCCAAGAGCCAGCAGAACGACGGCGCCGATGAGGAGGTACATTCCGAAGTGGAAGGGGAAGGAGAACCACCAAAGGCTCCGCTTGTGTTCGAAGAGGGCCTTCAGGAAGAGAATCTCCTTGAACATGTAGGTGGCTTCAGCCACGTGGTCCTTTTCGCGGGGCTTGGTCCACCACTCCGCATCCTCCAGGTATGAACCCCCGTAGTGTCCCCTCCCCTTCTCGTGGGGGACCGGAGCCAATTCCCAGCGGACGTGGACCGGCATCCGGGCCATCTTCAGGGATTTGAGGACAAAAAACACCGCAAATATGGCCAGCAAAACGTACGAAAGCAGAATCAGTGTTGAGGCGGACATTGGTCCTCTCTGTTGTAACAACGAAAACGCCCAAAATCCTTAAGAACGATGGCAATTATTGGGCCATTTCGACCACTTTTTCTGAAAGAACCAAATGGGGAAACCAGGACCAAAAAAAGGGCCTCCCGAAACCGTATTACTTCAAGTTTAATTAATTCTGGAATGTTAAATGGGGAAATCCTGACCCAACCCGGTAGGAACGGTCGGGCCAGATGAGCCCCATGGCCAAGGAATGCGCCGAGCCAAAGGGTTCCTTGGTCAGGGGACCCTGGTGAGGGAGCTTTTTTTACGGCGGGGAGACCGGTCCTTCCGGGCCCTACCCTGGAGCCGGGCCCAACGGTCCGTCCCGGTCCTATCCCCGGCCCGGAACCTGAGACGTGGCCGGCCTCCCCTCCATACCAGCCGGGCTAGGCTGCCAGAAGTCCGTTCACCGCCTCTATGAAAGCCTCACGGTCGATGGGCTTGGGGAAGAAGCCTTCGGGTGCCGGAACCAGACTCCGGTTGCTGATGAACTTCTCGTAGGCGTACTTGTCGCCGCCAAGGCCCGTGACCGCGGTCACGATAATCACCGGAATTTCGGAGAGCTCCGGGTCCGTCCTCAACTCTTTATAGAACCGTGTACCGGAGGCCTCGGGCATGGTGATGTCCAGGGTGACCAGGTCTGGTTTACCTGCCCGGGCGGCGTCCAAGGCCTCATTCCCATTCCCGGCAGTAACGGTATCGTACCCCTGGTCCTGGAGAACCATCTCCAGGTAACTCACGATTGCCGGCTCATCATCTACGATGAGGATTTTTTTCTTCATCACAGTGTTCCTTGTTTTTTGAGAGCCTCCAGGGCCCGGCGAAGGGCGTGGGGCTCGGCATCCGGAAGGGCGTTTTGGAGCTCCTCCTGAAGGGAGATCCTGTCTTCGTCCTCCGGCGTTTCTTCGATCCCGAGTGCACGCTGAACCGCCCGAACGTAGCTCAGGGGTTTCACCGGCTTTTCCAGGTAGACTCCAGGTCCAGACAGGACCCGGTTGTCCATGATGTCCCTCAGATCGCCTTGGCCCAATTCGTCCTGAGCGTGGGCCGTAACGATGAGGACAGGGATTTGAGACAGCTTCCGATCTTTCCGGAGCTCATAGAGCAGCTTGTGCCCGCTCTTCCGGGGCATGACCAGGTCCAGGGAGATGAAGTCGGGAGGCTGCTCCCGAATGATCTCCAGAGCCTCCGCTCCGTCCCCTGCCTGAACCACGTTAAATCCGGCATCCAGGAGGATCTGGGCCAGGTATTGCCTCACGTTCGGCTCGTCGTCCACCACCAGAACCGTCTTGTCCTGGGGTCGGGTCATGGCGTCACCTCTTCAGTCCTTAAGGAGCAGACTTCGACTTCTTGTATGTCGTTCTCGGATTCAGGGATCGGAAGCGATCCCCTGGGCAGCTCGATCCGGAAAGTTGATCCCTCCCCCTCCGTCGAGGTGAAGGAGATCTGGCCTCCGTGCTGATGAATCATGCGTTTGGTCGTCAGGAGGCCCAGGCCCGTCCCCCGGTCCGATCCTTTGGTGGTGAAGAACTTCGAGAAGACCTTCTTGGAGATCTCGTAGTCCATGCCCAACCCGTTGTCCGTCACCTCGTAGATCAGAACTCCGTTGGCCTCCCGGGAACTGAGGGTCACCACGAATTCCCGGGTTTGTTCGGCGACCATACAAGCGTCGATGGCGTTGGAGACCAGGTTGGAGAGGCAGGTGTGAATGGCGTCTTGATCCAGAGCGGCTTCCCGGAGCCCCTGTTCCAGGTCGACCTCCAACCTGACGCCGGCCTGGGCGGCCCGTTCTCGGAAAAGATCCGAGACCTCCTGTGCAGGAAGGTTGGGATCAACAGGGGCTACCTTGGTTTTCCGGCCTTTGGCGAAATCCAGGAACTCTTTAACGAACTCCGAGATTCTCTTGACGTTCTCCTCGAGGGTCATCCAGCCACGGGCGATCCGTGCATCGTCGGCAAGCTCGATACCCGTGTTCACAGCATACATCCCGCCCTCCAAGCCCATGAGGACGTTCTTGATCCCGTGGGCAATACCGGCGACGGTTTCACCGACGGCTGCTAGCCTCTCAGCTTCCCGCTTCTCTCTCTCCAGCTTTTTCACTTCTGTGATGTCGGTGGACATCTCCACGATGAACCGGATCTTCCCCAGCGGGCCACGAACAGGGACCATATGAACCAGGTAGTCCATAGGATTCCCGTTTTCGATTCTCCCCTTCTCCTCCCTGATCCGGACTTTCCCGTCCTCGAACGTCTTCAGCGCCGCGCATTCCGTGCACGGCGCACGGCGATCTTTGTAGACCTCGTAGCAGGGGCGTCCCCGCCATCTGCCGTAGCTCTTCTCGAACCGAGGATTTGCATCGACGATGTTGTAGTTCCTGTCGATGATGCTGATGGCTACGGGGACCTGGTCGAACAGGTGAGCCCTGAGCCATTCCTGGATCTCCTCGATGTGACCGAGTCGGTTAGGGGTCATCCACCGGCTCCCAACTGGGCAGCTGCGGGGCGGGGGCCCGCAGTGACCCTTTCCATACCGGCCAGGTGCGGCATCAGCCTTCGAACGTCCTCACGCCAGTCCACATCGTGGCATGTCATGCACTGGTTGAGGTTCTCGGGATTATGAGCCGGGGCTGTGAGAGCCTCCCTGGTATGGCACTCGACGCAGAGGGAGTGCATGGCGTCCATGTATCCGACGGCGTTTCCCCATCTAGCCTCCGGGGGGTTGATGAAGGCACGTGTTGAGATTTCGTTCCGATGACATTCCGAGCATTCGGTGACGGTCTCGTAGCTCTTCACCTCCGAACCCTCGCCGTGACACTGAACGCACCCCTCCGAACCTCCGAGTTGAGCCGCGTGAACGTCATGGTCGAATACCGACCGGGGCTCGTACATGTCCGTGTGGCACTCGAAGCAGGACGTGTTTTTGTCCAGGGGTTTGGTCAGGTGGTGACAGGTCTCACAGGACTGTTCCCCCCCGAGGCGGGCGGCGTGATCGTCGTGGTCGAAGAGAACCACATCGCCGTCTCGATTCGCGTCGAGCATCAGGACCCGGATCGGGAGCAGGTCCCCTGAACCCACCAATGCCAGTCCACGGGTCTCGCCGTTGGAAGCCGGGCTGACGTAAGCCGCCACGCTCCTGGGACCTTGAACCGGAGACGGTGTGGGCTGGACCCCACCAACGGGCAGGAAGGGGAGTGCCAGGATCCCCCCAGACAGTGCCGCTACGGAGTAGCGCCGGGGGAAGCCCAGGGGGCCTGGCAGGAAGGAGACGGTGGCCTCCGCTTGGAAACCAGGATCCTCCTCGGGCGGGTGGCCTCTCACGTCGTCGAACACGTTCAGATTTTCGACGAAGAAGAGGAAGACGAGGATTCCTCCGGCGACGATTCCAAAGCTCACAGCGAACTCCTCCCAGCTCGGGAGGTAGCCCATTCCTTCAGGTCGGGCGAAGGCCACGATAGAGACGTCCAGCCGATGCCAGATCATCCCGAGGACAACCATGGAAGCCGCCACACCCACACCGGCGATACTCTGCCTGATGGGTTTTAGGAGCATGAGGACGGCAGGGATGACCGCGCTGAAGGCCAACTCCGCAACAAAAAGCCCACTCTGCCAGGAGCCATCCAACGCCGATGGAAGGACCCCTCGAACCAAGAGATCCCCGACCCTCAGGGCGACATAAACCCAAAGGACGACGGAGGCCGCCAACCCCAGTCCTGAGATCTCCCTTCCATGAAGCTTGTGGTCCAGGAAGTAGTTGGAGAACAGGGATTCCAGCACCACGGTCATCAGCCCCAGGCCCACGGCCGAAATGAAGAAGAGGACGTAGATGATGGGCGAGTACCAGAGGGGATGGAGCCGGAACGGAGTAATGAGGAATAGCGACCCCAGGGACGACTGATGGAGGGTGGAGAGCACGATCCCGGCGATCACCAGCGGAATCGTGACCTTCTTCAACGCTTTGAGCACCTTCCGGAAAAAGGCACCCTGGAAGAACCGATGCTCCAGGACCACTGGCAGGAATTCCAGGGTCAACACCGTGAGGTACAGCATGACGCAGGCGGCCACTTCGAAGAGGACCGAATGGTACTGCCAGTTCACCATGGGGTGCCAAATCCGCCAAGGCAGCCCCAGGTCGTAGATGAGGCCCACGGCGACGGCGGCATATCCCAGCAGGGCCGTCAGGATCGCCGCCCGCACAAAGGGGCGATACCGCTCCAAGCCGAAAATGTAGACGATCCCGGCCAGAACGAAGCCGCCGGCCGCCAGGGCGACACCCGACATCACGTCGAAGCCGATCCAGAGACCCCAGGGAGCTGCGTCAGAGAGATTCGTCACCGCCCCCAAACCATGAACAAACCGAACCACCGATACTGAAACCAAAACCCCAACCAAGCCCCAGAGGACGGTTTTGAGTGCCCTTAGTCGGTTACTCATGACCCTGCCCTCCCTCTGCCGACCGGGCGGCCAGTTTCATTCTCCGGTTGATGACCCAGTAGATCCCTCCCATGAGGCTACCCATTCCCAGTACAATCCCTGGAACCTTCTTCAGGGCTGCGTGAGTCAGATGCGGTAGGCCTCCCTCACCCAGGTTTTCCGCCCACCCCAAGAACCCCAGGGAGATGTCGGATAGGTAAAGCACGGACGTGCCACCCACCTCTTTCTCACCATAGACGTGATCCAGATAGCTGCCTGGGTTTTCCGCGATTCTGCGGCGGGCTTCGGACAGGAGTGCGGCCCGATCCCCGAAGAGAAGAGCGTCCTCCGGGCAGGCCTCCACACATGCCGGTACCCTTCCCTCTTCGATGCGGTGGCTACAGAGCGTGCACTTCCTCACCAGGGGAGCCGCTTCGTCCCATTCGTATCGGGGGATCCCGTAGGGACAGGCCACGAGGCAATACCGACAGCCCATGCAGAGATCGGAATCGTAGACGACCGGTCCCTCAGGGGTTTTTCGCATGGCCCCCACCAGGCAGGCGCTAACGCAGGCAGGTTCAAGGCAGTGGCGACATTGCTGCCGCACAAAATGATCGTCGGGGTAGCGGAGAATGGTGGAATACCGGGTGGCAGAGAGTCCGTCCACCGCCTGCTGACCGGGCCGGAGCCTGTCTGGGCCCAGATCGTTTTCCTCCTTGCAGGCGAGAACACACTCCTCACAGCCCACACACTTGGTAACGTCGATTAAGATCGCGACAGACATGGTCAAATTGGCTCGTTTTCTTTGCCCAGGGTGACGCCAACTCGACTCCCGGCATCCTCAGGGAAGTGCCAGGCGAGCTCAGACACGAGCTGGGTAAAAGGCATGAGGATCATGTGACTGAGCTTGGTGAGAGGAACCAGGAAGATCAGCAGGTCCGCGCTCAGCACATGCACCAGCAGAACAGGGTCCCTACCAAAGGGATTCCAGGCGGGGTGCATCACGAGGAACCCTGTCAGAAAGGGGATCACGATGAGTAGCGGAAGGGCATAGTCCTGGAACCGGCTGAGGGCCCGGCTGTCCTTGGCCCCGGCCCGCTGGACGACCAGGGCGAATGCCGTCGCGATCACCACCCAGGTGAGCGTGGTAGCCACGCCATTCGGGAGAGCGGGCCAGGTGATTCCAACCCCGGCTCGCCAGAGTTGGATGTGCCCGGCCAGGAAGAGGGGTACCAGTATGACCCCAGCATGGAAGAGAACCGTGGTGAGGCTGAAAAAGCCTCGGTTCCGAACCTTACCCACGGGAACGAGCCAGTGGAGAGTGCTCCCCACGAGTTTGCCGACGGGGAATCTCTTGTCCCCCGCGCGCCGGTAGGCCCGGAAGCTTCCCCATACCGTTAGGCCCACATGACGGACCAGCCCCAGGACCATAAAGGCCATCGCCGTCCAGAAGAGGGGCCCCATGGCCCATTGAAGCCAAACATCCATATCGATTCTTCCGTCCTTCCGTTTCGATCAGTCCGCAGCCACGTCCTCGGCCTCCGGGGCTTTTTCCCATTCCCCGAAGTCGAGAACGCGGAGGAGGAGGTCGTGAAGGCCCATGACCTCCACGTCCTCCATGCCGTTGTCCTGGCAAAGCTCTTTCAGCTGTTTCTTGCAGTTAGCGCAGGGAGAGATGACGATCTGAGCCCCGGTGGCTCGGATCTGGTCGGCCTTCCGCTGCCCCAGCGGACCGGTCCTAAACTCGCGAATCTCGTCGATGGATACCGTGCCGCCGCCTCCGCCGCAGCAGTAGTTCTCCGTGCCGCCCGGTGTCATCTCCACGTAGTCGGCGCAAATCGCTCTCAGGATCTCTCTGGGCTGGTCGACGATCTTCCCGGAGCGCGCGATGTTGCAGGGGTCGTGGTACGTGACCCGCTCCGGAATCTTCTCGTCTTTGAGGGGGATTTTCCCTTTTTTGAACTGTTCGTAAGCATACTCGAGACAGTTCACCACATCGGGGGCGTCAGGTCCACCAAAAGTGGGGATATACCAAGCCGATCGGGTAGCATGACCACATTCTCCGATCAGGATCTTCTTGGCCTTCAGCCGCTTTACCTCGTCCAGGACGTTTCCGACGATCTTCTCCATCATCCGGTCGGAGTAGAACAGGCCGTAGTTGATCCCGTCGAAGTTCCCGGTCCCGATGGTCCATGACCCCCCAGAGGTGTGCATCACAGCGGCGTTACCCATGAGGGTGTCCGCCTCCATGATGAAGTCCGAGACAGCCGGGAAGAACACGAACTCCGCCCCCTCCTCATCGAAGGGGAACTTGATGTCTACGTTGTAGAGATCGTCCAGCTCCTCTTCCAGGAACTCACAGGTGTCTTTTAACGCGGGAACGGGGATGGCCGAGGTGTTTCCTGAATCGCCCTCCAACTGTTCTCTCACCGAGACCAGAAGGGCCCTGGGGATGACGTCGATCTCAGCCAAAACCCACCTTGCCAGGTGGGTGACGAGGGCATGGTCGATCCCCACCGGGCAGGTGGCCTTACAGCGACGGCAAGCCGTGCACCGGTAAAAGGATTCGGCCATCTCGTCCACGTATTCGTCGGTGAGCGTGAACCCTCCGAACAGCTTGGCTTTAAGAACCCCGGCGTTGGTGAAGTACCGCCGAAATACCCGGAGGAGGAGTTCCGACCGGTGGCATGGTATGTCCTCTTCTGCACCGGTCGCTTCGTAGAGTTGGCAGGAGGCTGCACACCTCCCGCACTTGGCGCTCAGGCGTGAGAAGGTGTCCAGGGCAACGTGGTAGTTCCCGTGGCGGAGGATGGCCGAGAAGGCTTCCAGGAATCGCCGGGGTTTGTCCGAACCCTCCAACCCCTTCTGCTCGACGTTGTAGCTGTATTTCTGCGCGGTCGCCAAAGGTCAGTGCTCCGTCATTCTTTTCATCGGAAAGAAGTCCGGCCCGCAATCCAGGGGGAGCTCAGTACCCGCTACGAGCTCCCCTCTGATGAAGAGGGCCAGGAGGTCGTCCACGGTCCCTTCGACCCATGAAATCACCTGGAGTCCGCTGGCCTTCAGCAGGTCCTCATAGAAGGCCTGGATTCCGCCACAGATCACGGTATCCACCTCCTGGTCTCTCAGAAGGCGGACCCGGTCAAAAGGCTCCCGGCTCTGAAGGGGAAAGTCGACCTGGTCGACGACGCCTGACTCGGCGACGTCGAAGATGGCCATCGTGGCACAGTATTCGAAGCAGGGTGCCACGGTTTCTCCCATTCGCGGTATTGCGACTCTCACGTTCGACCTCCATGAATCTGGCCTATACAAGGCAAGGCATGGACCAGATCTCCGGTCGAGAGAGGGAGGGCGTTAAATTGTTGATGGAAAAGGGGTTACGATGTCGGGCCCCGGGGCGGGCGACGAGGGGTGGTTTCAGATCTGAAACAGTAAGACTGTTTCACCGTTTCACGGGTGAAACGCTATCCCGTGCTTCTTCATCTTCCGCCAGAGGGTCGTCCGGCTGATACGGAGATCCTCCGCCGTTCGAGCTCTGTTCCCCTCGTTTGATGCGAGGATCCGCCGGATCGTGTCAGCCTCGCTCTCTTGCAGGGGCGCCATGGGCCCCGGGCTGACGGGGGCTTCGGCCGTTTCGGCCTCCGGATTCAGGTCGTCAGGGAGGTGCCTGACGTCGATGAATCCATTCCGGCAAAGGACAAAACAGTACTCGATGATGTTTTCCAGCTCCCGCACATTCCCCGGGAGCGGGTGCCTCATGAGGACCTCCATGACCGCGGGCGTAACGCCTTGAATCCGTTTCCCCCGGCGACGGTTGAAGCGCTGGATAAAATGGTCGATGAGGAATGGGATATCCTGCCTGCGGTCCGAGAGGGGCGGGATGGATAGGCGGACCACCGCCAGCCGGAAGTAAAGGTCGTCTCGGAACTTTCCTTGGCTCACGAGGGACGAGAGGTCCCGATTTGTGGCGGCAACTACGCGGACGTCCGCTTTGTGAGTGTCCACCGATCCCAGGGGGTGGTATTCCCGTTCCTGGAGAAGCCGTAGAAGCTTCACCTGGGTCTCGGGCGGGAGGTCACCGATCTCGTCGAGAAACAGGGTTCCCCCTTCGGCCAGGGTAATCCGCCCGGGCTTGTCCTTCTTGGCGTCGGTGAAAGCGCCTTTCAGATATCCGAACAGCTCCGACTCGAACAGGTTCGGCGGCAGGGTCCCGCAGTTCACCACCACGTAGGGTCCTTTTTTCCGGGGACTCAGATTGTGGGTCGCCCTAGCTATCAACTCCTTCCCCGATCCACTCGGTCCTTCGATGAGAACCGTGCTCTCGCTGTCGGCGATGTCCGGAAGGATTGCGAAGATCTTCTGGAAAGCCTCGCTCTTTCCAATGATATCTTCGAAGGTCCATTGGCTTTTGATCTCCCGCCTCAGCTGTTCCAGTGTAGAGAGATCCCGGAAGGTCTCGACGGCCCCGAGTAGGGTCCCGTCCTCTGACCGGAGAATGGCGCTGCTGACGCTGATGGGAACGGAGCCGCCTTGCCGATTGAGGATTCGGGCGGCTCGGTCGATCACTTCCGATCCGGTATCCAACGTCTCCCGAATCGGGCAAGCATGTTCACACAGATCCGAGTGAAAAACCTCGGAGCATCGTTTCCCGATGGCTTTTTCTACCGGCACACCGGTGATTCTCTCGGCGGCTCGGTTGAACGATGTGATCCGCCACTCGGTGTCGACCGTGAATACGCCGTCGGCGACACACCGGAGAACGGTCTCGAAGAATTGGGCCTCGCCGGCTTGATCCAGCACCCGGAGAGGGGCTTGGGGTGAGGGAATCCCTCGTTTTTCAGACATCGCCACCTCCGACCTCTGGAACCTACAAGAATCATTCCTAAAAGGCCCGGAAACCCTCCCCACAAGCGTTCCGTAGGGGCGTCTGACCCCTTGGACCTTCGGGTCCCCAACACCCTGCCGCGGAACACCGGATGAACAGCTTGTTGCAGGACCTGAAGTTTGGCGCCCGAATGCTCTGGAAAACCCCGGTGGTCTCTTCCGTGGCCGCCACCTCTCTCGCCCTGGGGATTGCGGCGGCCACCGCCATGTTCGCGTTGGCGAGCTCCTTCTGGCTCGAGCCGCTCCCATTCGGAGACCAGGAAGGTCTGGTCCTCGTTCGGGAGCTCCGCCATGGAGAGAACATCGACATGGCAGCGGCGGCGTCAGTCCCGAACTTCAGGGATTGGCGGGAAGCAGCGACGAACGTCTCTTCCATGACCGCCTTTACGTTCGGAACGGCAAACGTCACCGGCGTAGACATGCCCGAGGAGATCCAGATCGCCGATGGCGCCCCGAACATGTTCGACGTGCTTAAGCTCCAACCCTTCATGGGGCGAACGTTCCGACCCGAAGAAGGGGCGGCGGGCGTGGGAGACGTGGTGGTCATCACCCACCGCTACTGGCAAAGACGGTTCAACGGTGACGCCGACGTTCTCGGGAGACCCCTCACGCTAGACGGCACCGCCTACACTGTGATTGGCGTAATGCCTGAGGACTTCGAAATGCTTCCCGCCGGGATCGAAGCATTTCGACCAACCGATCTGGCCGATCAGGAGAACCGGGCGTCCAAAGGGTGGCTGGTATTCGGACGCCTCAACCCCGGCACAACCGTGGAACAGGTGCGATCCGAGTTCACGGCCATCGCGGCTCGGTTGGAGACCGAATACCCGGAAGAAAACCGGGGATGGGGGATCCTGGTCCAACCAGCCCGGCAATGGTTCCCGGGCCCCACCGATTCCAAGCTCGTTTTGCTCCTCATAGCCGTCTCCCTCTTCGGTGTCGCCATCGCATGCGCCAACGTCGCGAACCTACTCCTGAGTCGGGCGGAAACCAGGATGAAGGAGATCGCGGTCCGCACGGCCATCGGCGCAGGGAGGGGGCGTATCGTGCGTCAACTGCTCACTGAAAGCGTAATGCTCGGCGTCCTTGGGGGTGGCCTAGGAATCGTCCTGGCCATCTATGTCATCCGTGGACTCACCGCCGCCATGCCCGCGGACCTGCCACGGGCATTCATGCCGTCTTTGGACATCCCCACGCTCATTATCACAGCAGCAATCGCCGTGGGGGCAGGTGTTCTCTTCGGTCTTGCTCCAGCATTCCATGCTGTCCGAGGGAACTTGAATGAGTCTCTGGGTGAGGGGAGCAGGGGTGGAACAGCCAGTAAGACGAGGAAACGACTCAGGAACGCTTTTGTCGTCGGCCAGATCGCGGTCGCCCTCGCCCTCCTCACAGGCGCCAGCGAGCTCCGCCTGGTCATGAACAGCTTGGTTTTCGCCGACAACGGATTCCGGTCACAAGGCCTCCTTACGTTCCAGCTGACCTTACCCGAATACAAGTACTCAGAAGCCTCTGACCGCCTGGTGTTCGAAGAGGAGCTCATTCGGAGTTTGGACGGAACGCCGGGGGTGGAGGGAGTGGCGGTGATGGCCTCACTCCCGAGAGGGCGAGAGAACGTCACCTCCCTTTTCCAGATCGAAGGACGGGAGGTGGACGACCCGAATGAGCGGCCGCGGACGGGTTGGCAGAGCGTGAACCCGGCTTACTTCCAAACCCTCGAGGTGCCCCATTACTCCGGCCGTCTCCTGGAGGATTCGGATCGAGACGGCGCTTCTCTGGTCGTTGTGGTGAATCGGGAATTCGCGAGCCGGTTCTTCCCCGATGAAGAAGCCATCGGCAACCGGATTGATATACGGGGGGATTACCGCGAGATCGTCGGGGTGGTGGGGAACATCATGCAAAGCAGGATCCCGTTCAACGGCATCATCGAACCGGCTGTATACGTACCCCTAGCTCAGCTCCCACTCAGGAACCCGGCTGTCGCCATCCGGACCGCAGGGCTGCCTACGGCTCTGGTCTCTGATGTCCGTGAGGCCATTCGTGCGATCGACCCGGACCAACCGATTACCCTTATCAGATCTATGGAGGACCACATCGAGTATGAGGTGGCCGCCATGTCGTTCTTGGCTCTCTTCGTCACCGCACTGGGCATCCTCGCCATGTTCCTCTCCGCCATCGGCATCTACGGAGTGATGGCGCATGGCGTACTACAGGAACGGCGAGAGATGGGAATCCGGCTGGCAATGGGAGCCAGGGCCGGCCAGTTGGTTGGGATGGTGACTCGACGAGGGATCCTGCTCTCAGCCGTTGGAATGGCTATCGGATTGCCGATGGCGTACGGCATTCACCGAGCGGTCTTGAGCACGCTGGATCTTTTCGACGCCGACCTCGGCTATGGAATGGCATTGGCCGCTGCGGGCGTTCTGGCCGGAGTTGCCGTATTGGCGAGCTTCCTTCCGGCCCGATCCGCTGCCAGGGTACAACCGACACAGGCCCTCTCTTTGGAGTGATGAAAACGATCCGTCTTTAAGCGTTTCATTTCTTATGTTCGATGGTGGGTTAAAACATCCCAAAAAAGACGCTACCTTTCTTTTCGAATGAGGATAAAGAGCGTAACATGCTCTTTATCCTTTTTTTTGCCCTTCTAGGGTAGTTCGGATTTGACCACTCCGTCTCGGTTGCCACCCCCATGAAAGTTTGTGTTCTGGACGACGTGTATGATTGCCCTGCCTGGGAGGCACCGGTCGATGACTGGAGGGTGGATCCTACACCGTTCTTAAAAGCCCACGATTGGACGGTGGAAGGCCTCACGAGAGAGGGTGGGGTCGCTCGCCTCAACCAGCTCTCTCGCAAAGGCTACGACCTGTTCTTCAATCTCTGCGCCGGGGCGTGGGATGAGGAGAGCCCGGGTATCGAAGTCGTGCAGACGCTCGAACAGCTGAATGTCCCTTTCACCGGGGCGACATCGGAGTTTTTTGAACCCAGCCGGGAGGCGATGAAGCGGGTTTGCTCGGCTTGGGGGATCGGATTCCCCGACTACGTGCTGGCCAGAACAGAAGAGGACATCTCCCGAGCCGCTGAGACCCTACGTTTCCCCCTTATCGTCAAACACCCTTCCAGCTATAGCAGCATCGACTTGTGGAAGACCTCGAGGGTGGAAACGACGTTTGCCCTTCGATACCGCACCCGCCCTCTGTTGGAGAAGTACGGGGCGGCCCTTATCGAGGAGTTCGTCGAAGGCCGTGAGTTCACGGTCTTGGTCGCGGAGAACCCGGACGACCTGGCCAACCCGGTGACCTACGTCCCTGTGGAGTTCGTATTTCCGAACGGCGAATCCTTCAAGCACTCCGACCTGAAGTGGAAAGACTACCACACGATGAAGGAGGTCCCTCTTCACGACGGTGAGTTGGGGGAGCGTCTCCGCCAAGCCGCGTCGGACTTCTTCCTGGGTATGCGGGGAGCATCGTTCGGCCGATGCGACCTGAGAATGGACTCGGATGGTGGCCTCTACATGTTGGAGATCAACCCGAACTGTGGTGTCTACTACGCCGAGTCGGACCCGGGAAGCGCGGACCTGGCGTTGCTCAATGATCCCGCTGGGCACCAAGGGTTCACCGACCTGCTGATCCGAGCAGCCCTCGCACGCCACGCCCGGAACCAGCAGGGGTGGGAAACCCTTCCGATCCCGGGTAACGGGTACGCGGTTTTCGCCAACCGGAGCATCGAGGCGGGCGAGACCATCATGGCCTTCGAGGGCACTCCCCATTCCATCGTCACTCGATCACGAGTTGAGAACCACTGGGGTCCCCGGGAGCAGGACTGGTTCAGAGGGTATGCGTGGCCCCTCACTGATGAGGTGTGGGTGACCTGGGACGAGGACCCGGAGAACTGGCGTCCGATCCACCACTCCTGTGATCCCAACGCCTGGCTGGAGGGCCTCGATCTCGTCGCTCGGCGGCCCATTCAATCGGGGGAGGAGATCCGGGTAGACTACGCCACCTACGGGAACAACATCCTCAAACCATTCGAATGCGCCTGTGGCTCCTCCTCCTGCCGAGGTGCGGTGCGGGAGGACGACCACCTACAAGGGTTCATGGACGCATATGGGGACCACATCTCCGACTACGTTCGAACCAAGCGTACGGCAACGAAAAAGGTCAGGAAAGCCCGTCCAAAGCCTGCTTCAAGTCGGACACAAGATCCTCAGCATCCTCACATCCCACCGCCAGCCTCACCAGTCCGTCAGTGATCCCGGCCTCTTCCCTGTCCTGAGGTTTCATCGCTGCGTGTGTCATTGACGCCGGGTGCTGAATCAAGCTCTCGACGCCCCCCAGGGATACAGCCAAGGCCGGCAGGCGAACGGCGCTCAAAACCTGTTTCCCGGCATCAAAACCACCCCTGAGCTGGAACGAAATCAACGACCCAGGGCCTTCCATCTGACGGGAGATGAGGTCCGCCTGCGGGTGCCCAGGCAAACCCGGGTACCGAACCCAATCCACCTCCGAGTGGCCGGACAGCAAGTCGGCGATGGCCCGAGCGTTGTCTTGAGCCGTCCGTACCCGCATGGCGAGGGTTTTTATACCACGGTGGACCAGGAATGCCTGATGGGGATCCATGGTCCCACCGAGGTAGTGTAGGACCCCACGGACCTTCGCCATCAACTCGTCGTCCTGGAATACCAGGACGCCCCCAACCACATCGGTATGCCCATTCAAAAACTTCGTCACCGAGTGGAGGACGATATCGGCGCCGAACCGGAAGGGTTGTTGGAGGACTGGACTCATGAAGGTGTTGTCCACGACCAGCACCGCCCCAACGGAACGAGCGATATCCGCGGCCTCGGCTAAATCGGTAATGGCCAAGGTGGGATTGGCAGGCGTCTCGACGAAAACCACTCGTGTCCGGTCCGTGACCGTTGCACGGAGAACCTCCAGGTCGGAGGTGTCCACCATGGAAGCCTCGACGCCGAACCTGGAAAAATCCCTCTCCAGGATCACGCGGGATGGGCCATAAACGGACTGGCTGCATACGACGTGGTCCCCTGCGGAAAGCAAGGCGAAGAAGACCGTCGAAACCGCTGCCATGCCTGACGAAGTCGCGAGGGCCGACGTGCCCCCTTCCAGGGTAGCCACCGCCTCTTCCAGCGCACTCGTGGTGGGGTTACCCATGCGGGTGTAGATGTACCCCGGGTCCTCCCCGGCGAAACGGGCCGCACCCTCCTCAGGTGTTTTGAATACAAACGTGGAAGTCTGAAAGATCGGTGGAACAGCAGCACCAAAAGCCGGATCCGGCTCCGATCCGGCATGGATGCACTGGGTATCGATGTTTAGTGCTTTCTCCGAAGAAGTCTTCATGAGAATGTCCGTTCAGTTCGTAAGCCTTCTGGTTTGGTCAGTCTCTTCCCCTGTTCGGCCTCTGATTATAGTCGTGGCCGCAACCTCCAGCACCCGAATGGCCACCCATTCCTCCTCGAGCATATTGGCCCCTGTGCCCGTGCCCATGCCCGTGGCAAGCTTCCTCCGACGATAGCTTTTGGAGCCGGCCTGCCGCGAAGGCTTTCACCGTGGCTTCCACATCCTTCTCCAGGGTTACAAATACGCCGATCCCACCATTCTCAAACCGAGAGAAGGCCCTCCTGCCCAGCCCCCTGCAGAGAATTGCGTCCACCGAGTGAGCGCCCAACGATTCCACGGGTCGACATGAGCCGTGAACATGGCTCGCGCCCCCATTTCGATGGACATCAACCTCCCCGGTATCCGTGTCGACGAAGGTAAAAAAAGGGGCACTTCCGAAGTGATCCGAGGGCTGACCCTCCAGCCCGCGATCATCCAAGGTAGGTATGCAGATTTTCATCTATGACTCTCCTTTGGGCCCTATTACCAGAGCCGCGTTCTCGACAAGGGCACGGACCAGCTTCGATCGCCCGGACTTCAACAACCGCTGGACCGTGCCTCTGGAAATTCCCATTCGATCCCCGGCCAGGGCTTGATGTAGGCCCTCCACATCACAAAGGCGGAGGGCCTCGAGCTCGTCTTCGCCGAGGAAGAGAACGTCCAGCTCCGGCATGGGGATGCTGCGGGGTTTAAAAACCCTGTCCCCCTCGAAATGGCGGCACTTCCGTTCTTTTCTTGGTCTCGGCATGGGTAAATTGCCTCTCCTGTTCCATTTTGTGCATATGCACATTAAGTTCAGGAGTATCTTTCGTCAACCGGGAACCGGTATGGCGATCCAGCTCACCCTTATTTTGGAAGAACCGTGGATCAAACCAATCCAGCCGTTCAGGATTTTTATCCCGAAGACGTGGCTCACTGCTTCGGGTGCGGTCGGCTCAACTCCAGCGGACACCAGCTAAAAACCATCTGGGAGGCCGATGAAACGGTTTCCCGGTTCGTGCCAGAACCTCACCACACTGCCATCCCGGGTTACGTCTACGGCGGATTGATCGCTTCGCTGCTGGACTGCCACGGAACCGGGGGAGCGGCGGCGGCCATGCTCCGACGGGAGGGGAAGCAGATCGGGGAGGGAGAGGCTCCGAGGTTCGTCACCGCGTCCCTCCAGGTGGAGTTCCTGAAACCGACCCCGTTGGGGCCGGAGTTGGAAGTCCGGGGCCGGATCGTCGAGATCACGGACAGGAAGGTGGTCCTGGAGGAGACCCTTTCCGCAGACGGGGTGGTCACCGCCCGCGGAAGAGTCGTTGCGGTTCGTATGCCAGAAGCGATGCTGGGCGCTACTCGACCCTGAGGGATTCCAGAGGATCCACCCTGGAGGCCTTCCAGGCCGGCAAACCCGAAGATGTCAGGGCTACGAAGAATAGGACGAAGCTGGCTCCCCCGAGAGTAAACGGATCTGCGAGAGACACCCCGAAGAGAAGGCTCTGGAGGGAAACACCAGCAATCGCGCCCCCAAGGACGCCCAGCGCCGCGCCAATCCCCACCAAACTCAATCCGTGTTTCAGCACCAGCCCCACAACGCTGGACTGCCCGGCCCCCACCGCCATACGGATGCCGATTTCACTCCGCCGTTGAGCCACGAAGAATGCCAACACGCCATAAAGCCCGAAGGCTGCCAGGAGGAGGCCAGCCAGGGCGAAGGCTCCAACGAGGGTCATCCTGAACCGGGGTTGGGCCATAGTATCGGACATACGGGCTTCCATGGTCCGGACGCCCGTCAAAGCGATATCGGGATCTACTTCCCTCAGAGCTTCCCTTATCCCGGCTACCACTTCCAGTGGGCCAATGTTGGCGGTTCGGACCATGAGGGAGAGGCTGGCAGCCGGAACCTGATTGAGGGACACGAAATAGGGAGGGCGACCCACCCTTCCCGGGCCCTGCTCTGAGATATCGGCCGCGACCCCGATCACCTGAAAACTCGTGCCCCACAGAGTGATCTCCCCGCCAACCGGGTCCTCATCAGGATACAACACTCCGGCCAAAGCTTCTGAGATCACCATCACCGGCGGTGTGTCGAAGCGGTCGTTTCGATGAAAGGAGCGTCCAGCGCGTAAGGGCACTCCCAGGGTGTTGAAGTAGTCTGTGGAAACGATCTTGTGGGCCGCCGGCGTCCCTTGCTCACCCTCAGCCGGCGGCTGGTCGGTGCGGTAGATGGACATCCAACGTCCACCACCGGGGGAGATGGGGAGCCAGTCGGCCGCCGAAGCAGCCTGGACACCGGGCACCGCTCGGAGCCGGTCCAATACCTGATCCCAGGCGAGGCCCAGTTCAACCTCCCCATCATACTTGTAGTCCGGGATCTGGATTCCGGCCGTAAGCAGACTCTCCACCAAAAACCCAGGATCCACCCGTTGGAGGGCCTGGAAGCTCCGAATCAACATCCCGGATGCGATGAGGAGCGTCATGGAGAGGGCAACCTGTGCCACCACTAGAACCGAACGAGTCCGGCTCTTGGCCTCCGATCCTCCCCTTGCGCCAAACCGAAGGGCGCCGGCCAGGTCGAACCCAGTCCCTTTCAGGGCTGGAAGGATTCCGAAGAGGGGGACCGTCAAAAGGGAAGCGATGAGAGCGAACGCCACCACGGGCCCGTCCACTCCGAGCTCTTCGAGCCTGGGAAGGGTGGCCGGTCCAAAGGTCCGGAGCAGACCGCTTCCCCCTACGCTCAGCCCAACACCCAGGGCTCCACCTACCACGGCAAGAAGCAAGCTCTCAACCATGAGCTGCCTGAATACCCGTTTTCGGGGAGCGCCCAAAGCCAGCCGAGTGGCCAACTCTCGAGTACGGGATGTGGCCTTTGCAAGAGAGAGGGAGGCAACGTTCGCGCACGCGAGAAGCGGCACGAGGGTCACCAACCCGAAGAGGATCATGAGCACCCCCCTCAGGTCCCCATAAAACACGTCGTGGAGTGGTTCGATGAAATGGTACCAGCTGGCGAAATCCGGGCTTTCCGCCTGGATGTTCCGGGCTACCGCGTCGATCTGCGCCTGGGCCAAGGAGATGTCGGCACCTTCCCGTAGGCGGCCGACAAAGAAGAAGTTGTTGTTCAACCGGCCCTGGGTATACCCGGATCCTTCCTGTGATGGGATCCAGATGTGGGTGTCCTGAGCCCGGAACTGAAAGCCCGCCGGCATCACGCCAACGACCTCCGTAACCGTACCGTCCAAGGTCAGAGTTTTCCCAAGGACGTAGGGATCGCCGCCCAGGCGCCCTTGCCAGTAGGCGTGGCTGAGGATCGCCACCGGGGCACCCCCCAGGACCGCCTCCTCCGGTTGGAAAGGCCGGCCCAGGGCCGGGAGAACGCCGAGAGTCCGGAAGAAGTTGGGCGTCACCAGGCTTCCCCTCACCCGTTCCGATTCCTCAACGCCGGTAACCAGGATCTGGGGCCTGAACACGTAGAACGCCGCTATTTCTTCGAAAGCGGAGACACCTTCCCGATAGTCCCGGTAGTCGTCCCATGAGAGGGAGTTCCTCTGCACCTGATCGCTGGCTTTCCACCCCCACACCAGCCGGTCGGGTTCCGGATAAGGGAGGGGCCGAAGCACCGTGGTGTTCATCGTGCTGAACATCATGGTCACGGCCCCGATGCCGACGCCGAGGATCAGGATCGTGAGGAGCGTATGGAGGGGCGACCGCCGAAAAGCACGGAGCGCATAACGGACATCACCAAGAACGTCGGACATCTGGGGATCTCTCTTGATCCAGGAGGAATTGGAATCCTGTAACTACGTTATGAGATGCCACCTGAATCCGGTGAGTTGCAAAAGAAGGGAGGGGCCGGTGATCCGGCCCCTCTCGCCATGTTGGTTCTCGCGGATAGGGAGGGCTGCGACCCCCTCCGCGTATTCTCCTACTCCCCTTCGATTCCCTCCCGCACGGCCTTCTGCCCCCATTGGAACGCTTCTTCGTTCATGGGGATCATGGCACACTTAGCTGCCAGAGCCTGCCGAATCGCGGCCAGGAAGGTCTCCTCCGGGAAGATGTCGGTCATGGCCTGGAGCGCGCCCAAAGCCACCACGTTCTTGATGACCCGTCGGCCGATGGTTGTGGCAATCTCCGTGAAGGGGACGCCGTACATCTGGATGTCGCCGTTGACCGACGGAGGATCGGAGATGACCGAGCTGTCGTACAGAATGGTTCCTCCTGAGGCTACAGTCGGAGCAAATTTCGTAAGGCTCGGTGCATTAAACGCGATCAGGATGTTCGGGGTCGGCGAAGCGGGGGAAAGGACTTCTTCCTTGGCGATCCGAACGTCGGCGTACGAGGTGCCACCCCGTGACTCAGGCCCGTAAGACGGGATATGAGTGGAATCCAATCCCTCATTGATCGCCATTCGGGTGAGAAGGAGGGCGGCCGTTTGGGCTCCGTCGCCACCTGCCCCGGCCAGCTTCAGAGAGATGTCGTCTTTGGCGATGTGCTCGGGGAAGGCCGAAGCGAAACGCTCAACCCCGTTCTCAGCCCCCTCGATAATCAGGCCTTTGACTTCCTCCACATCGAAGGACGGTTTAAACGGCTTAAATTCCAGCTCCGGAGTAATCTCTTCGGTGATGTCCTTTTGAACGCCGAGCGGAAAGATCGGTACCATGTTCTCTTCCACCCACTTCTCGGCCTCCAGGGGCGTCATCTTCAGGTGGGTCGGGCACTCTGAAAGAACCTCAACGAAAGAGTACCCTTTGTTCTCTACTTGAAGCTGGAGGGCTTTCTTGATTGCCTTCTTGGCCTTCACCCGCTGTTTGGCGCCAAACAAAGCGACTCGTTCCACATAAACCGGCCCGTCCATTTGACCGATCATCTCAGCCATCCTGATGGGGAGGCCGGCGACCCTCTCCCGCCCCCGAGGAGTCGTGGTGGTCTGCTGACCCATCAGAGTGGTGGGTGCCATCTGGCCACCGGTCATACCATAAATGGCGTTGTTGATGAAGATGACCGAGATCGGCAACCCCACCTGGGCCGCTTGGAACGTTTCAGCCAGGCCAATGGAAGCCAGGTCCCCGTCTCCCTGGTAGGAGATCACGATGGACTCGGGGTTCGCCAGCTTGTGGCCCAAGCCCACCACCGGAGCTCTTCCGTGGGCGGCCTGTGAGTTCCCCACGTCCATGTAGTAGTAGAGGAACACGCTACACCCGACCGGGGAGATAGCGATGGTCCGATCCTGGATCCCCAACTCGTCGATGGCTTCCGCCATATACTTATGTGCAAGCCCGTGTCCGCACCCCGCGCAGTAGTGTGTCGCGTGGCCCTTCAAACCCTCACCCTGGGCATGGCGTTCGAACCTATCGTAGAAGGTGGAGACACTCATTGGGCCACCTCCTCCCCTTCGAGAACCTTCTCCACAACCTCCGATTGCTGCGGCAAAATCCCTCCGTAATGGCGGACATGGTCGATGATGGGCGGTTGGATCCCGGCCTTACTCAGGGCCAGGCGAAGCTCGTCTTCGAGCTGTCCGGGACTGGCTTCCACCATCACAATCCGTTTGGTGTGCTCCAGGACGGGTTTCAGGAGGTCGATGGGAAACGGCCACACCGTGATGGGCCTGAAGAGCCCCACCTTAACGCCCTGGTCCCTCAATTCCTGCACAGCACCCTTCGCCATCCGGGCCGGCGTGTTGGTGGCGACAACGAGGACCTCTGCGTCGTCGGTGTGAAAGAGATCGGCCCTTTGTTCCTCGGCGGCCATGGCCGCGTACTTCTCATTCAGATGGATGTTGTGTTGTTCCTGGACCGGCTCCGAGAGCTCGATGGAGCAGATCAGGTTCCTTCTGTGTTCCAGATCCCCATAAACGGCCCACTCCGGGATCCCCGGCTTCTTCAGGCGATCGGGGAGCTTCACTCGACCGGTCATCTGGCCAAGATATCCGTCCCCCAGGATGACTACCGGATTCCGGTATTTGAAGGTGAGGTCGAACGCCAGCATCGTCAGATCCAACATCTCCTGGGGAGTGGAAGGAGTGAGCACGATGGCGTGGCTGTTTCCGTGTCCGAGCCCCCGACAGGCGAGTTTTATGTCGGCTTGCTCCGGAGCGATGTTCCCCAGCCCCGGCCCGCCTCGCATGACGTTCACGAACACACCGGGGACCTCGGCTCCCACCATGTAGGAGACGCCCTCCAACATCAGGCTGAAGCCTGGAGATGAAGTGAACGTCATTGACGGAAGTCCGGCACCGCCGGTGCCGTACATCATGTTCACCGTTGCGACTTCGCTGACTGCCTGGAAGAACACCCCGTCCATCAAGGGCTGAAGCTTCGCCATGAGCTCGGCCCCCTCTGTGGACGGTGTGATGGGATAACCGTATACGTGGCGGCAGCCGGCCAGGATTGCTCCCACGGCCGAAGCGTAGTTCCCTTTTAATACGAGGGGTTCATGGTGGGCCAGGGGGAGCCATTCATCGGGGATGGCCACCGGATCAGGAGCCTCAGACTCCCGGGGACCAAAGAGCTCCGACGGATCTTCCAGCTCATAGTCCGCCTTGTCGAAAAGATCCACCATCTCCTGGAAGCTGTGCACACCCTCCAGCGCATCGTTGTCGATCTCTTCGACGTCCACCGTCCTGAGATGCAGGCCGAAAGGCTCGGGACAAGCGCTCACACAGAGGCCACATCCAGAACATTTCTCCAGATCGATGTTGACGGGGGTCAGCCCCGTCTCCGGGTTAATCTCCGTGCCTTCTGTGATACAATCGAATCGACAGGATTCGATGCACCGACCGCACCCTTTGCAGAACTCCGGAAACAGGAACGGTTTTGGCTTGATTTTGAGCTTTGCGACCTTTGATTCCATACCTTCCCCAACGTCCTCTTAGAGTCCCAACTCGTTGCTCGGGCCGAAGGGGGACAACCCTTGGGAAAATGTGTCCCAAGTTCCGCGGCCCGATACAGCCGAACCAGAGCCAACATGTTGAATTGACGACAGTTAGCTTTCCTTCAGGTTCCCCAGAAGCGCAAGAAGAATGCCGGGCCAAGGAAAGGTCGGATTTTTTCACTTGCGAAACTTTTTCGCCTCGGCTGGCGTATTCTCTTCAACCCTGACAACCCGATGGCCTCCGCGCGGCCTGGAGCGTTCGGATCGCTCCGGTCCCGGGAGCCTCTGTTCTCACTCCATCTAGGAGAGATCCATGAAGCGTTTGTCCCTCGCCGCCCTTCTCTTGGCCTTTCTGCCGGCCGCGCCTCTGTTCGCACAGGAGCATGCCCACGCCGAAAACGGGTCCCACGGGCACATGCAGAGCCAGGACGCCGCCGTGAAATCGGTTGCTCCCCTTTACGAGACTGTAAAAGGGTATCTGATCGCCGCGGCCGAGCAGATGCCCGCGGATAAGTACTCCTTCAAAGCCACCGATGAGGTGTTCTCCTTCGGTGAGATCGTGGGCCACCAGGCCAACGCCATGTACTTCTTCTGCGGAACGGTGAACGGCACCAGCACCCAGGGTCCGGCCAACTACCAGGAGATGACCGACAAAGCTGCCATTGTGGAAGGGCTCAAAACGTCCTTCGCCAACTGCGACAAGGCCTACGGCATCAACGATGCAGCCGCCATGGAGGAGGTGGAGTTCTTCGGCCAAACCGGTACGAAGCTCTGGGTCCTCAGCTTCAACCTGGCTCACAGCTGGGAGCACTACGGGAACCTGGTCACATACCTGAGGCTCAACGGCATGGTACCGCCCTCCAGCCAGGGTGGGATGTAAAAACCAGCCCGAGGCGTCCCGGTCCAGGACCCGTTGGGCCCTGGACGGCTGAAGAAGAGAGAGGGCCGCACCTTTTGGTGCGTCCCTCTTTTCTGCCTCCCGATCTTGTCCTCGGGGAGTTCCGAGCGGAAGGAGCCGTCAGCCAGACACCCCCTCTTCTTCCCGATAGACCCACCCTCCCGCAAGGGCCCCGAGGATCGTCGAAATCAGCCCCTGCCACCCCCACATCACCAAGAGGGAGTCCGGGTAGAACCCCATCATGTGATACCCGATGAGCTGTAAGAGATACCCGCCGATCCAAAAGGCCACAGCCATTTTGATGGCCGTCATGGGGCCCGGTCCGAAGCGAGGTCTCGCCACCGCGTAGAAGAAGACCAAGGCGAACCCGAAGATCAGGCTGACCACGATGGCCAATACCCAGTTCATCCCGGTCATGTGCATTTCCAGGCCGAGGTCGGCCAAAGCGGCCTCCACCTGTTCCATGTACATGGAGCTCCACAAACCTTCCATGAGAAAGGTTACGACGGATGCGGCAAAACCTCCGGCCAACCAACGGCCGACGTTGATCCCACCCATGGTGCCTCCTTTGTTAGGGGACAGGACTTAGCTAATCCCCCGAGGCCGGAAGCTCAAGGGTTTTAGGAAGCGTCGGGTCGATCGAGGGAGAACAGCCTCAGGTATTCCACCTCTAGCTCATCCCGCTGGAGCAGAAGGAGATAGTCGGCGCCGATCTCCAGAATATCCGACCCTGGAGGAACCTGGACCGTACCGACCAAAACGCCCTCAGGGTCCACGATGTCGAAGACGGGGACTTCTTCTCCTGGCCTCCGGTACCGTTCGACCCACAGGAAGCCCAGGGCGTCGGCGTGGAGTCCGGCAAAAGCCGGCATCAGGTCCGGTACCGGCATGTCCTCGAAACCTGCTCGAATCTCAGGTGCGAGGGAGGGGTCATCGGCCTCGGCTATCTCCTCTTCAATGACCGCCTCCAAGTCGGCATCTCCCACCGCGAAGGGTGCCCGGTCCAGCCTCACCAGGTTCTGGAGCCGGCCGGAGGTATCGTATACCTCCACCTCCCAGGTATCCCCCGAACCAAAGAAGAGCCGGTCCGGACCGACAGCCAGCATGGCGTATTTTCCGAAAGGGACCAAACGAGCCGACATGGAGATCGCCCCTCCACTCTGGCTCTGGACCTGCATGAAAAACTCCGACCCCGGGAACCGGCCGAAGTCGGTAACCAGCTCGCCGTTCAGATCAGCCGACAGGTAGCTGGTCTCCCTCCTGGAATACCCGTCCGACAGTTCCATCCCACTGGAACTACTGAAGTAGAAACCGCCACCGATGACCAGCGTTCGATCGGCGAACATCCCTCTGGGGAATCCACCTCCTCCCAGGTCATCGGAGATCCGAGCGGACTCCAGGAATCCGTCCTCCACGTGGACCAGGGAGATGCGCCGGAGCTGGTTGTCCACCACCACGAGAGTATCGGCGCCCAGGACCCCGACTAGAGCCGGCCTTTGAAACTCACCGGGCCCCTCACCTTTCCGCCCGTGAGAGGAGATGAAGCGCCCTTGGGTGTCGTAGACCCGAACTTCCCCCGAGCCCCCGTTGGCCACGGCCAAACTGCCGTCGGCCAACCGAGAGGCGCCTTGGACCTGGAACATCTGATAGAGGGAGTCGCCCTGAAACGTGCCTATGGACAGGTAAGGCTCCTCAGAAATGGCCCATCCACCACCTCCCGCCGGAAGCTCGCCGGAGTTCTCCACGATGGTGATCCCAGCGGAATCCAGGGTGACGGTCTGGACGGTCTGAACCTTCCCCGGTTCACATCCGAGAGTCGCAACGAGGAGTAGCGATGAGGCGAGGATACAGGTGCGGACTCGATGCATGATTGGAGCCTTCTAGGGAGAACCAGGAATGGGAAAAAGGCGACCGGTCTTCACGGTACCATACGTTGAGGTGGAGCTCAGGTTTCTTCTGAAAGATTTGATGGTCGAGAGGTCGGAACCGTTGGCCGCCACCACTGCAACCTTTCCTTCCCGGGGGGCGTCTCAGTCGATGTAGACATTGTCGACATCGGGAGAATACCAACATGGCGCCACGATATCTCGGGGAGTTCGAGCAGATGGTTCTCCTGGCCACGCTCCAACTCCGGGACGAAGCTTACGCGATCTCTATCATCAAAGAACTGGAGGTTCGAGTCGGGAGATCGGTGGGCCGCGGCACCCTCTACAAAACCCTCGAAAGACTGGAGACCAAGGGGTTCCTCCAGTGGAAAGCCGAAGCGGGATCCCCGGAGCGGGGCGGACATGCCAGGCGCCGGTTCAGGGTCACCAGCAGAGGGGTCGCTGCCCTTCGGGAATCGAGGGATGCTTTCCAGAAGCTTACGGAGGGTTTGGACGAGGTCCTTGAGGGCCCAGCCTGATGCCCCGAGACTCCGGCCCAAATAAGGGAATGCCACCTTCCCTTCTGGAGAGGGTTCTCAAAACCACACTCCCGAAGGGTGTGATCGGTGAGAGTATCCTCGGGGATCTCAGGGAGGAGTATGTCGCTGAGTCCGATGCGTCATCCGCCTTCCGAGCCCAACTGTCCTACCTGAGGAAGGCCGTTTCCATCGCCTTCCGGTTCTCTATGCGGACCCGATCAACCCCACCAACAAAAGACAATCCGAGCAGGGGGATTCGTTCGAACATGAGTGGCTTTGTCCAGGACCTTCGCCAGGCTCTCCGGCTCCTCATCAGGAGGCCGGGCCTCACTTTCGCCGCGGTCATTAGTCTCGGTCTCGGCATCGGCGCCTCCACCGGGATCTTCAGTTTGGTCAACACCATCCTTCTGAAACCCCTTCCCTACCCCGAAGCGGAAAACCTGGTGGAGGCCTTCCGGGTGGATGAGGATGTGACCGGACTGAATCCAACCCCGCCTCGGGTGTCAGGCCTCTGGGCGGTGCCGTTCGAAGTCCATCTGGATTGGCTTTCCATGGGCCGGGTGTTCGAATCGGGCGGAGGGTACGCTGGCCGAAGGGTGAGCCTACATGACGGTGACAGTTCCGAAACCCTCGTGGCCCTTCGAATGACCTCCGGGGCTTTCCGAGCTCTTCGAGTCCCAGCCCAACTGGGCCGCGGGTTCCTGCCGGAAGACGATCAAGTGGGAGGGGACCCGGTGGCCCTCCTCAGCTATGGCCTTTGGCAAAGCCGTTTTGGCGGGAAGTCGGACATCCTCGGCACCCAACTCCTGTTGGACGACGTGCACTACGCGGTCGTCGGCGTGATGCCTCGGAGTTTTGCCTTCCCGAACGAGAACTACCAACTCTGGATTTCTTTCTCGGACGAGAACAAAACCTCGCCCGTCAGGAACGGCGGGTACCTGAAGGTCGTAGCCCGGCTCGCGCCCGGGGTCACGCTGGACCAGGCCAGGGAGGACATGGACGCGGTCTCTGCGCAGATAGGGCAGATGCACCCAGAGGAGGCCGAGCACAGAGTTGGCCTGTTCTATCAAAAAGAAATGATTGTTGGTGACACTGGCAGCGACCTGCTGGTGCTGTTCGGTGCCGTGGTTCTGGTCCTCCTGATCGCCTGCACGAATGTGGCCGGACTTTTCTTGATCAGGGCGACTGAAAGGCATCGAGAGATCGGCGTTCGGAGAGCCCTCGGTGCGAGTGGGGGACGACTCCTCTCTCAGCAGATGGCAGAGAGCTTCATCCTCTCGATTCTTGGGGGAGCGTTGGGATGGGGTTTAGCCGTCGTGGGCCTCGAACCGGTCCTCTCCCTCATGCCTCGGGAGCTGCCGCGTCTGGGGGAGATGGCGATCAACCGAGACCTGCTGTTCATCGCCATCGGCTTCGCGGTCCTCACCGGTGTTTTCACCGGCTTCCTCCCCGCCTTCAAGGCGGCCCGCACACCCATTACGTCTGTCCTCCGGGAGGGAGGGAGAGGCCTGGCTGGGGGTAGGCGTCGAAACCGAGTCCAGACCGCCTTGGTCATTTCCCAGATTGCCTTGGCCTTCGTTCTCCTCTCCGGTGCTGGTCTGGTCATACGGAGCATGGTCCGCCTGCTCCGCGTGGACACTGGTTTCGGGGTTGAGAACGTTGCCCTTGTGAACGTGAGCTATCCGGCCAACGCGGAGGAATCGACGGACGCCGAGAGGTACTTCCGGAGCCTTGAAGACCATGTCCGGGGGCTCCCTGGGGTTCTGGAGGTTGGGGGAGCCGACCAGATGCCGTTCTCAGGAGGATGGTCATCTCCGCCAGTGACGATCGAAACCACCGAGGGCATCCAGGACGGCATCCTCCATATGCCCACGGTGACCCCGTCTTATTTCTCTGCCATGGGAATCCCGGTCTTGGCTGGGCGCGGGCTCACCGACGAGGATACGCCGGATTCGGAACCGGTCGTGGTCATCAGTCAAGCTTCGGCAGCGGCCATGGCCCCAGACGGATCCCCGCTGGGTCTCCGCATAAGGCTCAACTCCCCGGGGGACTCGATCTGGCGAACGGTGGTGGGCGTAGTCGGAGACGTGAGGTACCGCCTGAATTTTGGAGCCATGCCAATGGCGTACGTCCCCATGTCCCAGGCTCCGACCTATCTGGACAACTGGGTCATCAGGACGGCTTCTGATCCAATGGCGTTGGCACCAGCTTTTCGACGGATCCAGGGGGAATTGGATCCCACGGGGACGTCGTCTTTCGTGTCCCTTTCAGAGAACATCGAAGGATCCGCCGCCGCGGTTTCTGCACGGTTCTCCGTGATCCTCCTCGGGAGCCTGGCCGCCCTTGCTGCTCTCCTCGCCGTCGGCGGGGTTTACGGCGTCCTGGCATACCTCGTCCAACTCCGGCAAAGGGAACTGGGAATACAGCTCGCGCTGGGAGCGGAGCGAAAAAGCGTGATCAGGGCGATCCTGGGGCGCGGGTTTTTGATGGCCGGAGCGGGGCTGGGTGCGGGGCTCCTCATAGCGTTTAGCCTCGGGCAGCTCATAGCCAGCCTGCTCTTCAGGATTGACCCCTGGGATCCCATCGCACTGGCTTCGGCGGGCGGCCTTTTGCTGGGCGCCACTTTGGCCGCCAGTTACCTGCCGGCCCGTCGCGCGGCAGGTTTGGATCCGGTGGAGGTGTTAAAGGGCGAATAAGCCCATCTCTGGTCCGGGCAACATTCCACACACACTCTCCATCAAAGGAGACAGGATCACAGGTCTTCCACGCCGAACCGGAGCTGCGGCAGTGTCACACCCATCCTCAAAACCCGCCATGCTGATCCAGAGGCCTTCCCTCTTCCTCGCGGCATCGTGTGCGGTGGCGGTCGGGTTCACCGGATGCGCCGACCAGCAGGACCCGGAGCTGGCCACGGTAAGAGACAGCGCTGGGGTTACCATCGTAGAGAACAGCGCCCCTGCCTGGACGGCCGAAGACAGGTGGCGGATCGGCAGCGAGCCTTCGCTGGACATCGGGGTCGTGGATGGGGAACCGGAGTATCAGTTCTTTGAGGTCGCCGGCGCTGTCCGGATGCCGGACGGTGGAATCGTCGTGGCCAACAGCGCGTCGGGAGAGGTCCGTTTTTTCGATTCAGCGGGGGATTATCTGTCCACCACCGGTGGGAAAGGGAGCGGCCCAGGCGAGTTCGAAGACATCTTCTTCCTTCGAAGGACCGTAGGTGATTCGCTCCTGGCCTATGACTGGCGGAACCGGAGGGTTTCGGTCCTCTCACCGAACGGCGGGTTCACCCGATCTTTCGAGTTCACCGTCCTTACGACCACAGGTGGGTTCCCGGTGGTATCGGAGCCCTTCCCCGACGGGGACATCCTCCTCGTCACCGATATGTTCTCCACGTCAACGCAGGTCGTGGAGGGGGCGAAGCGGGATAGCGCCCTGTACTACGTCGTCGACCCGAATGGCGAGGTGGCGGAAAACCTCGGAGCCTTCCCCGGGGGCGAATCGTACGAAACCACCGACGGCGAGAACTGGATCGGTGGGGGCCTCGTTTTCGGGCGGTTCGGGTATGCCGCCGTATCTGGCACAGGGTTCTACTACGGCAGCGCGGATCGATGGGAGATCGAATACCGGGACAAAGAAGGAAATCTCACCCGGCTGATTCGAATGGAGCACGAGAACCTTCCGGTTACCCAGGATGACATCGACCGCTACATCGCAGATCGGCTGGAGCGGACCCGCCCGGAACGGAGGCCGATCCACGAAACCATGTACGAACACATGCCTTTCCCATCGACGATGCCCGCCTACTCCGATTTCCGAGTGGACGCATCAGGGCATTTGTGGGTGGGGGAATACCGGAAGCCGGGAGACGACCAACCCAGATGGAGAGTGCTGGATCCGACAGGGAGGTACCTGGGAATCATGGAAACTCCTCCCGGATTCTCCATCTATGAAATCGGCTCAAACTACCTGTTAGGGAGGTGGAGGGACGATCTGGGGGTAGAACACGTGCGGATGTACGACCTGGTGAGATAAGAAGGAGCGGGCAGGGCCCGTGGTGGCCCCGCCCGCGTCGTCTTTCCCCCAACCACACCGAAACCCCTTCCGGCTCAACACCGGCTCAGGGTATTCGCTGAACCAACGTCAACGCCGAATCAGTGACCCTGCTTCGAGGGCCTCCCCGTCCAGGAGCACCGTCCGTCGGGGAACGCTAATCCGGATCCAAAGCCCGTCGGCATTGATGTAGATGGTCCTGGAACCCCGCATATCCGAGACAGTGACGGGGTTCCCCCGGACTTCGATCTCAACTCCGTTCACGACACCGGAATACCGCAGGGGCATCCCCTCCGGGGGCTCGATCTCGGCCAAGGGAGAGGGGTCTTCGGCTGGATCCGGGATCCCGGGAGGTCGAGTCGTCACCCTCGAGGGTCTCCTCTCCACCTCCGGGGTGACAACTGTAACGCCGGCCGACGCTCTTCGGGGCTCTCTGGAATCCACCCGCCCACGACCCCCAGCCAGGCCCAGCGTCTCTGCTTCTTCCGGAACCAGAGACACGTCCTCCTCCGATCCGTTCCTCCGTACCAGTGTGAGGCGGACCGATTCCCCGGGGGTGATCCGAGTGAAAGCCAGGCCACCTTCCTCGGTGTCGATGCTCTTCCCGTCGATGGCCTTGATCAGGTCGCCTCTCTTGATCCCCGCCTCTTCGGCCGGCCCTCCTACGTTCACAGCTGTCACTTCCAGGGGGCCCGAGAAGAACCAAACAGTCTCGTCGGTCTCTTCATCGGTCCTTGTACCACACTCCGTGCACCGGAACCCGATCCCGAGACGGCCTGTGGGAGAGGACCCGGCCAACAGCCCCAAGCTGGAACGCCGGGCCACCGAGGTTGTCGCCAATCCCGTTGCCCGCTCTGCCACCGACACGGAGGTCCTGGCCCGGTCCGGTGCGACCCGGACCCTGGGAGCGACAACGGCAATGCCGGCCGGGGGTGGCTCGTCCGGAACAGAGGGCAAGGGCGCCACCCTGGCGGCCACGCCAACCGGCTCCGGGAGGTCACGGCATCGGGTTCCAACCCGTATCGTTCCCTCCCGCACCCTCCCGTCCCGGCGGTACCGGACGGTCACAATCTCCCCTGGCTGGAGGTTCGCGTACCGCCGCCCTCCTTCTCTCGTAGTGATCAGGACTCCGTCGATGGCCACCAGAATGTCCCCGACTTCCAGCGTGCCTTCAGCCGGTCCTCCCCTCTCGATGCCGATGATCTTCGGCTCCGTGGAGAAGGACCAGATATCCTCTGATCCTTCTTTCCGGATGGTCAGCGTACACTCGCCGACACAGTCCAGTCCGGAGATTCCCAGGTTTCCCTCTTCCAGCCCAGCCGGACACGCATCGGCTACTCTCCCGCGCACCTGGGCATCCGCAGGAGCGGGATTCAGCAGGACCGGTCCGGAACCCACCGCCAGTGCCATCGCCACCCAGCTCCGCATCATCTTCATCTTCGAACTCCTTCTTCTTGGTGAGTTAGAACCACACCGTGTTCCGATCATCCGCATCCCACCCCTCTTCCCGGTCCCTACGCTCTTCCAGGATCTGGAGGATCCTGAGGACTTCGGCGTCCTCAGGGCTCATCCGGGCCAGCTCGTTGGCGGCTCCGTAGAGGGCGCCCAGGGCCACTTCCCTACCCTCGTCCCCACCAACCCCGAGCTCCCCGAGGGCAGCTAGGGCCGACACATAGGCCGAGCCGGCCTCCTGGATCCTGAGGGCCAGCTGTGTCGCGTCCTGTTCTCGAACCTGAATGAAGGCCTGCGTGGTGCTCTGGGCTCCCATCCACTGGCCCAGGACCACCCCTGACGCGAACAGGGCAACCGAAGCGGCCACCGATGCCACGGCCATCCACGGCCGATACCATGAACGGTCTCGCGTTTTCCGGCCCCTTCCAGGTGCTAGGGTCGCTGGCGACTCGAGGAATCCATCCTCCCGAAGCGCCTGGACCACCCTCTCCTCCAGAATCCGGGAGGGGGCAGCCTCCCTTGGGAGGTTTTGGAGGGCCATCTTCTCCTCCGGCGTCAAATCCTTTTCGTTCATCGTTCCAACCCTATCCTTGATCATTCCCAGGGCTTTGCCCTCCGGCTCTCAAGCCGTTTCCAGCCCCGCATTCAAGATCCGCCGCATGGCCTTCCGGGCTCCATGGAGCTGGCTCTTGGAGGTTCCATCGGTGATCCCGAGGCGGTTGCCGATTTCCTGGTGCGTGAATCCCTCCACGTCGTGGAGGACCAGAACCGTTCGAAACCCCGGCGGGAGAAGCTGGATCGCCCGATCCAGATCGAGCCTTTCTCCCGGATCTCGAGAAACCGCAGGGATCTCCCACTCCCCATCCACCTCCACCAGAGACCTCTTCTTTTTCCTGGCCATCTCCCGCACTCGGTTGAGGGCGATCCCGGTGAGCCAACTCCGTAGAGCGGACTTCCATTTGAATCCCTCCAACCCCCGGGCCGCTCTCATCCATGTCTCTTGGATGATGTCCTCCGCTTCCTGAGCGTTTCCTCCCACGAGTCGGAGGACGAATTGGTAGACGGCTGGCGTATGTCGTCTGTACAGGGTTCGGAAAGCCTGCTCGTCGCCCTGGCCGATCACCAGGTCCGCAAGTTCTCTATCGGTCGACTGTTCGGTCATGATCCTCTTAGAGGTCCAGGCCCTCCATCACCGCGGTTCATTGAGTGAGTGACCCCGAAAACCAGGAAGGTTGTATGGGCGCTGGATAGCAAGGACCCAAAGCTATGCCCCCCTGGCTGCAGGGCGGAAGGCTGACCTCCGGACCAGACCCGGTGGCCCTCTCGCAGGGAGGCCTGAACCCCCGGACCAACCACCCACCCTCACAGTCCCAGCATTGTCCTAAAAAGGGGACGTTTTTCCAATAATCAAAAACTCTTTCGCCACGCTCATGACGGGGCAGAACTGTCCTAAATGGATGGCATGCCATGGCTTAGACCCACGTCCTCCCTTTATGGCACGTTGGGTGCCTTAATCAGAAGCGGGATCGGGCGCAACCACCGGCCCGGCCCGCTGCCGGAGGGGCCGGCAGCCGAATCGAGCAGGAGAAAGGGGTGGACGATGAACAGGTACATGGTTGGAATGGCACTGGCGTTGTTCCTGGCAGGGGGTGAAGCGCTGTCCGGGCAGACTGCCGCCCACGTCGAATACCGGAATGGCCGGGTGGGCGTGGGAGTGGCCATGGGGAACCGCCCTGTCCGCGTCAGCCCTCGGAGTGCGGTGGCCCGAGGTTGGGTCGCGGCCGATTGGGGGCCTGTCAGGATAAGGGTGGCTACACGAAGGCCGTCCTGGACCGGGAGGTCCCTCAGAGAGAAAGAGCTCCGATATCTGTTGGGAAGAGAGACTGTGAAGAGGATCGAGCGGCATGCCAGGCGGATGGGAATTCGGGGGAAAACCCGGGGGCACTGGTTCCACGTCGATCGGTCCACTTCCGTCTTGGAGGTGACCGTCGATCGAGTACCGGTGGCCGAGCTCTACGACTACCGAAGCGACGGTTTCATCGACGAACTATTCCTCACCGGCCCTCCGCGATTCACACGGGGAGGCGACTGGCGATACCGGCAATATGGTGATTGGGACGACGATCGGTACGACTGGGATGACGATAGATACCGCTGGTACCCGAGGCCCAGGTGAGGTGGATTAGAAGCCTGATCAAAAAGCCCTGACCCGCCTTCGCCCACCATTCGAGAGGCGGCCTCCCCGGGGGTCGGTCCCGCCAGGACCGGCCCCCGGTTTTCCTTGAGGGTACCTTTGGGTCGGACTATCTTGGCCGGGTTCTTCGCCAGACAACCGCCGCGTTTCCCATTCTGGGCAGGAAGATCCTTTCGGGAGCGCGCCAATCACCAAGAGAGAGGCAGCATGAGAACCCGACCATCCTCACTCATCCTGGTTCTTCTGGGCTTGTTGGCCAGCATGCCCGCCGCGCCAGCGGGGGCCCAGGAAGGGACCGACCTGAACGACGACTGGATGCGAGGCTTCCAGTGGCGAGCCATCGGACCGGCCAACATGTCCGGGCGCGTGACGGACGTCGAGGGCCTACCCAGCCCCTCAAAAACCTTCTACGTGGCCGCTGCGGCAGGCGGGATCTGGAAGACCACAAACAATGGCACGACGTTCCAACCTCTTTTTCAGAACGAGAGAGTGGTTTCCCTGGGGGACATCGCCATCGCCCCCAGCGACTCCTTGCAGATATGGGCAGGAACGGGGGAAGAAGACTCTCGGAATTCGATTTCCCCGGGGGGCGGTATCTACAAGTCCACCGATGGTGGATTGACCTGGGAGCTCAAAGGGCTCGAGGCCACTGAGCATATCGGTCGGATCGTCGTGCATCCCGAAAACCCCGACATCGTGTGGGTTGCTGCAGTGGGAGCCTTATGGCGCTCGAATCCTGAACGAGGGCTCTACAAGACAACGGACGGGGGAGACACCTGGGAACTGGTGAACTTCGTGAGTGAAAAAGCCGGGTTCATCGATCTGGCCATCCATCCCAAAAACCCCGACATCCTCCTGGCCGCCAGCTGGGAGAGGGAACGGGGGCCATACTATCTCCAGAGCGGAGGACCAGGAAGCGGGCTTTGGAAGAGCACTGACGGCGGAGAAAACTGGGATAGAATCGAAGGCGGAGGCCTGCCGGAAGGGGAACTGGGCCGCATCGGCATCGCGTACGCCCCCAGCTATCCTCAGGTCATCTACCTCATGGTGGAAGCCAACCCGGTTGAGAACGAGGACGGAGAAGAAGAGCGGACGTCCGGGTTGTACCGGTCCCAGGACGGCGGGGAGACCTGGGAGTACATGAACCCCTTCAACACCCGACCCTTCTACTACTCTGAAGTCAAAGTCGACCCCATGGATCCGGATCGGGTCTACTTCTCCTCCCTCCGGTTCACCACGGACGGCGGCCGGACCGCTGCCACGGCAGGTCAGGGCGTCCACGTGGACTACCATGCGATCTGGATCGATCCCCTGGACCCCGAGCGGGTGGTCCTTGGCAATGATGGTGGAATCGCGGTGAGCTTCGACCAGGGCGGGAACTACATCTTCCCGAACACTTTCCCCATTGGACAGTTCTACAACATCAGCTACGATATGGCGGTGCCATACAACGTCTGCGGTGGCCTGCAGGACAACTACAGCTGGTGTGGGCCCAGCAGGAAAGCCAGAGGGGCCATCACCAACCACGACTGGTTCATGGTGAGCGGGGGCGACGGCTTCGTGACCCAGCAGGATCCGCGAAACCCTGACATCGTTTACTCCGAGTCCCAGGGTGGGAACATGGGCCGGTCCAACCTGGCCACCGGCGAGAGGCAGTCATTCGGCCGTCCGAACTGGAGAGAGTCCTATCGGGTTTTCCAGGATTCCATCGCCATGCTGTGGCCCGACAGCACTCAGCCGATGCCGGCACAGCACGCCGAGAGAATCGCCGATCTCCAGGCCCGGGCTTCTGCCGACTCGGTGAGCCTCCAGCTCCGATTCAACTGGAACACCCCATTCTTCCTCTCACCCCACAACCCCGACGTGGTCTACGCCGCGGCCAACCGGGTCATGAAATCCACGAACCGCGGGGACGACCTCGTGCCCATCTCTCCTGACCTTTCCAGACAGGATGAGGAGAAGATCCGGATCAGCACCTCGACCACCGGTGGGATCACGGTGGACAACACGGGCGCTGAAACCTTCGCCACCGTCGTCTCCCTGGCCGAATCCTTCGTCCAAGCCGGGCTCCTCTACGCAGGGACGGATGACGGGAATCTGTGGGTGAGCCCCGACGATGGAGATACCTGGAACGACGTCACGGCCAACCTGGAAGGGCTGGTCCCGGAAGGGACCTATGTAAGCCGCATCGAGCCTTCCCACCACGATGCGGATCGGGTTTACGTCACTTTCGACAACCACCGCCGGGGAGACTTCACGCCCTACGTGGTGGTTTCCGATGATGGCGGTGAAAACTTCCGGTCCATCTCCTCCAACCTTCCCACCGGGAAGCCGGACTTTGCCCACGTCATCAGAGAAGACCCTGTGAACGCGAACCTCCTCTTCGTGGGTACTGATGTCGGGGCCTATGTTTCTCTGGACAGGGGTGGGTCCTGGCAAAAGTTCATGAACGGCCTCCCCACGGTTCCCGTTCACGACCTGCAGATTCACCCGAGAGACGGCGACCTGATCGCGGGAACCCACGGCCGATCCATCTGGATCGTCAACATCACCCCACTCCAGCAGGCTACGTCATCGGTTATCGCTTCCGATGCTCACCTGTTCGAACCCGCCCCGGCTTTCCAATTCGGGACCCGGCCGACAGGTGGGGAATTCACCGCCCAACTCTATTTCCAGGCCGGGAGCCCACCCTCCGGCGCCCAGATCCGCTATTGGATCGGTGAAACTCCCGAAGAGGACGTCGAGTTTGTCATCACCGACGGCGATGGGAATGAAATCCAGACCCTGAACGGATCCAAGCGAGTCGGCCTGAACACAGCCACCTGGAACATGAGAGGGCGGAGCGTGCCGATTCCCAGGTCCCCCTCGGAGGTCAGGGACAGCATCGCCACGGACAAGCGCTTGACGTTCGTTCTGGACTCCCTGGCCAGTGCAGGGGAAGATCGGGATGAGCTGGATCGTATCGCCGAGCAGCTCCGTCGCCCCACCTTCACGCAGACCAGGGGGTTCGGTGGTGGCGGCGGTGGCGGAGCCGCCTCCCGAGAGTTCGTGGCGCGGCCGGCTGAAGGTAGGGCCATCGCCGGTGGCGGAGGATCTGGCGGAGGGGGCGAGCTCTCTCTGCAACAGCGGATCACTCAGCTGGTCAGAGGGAGCCAAAGAGGACGGGGCCGTCGATTCGGTGGCGGGGGAGGCCTCTTCCCATCCCGTTCCGAGCCAACCACCCTGGTGGAAGCCGGCACCTACACCATCACCATGAAGATCGGTGACCGAACCTTCACTCAACCGTTGGTAGTGGGACGGGCAGACTCTGCACCCTCGAGGTAGAGGCCGAGCAGAAAAGCACGGCCGCAAATCAAACACAGGATCGAGGGCCGTCCTTTTGGGGGCGGCCCTTTCGCTTGCCGTCCCTACCCCCAACCTCCCACGGCCTGGCTTCTTCCCGGGCCCGAGTACGTTGCAGAGATCTGTTAGCCAGGTTAAATAGACGGGTCTCTACGGGAAAAAAGTGACCGACACTGTAAGGGAGACCGACGATGTTCATGAAGATCTCCACCCTTGCCTTCGCTACACTGCTCTTAAGCGCCTCGGCAGCTTGCCAGGCCCCCTACGAAGGACCTCCCGCTGATCTCGTGGTGATGAACGGGAACGTGGTGACCATCGACCAGGACAACCCGAGGGCCGAGGCCGTGGCGATGATCGGCGAGAATATCATCGCTGTGACGTCGAACAGCGCCATCGAAGCCTATATCGGTGACAACACAGAGGTCATCGATGCCCAAGGCCGGCTCATGATCCCGGGCTTCAACGACGCCCACGCCCATTACGGTCCCCTGGATCCGGAGTACATCGAACTTCGGTATATCACCGACAAGAACATCATCACGGAGAAGGTCCGGGAACGGGTAGCCCAGGTCGAGCCGGGGGTGATGATCCGGGGGGGCCACTGGGAGCACGAGATGTTCGACGACAAACAATGGCCCACGAAGGAGCTGCTGGACGAGGTTGCTCCCAACAATCCGGTCTCTTTGAGCCGGGCAGACGGACATTCGGTGTTGGTCAACAGTTACGTGCTACGGGCCTCCGGGATCACCGATGACACTCCGGATCCGTTCGGGGGGGAGATCCAGCGGGATCCCGAAACGGGGGAAGCAACGGGGATCTTCAAAGAATCGGCCTCGGGCCTTCTTCGTTACAACGCCACCCCCGTAGAGCGGACCCCTGAGGAGCGTGCCGCACTCCGGGACCAGGGCTGGAACGACATGCTGGAGTACACCCGGAGCTTGGGAGTGACGAGCATCCAACACGCCGGCGGTGGAAACGGTGATCTATACCAGAGGATGATGGACGAGGGCCGGTTGACGGTTCGGGTCGACATCGACGGCCGCCTGACCGCAGATCCTGACCGTTTGGATGCTTACGAGGACCTCCGGGAGCGGTTCCCACAGACCGGGGACTGGATCCGCTTCGGTTACCTGAAGGGATTCATCGATGGTACCCTGGGCTCGGGCACGGCCCTCTTCCACGAACCCTTCGCGGACGAGCCAGACAAGTCCGGCCTTCCCCAGATGCCCTACGAGGAATTGGAGGAGAGAATCGTGGCTTCCGATGCCAGGGGATTCCAGGTTGGCATCCACGCCATCGGGGACAAAGCCAACACCTGGATTCTGAACGCTTACGAAAAGGCGCGGGAGGTGAACGGGGTCCGGGACAGCCGCCACCGAAGCGAACACGCCCAGATCCTCATCGACGAAGACATTCCGCGGTTCGCCGAACTGGGCGTGGTGGCCTCCATGCAGCCCACGCACTGCATCACTGACAAGCGATTCGCCGAAAAAAGAATCGGATTGGAAAGAAGCAAGGGAGCCTACGCCTGGAGGCGTCTATTGGACGCTGGCGTCAAAATCGCCTTCGGCACCGACTACTCCGTCGAGCCCCTTCCCCCGCTGGAAGGGATCTATGCCGCGGTGACCAGGAAAGACCGGCTGGGCGAGGAGGGCGACGGGTGGTTCCCGGGTCAGAAGCTCACCGCTGAGGAAGCTATTGAGCTATATACCCTCGGCTCCGCCTATGCCCAGTTCATGGAAGATCGGAAAGGGATGATCAAAGAAGGGTATCTGGCCGATATGGTCATCTACGACCGCGATTTCATGATAGGGCCGGAAGAAGAGATCATGCAGGCCCTCGTCGACTATACCATCGTCGGCGGGAAGGTCGTATACACGCGGCAGTAGAATCGGAGGTTCGGGAATGAACCGACGTGACTTCCTCATGGGGACCCTGGGGGTGACGGCAATCCTCTCTCGCACCGGATGCACGGGTGCCCCCAGGGAACCGGAGATCACCGGGTACCTCTATGACGACTTGTTCCTGACTCACGATTCAGGGGAGGGTCACAGAGAGAGCCCAACACGCTTGAGTACGATCCGGGACCGCATGGTTCAAACCGAGTGGTTCCCCTCACTCCTCCAGCTCGAAACGAGCGAGGCCGGCCTCGAGACCGTATCCCTGGTTCATACGCCGGAATACATCGACCTGGTGAGAACCGAATGTGAGTCCGGCTCTACCCGTCTCTCAACAGGGGACACCAACATCTCTCCGGCAAGTTACTCTGTAGCACTGGCCGGGGTGGGAGGGGTGGTGAAGGCGGTGGACCGGGTAATGCTTCGGGAGGCCAAGAACGCCTTTTGCGCCGTCCGGCCCCCGGGTCACCACGCCTCGGCTGAGCGGGGGATGGGGTTTTGCCTTTTCAACAACGTCGCCATCGCGGCCCGCTATGCCCAACAGGTCTACGGGGTGGAGCGTGTGTTGATAGCCGACTGGGACGTGCATCATGGGAACGGGACCCAGGACACCTTCTACCAGGACAGATCGGTGTTCTTCATGGATACCCATCAGCATCCCCTGTACCCCGGCACGGGTATGGTGGAGGAGACAGGGGAGGGCCCAGGAGCGGGCTTCACTATGAATCGCCCCTTCCCGCCCGGCTCAGGAAACGGGGAGATTATCGGAGCGTTCCGGGACGACTTCCTACCGGCGGCCCGTGAGTTCCAGCCCGACCTGACCATCGTTTCCGCTGGCTTCGATTCCCGCGTCGACGATCCCCTCGGAAGCTTCGAAGTAACCGATGAAGGGTACCGGGAGTTGACCCGCATCGTGTTGGAGATCGCCCACATCAACGGCGGTGGGCGCCTGGTTTCGGTCCTGGAGGGAGGCTACAACCCTGCCGGGCTGGCTTCGGCCGTAGAGGTCCACGTGGACGAGCTTCGGAAGGCCTGATCCACTGGAGGGGGTCTTAGCCGGAGCGGGCCCGGGGGCTTCGATCCCGGGCCTCATTCCTCCGTCAGTAGGCCAACCCGTACGCTTCCCGGCGCGGATCGCTGGCCACGGACAGAGTTCCAGCGCCCGGCTCCACCAGGATCATCTGGGCCCCGCCGAAGGTGGCTGTCCACCCCGAGACGACGTTCAAGGAGTGCCCCCTCCTCTCCAGCTCTCTGAGAGTCGCTGCCGGTATCCGATCCTCGATGGCCACCTCCAACCCGGGATAGCTCCTGAACCGTGGGGCTTCGATGGCCTCCTGGGGCGTCAGTCCGAAGAGCAACAGGTTGTTGATGATCTGGGCCAGGGACTGGGTCTGGCCATCTCCACCCGGGGTCCCGAGGGTAAACGCCAGCTCCCCCTCCCGAAGAGCCATGAGGGGTGTGAGAGTATGGTAGGGCCGTTTTCCCGGAGCTACGACGTTCGGGTGGGAGGGATCGAGTGAAAAGAGGGCACCCCGGTTCTGCAGGACCACGCCGCTCTCGGGCTCCAGGATCCCCGACCCGAAGCTGTTGAAGAGGCTCTGGATCCAACTCACTGCATTACCCCACCGGTCCACCGCCGTCAGGTACACCGTGTCTCCGGAGTCGTCCAGACGATCGGGAAAACCTGCCTGACCAATCGGGATCCCCGAGTTGACATCGGTTGCGGCGCGCCCGAGAGAGATCAACCTCGACCGTTCCTCCAAATAATCCTCGTTAAGGAGCCGTTGGAGGGGTATCTCGACGAACTCGGGATCCGTCACCCACTGATTCCGATCCGCGAAGGCCAGCTTCTTGAGCTCGATAAGGGTGTGGAGATAGTCGGGTTCACCGGGATTCAGACCGGCCATGCCCCGCTTCTCCGCCATCTCAAGGATCTGGAGCTGGGCAAAACCCTGGGTATTGGGAGGCATGACCAGGATATTGTGCCCCGCATACTCGGTAGACAGAGGGTCTACCCAGGTCGACGTATGGGCAGCGAAGTCCCCTTCCCGAAGGTACCCCCCTTCCCTCTCCAGGTAGCCTGAAATGGCCTCTGCCGCAGCCCCACGGTAGAACCCGTCTTTGCCTTGGGCGGCAATCTCCCGGAGGGTGTGGGCGAGAGGGGGATTCTTGAGGAGGGTACCGGCCGGAGGTGGTTCCCCACCTGGAAGGAAGAGGTTCATGGCCGGTTGGTTCAATGCCCCGGCCCCTGCCGCCATATCCGACCCCAAGCGTTTCGATACGGGAAACCCCTCCCCGGCGTATCTGATGGCCGGCTCCAGGGCCTCGGCCAACCCGATCGTCCCGAAACGCTCCAGAGCATCCGCCCAGGCGGCCACCGTCCCGGGCACGGACACGCTGAGCGGTCCCTTCTCAGGGATCGCTTCCGGGGTACCCGCAGCAGCGAAGAACGATGGCTCGGCCAGGGCTCCAGCCCGACCACTCCCGTTGAGCCCCACAACCTCCCCCGTTGAGGCTTGGTAGACTAGGGCGAAAGCGTCCCCGCCGACTCCATTCATGTGGGGCCTGACCACAGCCAGCACACCAGCCATGGCGACAGCCGCGTCCACGGCGTTTCCGCCCCGCCGCAGGATGTCATATCCAGCCGCTGTGGCCAAGGGATGGCCCGAGGAAACAGCACCCGTCGCTCCCCGCACATCCGGGCGGCTCTGGGAAGGGGCACTCCACCAATCCACCTGGGCTCCACCCCCGACCGCTGACGGAGGGCCGCCCGCCGGGGCGGTGTGGCAAGCCGCCACCAGCCCAATCAATACCACCGATCCCCAGGTGGGGGCGAGTCTGAACCTGATTCGCATGATTCCTCTTTTGTGCCTCATCCGTCCAAAACTCAAAGAACTCGGTCCCCTGGGGACTCTCAGTGCCCCTCCGGAACGTCCATCAAGGCGTTAAAGAACAACTTGAAGGTGCCGTGTGTTTGCGTCCGGTGTTGTGCCCGGAACCCGATGAGAACGACTGTGCCCTCGCCGTGCTCCACCGAGACGACCGCGGCCTTGTTGGATATGGCCTCTTCGCCCAGGAGCCACCCGCTCTGAAGGATATCCCGGTCTTTGTAGGTGACGATCCGATTCACCCCGGCGCTTGCCGGGCCAGAAATGGTCTCGTAGACCTGTCCTTGGGCCAGGAAGAGGGCCAGGGCATCCTCCGGCATTCCGAAGGCGTAGGGGTTCTGGTTGTTCACGTCGACCTTCAGGGTGGAGCCGGGGGACCAGAACTCGTTTCCCCACATCCCTGCCACGGCGTTTCGGACCGGTAACCCGAACTCATCGATGGCAAGATCCCCGGCTTGGGCGAAAGTGACGAGGGTTCCCCCGTCACGAACGAAGGCGTGAAGGGCATCGATACCCTCCTGCCCGAACCCTGAACGATACTCCGGGGGAATCGAACTACGGTCCGCTCCCCGGCCGTACCCTCCACCGCCACCAGAAATGCCTGTCATCATCCCTTTGGAGTCCGCCGCCAGGACGATCACGTCGTACTCCTCCGAAAGATCCCCGGCCAGGATGTGCTCATCCAGCATCTTCGTATACTCGAACCCGAAGTTTTCCAGGAGGAGCCTAGTCCATCCTTCATCCATACTGCCACCGAGGTATCGGTGGTACATCCCAATACGTTGTTTCTCCAGCGGATAGCTGGCAGCCGGGACCTCTCCGGTGAGGGGTTCGAAATCCACTCCGGTCTCGCCCGCGATGTCGGAAACCACTGAAGGCGAGACACCCGCCTCGACAATGAAATCACCTGCTTTGGTTCCTTCGCCCCCATGGGCCACCCGTCGAACCGACGCCCCGGCATCGAAAAGGAGGTTCACGGCATGGAAGGCATCATTGAGTCTTCCATCCAGGAGATATCCGCTCGCCCCCGCCATGACCTCGCCCCTCGGATCCAACCAGGCCGTCACCCTACGCAACGGAACCTCAATGGGTGTCTTCACGGCCTCGGCCTTGATTCCCATGAACTCGGCGAAGTTGTCGGTCGAGAGGTCGTAAGGGCGGATGGGGTCCCCGTCTGAATCGCGGGTGAAGCTGTTATCGGGATAATAGGTCTGGCCCAGCGCCCATCGAATCAGGCCACGCTTGGGCTGGGCCATCGAGACCACATAGCTACCAGCACCGTACACCCGACCTTCGTGGATGAACTGATCCGAAGCCTGCTCCACGGTCACTCCCTGCCCCAGGAGTTTGTTCACGAGCTTCTGCATCGTGAGGGGATCGTGTTGTTGGGCCGGGATCACGAAGGCTTTGATCTCACCCTCCAGGCCTCGCTGGATCTGGCGACTGGACTTGTTATAGGCATTTCGGAGTACGGTTTTCCGGTTCTTTGCCGCGATCTCCAGCGGTGCATAGGTCGCCACCTTCTGCATCTCCACGATGTCCCGGACATGCCACCAACCTCCGGGCCACGGGTTGGGAAACGTCGTCTGCTCGGCATACTCTGGGAACTGGCGGGACCCTCTCAGTTGATCCGGATGGATATAGATAGGGGTTGCCAGGCGAGCGCTGGCTCCCTCGGTCAACATTCCCGCGATGTTGTGGAAGGGCGTGATCCAGTGGAAGCCGAAGTGACCCCAGCCCGAGTATATGGCAGCCCCGATGGCGCCCTTCAAATCCGCCTCGTCCATCTTGTATCCGATGTGGGCCCCATACCACGACATCTCCCGCCAAACCAAGGGATCGGCCTCAGGGCGGATTGGCTCGGCATAGGGTGGAATGGCCATTCGCGCCGTGTAGGAACCCATCTGGTGATGATCGATGTAGCCCTGGGGAATCCACTCACGGAATAGGATCTCGGCACCGTACTCCGACTCCACCGTGGCCGTCATGAAGGCGTCCCGGTTGTTGTCGTGGCCGATGTAGTGGTGGTAGAGGTAGGGGAGGCCGGCTCCTTCGTACTCGGTCCCCACCCACCGATTATACCATTCGGTGATCATGATCTCCCCGTCAGGGTTTAAGCAGGGGATCATGATCGCGATGGTGTTGTCGAGAATCTCGCGAATCTCCTCGTCGTTCCGGGTCGCGAACTCATAAGTGATCTCCGCGATGCCCTGACTCGCCGCCACTTCGGAGGAGTGCAGCCCATAAGTCTGCACGAACACGACCTTACCGTTCTCGATGGCTCCATCGATCTCGGCCTGGGAGTGGCCTCGAGGATCCTGAAGAATGGCGTTCATGCGCTTGTATTCTTCCAGGCGCGCCAGGTTCTCCGGAGAGGAAATAAAAATGGAGAGGAAGGTGTTTCCGAGGGTGCTCTCACCCATGTTCACCACATGAATGCGGTCACTCCGCTCATTCAGGAGGTCGTAGTATTCCAGCAGCTGATCCCAGTGTGCGAGTTTCCGGTCTGCTCCCATCTGGAATCCGAAGAACTCCTCAGGGGACGGGATCTCCTGGCCCGGGAGGCTGCCTGGGAGAAGAAAAGTGGAAAAGAGAAAACAGAGGACGAATGAGGGGACGGCTCTTCGCGGATTCATGGCTCCCTCCGAATGTGGTCGTGTCTCGGATAGGGACAGCCTAGATGCGAGGGGGCGACCCCGGCAAGGGAGATGAGAACGGGGAGGGGTTCGGATTCGAAGCACAGTGCCCGTAACCGTTAACCACCCTACATTTCTCCGAAACGGACCCCTTCCTCTGGAGGTTGGCATGAAGGATCTCGGAGTCCCGGCTCTCAAGCTGCTTCTATCCGCTGCGCCCCTCATTCTCTCCTCCTGCAGTCCCGCGACCCCTCCTGGTACCCAGGCCGATTGGATCTTCACCGGGGGGCAGGTTGTCACGGTCGACGAGGACTTTTCAATCGCCGAAGCGCTCGCGGTGAATGACGGCCGGATCATAGCCGTTGGGTCTGCTCGAGAGGTGGGAAATCTCCAGGGCCCGGCTACCCAGGTAGTGGATCTCGAGGGACAAACCGTCATCCCCGGCCTACAGGACTCTCATATCCACTTCCTGAGCCTGGGCCACGACGTGAACTACGAGGCCGAGCTCACCTTCGCCATGACCGCTGAAGAGATCGTGGAGGAGATCGTCGCATTAAAAGAGCGGCTCAAAGCCCAGCCTGGAGAATGGCTCATCGGAAACCGATGGGACCAGTACAAGTACCCGGGGATGGTTACTCGCTGGCAGCTGGACGAGGTGACGCCGGAGAACCCGGTCATGTTGAATAGGGTCTACCGGGGTGTAGCCGTGAATTCTCTGGTCTTTGAGATGATGGGCATCGATGACAACGATCCCTCCACCTGGCCCAGTTGGTGGCTGGAGGATCCGCCCCACCTGACCTTCGAAGACAAGATCTTTCGAGCGACCCGGACGCTGGACATCGACGGTCAGGAACGGGAGGTTTCCATTCCGACTGGAGCGTTCGTGGGCTCCCGGGCCTCGCGCCTGGTGACCGGCCCCGGGAGCTTCCCCGGATCCGGCGGAGGTGCCCGGCTTGTGGGTACCCCCGGCGAAATGGACCCCTTCGAGATCGACGTCCGGAGTGTGCACCTCGGGGCCTTGGAAATGCTCTCACTGGGTGTCACCAGCATCGTGGATCCGTCGTCCCGATTCGGCCACAACATGCGGGTGTACCAGGAGGCGGTGAACCGGGATCTCATGGCGGGTTTGAGGATCCCTGCTGTTTATGAAGGGACCTTCTTCAACGAAAGCCTACCTGAGATCAGGAGCCACCTCGACGGGATTATGGTCAACAACCTTGGAGACTCCTGGTTGCGCTGGAGGGGCACGAAGTTCTACGCCGACGGTGGCGCCGGAACCCGAAGCGCCTGGTTGTCCGAGTCTTTTTCCAGCTGGGAGGAATACGAAGGCGAGCTCAACCTCGGCATCCCCGTGGAGGCTGACAACGACGCGCGCGAAGCTCAGTTCAGGGTGGCTTCCCAGGAGTTCGGATGGGACCTCCATACCCACACCTGCGGCGACATGGCCATGCGCCAAACGGTGGACCTCTACATGGAGATTATGGACGAGATCAGGGCGGAAAGGCCTGAGGCAGACCTCCGCTGGAGCCTCATACATGCGTACCTCCCCATCGAGACCGAGACCCGGGTCCTGGAGGACATGGCCAGCTACGGCATCATCGCCTCCCTGAACCCGGTCTTCAACTGGCAGGAAGGATCGGCATTCCTGACAAACCTGGGTCCGGAGCGATTTGCCCGTACCAAACCGTTCCGTTCCTATATCGACGCAGGGGTCATGATCAACTCCGGCTCTGACTACCCTGTCACCAGCCATGACCCTTGGATCGGGATGTATGCCCTTACAACCCGGAAGTCCCAGGCAGACGGAGAGGTTTATGGCCCGGATGAGACCATCGGCATCGAGGACGCTCTCCGGTCCTATACGATCAACGGCGCCTTCCTGACCTACGACGAGGACACCAGAGGAAGCCTGGAGGCAGGGAAGGTGGCAGACCTCGTAGTGCTGGAACTGGAGGACATCCGCCTACTTGAGGAGAATCCCGAACTCCTGTTCGAGATGAAGGACCGTGTGCTCCTGACGATGTCGGACGGGATCGTGCGGTACGAGAAGGAAGGGGTTTTCTAGGGAGTCTTCAACGGGATCCTCGGTGGAGTCTTATGACAGGCGCGGGCAGGACTCAGTCTGAGTTTTTCCCCGACTTGAGCTGCCTCTCGAACTCGACCACGTCCACGATTCTCCGGACCGATGTTTCGAGCTCCTCCAGCTGACGTTCCATGTTGTCCAGGCGCTGGTCCCGGGCCAATTCCACTGACCGGTCCCGGTCACCCTGGATTCTTTTCTGGTTACGGCGGGCGGTCTTGGTCAGGAATCGGTAGGTGAGGCCAAACACCGGCACCAATACTCCCACGATGACCGCGCTCGTGATCATGAGCTCTTGAATCTGCCACCACTCCATAATGACCAACTCCCGCGGAGAAGGGGGGATCTGAAGGCCCTTCGGGTAAGCTACGTAGCCGAAGAGAGAGCTTCCAGCTATTCTTTTCTTCGCAGTCCCACAGGCTGCGGGCTTCCCCAACAGCCAGGGTAATCCCATGACCGAGCTGACCGGCCCGACCACTCAGTCCGAACGGATCCTATCCCTCGATGCCCTCAGAGGTTTCGCCGTTCTGGGCATCCTGGTCATGAACATCCAGCATTTCTCCATGGTTGGTCCGGCATACTTCAACCCCACGGCCTACGGCGATTTGACTGGGTTGAACTATGTCGTTTGGCTCCTCAGCCATCTGTTCTTCGACATGAAATTCATGGCGATCTTCAGCATGCTGTTCGGTGCCGGCATCGTGCTCATGGCAGATCGGATGGAAGCGAGTGGCCGGAAGCCCGCTCGTGTCCACTACCGTCGGACCTTTATCCTGCTCCTGTTCGGGATCGCTCACGCTTGGCTCATTTGGACCGGGGACATCCTCTATTCCTACGCCATGTGCGCGCTCCTGGTTTATCTTTTCCGCAAAAGGCAGCCCAAAACCTTGATCATCCTGGGTGTCCTCTCAATTTCGGTGGCCTCCCTCATCAGCCTCGCCGGCCAGTTTTCCATGGATTTCTGGCCGGAAGATCAGATTGCTGCCATGACCAAGTTCTGGTCTCCGGACGAGGAGCAGGTGGCTGCTGAGTTGGCAGCTTACCGCGGGGGATGGTCGGCCCAGAACGAGTACCGCTTCTTCATGGCCGCCCAAATGCAGATCAGCAGCTTCCTGTTCGCTGTTTCCTGGCGGGCGGGAGGTATGATGCTGGTGGGGATGGGCCTCTACAAGCTCGGGGTATTCTCCGCAGCCCTCTCGGCAAAGGCCTACAGGAAGATGATCCTGGCCGCCGTGTTCCTTGGGCTGCCCTTGGTGTGGGCCGGAGTCTGGTTCCGCGAGTCTACGGGTTGGGCCATGGAAACGGGCTTCTTCGGCGGCAGCCAGTTCAACTACTGGGGCAGCGTGTTCGTGGCTTTAGGATGGATCGGGGCCATGATGCTTTTTTGTCAAAGCAAAGCTGGTACCCGGTTGTACAATGCACTGGCAGCCCCCGGCCAGATGGCACTTACCAACTACCTCACCCAGACCCTCATTTGTACCACGCTCTTCTATGGACATGGATTCGGCCTCTATGGACATGTCGAGCGTACCGGTCAGATCCTCATTGTCTTTGCCGTCTGGGTTGTCCAGCTCCTCTGGTCACCGTGGTGGTTGGCCCGTTATCGGTTCGGTCCTTTTGAATGGTTATGGAGGTCCCTGACGTATTGGAGGTTGCAGCCACTTAAGAGATGAGGGCGACGTGCACGGAGCAAAAAACAGACTGAGGGAATCATGGATCCGATCCGAGAAGGCGTGATCAGGTTTATCGACAAGACCTCCTCGACCGTCCAGATGGTGACCCGCGCCTTCGGTTTTATGCCGGACGGGAGAGAATTGATCAGAACCGATGACGGAGCAGCGGGTCTGACGGTGTCCTTTTCAGACCGAGCCGACGAGGGCTGGCCTCCCTTCAGCCTCACCATACCGCGAGAGGCTCACTTTGCCTTGGCCAGCATGGGGCTTCTCACCAGGCAGGCCCAATGGCACATCCGCCTCCATCCCGAGGACGTCATGGACTTCCTCTTGGGGCATAACGAAGGATTCCCGGAACCTGATCCAAATCCCCATGAACGTCACAAATTCGAGATGGACGATGGCGTGACTGTGATCGTGGGAGGATCGGACCGTCGTGCCATCACGCTCCTCTTCGTCACCCAGGCACGAGACCCCGACTCCATGCAGGAAAGCATGATGAACAAGTTGAGGGCGTCCGAGGCCCAGTTTAAGTAGACGCCCCCCCTAGGCCGCCCCGATCAGTCTTTGACCGTTACGTACTCCAGGATTTTGACCACCTGCTCGGGGGTTTCTGCCACTGCCTGGGCCGCGGCGTCCAGCTCCTTGAGGGCGTGGGTGAATTCCGGCGGATGGATCACGATGAGTTGCTTGCCCAGGGCCGCAGTATAGCCGGCATCAAAAGCAGCATTCCACTGACGGTACTTCTCCCCGAATTTCACCACCACCACATCACACCGCTCGATGGCCGTCCGGGTCCTGACGGAGTTGATAAGGGCTCCCTTGTGATCCTTCCAGAAGTCTTTCTCCTCGGGGCCGAGGATTCCGACTCCCACGTCATCAGATGCCGGGTGGTCCGTCACGGGAGCCAAGAACTCCACCGGCAAGCCGGCGGCTTCGGCGCCGTCGATGATCTCTTTCCGCCAGTCGCTATGAATCTCCCCGGCCAGGTAAACCAACAGGTCCATGGTACTCCCCTTGCTTGTCTGAAACCCGAAGCGGTCGAAAACTCGTCGTAAGGGTAAACCAACTGGCCCGTTCCCGGAACCCGGCCAGAAAAGAAGACCGTTCCTGAACGAGCTCTCATGGATACTCTAGTCAAAGACGTACGGTACGCAGTCCGGAAGATGGTTCGGAGCCCGGCCTTTACGGCCGTCGCCCTTCTTTCCCTGGCCGTGGGGATCGGCACGAACGCCGCCGTCTTTGCGCTGGTTGAAGACTTCCTTTTCACCGACCTCCCGTATCAAGACTCGGATGATCTCGTGGAGATCTACCTCACCCAGGAGGTGTTCCCTTATAGCCCCCTCTCCTACCCCGACTATCTCGACGTACGGGAAGCGACCACCGAGATCTTCGAAGACGTGGCTGTGGGTGGGTTCACGTTCGGGCAGGTCGACCAGGGGGACCGGGTGGGAAGCCTCCTCGGGGAATTGGTGAGCGGGTCCTACTTTCCGCTTCTCGGGCTGAACGCGGCGGTTGGCCGGACCTTCCTTCCCGAGGACGATGTCTCCCCTGGAGGCCATTCTGTGGTAATGCTGGGCCACGGGTACTGGCAGAGGGAGTACGCCGGCGATCCGGGAATCGTGGGCCAGACGGTCCGCCTGAACGGCCATGGGTACACCGTGGTGGGAGTGACACCGGAGAATTACCCGGGAACCATCCCGGGGGTACCCATCGACTTCATCGTCCCCATCAACATGGTCCAACAGATCCAACAGGGGACCGGGAACCCTTTGGAATCCCGGGACAATCAATCCTACTTCGCAAAGGGGCGTCTGAAAGAAGGAGTCACCGTCGAGGGGGCGCAGGTGGCGCTCGCTGGCTTGGCGGCCAACCTTCGCGAGACGTATCCGGCCACCTGGGATGACACTCGGGGATTCCTGGCCATGCCGTCCGAGGACGTGATCATGAACCCCGCGTTCGACAGCGTTCTCGTTCTCTCTTCCGTCCTCGCTCTGGTCTTGGTTGGAGTGGTGCTCCTCATCGCCTGTGCCAACCTGGCCTCATTCCTTCTGGCTCGGGGGACCGATCGAAAGAAGGAAATCGCAATGCGCTTGGCCTTGGGAGCTCGACGAGGAACGCTGGTGCGGCAGCTCCTGACCGAAACCACCCTCCTGTCGGCCATGGGAGGTGTGCTGGGTATGGGCGTGTCAATCTGGCTGTTGAAAACGCTGACCAGTTTGGAGCTCCCCCTACCTGGAGGCATGAGCCTCGACCTGGCCATGACGGGCAAAGCCTACCTCTTCGGTTTCGGTGTGACCGCAGTGACGGGGATCCTTTTCGGGTTGGCCCCGGCCCTACAATCCACCAACCCCGACGTTGCGCCGACCCTCAAGGACGAGAGCACAGGGGGAGGGCGTCCCAGGAGGTTCACCCTCCGAAATGTCCTGGTCTCGGGACAGGTGGCCGCCTCCCTGATTCTGCTGGTGAGCGCCGGCCTTTTCTTCAGGAGTTTTCAATCCTTCAAAGACGTCGATCCCGGGTTCGGAACGGACCCCACGGCCCTTCTGACCTTCGTTGTCTCGGGAGAACGGTACAACAGCGAGGAGGGACGGATCTTCCTTCGGACCTACCTGGACCGGTTGCGGGAGGCCCCAGAGGTGAGCTCGGTGGGTGTCATCAACAACATCCACATGAACACCACGTCCACCCAGACCCTGGACGTGAACGTCGATGGAGTGGAGCCCCCACCCGGCAGGCAAGCTTGGGAAATCGACCAGGCGGTAGCAGATGCGGCGTTTTTCGAAGCAGCCGGAATTCCTATTCTGAGGGGTAGGAATTTCCAGGAAACGGACGCGGAAGACGGGACTCGGGTGGTCATAGTCAATGAGGCCATGGCCGAGAGGTTCTGGCCTGACGAAGACCCGGTCGGGAAAGTGATCCGGAGACAGAGCGGCCAGGAGTTGGTCGTGGTGGGCGTCGCGGCGACAACGAAAGTGAGGACAATCGGCGAGGCCCCCCGACCCTTCATTTACCGGGCCTACAGCCAGACCTACGTCTCCTTCCTGACGGCCGTCATCCAGACGCCGGGCCGGGCGGAAGACGTCCTGCGGACCGGGTTTCGCGTCTTGCGGGAGTTGGACCCGGAGATGCTCGTCGTGGAGAACAAAACGATGGACGAACACCTCGGGATCATGCTTTTCCCGGCTCGGTTGGGAACGATCCTGACCTCACTTTTTGCCACCGTGGCACTGTGTCTCGCGAGCATCGGGTTATACGGGATCGTCAGCTACGCGGTGTCCCGAAAGAGCCGTGAGGTCGGGATACGGATGTCTCTGGGAGCCGAGCCCCGGCGGGTGGTGAGGGAGGTGGTTCGAGAGGGCATGATCCTCGCTTTGGTGGGGGCCGGGGTAGGTTTGGCTCTGGCCTTCGCCGGGGCCCAAGTGCTACGAAGCCTCCTTTTTGGGGTCGGGGCCCTGGACCCCATGACCTTCGGGGCGGTGCCGGCCGTCCTTCTGGCCGTGGCCCTGGTCGCTTCCTACCTCCCGGCCAGGAGAGCCAGCCGGATCGATCCCGTCCGAGCGCTGAAGGCGGAGTAGCCGGGCGTCGGGGGTTCGGGTCTCCTGGCCCTACCGAGCCAGAACCTCCACCTCGTAGATGAGGATCGACCGGGGCCTGATCACGAACCGGGGGACGCGGCGACGCTCGATGCCGTAGAAACCCACCGGGTCGTACCCTAGCTCGGCCGGGACAATCACCAGTCTCTTCTCACCCCGCACCATCTCGGCCACGGCTTGGTCGAAGCCCGGGTTGATGGAACTCTCTCCCACTGCATACCGGAATACGTCCCCGCCAGGCGTCCCGGGCCAGAAGTAGTCCGGCGCCCCGTCCGCCTCGGTGCTGGCGAACGAGAGGCCTCGAACGGTGCGCCCGGTATAGCGAACCATGGCCGTGTCGCCTGCCTCCAAAGGTCTCCCACGGCCTTCCCGGAGCACCACATAACTCCATCCACCTTCCGCCTGGATAGCGTGGGGCCAGCTCCCGTCGAGGAAGGCCAGGTCTTCCGCCCGCTGAGCCTCCTCTTCGGCCAAAACCCTGGCCCGGACTTCTTCCCGCATCTCCAGGAAGGACTCGGTGGTGGGACGAAAGGCGCCGGCCGCCGCTCCGACCCGTACGATTCGCACCGTCTCGATGGGATCCCCCGGCACAATGTCCCTGACCACATCCATCCCATCGTAAAGTTCCCCGAAGACCGTGTAATCCCCGTCCAGATACGATCGGTCTCCGAGGGTGATATAGAACTGACTCTTTCCAGTGTGGGGGCCTCCGTTCACAAAACCGACCATCCCGGCTCTGTCGTGCCGGAGACTTGGATGGATCTCATTGGGGATGCTGTACCCGGGAGTGGAGGCGACCTCTGACGCCGGGACCCCGGCCTGAATGACATGACCCGGGGCAACCCGATGGAATACCGTTCCGTCATAGAACGGCGTCCCTTCTGCAAACGCCTGGTTCCGGATTGTGCCTTCAGCCAGGCCGATAAAGTTGGCCACGGTCATGGGCGCCCGCCCAAAGGCCAAGGAAAGAACGATCAGTCCCTTCGGAGTTTGCAGCTCGGCGTAAATGCCCGGGGGATATTCCTGGGGATCGGGACGAGGAGTCGCCACTTGACCGGCAAGGGGGCTCAAAGAGATCAGAGCCAATCCCGTGCCCACGAGAGTATGAAGCGGAATGCTGAGAACACTCACGAATCGCCTCATGGCATTTCCTCCTTTTGCCCCGCCGGGAACCGGAGCTCCTAGATCCCGCCCTTTTCCAGCCCAGCCGTTGGCCCGATCCGATCTTTCTCGAGGAAGGGCACGCCGTCTTTCATCCAGGTCGGAGCAGGAGCGTCCTTTAAGTAGTGATCGAAGTACTGCTTCATTCTGATCTGAAAGTCCTTCTGGTTTTCCTCTCGGCTCAGGTGGTGCGGCTCTCCCGGGTAGGAAAGGAGGATGACCTCTTTCCCCATGCGTCGGGCCGCGATGTAGTACTCCAACCCTTGGTTCCAATCCACCGCCCCGTCATCCGTCCCATGCAGGATAAGGAATGGCGTCGTGATTCCCTGCACGTTGTGCACCGGTGATTCAGCGATATAGCGGTCCAAATCATGGAACGGGCTCGTGTCCATCCGCCCCTGCCCCCATTCGATGAGATTGGCATTCGGGCTTCCGGATTGTCTGTACAGGATATTGTGCATGGATACGAGATTCGTGAGGGGCGCGCCAGTCACCACACAGGCGAACATATCGGTCTGGGTCACGATGAATGAGGATTCGTACCCTCCCCAGCTATGCCCCTGGAGGCAGATCCGGTCAGGGTCGGCATACCCTTGATCGATGGCCGCCTGGGCCGCCGAAACCACGTCGTCCAGGGAAGAGCTCCCAGGATACCCCATGTCGTAGACGATGTCAGGCATCAGAACCAGATATCCATTACTGGCGTACGTGGACATGTGCGGCCGATCATCATAGGTCGGCCTGGAGTACTCGTGGTGCCGCTGACTCATCTTCTCGTAAAAGTAGATGATCATCGGATAACGAGTTCCCGCCTCGTAGTTGGCCGGAAGAGCCAGCGTCGCTTGAAGGTCGTGGCCTCGATTATCGGTGTAGTCGACCAGGACCCGGCTTCCCCATAGGAACTCCGCCTGCTGGGGGTTGGCGTCCGTGACCTTGAGCGGGGCGGTGAACCTCGAGTCGGTCACCCAGAAGTCTGGAAAGTCAACGAAGGTTTGTCGGGTAAAGAGGACTCGGTCCGCGTCCTTTGCCTTGCGGATTCCCGACCCACGGAAGCCGGCCGTGCCCAACATCGCGTCCTCGAAGAGAAGCTCTTTCGGAGCCCGCCCTGGATTCGCCTGGAAGTAACCGGACTTCTTTGTCCACTCCCCGTAGGCCGAAAGGAGGACCGGATCCGACGTTTCAATTCCGTCATCCTCCGGGTCCAGGTCCATGATCCTGAACCGGATCTCGTCCCGGGCTCCCATGCCACCAGTGAGATTGACGGCCTCTCCCCCGTTCAGCGGCACCTGCCAAACGTCGTATTTGTGGTTCAAGAAGACCGCCTCGCCGTCGGTGGACCAACCCCCGACGCCGTAGGTGGGTTTCTCCACCGGTCGATCAAACTCCTTGTTCTCGAAGTCGATCCCCCCTGCGGCGGCGGTGAGGTCTACAGTCCAGCCCAAGTCCAGGGCATAGGCTTGGACCTTCTGGTCCTGCCAATAGAGGAACCATCTCGAATCCGGCGAAGTCCCCATGCTTGTGATAAGGGCCTCGGTGATGAGGGCTCTGTCACCGGTCGTCGGATCAATTCGGAAGACATCGTTTCGATTGCGCTCGTGGTCACGATCGGTCCAGTACTCCGAGTCGTCGAAACCCACTGCCCACCGGCCATTCTGAGTGAGTTGAACCTGTTCCATCTCCTCCGTCGCGAGCCGGAAGAAACGCGAACCGTCCAGGTTCACCACTGAGAGATAGGTGGTCCGTCGGTCCCTCCCGGCTTGTACCTCTTGCTGACTCTGGACCCTCTTGTCCTTCCAGTGCCAAACCACCACATCCGCCTTCGGTCCTTCGCCTTCCTCCAGCTCCTCTTGTTGTGCCTTGATTCCGACGAAGACCCTCTCAGCGTCCTCGCTCCAGGACGGGGCCCGGTTCTCACTGATGACGTAACCCTCCGGGAAAGACGAATCGGTAACCGGATCGTAGATCTGGGCGTCGGAACTAGGGGTTGGGAAGGTCAACAGCTGATTCTCCCGTAGAACCAAACCATCGGGCTCATTTCCTCGCAGGACCGCGAGGGCCCTGCCTTCTTCGTGCCAAGAGATCCCCTGGTAGAAGAAGTCTCCAGTATCGAGGCGGAGCATCCGGCCACTACCCAACTCCAAGAGGAAAACCCCATTGCCGGCCTTACCTTCGGCGTCGACGGTATACGCCATGTGGGTGCTGCCCTTGTTGAAGGCCACCTCGGCGACGTTCCCGATGTTGGTAATGGATCCCTCCCCGAGGTCGTGAAGGATCAAGTCTGCCCCCCTCGGCCCGTCGTCTTCGCCGGGACGAGACTTGTGCGCCGCGAACCACCGAGAGTCGTCGGAGAAAGAAGAGGACGAGGGATTATCCACTTCCCATCGATCCTCAGATTCGAGGTCCATGAGGAAAAGCGTCCGGGTCCGATCCTCCCCTTCCCCGGAAGAGACGGTGTAGGCCAGCCACCTCGAGTCGGCACTGAATTGGGGGCCGGTCCCGTTCTCCGACAGCTCCACCGGGTCTCCAGTGAGGTCGTCCAGGTCCCTTAGGTAGAGCTTTGAATCCCCTTCATTGGGTGCGTACGCATACGTCATCCAACGGCCATCGGCCGAGAGGGCCACTTGGCCTATGGTGGACCAGCGACCGTAGTCCTCCAGCGTCAGGGGCCTCGGACCTTCCTGGGACGTGGCTTCCGCCGCCGAATCTGCGTCCTGGGCAGCCAAGGCGGGTGCGCCCATTGGGAATGGGGCGAGGATCATAAGAAGGATCCCGAACCCTTCAAACACCTGTCTCATGGTCATTCCTTTGGGTTATCCGGTCAAAAAAAAGCGGGTTTACCAGAGAATTTGGCGGCTACCGGCTCCCTGGGCTACCAGAGAAAAACACCGTCGATTTTCCTTGCCCACGTTCTCCGCTTCGAACATGCTACAAACATGTCCGACGAGTTGGAGGTATTCGAGAGACACCTTGGCCTGGAAGAGGGCCCGGAGGATGGCGGCCGAGGCGGTCTGACCGACTTCCTCTATCCTTCCCCTGCTCCCCGAAATCCCTGGGGAATCCTGAAGTGGTGGGAATCTCGCCGTCTGAAGTACAACCTCTTCGTCGGAGCATCCGGGTTTGCCTCCCTCGGGATCTTCAGTGTCCTGATGTCTCTCCCTCCCTCGCCCCATAACCAGGTCTGGAGTTGGGCTCCCATTATCGCTTTTGGGGCCCTGGCCAACATCTGCTACTTCCTTGGTCCCTTGGCCGAAACCGCCATCGAGAAGCTCAGCCGCGGCAAGATTCTCCCAACGGGTCCGGCCCTTTTCCGCATGGGCCTGACCTTTTCCGTCGGTTTGACGCTACTTCCGACGCTTCTGGCCGGAATGGACTGGGCCCTGAGGATCCTTCGTCTGTTTTTTTGAGTCCAAAAACAGCCCGAACGTCTTTTCTCCCCCCTAACCTCCGGGTGTTGCGCATTGGGTACACCCACCCTCAGCTTTGTGAGGATTCTTCCAGATATCTCGCGTGACTCCCCCCCCCAGCCACACGGGACCGGAAGTGAAGGAACCTCGCTGGCGTCGAACTCCAGTTGGAGGTTTTTCTGGCACGCCAACTCAATGTGCTCGGTCCCCCGGAGGTTCTTGACGACCACGGGAATCCGGTTTCTCTCTCCCTGGGGAAACCTCTGGCTCTCCTTATATATGTGGCCTGTTCCGACTCACCGGTCTCCCGTGACGACCTGGCCGATCTCCTCTGGCCCGGGGCCGACCGTCAGCACGGGCGTCACTCCGTGCGACAGGCCCTTTGGGTCCTCAAAACCGCCTTGGGAGAGGACGTCTTTGCGAACCACGATCCGCTGTCTCTCCGGGCCGGCGCATTGGAGACCGACCTGCAAGCGTTCTCCGAAGCTTTGGCGGAGGGCAGGGTCGACGACGCCCGGGGACTTTGGCGAGGGCCCGTCTTGGATCATTTCGTTCTCGCCGGAGTCCGGCATTGGAACCGCTGGACGGAGGAGTTGGGGAGCACTCTGGAAGCCCGCTTCACCAAGGCCCTCCTTCAGCACGCCAGGATCCTGACCGACGCAGGAAGTCCGGAAGCCGCCCTCTCAGCGTTGGACGAGGCCGTGGCGGTTACGCCGGCTTCGGAGGTCTGCCACCGAGAGAGGATTCAGCTTCTTCTCCATCTTCTCCGCTTGGACGCGGCGAGAAAAGCACTCTCCGACGCCCACAAAGTGCTGGGTGAAGCCCCGGACTCCGTCAAACGGCTGAACGTCCTGGACGAGAGGCTGGAAACCATAGCCCTCGAACAACGATCGAGGGTCAGCGAGGGGGAGAGCTTCCCCATGGAGTTCGTGGGCCGGAGTCGAGAGCTCGCGGGTCTCCACAACCTCTGGCGAGATGTCGACCAGGGCAGGACACGGGTGGCCGTGATCACCGGCCCGTCTGGAATAGGGAAAACCAGACTGGCGGAGGAGCTGCTCTCCTACGTCTCGGGAGCCGAGGTGCGAGCGGTCGCCTTAAAAGGGACGAAGGGGGAATCCACCTTACGCTGGGGGGGCGCCGCAGACCTGGTCCGTCAGCTTCTCCGTCTACCCGGATCGGCTGGGATCTCCTCTGCCTCCGATTCCCTCCTTCGGGCCATGCTCCCGAGCATGGGTCGGGATGCCATCAATCTCCAGACAACCACTGGCGTATCTCCGGCGGCGATCCTCGACGCAACGACGGATCTCCTGGAAGCCACCACATTTGAACATCCGCTTGCGGTTCTGGTCGACGACTTCCAGTGGGTGGATCCCGACAGCCGTACGCTGTTCACAGGCCTAGCCAACCGGTGCAGGGAACAACAAGTCTTCTTCCTCATACTCGGACGATCGGACCTGACCAGCCGGCATTGGGAAACCGTTGAGGCAGCTCTGGTGGAAGAAGCCGGAGCCAGCCGTTTCGTTTTGGAATCCCTCATCGAGGAGGAGGTGGGAGAGCTCCTGGCCTTGGGGGCCACTTTCCCCGATTCGGAGGAAGCCTCTGGGATCGTCCGGAAAATCCACCGGGCAACGGGCGGAAATCCGCTTTTTATCCGGGAAGTCCTGAAGGAGCTGCACCAGGAGGGGATCCTCCGGATGGAAGGCCCCGGTTGGGTCTTCCAGACTTCTGAGTTGCCGGAAGAGTTCGAGCTGCCCGAGAACATCCGTGTCCTGCTGCGAGAGCGTATGGACCGGCTTTCGGAGCCCGGGGCCTATCTGGCTGCAACTCTGGCAACGGAAGACCGGGCCCGTTCTTCAGAGTTTCTTCAGACCAAAACCCAGCTTCCTTCCAATGTTTTCACCCAAGCCCTCACCGAGGTGTTGGAAGGTGGCGTCATCGAGTGGGTGAACGGATCATCTCTGGACTTCGTCCACGATCTACTTCGGGAGATCGCCTCCAGGCACCTGGTGGGATCCCCACCGGAGACACAAAAGCCCGGCTCTTGGTTCGGGATGAGCCTGGGGACGCTGGCGGCGGTGGCAGTGATCCTCTTTGCCTTGCCCCTCGGCGTCCTTTGGGGGACAGGGAACCTTCCCTGGGGCCCCCCACCGGATCCGCCCCTCTACGGCGGGGGGGAGATCATCTTCAGACTTCAGGGGCAGGGCCCGTATGCCGTCGAGGTGAGCTCTCTCCCGCCTGAAGACTGGACCACTGCTCCGCTCGATCCGCCACCCCCCGAGGGAGTCCGCCACATTTTCCCCTCACGCACGGGAGGGTACCACTGGTTCGGGGCCTATGAGGCCACCGCCGGCCCAGACATGACCGTAATGTTGGACGACGGGTCTGTCCTTCCACTATTCCCGGACTCCGGCGACCAAACCCTTTACGATCTCCACCCGGATGGTTCCCAAATCCTCTTTGTCTCCGAGAACCTTGGCTCGGACCCGTTCAGCGCCAGCCTCTATCGGGGATGGCCGGAGGACCAAAGGAGGGAAATGATCTATGAGGGTCACGGACACGTTTCCCATGCCCACTGGTCCCCTGCCGGAGACCTATTGGCGTTTTCGGCTCACTCGAACCAGGACACTCTGATCGTCTCTTCCGTCCACGGAGAGCGACTCGGGAAAGCCGTCCTGGGGAACATCCACGGGGTCACCTGGTGCGGGGAATCCCTGGTCGTATCGTCCAACAACGGTGGTGAGGCTTTCCTCATCCATATCTCGGTCCCGGAGATGACCCAGGACACGCTTCTTCAGGTCGACCCTGGTCTCCGACCCACCTGCTCTCCGGACGGTTCCGCCCTTGCCTACATGGGAGTCTTGGACCGCCGCCTGGTTCCCCTTCTTTTCGAGATTGAAACCGGACAGATCCACCGGCTTCCGATGGTAGAAGGGCAGGCTGACTACCCCCAGTGGCATCCACCTGCAGCTCATCCCTTTCCGGTAGGGATTCGCATCGGGGTGGACTCGGTTCGAACCGAGAGAGACACCGTCTGGATCGAGGTGGACACGGTTCGGATCGGCCGGGGGCAGGAACAGGACCTCAAGGCCTGGGTGCTGTACTCGGATGGCACCAAATCGGCGGACCGGATACAGTGGGAATCCCTGGATCCAACCATCGCCACCATGGGTCCGTACCTGGAGGTCACGGGAAACGGGGTAGGGCAAACGTCCATCCTGGGCAGGTGGGGATACTCCCTGGTGGACACACTCGTAGTCGAAGTAGAGGACCGGGGTCCCCAATTGGAGGTGTTTGAGGACGACTTCAGCAAACCGGGATTGCCGGACTGGCGCGAGCTTGGTTCCCATCCAGGCGTCGCGGACACGCTGGACGGCAATCCTGTCCTACGACTACAGGGCGACGAAAAATACGCCGATGGCCTCATTTCAGTGGCGGAGATCGAGCTGGATTGGGGCATCACGGTGGAGATGGAGTTCCGCTTCGAGCTCACCAGAAGCGTTCACCAGAACTTCGGATTCTGTCTCAGAGACGTGGACCTTGAGCAGTCCGACCTGGCAGCCGGCACAACGGCCATCCGGGCACAAGCTTGTGTCCACTACCCCGCTCGGGATCTGCAGAAGTTCGATCCGAGCGAGGTGTCTATAAGCACCACCCCGGGCCTGGTCCGGGACGTGAGGGTGCCTGAGGTGCTGCCAACGGGCGACTGGATCCACATCGCCCTCCAGGTCCGAGTGGACGGTGTTGCCACGATTGTGCTGAACAGGGAGCGTATCGCCTCGGCGCCGGTGACCCTCCAGAACCTGGAGACCGGGAAGTTCCACCTCGTGATTCAGGGCGACGCGGTGGGAACGGAGGTCTTCGTCAGGAACCTGACGGTTTGGCCTGGAGAGCGTTACTGAGTCAACGGCGGAGCTTGACGCCTCTTTGACGCTTGGCGGCTATCCTGAGACTCCCCCCCCGGGAGAGTTCGGATGGATCCACAACCGCTCGATTTTGCCGATGGCCTCGAATGGGGCCCTGCCGACAATGCCGGAGCCAATCCGGTGGAATCCCTGAATCGGTTTCTCGGGGCTCTGGTGAGGGAGACTTGGGACGACTTGGATCGGGCCCTGAGGATAACCGAGAGCAACCCGGACTTTTCCGGCATCCTCCCACTTGGGGACCCTGCCCTCCGGCCCTACCTGAACAAACCAGGCATCTTTTTTATACTGGGCCCGCAGCCGTCGCTGCCACTCCTCCACATTGGAGCCTCCCGGGGCCCCATCGGCTTCGTGCTCCGGTCGAGGATTGAAGCGCTCCCAGAAGGGGGATACGGGTGGCGGCGGGAAACCCGGTCCGACCAACCCCCAACCTTTGCGGCAATTGCGACCATGGAGGACTACTGGGCGTTCGCCCCACCCCTCCGGAACCTCCTGGCGAGGAGGTTGGGCAACGACTCCGCCGACCAGGGAGCGGAAGAAGGTTTCCCACCGGTCTGACGGATCTCACCGCCGTTGATCAAAAGACTTTTGCATCCATGATTCGCCGGACGAGTGTGTTCACCTCACTCCAGCCTCCCCTCCACACATCGTTGTCCACTTTGTGGGTGATGACCAGGTCCATGTCGTCGACGATGTAGATAGCCTGCCCGCTACCTCCCCTGGCAGCGTAGATGGTATGGCCACCCCACCTACCGGCCTTCCCGACCCACCACATGTACGAGTAGTCCCAGGTGCTCCCGGCGTCGGAATATGGGGCCAACATCCGGTCTACCCAGGCTTCGGGCACGATTTGCTCACCCCGCCACCGCCCCTCCCGAAGAATCAACAGGCCGAACCGGGCCATGTCTCTGGGAGACATGGAGAAGTGGTAGGCAGGGTGCTCAGACATGTCCTGGTAGTAATACCAGCCGTTTGACGGTTGGAAGTCCTGCATCTGGAGTGGAACTGCAAAGTCGTCAAAGAGCGCTTGAAAGACATCCATTCCGGTCAACTGGATGAAGAGCGTGCCAAGGACGTTGAAGTCCCAGTTGTTGTAATACCAGAACGTGCCAGGAGGGTGGCTCCCCCGGATGGGCCTGGCGTCCTTCATGCTTTGGCTTTCGGCGGCGGCTTCGTGATACACGCCGGACCTGGCCATCAGAAGCTGCTCCACAGTCGCCTGTTTTTCTTCCGCCGTAAGAGACGGCGGGAGGTCGTCGATGCCCAATTCCTCCATCGTGGCGTCGAGGTCGATGAGGCCCTGGGCGTGATAGATGCCGTAGAGAGACGCCAGGAAGCTCTTTCGGCAAGACTGGACGATGATGTTCCTGGCCGTGTTCCCGTACTCCCATACAACGACGCCCCGGTCCACGATCATGAACCCGTCAGAGTTCAAACCAGCCGCGTAGTCCGTGAGGTTCTCGAGTTTCTTCTTCGACCATCCGAGGCGCTGGGGATCGACAGCCACGGTCCACTCGGCAGCCGGATATCCGGATCCATCCCCCAAGGTGAGGGGGTCGATAAGTCGATCCGGATCCACTCCATCGATACAGGTGGGGCACGATTCACCGGAGCACGCTGGGCCGGCGAGAAGAGTGATGGTCAGGACGACAGTCCATCGCGATCCTTTTGGGAGCAGGACGGTCGACAGGTTCATGCCCTTCCTCCGATCCCGAGATAACCGGATCCAACCTGATGGATTCGTTTGAGAATACGTACGGATGTACGCGTTGACGAGAGGGAATCCGGATGGTTAGGCTGCCCTATCCACTCAACCCGAGGAGGCCGAGATGACCGTTCCCCGCCGTGATTTCCTCAAGCAGGCCACTGTCGCAGGCGTGGGCGGATCGGCTCTCGGAAGTGTCCCCGGAGGAACGCGATACGGTGTCGCACCCGGTGGTCCACACCAGGAGGCTTCCTACGGCAAGTCGGTCCACACGGTTCTGGAGCAAGCCCCGCCTTTCATCTATGTGGATCCCTGCATGCAGATCTGGCCCGATGCGGATCTCCACCTAGCACACCGCCACGGAGTCACCGCTTACGCTGTGACCGCCTGGGACCCTCACGCCGATGTCCGTGCAGCTACCGACGGCATCATGTATTGGCACGGCATCACCCACGAGCACCCGAATCTGGAAGTCATCGAGACCGTGGCGGACGTCCGTCGCCTCAAGCGGGATGGGAAGGCCGGACTCCTCCTCGCCGCTCAGGACGGGGACTGGATCGGGTACCAGCTCGGACGGATCGAAGCCTTCGCCGCCATGGGCCTTCGTATGATGCTCCTGGTTTACAACGCCACGAACCAGCTAGCTGACGGATGCTTGGATCGAACCGACGGGGGCCTCACGCGACTGGGCGAAAGGGTAGTGGACGAGTGCAACCGCGTGGGGATCATCCTCGACTGCAGCCATACCGGAAAACGCTCTACCCTGGAGATCATGGATCGAAGCGAGCACCCCTGCGTGTTCAGCCATTCCAACCCCAGCGCCATCGTCCCCAACCCCCGGAATATCGACGACGAGCAGATCCGAGCCTGCATCGACGGGAACGGTGTCGTAGCCCTCGTTTCCTGGGGTCCACTTTCCATGCGACCCAACACCACACATCGCCCGACGTTGGATGAGTTTTTTCTGCTGATCGATCATGTCGCGAACATAGCAGGCTCGGCAGACAACGTCGCCATCAGTACGGACATGTCCATCGGCACCTACCCCGCCCACGGACACGATCCGTTCGGGGCACCCACCTACCCCGACATCGCGGCCCAGTACAACGAGCACGTGACGGCGGACTTCAGGTCACCGCGCCGTCAGGTAGAGGGGTTCGAGGACTATGCCCAGATCGTCGACGTAGCCGATCGCTTGTTGGCTCACGGGTACTCCGACCGGGACGTCGAAAAAATCCTGGCAGAGAATTTCCTCAGGGTGGCCCAGGAGGTCTGGGGCGAGTAGGACCACCGCCATGGCGCGTTTCTCCTGATCCCTCCTGACTTTTCTGTTCGGGGGGTATTCCAAGAGAACGCGTCCCTCGCAAGAGAATCGCCACCCGGAAACGAACTGGGTGTGGTCCCCCCAGGGCGCCGTGAACATGCACCTCCCCGAAATGTGGGGGGTGGTGCGATCCGTGGCGGCCCCGCAGAATTCCCTGTCCGACCCAATCCGATAGCGGTCTGTTCCCGGGATAGACCACCCGAGGACAAAACGTCTCCCTCAGGCGAGGTACATGCCATGATAGCGCACATCCCAAAGAAGGCCTGGTTCGCCACGCTCCTTCTCCCGGTCCTGGTCCTCTTCCTGGCAGCGGGTACGGTCCTGGCCCAAGTCCAGGCCAACGACGAAGCCTATACGGCAAAAATCCTCGAGTTCACCACGGAGCCTTTCTTCTCCACTCCTCTGGTGGATCACCTTCCGGCTTCTGAAACGGTCCCGACACCGTTGGATTTCCTGGGGCACATCGCCGGGGCCGCAGACGTCCTCACCTACCCCGCCGATATCCACGCTTACCTGAGGGCCGTGGCCGAGGCTTCCCCGAGGGTGGAAGTGTTCAGTATCGGGGAGACAGAGGAAGGCCGGGAAATGATCCTGGCTGTGGTCTCCAGCGACGAGAACATGGCCCGCATGGCCGATCACCAGGCCATGATGATCCAGCTGGCTGACCCCAGGACGACCGATGAGGCGGCGGCAGAGGCCCTCTTCGACGACGTGAAGCCCTTCTACTGGTCTACCGGCGCCATGCACTCCGGAGAGACAGGGTCTCCTGAGATGCTCATGGAGATCGTCTATCGGCTGGCGGTGGAGGAAACCGAGTTCATCAGAACCATTCGGGACAACATGTTCTTCATGACCACCCCGGTCCTGGAAGTGGATGGGCGGGCGAAGCAAGTGGACGTGGCCATGGCGCCCCGGGTTGATCCTGACGGGACATATCCGTCTCGACTCCTCTGGTGGGGAAAATACGTAGCCCACGACGACAACCGGGACGGCATCGGGCTCTCCCTGGCCCTGACGAAGAACGTCCACAAGACCTTTCACGAGTTTAAACCGCTCGTGGTCCATGACCACCACGAGTCCGCGTCCCACCTCTATGTCTCAACCGGCCGCGGTCCGTATAACGCTTGGTTCGACCCCATCGTCATCAACGAATGGAACAACATCTCGTACCGGGAGGTCCGGGACATGACGGCCTTCGGAGTCCCGGGCGTCTATACCTTCGACTTCTACGACGGTTGGGGCCCCAACTACATGTTCACCGTGGCCAACGGGCACAACGCCATTGGTAGGTTCTATGAAACCCAAGGGGCCGGGAACGGGTCAACTCGGGTCATCAGCACCAACGTCCAGCGCCAGTGGCACCGTCCCAACACTCCGCTCCGCCAAACGGTTTGGTCCATCCGGAACAACGTGAACCTTCAGCAGAGCGCTCTCCTCATCGCCCTGAACTACGTGGCTGAGAACCGGGGGGATTTCCTCAGGAACTTTTACCTGAAAGGGCAGCGATCCATTGCGAAGGCCACTGCCGAAGGACCGGCGGCGTATGTGTTCCCATCCGACGACGAACGCCCGGCGCTTCAGGCTCGCCTCCTTCGGCTCATGCAGGAGCACGCTGTTGAGGTGCACCAGCTAACCGAAGCCGCAACCGTCGGCGAGACGGAGTATGGCGAAGGCAGTTACGTGATTCGCATGGATCAGCCCTATTCCCGCATGGCCGACATGCTGCTGGACACTCAGTATTACAACCCTGCCGATCCGTCCCCGTATGACGACGTTGGGTGGACCCTCGGGCCTCTCTTTAATGTCACGACCGATCGAATCGAGGATACGGGGATCCTGGAGGCTGACATGGAACTGGTGGACGGGGCCGTGGCTCCCCCATCCGACCTGGACGGCCCTAAGGGAGCTGAAGCCTTCGTCATTAACTATGCCGGTGAGGCGAGTCTCGCGTCATTCCGGTTTGCCCACCCCGACCTCCTCATCTATGCAGCCGAAGAAGCTTTCGAGGTGGATGGCAAGTCGTTCAACGCTGGCTCCTTCATCATCCCCACGGAGGGGAACTCGGAAACCCTCACATCCGCCCTGGAAACGGCGGCGTCCGGGTTCGGCTTCATCGCACACGGATTAGACCAAACCCCGGACGTCCCCCAGCACGAGTTGAACGTGCCCCGTGTTGCGGTGATGCACACCTGGTCCAGCACTCAGCAAGAGGGGTGGCTCCGGATCGGGCTGGACGAGTACAAGATCCCCTACGACTACATCTCGGTTCATGAGGCCAGGGACATCCAAAACCTGAAGGCCCAATGGGACGTCATCATTCTGGGCCCAGGCGCCGGAAATGCCCTCTCCATGCTGAGAGGCGTGCAAGGCAACGAGCCGATACCGTGGAAGAAGACGGACGTGACCCCCAACCTGGGATTCCAGGACGAAACCGATGACATGCGAGGGGGGCTGGAGCTGAAGGGCGTCTTGAACCTCAACCGGTTCGTAGAGGACGGCGGCGTTTTTATTACCATCGGCGCCAGTTCCGACCTGCCCATCCACTTCGGCATCGCCGAGGGGATCTCCATCCGGCAAACCAGCGAGCTCTGGGCGCCCGGGGGCGTCTTCCGAACCACCATCAGCGACCAGTCCAGCCCACTCGCTTACGGTTACGGTGATGAACTCGGGGTGTACTTCAACCGTGCGCCGGTGTTCTCACCCGGTGGCGGCGGCGGTCGGGGTTTCAGGCGCGGTGGGGGGTCAGCCCTTCAACCGTCCGACGACGGAAGCACCACGGCCAGGCGAACCGGCCGGGGAACAGTGGGCAGCCCCGACATCGTGCAAGGAAGGCCGAGGAACATGGGGCAGGCCGGCGTGGAGGCCTTCCGGGAAGCCCAAAGGGCCGAAAGGGAAGCCGAGGAAAGACCGACCCGGGGCGGAGCTGGTGCGGGCCGGTCGTCAACGCGGATCGTAGCACGATTTGCCTCCGCGCCCACAGACCTGCTCATCAGCGGCGGTATCGTTGCGGGAGCAGAGCTGGCCTCAGCCCCCGCCTTGGTTGACGCACCCCGGGGGGACGGCCACGTGGTCATGTTCAGCTTCAACCCGTTCTGGAGAGGCGAAACCCTCGGATCGTATGCCATGCTGTTGAATGCCGTCCTCCACCACGACGACCTGGGAGCGGGCCGTTGAGGCGGAGGGACTCCACCTCGAGCCAAAAAGCACGGAGGCTTTTTGCCGGTCTCTACCTCCCTGCCCTATCGCCTGAGGACCGGCTCCAAGCGACCCAAATCGCCCGGGATGCCGGGGCTCACGGTGTAAGCTTCTTTGAAATGGAAAGTATGGGCGGTTAGGCGGGTTGGAACTCTGGTTCGAGTTCGAGGGTTTGTAGAACGACCCTATGCCCGGCCACCCGACGGAAGCCGGATCCGTCCAGGAGACTGGAAAGTCTTACGAAACTTCCATTGTCTGAACCGAGGTTGCTGTGCTCTTCAGTCCGTCCCTCACCAAAGGGAGTATTGAGTTCTTGATTCTCTCCATCCTGGAGGATGGGGAGCTGTACGGGTACGAGATCACCAAGCAGATCCAAAAGCGATCGAACAGCCTCCTCGCCTTCCGCAGGTCCTCCATCTACCCGGTTCTATCACGAATGGAACATCGCGGCTGGATCACCCGCCGATGGACAAACGGGAACAGACGAAGGGCCTTTTTTAGTCTGACCGAGGATGGGAGCGAAGCTCTCGAGCGGCAGCGGGTGGAGTGGCGGATCTTCACCACAGCGGTGAACCTGGTCGTCAATCCCAACGGGTCTTCCGCAGCCGAGCCTCAACCTGCCGAACCGTCCGGCGTCGAGCCCCCACCGGCTAACCCATCGACTACCGACTCAGCACCTGACACCACCTAGCCCAGGTTATTCCTCCGCGGGGCCAGGCAGCCTCCGGATCACCCTCTCAGCCATTTCCATCAGTCGCCCGGAGAGTGCCTCGAGTTGAGGTCTTCTGGTGTTCGCTTCGAATCTGATGGTGCCCACCACCCCTCCAACGACCCCTAAGCCCATGGCGGGGATCAGAAGAGCTGGCATGGCTTGGTCGGCGATCCCCAAAAAAGCAGCCATGGCCGCTGCGAAGACCGCACCGGAGAGGCCGCCCGCCGCTACAAACGCGCGGCGGAAGCTTCGGATTTCGAAGCGCTCCTCCACACGGATGCGGGTCCTTCCATCTTTGGCCTTCACCGAAACAACTACTCGCCGGCTATCGTCACCCTGGGTCGCCGGACTCCAAGTGAGAGTGTTCGAGAGTACGGAGGCATGGCCGATGATGCCGAGCGTGTCCTGAATCTCGTCGACCATCACTGAAAAAGCTTCGTCGGGGATCTCGCCATCGATGTGGGAATCCAGAACGATCCTGTCCCACTTCTCCTCCGGAGACCGTCTCCACAGGCCCACCGGCTCCTGGGACACGGCACCCCGGTCCACGGTCTGCCCTCCCGGGGTTCGTCGATGATGCCGGACCGCGGTCGCATCGGGCCGCATTTCCTCAGCGGCCTTCCTCACATGCTCCGGCGGGATTCCGACCTGGGCCGCGACCTGTTCGACGGCTCCAATGGTCATGGATCCCGGGTCCTCAGGCACCCCCGCCTGAAGCTCTGCAGCTCGATCGAGAAGCTGCCGGACCTGCTCCTCCGAAAAGCTCGGAGTCCGTTCAGAGGCCCCTACCAGGGCCTGGGCCAGTTTCCCGGCCCGGGCGTATCGATCATCAGGGCGTAGGGCCAAAGCCTTGGTCAGGACCTGTTCGATGCGGCCAGGGAACTTGTCCAACCGGCGCCGGTGGGCCGGTGGAACGTTATCCAACCGGCCTAGCTTCACGTCCTCAGGCCCGGGCCAGGAAGCGGGGGTCCCCCCGGTCAACATTTCGTAGGCCACGCAGCCCAGGCTGTACACATCGGTTCGGGCGTCCAGCTCTTCGGTACCCAAGGCTTGTTCGGGGCTCATGTACCCGAGGGTCCCCAGGGCCGCTCCCGTCCGGGTGACCTTCTCACGGGGAGCACTACTCACCGCCATGGCGATGCCAAAATCCCCGATTACCGCCAAGCCGGCGTTGAAGAGGATGTTCTCGGGTTTGATATCCCGGTGGATCACGCCCCGATCGTGGGCATGGTCCAAAGCGGAAGCGACTTCACCAACGACCCGCAGAACGGCGTCCAGGGGAATCGTGGCGTCGCTCTCCAAAAGCCTTCGGAGGGAACCCCCGGCCACGTAGGGCATCACGTAATAGAGGAATCCGTCCGAGGCACCGGAATCGAGGAGAGGCAGAAGGTGGGGGTGATTGAGCCCGGCGGTGATCTGGATCTCCCGGAGGAACCTCTCGGGCCCTACTGCCGCGGCCAGGTCGGGGCGTATGACTTTCACAGCCACCTCCCGACCGTGTTTGAGGTCCTTGGCGAGATACACGGTCGCCATCCCCCCCCGTCCAAGCTCCTTCTCCAGGGCGTAGCGTGAGGCGAGGTTATCCGCGGTTTCTCTCCCGTGGGCCGGAGTCACGGGCTAGTCCTCTCTTCTTTCCCTGTCCGGCTTCGCGAGAAGCTTCTCAGTGAATTCCTGGCGTTCTTCCAACTCGCTCATCCTTTGCCCGAGGGAATCGAGGGCGGAAAACAAACGCTCCCAGTCTTCGGGCGAGCGCCCCCCCAACTCCTTTCGTTCCTCCGCCTTCGCCTCGAGGAAGTTCCCGAGGTTCTTCATGAGAGGTTTCAGAAGGATCACCGCCCCAAGAGAGATGACGATCGTCACCGTCATCAGGAAGGCAAAAGCCATCCCGACTAATGCTTCAATTTCCATTGGAGCACCCTTTCGCCTATGGAACCATGGAGGACCGCTGCCCCCCGACAAATACGGGTCTGCGATCCAAATGGTTCTTTGGGGACCGCCGCTTGGAGTCATTCCACAATCCAATGGACCCTTGGAACCCACTGCGGGCAAGGCCTCGAGATGCCTGCCGGTCTTTCCCCGGGACCTTCCATATGTCAGGTTGTCGGCAGTCAAACTTGGACAAGGAGGCACACTGTGAGGAAGCACCTGCAGTCGTCCGGATTTTCGGCCCGAATCATGGGCTTTTTTGCGTTTCTTCTCATCGGTTTCTCCGCGTGCGCGGATGTTGCCCCCCCCTCTCCGCCGCTGGGCATCGAAGGCCATGAGAACCCCCTAATGGCGGTTTGGGATACCGAGTTTGGGGTCCCTCCCTTCGATCAAATCGCGAATGATGACTACATCCCTGCCTTCCGGGAGGCGATGGAGATTCACAGGAGCGAGATCGATGCCATTGTCAACAACCCGGAAGAGCCGACCTTCGCCAACACGGTTCTGGCTCTCGAGCAGGCTGGTTCCTTGTACGGCCGTGTCGGTCGGGTATTCGGAGCAGTGAATGGAGCTCACACCAATGACGTCCTCCAGGAAGTGGCCCGGACAATGGCGCCGGAGCGAGCTGCCCACGGGGATGCCATCGGTCTGGATCCGGGGCTGTGGGAGCGCGTGGATGCGGTGTTCCAGCATAAAGACGAATTCGGTCTGACCCCGGAGGAGCACAAACTCCTGGAAGAAACCCACAAGGGATTCGTCCGGAGTGGGGCAGCGCTGGACGAGACGTCGAAGGCTCGGATCATGGAGATCAACGCTGAGCTGGCTGGGCTATCCATCAGTTTCGGCGAGAACGTCCTGGCGGAGACCAACTCGTACGAACTCCTCGTTACCGACTCGGCGGATCTTGGAGCGTTGCCGGCTAACCTCGTCACACTGGCGGCGGAGCGGGCCAGGGGCAACGGCCACGAGAGCGGCTGGGCTTTCGGCTTGGATCGGCCCAGCATCAATCCCTTCCTGGAATACTCCACAAACAGAGATCTGAGGCGAGACATCTTCATGGGCTATGCCCTCAGAGGGGATAACGACAACGCCAATGACAACAAGACCAACCTGGCCCGGATGGCGGCGCTAAGGGCCGAGAAGGCCCAGATCATGGGTTATCCGACCCACGCACACTTCATCATCTCCGACAACATGGCCGAAACACCCGACCGGGTGCTGGGCTTCCTCGAAGAGGTCTGGCGACCGGCGCTAGCCGTTTCGAAGCAGGAACGGGCCGATATGCAGGAGCTGATGAACTCCGAAGGGATTCCAGGGAAGCTCGAGGGGTGGGACTGGAGGCACTACACGGAGAAGGTCCGAAAAGCCCGATTCGCCTTGGACCAGGAGGCCCTTCTCCCGTACTTCGAGGTCAACGCCGTTCGGGATGGCGTGTTCGGGATCACCGAGAAGCTCTACGGGTTCACCTTCCACGAGCGTGCGGATTTGCCCCGATGGCATCCGGACCAACAGGTGTTCGAGGTTCGGGAGGCGGATGGAAGCCACCTCGGCGTGCTCTACATGGACTTCTTCACCCGACCCAGCAAGCGGGGCGGCGCGTGGATGAACTCCCTGCGTAGCCAGTCGAACGTCGAGGGTTTTTCGACGCCGATCGTTACGACCAACTTCAACTTCCCACCGCCTACGGCTGACGGCCCCTCTCTGATCGGATTGGACAACGCACTTACCCTCGCCCACGAGATGGGTCACGCCCTTCATGGCCTCATGTCGGACGTGACGTTTGAGTCGCTCAGCGGGACTTCCGTGCCCAGGGATTTCGTAGAGTTCGGGTCTCAGATCATGGAGAACTGGATGGGCGAGCCCGAAGTCCTTCGGGAATACGCGAAACACTATGAGACGGGCGAGGTCATCCCCGACGAGTTTGTAGACAAGCTCCAGGCATCCGCCACCTTCAACCAGGGATTCATCACCGTGGAGTTCATCGCGGCGGCTTTCCTGGACATGGCCTGGCACCTCCTGGAGGAGCCGGTGGAACATGATGCCGACGCCTTCGAGAATGCGGAGATGGCGCGTGTAGGCCTCATCGAGGAGATTATCCCCCGGTATAGAAGCACTTACTACAACCACATCTTCTCGGGTGGTTATTCGGCCGGGTATTACGCCTATCTCTGGGCAGAAGTGCTGGACAAAGACGCCTTCCAAGCCTTCGTAGAAACCGGGAATCTCTTTGATCCCGAGACCTCCAAGCGTCTCAGGGAAGAGATCCTATCCAGAGGCGGTACACTCCCCGGGATGGAGCTTTATGTGAATTTCCGCGGCCGGGAACCGGACATTCAGGCCCTTCTGGAGGCCAGAGGCCTTGTGGGAGTAGAGTAGGAACATTCAAGGAACCCATTGATTCTGAGGCATGTGAAGCCACAGATTAGGCGGGAACCCGGGTCACGGCTATGTGACCCGGGGGCCTACTGAAATGTCTAATTCGGAAACGGATGTTGTAGAGAGCGTCAGAATTGATAAAATTCCTCTCGAAAGGAATTCGAGTGGGATTAAGATCTGATTACGGTTTTTTTTGGACCCATACTTCGAACGAAAGGCTCAACATGCACACCCGATCCATCTGGGCTCTTGTCTTGGCCCTCCTGTTCCTCCTCCCAGCCGCGACGGTCGAAGGGCAGAAGGTCCAGCCCAATGATCGTGGTCCGTGGGAGATCAACCTGTTCGCAGGCGGGTTCGACGACGACTTCGAGTTCGATCCCGACGGTAGCGTCTTCTATATCGATCCGGATCAAAACGTCATGTTTGGAGCCGGGCTGAACTACCATCTGCCCACCACCATCGGGCCCTTCGGGACCTTCTTGGGGCTGGATGGGAGATTTGTACCGCTGGACATGGCACCCGAAGGGGGGTTCGTGACGGACCTCAACGCGATTTTCGGGAGTGGTCTTGTCGGTCTGACGCTCCCTCTCCATGAGCGTTTCGACATCTATGGTGTCGCCGGCCTCTCCCTGGTGACCTGGGCTCCTGAGGATCACGACTCCGAGATGGATTTTGGATACACCTACGGCGGGGGAGTGAAGCTCTACCTGAAAGAGAACATCGCCCTCACCGGTGACTTCCGGGGTTGGAACATCCCCACCGCCATGGAAGACGTGACCCAGTCCGTCTCCGGCTTCACGGCCAACGAGACCTTCTGGGGTTACTCCATCTCGGGTGGGATCTCCTACTTCTTCGGGTCCAAGGACACGGACGGCGACGGGGTAAAGGACAAGAAGGATCTCTGCCCGGACACGCCGGTTGGTGTTGAGGTGGACGAGGACGGATGCCCCTTCGACACCGATGGTGACGGGGTTTACGACTACCTGGACGAGTGCCCGAACACCCCCGCCGGTGCAGCGGTGGACTCCCGGGGCTGCCCCCTGGATTCCGACGGTGACGGCGTTGCCGACTACATGGACAACTGCCCGAACACCCCCGCCGGTGCTCCGGTGGACGCCCAGGGTTGCCCGCTGGACTCTGACGGCGACGGAGTGTTCGACTACCAGGACCGCTGCCCCAACACTCCGAGGGGAGTGGAGGTCGATCGGCAGGGCTGCCCGATTCCTGAGCCTGAGCCCGAGGTGATCTCCTACACCTTCGAGGACGTGTTCTTCAACTTCGACTCCACCGTCATCACGGACGATGGTGAGGCGAGGTTGCGGGAGATCGGGGCCGTCCTGATCACCATCATGGACGCGGACATCGAGGTCCATGGTCATACCGACGCGACTGGCCCAGAAGAGTACAACATGGGCCTGAGCCAGCGCCGGGCAGAAGCAGTCCGGGATTGGCTCCTGGAGAACTTCTCCGACCTGTCTGCCGGCCAGTTCACCGTCCGCCAGTTCGGTGAAGGTCAGCCCATCGACACCAACGACACCCGGGAAGGCCGTCGCATGAACCGCCGGGTGGAGATCAAGGTCATCACGCTTTAGTAGCTGACCTCGTTGATCTGGTTGTGCGGGCCCGGGGGGGAAGCCTCCCGGGCCCGAGGTTTTCCAGCCCCACGCGGTTCTGAGGTGGCCGAATGACCATACTCCTCGAGGTGGTCGGCCCTGTTTTCGGCGTAATGGCGCTGGGCGCCCTGGCGGTAAAGCTGAAAGTTTTGGACGACGGAGGAGTGAAAGGTCTGGTCCTTTTCGTCTTCAACTTCGCCATCCCGGTCCTCCTGTTCCGAAGTCTCTCGCAGACCACCCTCCCACCTGACATCCAGTGGGCTTTCCTGCTCTCCTACTTCGGGGGTGCAGTCGCCGTGTTCGTGGCAGGCTTCGTTCTCGGAAGGAGGGTCTTCAAACGATCGTTGGCGGACCAGGCCATCTTCGGGATGGGGGCGTGTTTCTCCAACACGGTCCTGATCGGGATCCCGATTCTCTTCACAGCCTACGGCCCGGAGGCGACGGTCCCGACGCTCCTGATAATCGCTTTCCATGGACCGATCCTGATGTCCCTGACCGCGGGACTCATACAGGCCGGAAAAGGGAGCGAGGTAACGGTGGTGGGGCAGACAAAAAGCGTTGCGCTGGAGCTTTTCCAGAATCCCATCATCCTGGGCATTCTGTTGGGCCTTTTGATGAACCTCGCGGGATGGACCATCCCGGGACCCATCGATCGAGTGGCCGAACTGCTGGGAAGTGCGGCGGTTCCCACGGCACTCTTCGCCCTCGGAGCATCGCTGGCAGCTTACCCCATTACCGGAGACGTTCCGCCAGCCCTCTTCCTCTCCAGCCTGAAGCTCCTCGTCCACCCGATCCTAGTCTGGATTCTGGCGGTTCCGGTGTTCGGCTTGGATGGCATCTGGGTTCCGGTGGCCGTTACCATGGCCGCCATGCCCAGCGGGATCAACGTGTACCTATTTGGTGCCCGCTATTCCGCAGCCCCTGGCGTGGCGGCCCGGACGGTGTTCCTCACCAACGTCTTCTCCCTGATCACCCTCTCGACGGTTCTCTACCTGTTCCAGTAGGGGTGGATTGAAGGCCGTCGGCCCGGTTCCCGTGGTCGGGTGTCCAGTAGCGAAGCGCATGGTTCTCCCGAAAACGGGACGCCGGGGCGTCGGACGTTTCACTGCACCCGCAAGGCCATCCGCTACGCTCCTGGAGGCGGGCTCGGAAACCCCGGTGGCCCGTTCCTCAATACCTTCCCGGGCTCCGCGGGCGAGGGTGGTTCCGTCTAGGTCCAGACAGGGAGGGCCCGGTGGTTCGGGCTTCCCTGAGCGAGTGTCCAGTAGCGAAGCGCATGGTCCTCTCGCGAAGGGGAGTCCGGACCGGCGGGCCCAAAACCCTTCCCTTTCTCAGTCCACCCGGAGCGCCGTCATGGGATCGACCCTGGAGGCACGACGGGCCGGCAAGTAACTGGCGAGGAGGGCAACCGCCAAGAGGCCCACGGCAACGACGCCGAAGGTCAGTGGGTCGGCCGCGGTCACTCCGAAGAGGAGCGACGTCATGAGACGCGTAACGCCGAAGGCCACCAACAGCCCCAACCCCACACCGACGCCGGCCAGGACCGCTCCCTGCTTCAAAACCATCGCTTTCACCTGGCCGGGCTGCGCGCCCAGGGCCATACGCATACCTAGCTCGCCCCGTCGCTGGCTGACGGCATAGGAGATCACACCGTAGACCCCCACGAGGCCTAGGATCAACGCCACGATCCCGGCTATGCCGAGGAGAATCATGGCGAAGGAGGTATCGGCCATGGAGTCCGCCAAAACCCCGTCCATGGGCCGCACGTTCGTTAGCGGCAGGTTCGGGCTGATTTCCCAGATCGCGTTCTCTACATCCTCCTGGAATCCAGCAGTGTGGATGCGACTGCTCCGGATGGAGAAGGCCGCACCGCGCCAGACCTGGACCTGGTCGGCCGCGTTACCTTCCCAGAAGCCCAAGGTGACGTGCGGCCAATAAACCAGGTCGGGATAGTCTTGATCGATTCCGTCCTCCCGGACATCAGCAACGATGCCGATAACCTCTTTCCAGGCCGGAGGGTCGGGCCTAGCCGCCACGTACTGTCCCAAAGCCTCCCTTGCCGACCCGAATACCTCGCGGGCCAAGGTCTCGGATAGGAGAGCCACGGGGGCCCGGGCGCGGACATCGTCCCAGGTGACGTTCCGGCCCATGAGCAGAGGAATCCGCATGGTCTCGAGGTAGTTGGGCCCGATCCACTTGTGACGGCGAGAGATTCGGGCACCCTCCTCGTCCATCTCCTGACCACGGACGAGGAAGGGGTTCACATTCCCCCCGCCGTGCATGGGGATGGACGTAGCCAATCCGACCGACGACACGCCGGGGATCTCGGCCAACCTCCTGGCGATGTTCTCATAGGTGCTGGCGACATCGCTCCCGGTTGGGGCCTCACTCTGGGGAAGGTAGAGCTGGAGGGCCAGGATCTCTTCAGCGCCTCCGAAGCCCGGGTCCCGGCCCCGAAGAGACTGGAAGCTCCGGAGCATGAGGCCGGAGCCCACCAACAGCACAAGGGCAAGAGCCATCTGGCTGATGGCGAGGAGATTCTGCGTACGGTGTCGTCCACGATCCCGCATGCCGCCCCGGCCGCCCTCCTTCAAGCCGTACACCAGATCGTCCTTTCCCCGCCGGAGCATGGGAAACATTCCGAAGAAAAACCCGGCGCCGAGGGAGATCACCAGGGTGAAAAGGAGCACGGTGGAATCAAGGGAAACCTCGTCGACCCGCGGGAGATTCGAGGGAGCCATGGCAAGGATGCTTCTGAGGCCCGCCTGGGCCAACACCAATCCCCCGAGTCCGCCCAGGACACCCAGAAGGAGGCTTTCTTTCAGGTACTCCCAGGTGATCCGGCCCCGGGTGGCCCCCATGGCAGTTCGAACGGCCATCTCTCCGTCTTTCCCCTCAGCTCTGACGAGGAAGAGGTTGGCCACGTTTGCGCAAGCAATCAGTAGGACCACGCTCACACCTCCCAGGAGAATCCAGAGGAGGTTCGCGGTCGAACCCACCAGGTCGGTTTTCAGGGACCGTAGATCCACCTGGTAAAGTGACGGATCACTCGAGCTGGCAACTGGACCACCGGGGAATTTCTCCCAGGCCTGTGGCATGACACGGGTAAGGTCGGCGTGAGCCTCTTCCACGGTCACCCCGTCCCGCAACCGGGCCACCGCATCGTATCCGATGTTTCCGACAAAGAGGCTCGCACGCCGGAACCGGAGCGGGAGGATGAGTGAGGGGTCGTACCCCAGGGCCCGTATCTCCCGAGGCATTACGCCGATGATCTCACGGGTGACCCCGTCGACCTGAAGGGTTTGACCCACTACGTCAGGGTCTCCGCCGTACCGGCTCCTCCAGTACCCCTCGGAGAGCATGATGGTGGCCGGCCCGTCGGGGTCCATGTCGTCCTCGTTGAAAACCCTCCCAACCAGGGGATTGACTCGGATTGCCGGAAAGACACCGCTCGTGACCTGGAGGGCCTGAAGGGCTTCCGGATCTCCCCTTCCCGTCACGGAGAAAGTGCCCCACCCAGTGAACATCCCCAACTCCTCGAACGACTGGGCCTCATCGATGTAGGTGAAGTGCCAGGCGGCGCACTGGCCCACGTCGTCCATACCCCTCCCGGGGGCGGCGTGCTGAACAGCCAGTAGGCGATCCGAATCTTCAAAAGGAAGGGGCGAGAAGACCACCGCGTCCATCAGGGTGAAGATGGCGCTGGTGGCCCCGATCCCCAGTGTCAGGACAAGGACGGCCACCCCGGAGAAGAGGGGTTTCCGGGCCAACCCCCTGAGGGCCAAACGGAGATCCCGGCCCAAGTCGGCGAAGGGAACCCACAGGCCACCCTTCTGACGCAACAGCTCTTCCCTCTCCTCCGCCCAACGACTCATCTGAGCCCTGACGTGCCCGGGTTCACACTTCAGAAGCTCTTTCGAGGCTTCGGCCGGATCACCCAGCCAGGCCAGCGTCTCGGCTTCCGCCTCGGCCGGGGTCTTTCCCCGTGCCAAGGACTCCGCCTGCATCTCCTCCAGGTGATCGGCAAGCTCTTCGAGAACCCTGCTGTCCCGGCCGTTGGCCATCTTGGGCAACTCGAGGTTCTCCCGTAACCAGATCTTCCAGTCTCGCATCACCAACCTCCCGCCGGTTCCGGACCAATGATCTTGTTAACCATTGCAGAGAAAGCATCCCATTCCTGGCGTTGCCGATCCAACTCAGCGGCCCCCGAAGGCGTGAGGGTGTAGTAACACCTCCTTCGCTCACCCTTCTTCTCCACCCATCGCCCCTTGATCCACCCCCTGTCCTCCATGCGGTACAGGATCGAGTAGAGAGTCGAAACCTTAAACTCGAGCCGGCCACCTGATCGGTATTCCAACTGTTTTCCGATCTCATACCCATGGCGGCGGCCGCCCTCTAGGGAGGAAAGGATGAGGAGCTCCAGGCTCCCCCTCTTCAAGTCTGAGTTGAACATGCCGTGCCCTTGATCGTCTCCCTACGAGTGAACTCCGGGGAGGACCATCCTCCCCGTCCGGGAGGGGATTCGCCCGGTTTTATTTCGCCAGATGATACTTCGTGTGACGAAATCTCCATACTCTACGTTAGATGCCGGAGGGGAGTTTCAGGTTGCGCGGGGATTGCGTGCGAAGAGGGCCGAAAGCCTGGGCCGGTCCGCTGCGGAAGGCAGGCGGGGCGTTACCGCCCCGCCGAGTACCTCACCTCTCCACCGATGATGGTATAGAGGACCTCCACATCGGGGATCTCGGTCTCCGGGATCGTCATGATATCCCCGGATAGAATTGTGATATCAGCGAGCTTCCCCGGGGTGAGTGTACCCTTGATGTCCTCCTCGAATGCGGCGTAGGCCGGGTTGACCGTATAGGTGGCCAGCGCCTGTTCCCGCGTAAGCCGTTGATCGGGGAGGAATACGTCGCCATCCTCCATCACCCGAGTGACAGAGAGGTAGAAGTTCACCATGGGATTGATGTCTTCCACAGGCGGATCCGTCCCGTTGATCACCGTTGCCCCGGCGTCGAACATGGATCGATAGGCGTAGCCGCGCTCTTGTGTGCGCTCCACACCCAGGCGCGACGTCACCCAAGGCCCATCGGAAGTCGCAAAAACCCCCCGGATCGAGGCGATCACACCGAGCCCTCGGAATCGCCTCATGTCGTCGGGATGAATGACCTGGCAATGCTCGATGCGCCAGCGGAGGTCTTCCAGCTCCGGGTTGGCCTCGAAGACCCCTTCATAGATATCGAACAACTCACGGGCGGCCCGGTCGCCGATGCCCTGGATGGCCATCTGGAAGCCGTGCTCCGCCGCCAGCTCTGCGGACCTGCGAATATCGTCAATGGGGGTCACGTTGAAGCCACTCGTCCTGGGCATATCAGCGTACGGCTCCAGGAGCCAGCCGCCGTGGACCCCCAAAGCACCATCCAGGACTTTCTCACCGATCCCTCGCACCGTCAGGAAACCGTTTCCATAGCCCACCAGACGGTAGTCGGGGAGGCGGTCCTCGAGGCGCTCGGCCGGCTCTTCGATATGGACGTAAAGCCGGAGAGGGAGGGCTCCTTCATCGGCCATCGTCTTGAAGAAGTCGATGGTCTCGAAGGTAGCACCCATATCGTGGAACTCCGTGATTCCATTCTCCACCGCGTTGGCCCCGGCAAGCTCCACCTGTCGACGACGGTAGGAATCGATCTCCTCAGCCGACCTCGAGCCTTCCCATTCGGCCACGGCGGCCCGGGCGAACTCCTGTGCTGTTTCCCTGAGCATTCCCGTGGGATTCCCCTGGGTGTCCCTCACAAACTCTCCGCCTTTGGGATCAGGGGTGGCCGCGGACACGCCAATAAGGTCGAGAGCCCGCTGGTTGACGAACACGCCATGGCCGCTGACGTGGATCAGCATGACCGGGTTGTCGGGACTGGCAGCACTCAGGCTAGTGTGAGTCGGGAGGCCTTCGATCGAGGGAACAGGAGGCGAAGCCCATTTGTCCTGGTGCCACCCCCGCCCGACGATCCACTCCCCGGGTTGGGCATCGGCGGCGGCCTCGGCCACCAGAGCCACGATCTCGTCCCAGGTCCTTGGAGAGCGGAGGTCCAGCTGCAGGAGAGATTCACCCAGACTCATGTAGTGGCCATGGGCATCGATGAGCCCAGGTAGGACCAGGTGCTGGGGATCGAGCTCGATGACTCGCGTCCCGTCGCCGACAAAAGGCCCGATCTCCTCCGCCGTACCCACGGCCAGGATCTCGTTCCCCCGGACCGCCAAGGCCTCACCCTCCGGCATGGACTCATCCAGGGTCAATACCCGGGCACCCGTGATGACAAGGTCGGCCAAAGGCTGAGTACGTTCCCCGCCACAGGCCGTCAGTGCCAGAGACAATGGTAGAACAAGGCTCAGGCGAACGTGGTCGAGGCAGTTCACGGATCTACCTCCGGACCACCGGAATCCTGATCTGAGAGGGATACTGTGGCGAGTGGTGGACCTGGTTGTGGGCCACCACCCCCTCCGTTTCGTCGTAGTTGTTCCCTCCGGTATTCAGGTTTCGGGTGAAACGCGGGAAGTTCGAGCTGGACACCTCGATGCGGAGACTGTGACCCACCTCGAAGTAATTTGAGGTGGACATGGGGCTGACCTCGAGCTCGTAGATCTCCCCTTCCTCCATGAACACCTGCCGCTCGTAGCCCTCCCGGTACCGAACCCGCTGGATGGTCTCATCCAGATTGTAAGCCCTGCCATCGGGGTACACGTCGAGGAGCTTCACCGTGAAGTCCGTGTCCCGGGCGTCGGAGGAGACATAAAGGGTTATACCGATGGTTCCACTGACTTCGACAGCCTCCTCAAAGGGGTCGGTGGTATAGACCAGGATGTCCTGTCGGGACTCTTCGATTTCTTGTTGGTCGAAGGAACCGGCATCGATGGCTCCACCGATACAGCAGACGTTGCCGCCGTAGGATACCACCGGATCCATCGGGTCGTAGGTGAATGCGTCGACGTTCTCCGCAGCCGGGGGTTCCGGAATCAGCCTCCCATCACCGTTCAGGGTGTTGGCGCTCCCATCCGAATCAAGGTAGAACGTCACCTCCTGCGCCTCGGCTGGTGGCCAAGCGGTGGAGGTATTCCACTGGTTCGATCCCATGGTGTAGTATCTGACCTTCGGGAGCGTTTCCGTGATCCCGTTGTCCTCGTCTTTGAGCCAATAATCGAACCAATCGTAGATGAGATTGGTGTAGTCCCAGCGGGCGTCTCCTACGCTCCGCTCCCCGACCTCTGTGTTCTCACGGGCCCTCGTGAATGCACAGTGGGTGACCGGCGCCACCATGGCGAACTGATTGTCCCGGGTTTCGGCGTCGATCCCACTTTCTCGAACATGATTGAACAGTGCCAGGTTCGGCCCCACGGAAACGTCGTACCATGACATGAACCAGAAGCTGGGCACCCCAAATGGCTCATCGTCGTGATAAAGGCCGCCTCGATACCACGCGGGGTCGTTAGGCGCCCGTTGAATCATGCGGCCTCCGGTCGCCACCGGTGCCGGATCCGCAAAAATGCCCTCTGGGCCACCGGCGTTCCTCATGATGTCTTCCACCGGCAGGTGCCATAGGGCTTCGGTCCAGTCCACACTGGGCATCTCCGGAACCAGGTCGAAATACCGGGCCACCCGGGCCCTGTCGTCCGCGTCCAAGTCCGGGTCGAACTGTGGCCTTTGGGTGTTTTGGACCCCGTAAAGCCAGGTGAAGAAGAGCATCTGCTCGGCCCCACCCCGATACCAGTTCCCCTGCTCGTACCATTCCCCGATTCGTCCGACTCCTGCGCCGAAGCCCTGGGGGACCATGGCGGCGTGAGCCGGGTGGTCCAGAGAAGCCAAGCCCATCTGCCATTCAGCAGTGGAAGAGCAGCCCTGAGTCCCCACTTTTCCGTTCGACCAGGGTTGTGCGGCAATCCACGAGAGGGCGTCGTAACCGTCGGTTTTTGGTGGCCCGAGGATGTCCCATTCCCCCTCCGAGAAGAACTTCCCCCGCTCATTCTGATTCACATAGGCATAACCCCGCCGGACAGCCTCCAACGGCCCGCGGAACCTTCCCATGTTCATCTCGCCGTCACCCCAGAGGTTCATGTTGTAGGGGGTTTTTACGAAGATGGTCGGCACCGGATCCGACTCCGATCCCTTCGGCCGATACACGTGGGTGGCCAGCCGCACGCCGTCCCGCATCGGGACCATGACCATCTCCTCCACCGTGGCGATCTCGAGGAGTTGCTCATAAAGAGAAGGGCCCTCATCAGCCTCGGGAGCCACCACGATGGGCTCTTCAGTGGCAGCGTCCCCTGCTGGGGTGGGTGAACAGGAGGCGATCAGGGCCAAAAAGGCACCCAATGTGACCGGGACCAGGCGAAGGAAGATCTTCATGGCTCGATTCCCGTTAACAGAGATGAATTGGAGAACCCGGGAAGGATAGAACGGGCGCCCCGGTCATGCCAGGACGCCCGTTCTTTCGATGGCGGAGATTCCTATCGGTAAGCTATCCTCGAGGTACTAAGGGTTCCCCCCACCTCCAACCAGTGTGCCCGAAAATGCATAGAAGATCGGAATACCCCCTGGCAAGCCGCCAGAACCAGGTGGCAGACCGGCGGCCCCCATTTGGTAGGTACCCGAGAGGACACCGTTAATCAATGTCCCGGTGAAGGTCACGACCGTGTTGGGGACGCCGGCAACCGTGCCGACGCCGGATGCAGTGACCGCCCCTGTCTCCGGATTCCAGGTGCCGGACACGGTGACGAACGGGAAGATCCCGGACATGAAGAACTCACCGCTGTCGGGATTGATCACGATAGCTCCGACGAATATGAACATCTGGCCGGGCATTCCGATGAAGAAGTGATGGCCGGCTGGATCGCTCTGGACCGAGATGTTGGTGTCGAAGTTCCCTCCGGCATTACACCCCATCCCGTCGTTCCCCGGAATGAAGCTCCCGGATCCCAATTCGGCCCTTTCGGGGCCCGGCGCTCCACCGCCTCCATCGGGACCGCCGACGAAGGGATCGGTGATCGCGTTGGCACCGGCTGCTCCGCCGGAGCCAGGACCGGCGCCGTTTCCACCATTGCCCCCATTGGAGACGTCCTTGGTATCGTGACTACCGTCCGCCCCGGGATTCAGGCCTGCGCCGCCCGGCCCACCGCCACCAGTTGAATCACCGCCCTTCCCTCCATCACCACCGGGAGTGAACGGTTGGACCTGGCAGTCACTCCACCCGGTCCCTCCCATGCCTCCTTCAAACAATGCTCTTCCACCAGCGCCGCCTCGGGAGCTGAAAGCATCTCCTCCCCAGCCACCTTCGGCATTGATATTCCCACCTGCGGCCCCGTCCGGGAACGCTTCGATTCCGTCACCTCCTTTACCGCCAATAGCGTGGCCTTCACCACCCGGGCCGGCATCCCCAGCCTCAACCACCACGTCCTCGAATCCGGTCTGATTCCCCAGAATTATGGTCTCGAACCCTGGTGCGTCTCCTCCCCAACCTCCTTCTGCGGTGGCGGTGCCGCCAACCTGAGCCATTCTCGGGGGCGTCCGTTCATCAGCGTTTTTCCCGCGAGCCCCCGTGGCTTTTGCGTCGCCGCCAGCGCCGCCTCCGGGTGTCCCGCCTGACGGGTTGGATTGGCCCGGCCCCACGTACAGGACATTGGGCTCGACGGAAAAGTCTCCGGCCGTCTGAATCTCGATCACCCCGGCAGCGCCACCAAAACCGCCGATCGCTTCGGCCGAGGGAGCCGGATCAACGCCGTCATTCTCCACGGCCGTTGCTTCAGCATCTCCAGCGTCCCCGCCACGGCCGGAGAAGAGATGGTTCTTGATTTCAGTACCGGTAACTTCCATGGTGGCGGAGAAATCGCCAAAGGCCCACAGGAAGAGGCCACCACCGTCACCACCGTCACCACCGGTGGCCTTTGCATTTGTGTTGCTGTTATGGGTCCCCTTCCCGCCTTTTCCACCCTCCTGGGTCTCGATTTGAACATTCCCCTTGAGGGACAGGTCCCCGTTACACCCGAAGATGAAACCGGTCCCCGGGAAGCCCGGGTTGCCATCCGGTGTTGCGTCGGTGCCCGTGTTCGCTGAGGTAACGCCGACAGAGATGGTGTAGTTCATCAACGTGCAAGGGAAAGGGCCATTCAGATTCTGGTTCCGCTGCGCAGGTGATCCCTGTGGAGACGGGACCGGCGGTCCAACGATCCCTGGGTCATTCAATAGCTTCACCTCGCCGGAGCTGGCCATGGAGGAGCCATCGATATCGAATGTGCCGTTCCCGATGATGGTTAGGGGCGGACCACCCCCAGGTGGCAACACGGCACAGTCGTTGTCCACGTCCCCGTTGATCGTGACGGCCCCGCCCCCAGAAACATCAACCTCCACACAGTCGGCGGTGATGGTCCCGGCAATCGAAATGTCGCCGTCCACATCCAGATCCAGATCATCGGTGATCGTGACGGTGACCCCCGCCGGAATGGTCACGCTCCCGAATGACACATCTCCTTCAAGGGTGGTGTCCACCAGCGGTTCGAAAGCAGCGGGGACAACGGTCACGGTCGCCGTGCCGCTTTTCCCTTCGGAGGTCGCCGTGATGGTCGCCACGCCGACGGCTACACCAGTGACCAGTCCAGTCGCATCAACGGTGGCGATTCCTCCATCGGAGGTGGTCCAGGCGACGGTCCGACCAACAAGTACCGTCCCGTCGGCGGCTTTTGTGGTTGCAGCGAGCTGACCGGTCACCCCGACGGCGACGCTCAGTTCGGCCGGCAGAACCTCGACGGTCTCGACCGGCACCGGCAGCACATTCACCGTCGCCGTCCCGCTGATTCCTTCGGATGTGGCCGTAATCGTGGTAGTACCCAGGGCCACCGAGGTCACCATTCCGTTCGCATCCACCGTTGCGACCCCGTTGTCTGACGACTCCCAGGCCACGCTCCGACCCGTCAGCGCCGTTCCGCTGGCACCCCTGGGTGTTGCCGTTAGTTGCCCGGCCTGACCGAGGATGATATCCAGCTGGGCAGGCGCCACCTCGACCGTAGAAACGGACTCGGGCGTCACGGTGACCGAAGCGGAGCCACTGATTCCCTCAGAGGTGGCGGTAATCGTCGCCACACCCTCAGACACACCTGTCACCAAACCACCAGCGGAGACCGTTGCAACCGAAGGATTCCCACTGGACCAGGACACGGTCCGGCCCGTAAGAGCGTTCCCACCCTCATCCTTCACCGATGCGGTAAGCTGAGTGGTTTGGCCCACTTCAATGGTACTCGTCCCCGGCGAGACCTGAACTTGGCCGACGGGGACAGGGCCGGAGCCCCCTCCGCTATCACAAGACATTGTTACGAGTGTCAGAGTCCCGGCGCAGACGCCAAGAAGGGAGGAACGGAACCGACCCATAGTCACCTCTCGGGCAGAAGAGAAGGACGAAGCGGCTCGAGGGAGACGCCCACATCCGTGTTCTCGTTTTGGGAGTTTTTTAAATAGACGGAAGGGCCAGCCGACCCCTCCAACGGATCAACTTAGGACGATCCAAACCTTTTTCCAAGAAAAAGTTTTGTTACGAAAGGAATGACCGGGTTTCTACCCGAGCTCCTCCAAGGCATCCGAGGCCGCCTCGGCCACTTCCGCGTTGGAAGCCCGGCTCAGGGCCTCTAGCACCGGCTTGGCGGCGGGATCCCCGATCTGCCCGAGAAGGTCCGCCGTGTCGCCCACCCTGGAGGGATCTTGGGTGAGGGGTCCGTCTCCCTGGAGGCCCTCGATCAAGAGGGCCGAGAGGTCCCGCAAGGAATCCGGGTTCCACTGGAGAGCCTCTTCAGCCACAAGGAAGAGCCCCATCCGACCCTCCATGGTGCTGTGGCTCCACATGTCCAAAAAGACCTCTGTGGCACGCCCGTCCGTGAGCCTTTCCGCCGCATCGGAATGCCGGCCCGAAGCCACCAACGCCGTAAACACGACCTTCTCCGCCTCGGGCCCTTCCCGTTCCAGGAGGCGCCACGCCAACTCGCCGGCCGGGACTACCCCCACCATGACCAACTCGTCGTCCACGATCGTGGTGGGAACCGAGGTGATTTCATGCTGGGCAGAGAGCTCTGCTTCCTGCTGGGCGTCTACGATTTCCACCGACACCTTGGGACTCGCTAAGGCCAGGGTAGCCACAGAACGCACTTGATGGGGGCAGGCCGGGCACCCTGCGGCGATGAACAGGAGCAGTTCGGTGTCTTTCGTGAGCTTCTCGAGGGTGGTGGCAACCGCCTCCACTTCGGCAGGGTTGGTCAGGCCCTCGAGAGCCTCAAGATCCAGATCATGATCGTCCATGGCCAACATGGTAGGGGGTCAGCGTCACCCGGTCGAGGGGTAGGCGAGTTCTGACGCCGGCCTACCCGCGAGGAATTCAAACCGATCCTTCGATGACATCGGTCTGTCCGGGGACTATCGTGTCCGGGACGAAGGAGAAGAACACATGAGAGCTTTGCGCAGAATTGTACTTGACGAGGCGATGATCGGAGTCCCCTTCATGCTTGGGGCCTGGTATCTCTACTTCCTGTTCACGGCCTGGGGACTGCTGGACTACTTAGGTGAGGGCATGCTGAGGGAGTACGCTACGGGACCAGCCATTCACGTGGAGATCGTCTTGGCCAGCCTCGGTACGGCCCTCCTGATGGCTGTCATCAACCACCTTTCTGAGGTGCCAGCCATCAGGCACAGGCCGTTCGGGCAGATCATCCTGATGAAATGCGGGTTCTACCTGGTGGGCCTCGTCTTCTTGGGCGTTCTCGTCAATGCGGTCTTCATTCTCTTTATCTATGACTTGGAGGAAATGAGGGCACTTTGGGCTTCCTTTTCTCCCCGCCTCCTGGTGTCACTGTGTACCATGTTCGCAGTGAGCCTCTTGGCCCTCACATTTCTTCTCGAGGTTCGGCGGAAGGTGGGGCCGGGAAACTTGTGGGCGCTCTTCATCGGGAAGTACCACCGACCTCGCGAGGAAGCCCGGGTTTTTCTCTTCCTGGACCTCAAGGACTCAACAACCATCGCCGAAAAACTCGGCCACGCCCGGTACAGCCAGTTCATTCGCCACTGCTTCCACGATCTGACCGACCTGGTATTTGAATACAGAGCGCAGATCTACCAGTTCGTCGGGGACGAGGTTGTGTTGACCTGGAAGGGGCGGGACCCACACGCCGAGAGAAGGAGCCTCGGGATGTTCTTCGCTTTCCGAGATCGACTGGCCCAGCGGCGAGGGTGGTACGAAGACACATACGGTGTCGCGCCTGAGTTCCGGGGCGGAGTGGAGGAAGGCCTGGTTACGGCCACCGAGGTAGGAGACGTTAAGCGGGAGATTGCCTTCCACGGGGATGCTCTCAACACCGCGGCCCGCCTTTTGGAGCTCTGTCGAGACGTGGAGTCACCCGTGTTGGTCTCGGGGCGGATTCACGATGTCGTGGCCCGAGAAAAGGAGTGGTCCACCCAACCCAAAGGGGAGATCACGCTGAGAGGGAAGACCGAGCCTGTGGCGGTCTATGGTGTGGACTGGGTACCGGTTGGCTGATAGGCCCGATGATTCTGGCGCTCTACCTCGATTCGCCAAACTCCTCTGCCAGGAGGTCCAGGGCAAGATTACAGATCGGGACCAGGTGTTGATGGGCCCGATTCCCGTTCGTGAGGACGGCAATCCCGAACCCTCTGGTACGATTCCCTGCCACGAACGCGGTATAACCTGACACGCTCCCCGAGTGGGCAAAGAACCTTTCCCCGTCCCTGGTGGACGTCCACCAGGTCAGGCCGTAGCCGGCTCGGTCATAACCCCATCCGCCCCCCATCCGCCCTCCGGAGAAGCTCGGGAATTGGAGGGAGTGCATCAGGTCCATGGTCTCGGGCTGGAGTAGCCGCCCCCCTTTCACCGAGCCGTCTCCCAGGTTGAAGCGCACCCAGCTCGCCTGATCGTGGACCGTCCCATAGACGATCCCGGCGGGCCAGACGTCGGCTTTGGTCCTTCCTGCGGGGGCCAGTTCACCCGTTCGGCGATCCGGCGCGTAGGGGATGGAAAGACGTTCCTCCATGCTGGGGGTTGGCTGAAACGCCGTCGTGTTCATTCCAATTGGAGCCCAAACCCGCTCCTGGATGTACTCCTTGTACGGGATCCCCGAAAAGTGCTCCACCAGGTACCCCACGAGGGTGTAGGCGAGGTTCGAATAGACCACTTTCTCCATGGGAGGGCCCTCAACCCGTAAAGACCGACGGAGGTAATCCGGCAGCGGATCAGGGACCGTCTCACCCCAAACGTCATGCCCCCCATAGGCCGCCGGGAGGCCGGAGGTATGGGTGAGGAGGTGTCGGAAGGTCACAGGGAACCCCTGCTCTTCCCGAATCTGGAACTCGGTCAGGTAGGGGTTGATGGGATCGTCCAAACGGAAGTGGCCCAGTTCTAGCTGTTGAAGAAGTCCAATGGTGGACTGGGCTTTGAAAGTCGATCCGATGAGGTACACCGTTTCGGTGGAAGCTTGGGTGGCCGCCCACCGGTTGCTCTCACCGAAGGCCCCTGCCCAGAGCTCCCCTTCCCTATCCGTCAAAGCTACGGTCATGGAGGGGATCCGCCCGTTCTCCATTGCGGCTCTGATCTCCGCTTCCAGGCGTTCCACCACCCGGGCCACGGCCGCATCCCGGCCATTTTCCGCCCCGACAGGGCCCTCGACCCTGACCGCCGCGTCGGATTGGGCCGCAACGAAGACCGGATCCGTGCCAAATGCCAAGAGGCAAAGGAGCAAGAAGAGAGGGGGGATCTTCCTCGGTACCTTTATGTCATTCAACCACTTGGACCGCATCGATTCACTCCTGGTGAGTTCTTCCTCAGCCTGAACATATTGTCAAATCCATGTAGTTTGCCAAGCCCTCGGCATCGCCCCGGCCGGTCCGGAACCTTTATGTTTTATCGTCGCGAGACCTCTCACACTGAAGGGACACCAAGGACGCCGGTCGTGATCACCCGAAAGCTCGTTCAGTTTGGCACCACCGTGTTCGCCGAGATGACCGCCCTCGCCGATAAACACGGCGCCATCAACCTCGCCCAGGGCTTCCCGGATTTCGAGGGGCCAGGTGAGATCGTCGAAGCTGCCGTCCACTCGCTCCGGTCCGGAAGAAACCAGTACGCGCGGTCGCGGGGACATCCACCCCTCGTGGAGGCCATCGCCGAAGCCCAGAATCGGTTCTACGGCCTGGACTACGATCCGATGACCGAAGTGGTGGTGTTCAATGGTGCCACGGCGGGCATCGCCGCGTCCATGCTCGGCCTGCTGAACCCGGGCGATGAAGTCATCCTATTCGAGCCATTCTACGACAGCTACCCACCCTGCCTGGCCTTGGCCGAAGCTGTGCCTCGGTACCTCACGCTCCGTTTCCCGGATTTTGCCCTGGACGAGTCCGAGCTCAGAGCCCTGGTCACCGACCGGACTCGGATGATCATGTTGAACACACCCATGAACCCGACTGGAAAGGTGTTCAACCCTGAAGAACTCGAGGTGATCGCCTCCGTCTGTCGCGACCACGACCTGATCGCCGTAACGGACGAGGTTTACGAACATCTGGTCTTTGATGAATCCGAGCACATCCCCCTGGCGAGCCTTCCGGGGATGAAAGACCGGACGTTGACTCTCTCCAGCGCCGGGAAAACGTATTCCTTCACAGGCTGGAAGATCGGGTGGGGGACCGGACCGAAGCACCTGGTGGACGGGGCCCAAGCCGCCCACCAGTTCCTCAACTACACCATCGCCACTCCACTTCAAGAAGCCATAGCTTTCGCTCTTCGTGATTACGGGGAGGGGTTTCTCGCCCAGTTCAAGGCCGAGTATCTCGCTCGCCGTGACTTCCTGGTGTCAGCCCTCGACGACGTAGGGTTCGACGTGGCCATCCCAAAGGGCACCTATTTCATCCTCGCTGACTTCACGCCGGTGTTCGAGGGGGATGACTGGGAGTTCGCCAGGTGGATCACGAAAAAACACGGCGTGGCCGCCATCCCACCCAGCTCGTTCTTCCGGGCCGATGCGGAGGAGGGGCGACGGTTGGCTCGTTTCGCATTCTGCAAAAGGATGGAAACGCTCGAAGCAGCGGCTGAACGGTTGCGGAAGATGGGAGGATAAGGAGATCTGATGATTGTAGCCGGAATCCAGATGGACATCGCGTGGGAGGATCCCCAGAAAAACTTCCAGAGGGTGAATCAGATCGTAGGGGGGATCATGTCCGGGACCGAGCCCCCACGCCTGGTCGTGCTCCCTGAGATGTTCGCCACCGGCTTCTCCATGAATGCGGAGGTCGTCTCGGGTTATGCGTCGGAGACCAGAGATTTCCTCTCCGTCACGGCCTCGAAGCATTCGGTGTTCGTCCTCGGCGGGTACGCCGAACCGGCAAGCCCCCTTCCCGCAAATGTCTGTTCGATCTTTTCCCCGTCCGGAAGCGAGATTCTCCGCTTCAGGAAGATCCATCCCTTTTCCATGGCGGAGGAAGACCAGCACTACGTCGGTGGCGAGTCGGTCCCAACTGCCGAGGTAGAGGGCGTCCGCGTCACACCGTTCATCTGTTATGACCTCAGATTCCCCGAGCCGTTCCGTCCAGCCGCCCCGGACACGGACCTCTACTGCGTCATCGCGAACTGGCCCGACAAACGGCGGAGCGCCTGGTCCACGCTGCTGCGGGCCCGGGCCATCGAGAATCAGGCCTATGTTATGGGGGTGAACCGGGTGGGAATGGGAGGCGGTCTGCCACACGCTGGCGATACGGCCCTAGTGGATCCCATGGGTGAGATCGTAGCCGTGGCCAGCGACTACGAAGAAGGGGTGATCATGGGAAAGGTCGACACCAGAGAGGTGACAAAAGTGAGGCGGCATCTCCCCTTCCTGAAGGACCGTCGGCCCGGACTTTACCGGAGGCTGGAGGGCGGATCGAAGGGGTAGGGCAGCAACTCAGCTGAAGCTGAGACTGGTCATGGTCTCCAGGAAGAGCCGCTCTCGGGCGGAGAGGGCCTCCGGACCCTGTACGTCGGCCACCTCCAGCAGGCGTTCGACCTCTTCGCGGTTCACCGGGTGGATCCTCTCGAGATCGACCTGGCCCCACCGCTCCCGATCGACCTGGTTTTTTACCAGAACGGAAGCGTAATGGGAGTTCGGTTTCTCTACGATTCGCCTAGCCGCAATCCGTGCCCGCCGCCACCGACGGTACCAGATCCTGGCCCCGATTCCGGCAACGACCAAAAGCACCGCTACGAAGATCCAAGAAGGCATGCTGCTCCTTCGTTCCTGCTCAGATTCCCATCAGGTCAGACATGACGCCGTACGTCCCTTCTAATACTAGGACGGAAAGAAAGGGTCCCAGGTTGCAGGCCGGAAGAATATGCCTGCAACTCAAGCCTTTCCCAGAACCTGACCCGGCCGCGCTCCCGTGTGAGTTTTTTGCTCCACCACCACCTGGCCATTCACGATGACGGAGTGGATTCCTTCCGCAAACCTGTGTGGGTTGTCGAAGGTGGCCGTATCCCGAACCTGTGACGCATCAAAAACGGTGAGATCCGCCTTCATTCCTCTTGCCACCCGTCCCCGGTCATTCAGGCCAATCTGGCCAGCCGGCATGCTGGTCATCTTCCTGACGGCGGTGGGAAGGTCGAAGATCCCCCGATCCCTCGAATAGTGACCCAACACCCTGGCAAACGTCCCGTAGGACCGGGGATGGGGCCGGGACCGGGCCGCCTCCCCATGGGGAGCCATGCTGGAGCCATCCGAACCGACCATGACCAAGGGGTGTGATAGGACCCGGTCCACGTTCTCTTCCGACATACCGTGCCCGATGAAGCCGACCGATCTTTCCTCCTCCATCAACCTCAGCAGTGCGTCCACGGGCTCCATCCCCCACAGGTCGGCAATCTGGTCGAGATCTTTTCCTATGATCTCCCGGTTCTCGGCCGACCGCAGGCTGCTGATCACGATGAGGTTGAAGTCTCCCGGGTCCTGGCGGACCCGCTCTGCCAGGGCATCCCGAATCCTGGCCCGCGCATCGGCATCAGCCAACCTCTCGAGAAGAGCGGTCCTCCCACCGTCGGCAGCCCAAGCCGGAAGGAAGATCGATATCCCGGTGGAATAGGCCGTGTAGGGGTAGGCATCCGCCAAAACTTCGACTCCGTCCGCCCTTGCGCCTTCGATCAGGTCCAAAGCCGCCACCTGCTTGCCCCAGTTCGGCTGCCCGGCCGCTTTCAGGTGGGAAACCTGGACCCGTGCCCCGCTCAATCGGCCCACCTGGAGGGCTTCGTCCACCGCCTCCAATAACATCGTTTCTTCGTTCCGGATGTGTGACGCATACAAACACCCGCGGCGGGCCACCACACGAGCCATCTCGAGGATCTCATCGGTGGGCGTAAACCGCCCCGGTACGTACTCCAGGCCGGTGGACAGGCCAAATGCACCTTGGTCCAGACCCCGTTCGAGGGCTTGGAGAACCTGGATCCTATCCTCGCCGGAAAGAGGTCGGTTCTCCGACCCAGCCACATTGCCCCTCAATGTCCCATGACCCAGCAGGAGGGCGTGATTCACCGAGATGCCCACCCGCTCAAGAACGTCGAAGTAGGAGGCCACATCCGTCCAACTGTCTTCGATCCCGTATTCGTCGAGGAGCTCTCTCTCCAGCTCCCCTACCTCGGAGCCGGGCCGATCGGGAGGCCTGGGCGCGGCGGAGCCTCCACAGTTCCCCGTGACCTCCGTCGTGACGCCTTGGAAGACTCGGCTCTCGGCCTGCGGGTACCTGAGGATCCCGGAATCCGAGTGGGTGTGAATGTCGATGAATCCCGGAGCCACGTGGAACCCCCCGACGTCCACGACCCTAGCACCCTGCCCGGGATCAATGGCTCCGAGAGCCTCGATGGTATCCCCAACAATCCCGAGATCGGCCTTCCAGGGCGGGCCCCCGGTCCCGTCCACCACGGTCCCACCTCGGATCACCAGGTCGAAGGATGGCAGCCCGAAAACACGGGGAAACGGAAGAAGGGCCAGGCCCATAGCGGCCCTGGCCCCATCCTTCAGAAACGCCCTTCGGTCGAAGATCTGCGACATGCCGTTGCTCCCGGTTCTCTGTTCGGATCCCCATTACGGTACGGCCTGAAGATCCCGAGAGCGAGGCTGATCTCCGACCCGGGGTGCTATCCCCCTCGCACCCGGATCTGTCCGTTACCGGCGGCGAGGTCGATCAGGCCATCGCCGGACCCCAATACCCCGTGCAGTTGCCGGGGGCTGGCCACCGTCTGGGAAAGGTTGAGGCCGGTGACGCTGATGGTTCCGTTTCCGACTTTTGCTCCGAACGAAGCCGAGACTTCCGGCTGAACCTCCAGGGAGATCGTCCCGTTCCCGATCGAGTGCACGATCTGGCCTCCGGCCGGGAGGAATACCCCTGCCGAGATCTCTCCGTTACCCACGCTCACCCAGCTGCTTCCCTCGACGTCGACCAGAGAGACCTCACCGTTCCCGTTGCTCACGTCCACGTCCGCATGAAAACCTTCCAACCGGATAGATCCGTTTCCGTTTGTAATGGTGGGCAGCATGTCGGCCGGGACGGTGATCTCGTAGTCCACGATGTAGGAACGGCCGTATGAATAATCGGGTTGGATCGTCTTTACCCTGAACTCATTCTGGTTGGCCTCTGCCAACACCTGAACGTCTTTAAGGTGTGCTTCAGCGTCGCTCCTGGTGTCCGACCGGACCGTCCGCACCGCGTCGATCACGATCCGGGTCGCGCCGGGGACGCCCCAGACCCTGATGGCCCCGTTCGCCCCGATTATCCGGATGGCCGTTTGATCGTCCAAATCAAAGGTTCGAGTGAAGACGGCCGATACCTCGACCTTCCCTGAATGTTTGAAGTCGTCATCCAGATCAATGACCCCACTCACACAGCCGGTCATCATCAGGCTGATATCGGCCACGGCGGCCAGCAAACCCAGTTTTCTCTTCAGTCCTCGCATGATGCTCTCTCCTCGATTCCTTCCCACCCTTCTTCGGCATGGTCACACCCTCTCCATGCGCCGATACCTGATTCACGTCTATGGAACCCCTTTCTACCAATGGTCTGGTTCCGTTGGTAGAAACCGCCCCGGGAAACGTGAAGAAAGCATGAGGAACATTGACGAAGCGAAGGTCGTAGGGATCATTAATCCGTCAGGAGATCCCTCATCAGGCGGAAGAAGCCAAATGCCCCCTGCCCAAAGTGGTCCGAGAGACCCGGCCCACGCTGCCCTGGTCCGGAGATTACGAGCCGATGATCAGGATGCCCTCCGGCAGTTGATGGACAACTACTGGGAGCCGCTGGTAGGGTTCGCCCACCGCATCCTGTCAGGGTCCGGGGATCCCGAAGACACGGTGCAGACTGCCTTCGTCAGACTTTGGTCTCGTCGGTACGAGCTTGATGAGGCTGGTTCTCTCAAGGCTTTCCTCTACACCATCGTCAGGAACGCATCGTTGGACGAGCTCCGAAAGCGGGCTCGGCGCGATGAAGCTCAAAAAAGCGCGCCCCCACCCTTATCCCCCAAGACACCCTACGAGGACGTCCAGGGCGCGGAGCTGAATCGTCTCGCCGCCGCCGCGGTCGCGCGGCTCCCCGAGCGACGTAGGGAAGTCTTTCAGTTGGTCCGGGAGGAGGGCCTCTCCTACCAGGAGGTCGCCCGGGTCATGGGCCTCTCCGCACAAACCGTGGCCAACCACATGAGTTTGGCCATGGCCGATCTCCGTACGGCGCTGAAGCCGTATTTCGCCGACCAACCCTCTTCCGCAGGTGACGCGGAGAGAGCCGGTCCGGATCGGGAGCAGACGAATGGATAACGGGCATCCAGGTGGTGGAAACGGCAAGAATGGAAACGATCCTCTGTCGGACCTTGGTAGAATCTCCCCCGATGGGCGTGTACCGGGTGAAGACTCCTCCGACGGTTTCCCCGGGAGGTCCGAAGTGGACGATCTGATCATCAAGACTCTCAACAGCGCCGCATCTCCATTCGAAGACGAGCGTCTGAAGCGCTGGAGGGAGTCGGCCCCGGGGAACGAGGAGTACTTCCAGGAGATGGCCAAGGTGTGGGGTTTGACCACCCCCGAGCCTGTGGTCCCGGCATGGGGGCCACCTTCCGTGGAAGCAATCGTGGCAGCAGCCCCTATACCGCTCCGGAAGGGAGGACCCTCCAAAAGGAATGCGTGGAGAAACTGGGGGCTCCTTGCCGCAGCCGTAGCCGCCATCGGCCTCGGCATTCAGTTCATGATCCCCATGGGTCCGACCCCCACAGCCGTCCACCAGGTGGGCGGCGGGGGAGATGAAACGGTGACCCTTAACGACGGGAGCTTCGTCCGACTGGCTCAGGGGAGCACCTTGAGGGAGTGGGAGGTAGAGGGTGGCCGGGAGGTTTCCCTCGAAGGCCGGGCTTTCTTCGCCGTGGCGAGAGACGAGGCCAGTCCGTTTGTGGTTCGAACCGACGGCGGGGAGATCACTGTCCTGGGGACCCGGTTTCAGGTGGACACCGAGGACGATGGTATAAGCACGGTCGTGGTGGAGGGTTTGGTTGGGGTTTCCACCGAGTTCGGAGCAGCCGAGGTGCCGGCAGGCAGCTTGGCCCACATGGCCGCCGGAAACGCTCCGTTTGTTCAGGCCGTTGACGACGTTGCCGCGTACCTGAACTGGGCTGATGGGAACCTTCTTTACCAAGCGACACCCCTTTCCCAGGTCGTAGAGGAGGTCGCCAGATTCTACGGCCGGACTCTGAGCGTCCAGGGATCGGATCTAGCTCAACGCCGGGTAACGGCCTGGTTTCAGGGAGAGCCGTTCGAAGCGGTTGCCGAGTCACTCTGCGTCGTCACCGAGGCGGTCTGTGTCCCGGCGGCCGGTGGAATGGCCATGGTAGCGGAAGGTGCTTCGCGGAATAGCGGGGCCGGAGGGACTCCATGAGTTCGCTGGCCTTTTCTCGGAGGCCACGATGGGGCCCGAACACCCTGGCGTTGGCATTCCTTCTGGCCGGGCTCACACCTGAGCCCGCGGCCGGCCAGGGCAGACCCCCACCCCTGGACCGGACCGTGGGCCTCGAGCTCACGAATGTCACCCTCCGGGAAGCTCTCAACTCCATACAACGAGCTACCGGCTCCTCACTGATCTATAGCCCGGATTTTGTCCCGGTGAACCGTCGGGTCTCCTGTCCGTGCACCGACCGCAACCTTCGGGAGGCCTTGGAGATCATCCTTCGGGGCACAAACCTGACTTTTGATGCTCTCGGGAATCAGGTCCGAATCTCACCGCGGAGACCCGCGGGTCAGGAGTCGGCCCTGGGGGTCATCGTCGGGATGGTCAAAAACCAGGAGAATGACGCACCCGTCCCGAACGTCCTGATCCAGTTGAGCGACGGCCGAGGGTCCCTGTCGAACGAGAACGGTCGATTCATCCTCGTGAACGTCCCCCCGGGGACCTACGACATGACGGTGACCGGCCTGGGCTGGGTCCCGGATACGATCCAAGGGATCCGCGTGGCCGAAGGAGAGACCACTCCGATTGAGGTACGGCTCACCCTCCGGGTGATCCCCCTTTCCGGCCTGGTCGTGTCTCCGGGCACCTTCGTCATCCTGGATGACGCGAAGTCCGTGGCCCTCCAAACCCTCACCAGAGAGCAGATCGAAACCGTGCCGCAGGTAGGCGAGGACGTCTTCCGCTCTCTGAAACGCCTCCCAGGCATCGCGTCCGGCGACATTTCTACCCGCCTGTATCTCAGAGGAGGACAAGACCGTGAGACTCTGATCCTTCTGGACGGGATGGAGCTTTACGAGCCATACCATTTGAAGGACTTCGAAGGCGCCTTGGGAATCGTCGACATCAACGCGGTCGGTGGGATCGATCTTCACGCCGGCGGGTTCCCAGTGGACTTCGGGGACCGGGCCGCCGGCGTCTTCGATATGGAAACCAGGGCACCACCGACGGAGGGTACCCGAACCACACTTGGGCTCTCGATCACCAACGCCACGGTGATGTCCCAGGGGGCCTTCGCCAACGGAAGAGGGCAATGGCTCCTCTCCGCACGGCGGGGCTACATGGACATCGCCTTCAAGCTGACGGACGTGGACAACGACCTTTCTCCCCGATACCACGACGTGCTGGGGAAAGTGAAGTATCAGCTTGGATCCCGGCACCTCCTTTCCGCCCACCTCCTCCAAGCCGGTGACAATCTGGAGCTGGACCCGTCCACCTTGGGGGACTCGGAGGACGGGGAGCTGGCGACCCGTTGGGGAAACACCTACGGGTGGCTCACCTGGAAGGCCTTTTTCACCCCGGCCGTCCGAGCCCAGACTGTCTTGTCGGCGGGGCAAATCAGTCGGTCCCGGGTGGGTTTCATGTACGAACCGGGTCGTGTCCGCGGACCCGATATGGTGGACGTCTCGGATAAAGCGAAATACGAGTTTTTCGGGGTCAAGCAGGACTGGACCGTGGACCTCACGGATCGGATCGCGTTCAGGGCAGGGTTTCTGGCCAACCGGCTTTTGGGCCACTACGACTACTGGAACAAGACACGGAATCTGGAAGCCCAACCGAACGGTGATCTGATCGGAGTACCTGACTCCGTGACCGTGGACATGGATCCCACCGGCACCGAGATCGAGACGTACGGCGCCCTCCGTTTCCAGCCCGTGCCATGGGGAACTGCGGAAATCGGCCTCCGCTACGACAGGCGGAACCACACCGACGATTCGGACATCTCCCCCCGGGTCCACGCTATGGTTGATGTCGGGGACCGGACCACGCTACGAGCCGGTTGGGGCATCTACCACCAATCCCAGGGCATGCACGAGCTGGAAGCCGGAGACGGCGAAACCGCCTTCGCTCCATCGGAACGGGCCCTTCAAACCGCCGTGGGTCTGGAGCACGAGCTGCCGAATGGGATCAGGGGCCGGGTAGAGCTCTATCATCGGGAGATCGAGCGGCCGAGGCGTATGTACCTCAACCTCTGGAGGGAGATCCTCCCCTTCCCCGAGTTGGACGGGGATCGCGTCCGAGTGGACCCCACGGAGTCGAGGGCCATGGGAGCGGAGCTGTTGCTGAGGAAAGAAGGCGAGACCTGGGATTGGTCGGCGGCTTACTCCCTTTCCTCCACAGAGACCATGATCGAGGGGGAATGGGTGCCCCAGTTCTGGGACCAGACTCATGCCCTGGCTTTGACCGTGGGATGGAGGCCGACCCCGAAGTGGACGGTCACCGGCGCCTTCCAGGTGCACTCCGGCTGGCCCTTCACTCCCCAGATCATCCAGTTCGACACCATTTCGGTTTTCCAGGGGGACGGAACGGCCAGCGCCCTCCGATGGAGGGAGGAGTTTGGTGCCCTCAACTCCGAACGCCTGCCGCCATACCACAGGCTGGACCTCCGGGTCACCCGCCAGTTCGCCCTGCGAAACGGCACTCTCGACCTGTATCTGGACCTGTTCAACGCCTATAACCAGAAGAACCTCCGGGCGTACGAGTACGGAACCAGCATGGTGGGTGAGGAGTTGAAATGGACCCGTTACCCGGATGAGGAGTTGCTCCCGATCCTACCCTCCATTGGATTCAGATGGGAGTTTTGACGATGAGGCGGCGGACGGGATCCCTGGCGAGGGTATTCAGGTGGTCGGCGGCCATCGCATTGGGAGCCGGTATCTTCGGGTCCCAGGGGTGCGACCACGATCCAACGATCCTTGAAACGCATCCGCTGGACATCCGGGGCGCCACGAACTTCTCGATCCGTTCGCATTACCTGACGATGAGTGATGGGGTCAAGATCGCCGTGGACGTGGCCGTGCCCAACGATCACCCCACCGGAATCCGCCTCCCGGCCATCCTGGAGCTCACGCGTTACTGGCGACGACGTGAATTCCAGCTCCCGTATCACGTCCGAAGGGCGCTACAGCGGGGGTTCGTCTGGGTTGCGGTGGACGAGCGTGGAACCGGGGCATCGTTCGGCGAGTGGCAGGAGCCCCTCTCGGACCGGGCACTCCAGGACGGAACCCAGGTCATGGACTGGATTTTGGAACAGCCCTGGTCGAACGGCAGGATCGGCGCCACCGGGGTGTCGTACCCCGGCATGGCAGCCCAACAGTTGGCCGCCTGTGGGCACCCCTCCCTGAAGGCCATCGTCCCCATGTCGGACACCTACGACCAATACGAAGATCTTCTCTTCCCAGGCGGGGTGTTCAACGAGGCGTTCATGCAAGGGTGGAGTGACGTCGTCTTCGCCATGGACAGGAGCGAGCGGCTGTCGGTAGAAGGGGAGTCGTTCCAGCAATTCCCGGTGGATGAAGATCCGAACGGAGAACTCCTGGCTGAGGCCATCGCGGGTCATGCCGGGAACCTGAACGTGTTCGACGCCGTGGAGAAGATCACTTTCCGGGACGACCCGGTGGTAGGCTCCCTCACGCTGGACGACATCTCTACCCATGAGCTGGCAAAGGATTTGGACGAGTCCGGGGTAGCCGTCTATCAGTGGGGAAGCTGGCTCGACGGTGGCACTGCCGATGGAGTGATCCGGGGGTTCATGGAGTCCACTGGCCCGCGGCGAGCCGTATTGGGCGCGTGGACTCACGACCTGGATTCGAACTCCTCCATCCGCGACGGGCCCCGTTGGAACTCCCTGCCGAGTTGGGGAAGTCAGTGGGAAGAGGCCCTGAATTTCTTCGACGACATGCTGAGGAAAGAAAAGCCTCTACAGGAGAGGATCCTCCGGTACTACACCATGGGCGAAGGGCTCTGGAAAGCCACGTCCACCTGGCCGATTCCCGGGACCGAAACGGAGACCTTGTACCTGGGACCCGACGGTTCTCTGGCCCCCTTCCCTCCTCAGTCGGAAACCGGCGAAGATCCGTATGAGGTGAACTTCTCCGCCGAGTCTTCAGCCGACCCCAGGTGGCTCGGTCCCTTGTTCGCCGACGTCTGGTATTCCGACCGAGGGACCAGAGATCTGGCGTTGCAGGTCTATGAGTCCGAACCGCTCTCCGAGGACCTTGAAGTCACAGGCTACCCGGTGGTTCGCCTCAACCTCAGCTCCACCCACACAGACGGAGCCTTCTTCGTCTACCTGGAGGACGTGAACCCCCAGGGGTCTGTGGCCTACGTAACAGAGGGGGTCCTCCGGGGCATTCATCGAAGAGTCACTGAAGAGCCATCTGAATGGGAACGGCCGATACCCTTCCACTCCTTCCTGGCAGCCGACGCGGCGCCGATGGTTCCCGGGGAAATCACGGAGCTGGCCATCGGGATGGAACCGACCTCTTTCCTATTCAAGGCCGGGCACCGAATCCGCATCGCCATCGCCGGCCATGACGCCTCAGCTTTCCGGCGAGTCCCCGAGACCGGCACGCCACTCCTTCATATACAGAGGAATTCGTTTTACCCCTCCTCCATAGAGCTACCGGTAGTGCGCTAGCCTCCCACCCTCCCGACCACGATCTCGATCCATCAACCGACGCCCGATCGGGTGACCGTCGGCGGAGAGGGAGGACTGCGAGAGCGCTTGACGGCTCGGCGGGTTTTCCCAATAGAGCCCCTCCGTTAGCTTCCGGCCCTCGAACGTAACGGACGACATTTCACCGGATCCAAACAATGTCTCGAAAAATCGCCTATGGGCTCATCATCCTCCCCCTGACCCTCGCAGCCTGTCAGCCCCAGGGAGGCACGCCGACTCTGGAAACCGAAGACCAGAAGGCAAGTTACGGAATAGGGCTCCAGATCGGGTCTCAGCTGGCACCCACCGATCCCTTCATCGACATGGACGCTTTTCGGGCCGGCATCCGAGACGGAATGGCAGGGGCCGATCCTGCCGTGCCCATTGAGGAGCTTCAGACCGCGAGCCAGACCTTCAATCAGAAAGTCATGGAGGAACAGACCCGAAGGATGGCCGAGGAAGCCGACAAGAACGCTGAGGAAGGCGCCGCGTTTCTGGCCGAAAACGCCACCAAGGAAGGTGTGACGGTCACGGAGAGCGGTTTGCAATACGAGGTCCTCCGGGAGGGAGACGGGATCCGCCCCACCGCCGACCAGACAGTGAGCATTCACTACAGGGGCACCCTCATCGACGGGACCCAGTTCGACAGCTCATACGACGGGGGACAGCCGGCCACATTCGGCGTCACCGCCGTGATCCAGGGATTCTCAGAGGGACTCCAGCTCATGTCGGTGGGAAGCCATTACATGTTCTATATCCCCGCCGATATCGGATACGGTATGAACGGCCAGGGTCGTATTGGCCCGAACGCAACGCTGATCTTCGAGGTGGAAATGCTGGAGATCCTTCAGTAAGTCCTGCCTCGACATAGCGCTCGCTTGTACGGCCGGCGCTGAGAAGGGAGCACCCCTCGCAGTTCAAGCTGCGGGGGGTTTTCTTTGGTGGGAGTGGACACCCCATCACCCCCCTGGGAAAGTCCCTGAAACCTCCTCCTGGCCCTCCCCGTAGGATTCTGAGAGATAGGTGCGCGACACACCTAATTCCCAAAACGCCTCGGAAGGAAAACCATGGCCGACCCCCGGAATCCCCACGACTTCACACCGCTTCGACCAGTGGAGTTCGAGATCCTCTTGGTCCTTTCAGGCGGAGAAAGCCACGGGTATGGCATAATCAAGGAGGCTGAAGAACGATCCGGCGGCAGGGACCGGATGGAGACTGGAACCCTCTATCGCGCCCTTCGGCGCCTCACCTCCAGGGGCATGGTGAAACCCACCGACCGAAGGCCTGCGCCAGAGTCGGACGACGAGCGGCGTCGCTACTTCGCCATTACGGCGTTCGGTCGAAGAGTGGCTACTGCCGAGGCGAGGCGTCTGGAGACTCAGGTGGACGCGGCCAGGGCCAGGGCCCTCCTCTCCGGTGTCGACGGAGGAGGTTGATCGTGAATCATAGATCTCCGGCCTTCCGATCCTTCGTTCGCCTCCTCCTCCGTCTCTTCCCTGAAGACACCCCCGGGGTTACCCGGACCGAGATGGAAGAAACCTTTATCGATCGGTGTCGGGTGGACAGGGGTTCCAGCACCTTCTTCCTTCTTCGAGAGCTCTGGTGCCTCGCACGACACGGAATGGGAGAGCGTCTGGCGTCCTTCCCGGGGCCACCCCCTTTGGCAAGCTTTTTCGACGACATTCGGTTCGCATTCCGTGCTCTCCTCAGGCACAAGGTCTTCTCTCTCGGGGCGGTGGTCATGCTGGGTCTCGGGATCGGCTTGACCACAGCGGCCTTCAGCATGAACACCGGTATGGCCAGGGTCGTCCAGCGATTCCAGGACCCCGAAGAACTGGTCTTCCTTTGGGGTGTGGAGGAGGGATGGGACCAGGCGAGGGTGTCGGTTTCGGACTTCTACGCCTGGCGAGAAGAAACCAGCGCCTTCCAGGAGATGGGAGCATCCGCCCAGGCCTCCCGGTTCGTAGACGGCGGTGGGGATCCCCTTCGGATCAGGACAGCCCGGACCACCCCGAACCTCCTTCCGCTGTTGGGGTTTCGAGCGGAGGTCGGACGACTATTCGGAGGAGCCGACGGGAGTCCGTCGGCTCCACCGGTGGCCGTCCTGACCTGGCGGTTCTGGCAAGAGAGATATGCCGGGGACCAGGGAATTCTGGGATCCACCCTCAACCTCGACGACACGCCCTACACGATCATCGGCGTACTCCCCATACAGGTGGAGTTCGAGATGCTTTGGCGGGGCACCAGCGTTTTCACCCCACTCGTCCTCAACCCATCCGAGGAAAACTGGGAGGACCGGTCGTATCAGGTCCTGGCCCGCCTGGCTGACGGAGCCTCGGTGGATGTAGCCCAAACCCAACTCTCCGGAGTCGCCGAGCGCCTCGCCGAAGCTCATCCGGACACCAACGGGCGGGTTCGTGCCCGGGTGGAGCGGTTCTCGGACTTCTTTTATTCGGGCGACGACAAGCTGGCCATGGTGGGAATGGTGTTCGCGGTTCTGGCGGTACTCCTGATCGCCTGCGTGAACCTGGCCAACCTCCTCCTGGCAAAGGGTGCGGCACGACAGGGAGAAATGGCCATTCGGTTGGCCATGGGGGCCAGCCGGGGAAGGATGGTGAGGCTGCTTCTCACGGAAAGCCTCCTTCTTGCCTTGGCCGGGGGAACCATCGGTGTCTTCCTCGGCCAATGGGGGCTGGACCTACTCCTTGCGGCTCTGCCGAGTCCGCCCTTCCTGCGGGGGGAGGTAGGCCTGGATGGGTCCCTCCTCACCTTCACGATCCTGGTTTCCATGGCATCGGCCCTTACCTTCGGCCTCACTCCGGCCCTCCTTGCCTCCCGGACATCCCTCAGCGAGGGGGTGAAGGAATCCTCCGCCGGAGCCTCGGCGGGTCGTAGTAGGAAGCGGCTGCGGAACGTCATCCTGGTGACCCAAATCTCTCTGACCGTTCCTCTGGTCCTCACCTGCGGCGTCTCTTACCTGAACCTCTCGGCCCTCCAGAACATCGATTTTGGTTTCCCGACGGAACGCCTCCTGACAGCCGAAGTGGACCTTCCCCCCCACCGCTACCCTGATGACGAGCAGCAAAGACGGTTCTACAGGGACGCTCTGCAAGCGGTGACCGGTGTCCCTGGGGTCACTTCCACGGCGGTGGGGACGGCTGTGCCGGTAGGAATCGGGCAGGGTTCCATCTTCGGACCCATGGCGGTGGAGGGACGGGAGGCGGAAACCGGAAACAGCCGGGGGCCAGGTGGCTACCAGGTGGTGTCCCCAGAGTACTTCGAAACCCTGGGTGTCCCCATTCGAGCCGGACGAGCCCTCTCCTTGGCCGACGGCCCGGGAGATCCCCCCGTAGCCGTGGTGAACGAGGCGTTGGTGGAGCTGTATTGGCCCGATGGCGATGCCGTCGGGAAACGTCTCACCCCCGATACTGACCAGAACCGGCTTTACCCGGGGTTCGAGTCAGCAGTAACCGAACCTGTTACCATCGTCGGCGTTGTTGCAGACCACGGAGCCAGTTTCTACGGGGAACCCCTCGGGCCCAGATTGTACCTGGCCCAGGATCAACATCCGACCTCGAGCTTCCTTCTGGTAGTCCAGGCGAACACGGATCCTCTCGAGGTGATACCGGCCGTTAGGGAGGCCATGGCCCGGGTGGACGAGGGTGTCCCGGTTACCGGATATCGTTCCGGAGACGGAATGGTGGACGCCTGGCTTCAAGAGAGCCGGAGTATCGGGGTAATGCTCGGGATCATGGGTGTTCTGGCCTTGGGCATGGCGATCCTGGGTCTCTACGGGATGGTGGCCCATTCCGTGGTCCAGAGGACCTTCGAACTCGGCCTGAGGATGGTCCTCGGGGCCGACCGGGCGGCCATCCGGTTGTCGGTGATGAGGTCCTTTTTGACCCTCTCCGGCATCGGCCTGGCCATTGGGTTCGTCTTTGCGGCCGTGTTCAGTATGGTGGCGAGGTCCTTCCTGGTCCTCCTTCAGGTCTCGTACGTCCCCATGACCCTCGGTGTCACCGCAATCATGACAGTGGTTGTGGCGGTGGCGGCCTACGTTCCGGCCAGAAGGGCCACAACCATCGAACCGGTAGTGGCCTTGAAGTACGAATAAGGGGAGGATCGGACGGAAGGCGGGTCAGGTCAGCCTTATTCAGTCCGGAGGGCCTCCACCGGATTCACCCTGCTCGCCCGGCGAGCCGGGAGATAGGCTGCCATGAGGGCCGCTGCCCCTAGGACGAAGGGGGCCCCCAGGAGGGACACCGGGTCCATCCCGGCAACTCCGATCAGGAATCGTTGGGCCAAAACCCCGAGGCCTGCGGCGGCTCCGAGGCCAAACACCCCACCGATGACCACCAGGGAAAGGCCACCCTTCACCAACATCGTCACCACCGAAGCCTGCTCGGCCCCCAGGGCCATTCGAATCCCCATCTCCCTGGTTCGCCGGGCCACGGCATAGCTGACCATTCCGTAGAGGCCCACACAAGCCAGCACGAGGGCCAAGATCCCCGCTATGGAGAGGAGAACAGCGGCCATCCGGGGGAGGAAGAAGATGTAGTCGAGGTGGTCATCCAAGGTCCCCACCCTGGATAGGTAGAGGTCGGGATCGATCCGCAGGGCCTCGTCCCGGATCCTCGCCGCGAGTTGAGGAGCCGGGGTATTCCCGCGAGCCACCACGTGGAAACTCCCAAAAGACGCCTTCTGGTCCCAGGGAAGGTAGAAGTAGGGTCGAGGAGGTTCCGTCAAACTCCAGATCTTTGTGTTCTCCACCACTCCGACGATGGTGACGGGGGTCCCCTCGTCCCCACCGTAATAGACGGTACGGCCAATGGCGCTCTCACCCGGCCAATACCGCTCGGCCACGGCTTGGGTCACTACGGCCACGTCCGGAGTCCCATCGCGGTCGTTCTCTTCAATGGTGCGTCCCTCGAGGAGCCGGATGCCCATGGCCTCGAAGTACCCCGGGGTCACCGTGGTGAACTCCATCGTATGACGATCACGGCCCGGGGGTGGATCCACCCCCGGAATGGTCATGGAGTTGTTGATGGTCCCCAAGTCCAAGGGGAGTCTGGCCGTAACACCCGCCGCCGTCACCCCAGGCTCGGAGCGAACAAACCGGAGAACGTCTTCCACGAAGACGTCCATTTCCTCCGGGGTGTATTCGCTCGCCCACGACTCCACGTTCACCACAGCCGCGGGGCCGGTATCGAAGCCCACAGTGATCTCGCTGGCTTCTTTCAGGCTCCGAAGGAAGAGCCCAGCGCCGACCAGCAAGACCGTGGAGAGGGTCATCTGGGCCCCCACCAGGGATTTCCGGACCCACGCCTTCTTCACTCCTCCGCTACTCCCAGCCTCATCCCGAAGCGTGGAGGCCACGGGAGCCCTCGTGGCCTCCAAGGCCGGTGTCAGTCCAAAGATCAGTGTTGCTATCGCGGTAGCCAAACCGGTGAAGAAAAAGACCCGCGCATTCAGTCCGGCCTCCAGATTCAGAGGGATCTCCATAGGGGGATCAATCCCCACGAGGAGCCTCGTAGCCAGGATTCCGAGAAACAGCCCGACCGCTCCACCGAGGAATGCCAGCACCACCGACTCCACCAGGAGCTGCCGCAGAATGGTCCGCTTCCCTGCCCCCATGGCCACCCGAACCGCCATCTCTTTTCGGCGATCGGTGGCCCGGGCCAAGAAGAATCCGGCTAGGTTCACACAAGCCACGAGGAGCACCAAGCCCACCGCCACAAAAAGGAGGCCTGCCATCGCCATCACGATCTGATCGAAGTCCGGATTGAGACGCACTTCAGCTACCGACACCGTGGCCAACTCCAGGCGAAACTGCCGATCCGGGTTCTCGGCCAGGCGTTCCTCGTTGTACCTCGTGGCTACGGTATTCACCGCGGCCTCGGCTTGGGCCGCCGTGACCCCGTCCCGCAGCCGTCCCGAAATGAGGAGATTCCCCTGGTTTGGTTGGGTCGGAGAGAGATGCGGGTACATGCTCATGGGGACCCAGAAGTCCGACCCTACCCCCGGAGCGATCCGCCCCTTGAATGTCCCGGGAGCCACACCGATCACCGTATAGGGACGACCGTTGATCCGGACTTCACCCCCCACCACACCGGGATCGGCGTCGTACCTGGCTCGCCAATACCGGTCCGAAAGAACCAGTACAGGATGGGTGCCTGGAGTGGCGTCTTCCTCCGGGGAGAAGGTTCGCCCCCGGGCCGCCGGCACGCCCATGACCTCGAAGTAGTTCCCGGTCACCATCTCCCCGAGGACCATCTCACCCCGGCCATCCCCCTGCTGGAAGATGACCGTCTGCATGGTGTAGGAGGTGACCTCCTCGAAGATGTCCGGAGCGCCCTCGTCTACCAACTCATAGATGTAGCGGTAGCTCTGGAAGTGCCGGCCATCGTCGGTGAGTGAATAGACATCCACCAACGATTCCGGCTCGGCCACACCCCATTCCTGCAGAAGGACCGTATCGACAAGGCTGAAGATGGCCGTGTTGGGTCCTATCCCGAGGGCCAGTGAGAGCACTGCCACAGCGGTGAACCCAGGAGCCTTCCGCATCATGCGGAACGCGAACTTCACGTCCTTAAAAAGCGCGCCGAGCATACCACGTCCCCTGAGACGAGTTGGGAATACGTACCCCAATCCGGAAATACGATGGCATTTGAGCGCCGCTGCATCCCCGGAATGGGGTACGTAAGACTGTGCGTTGTTTCGGATCAGAGAATCGCGTCCAGGTATAAATCGAACCTGAAGCGTTTGTTGGGACCCCTCAGTCCATGGGAAAGGTCCATCCGAATTAAACCGTCGAGCAGGCCGAATCCCAGCCCGGCTCCGTAGAGGAAGTCGCCGGAATCAAAATCCTCCCGCTTCCCGGCCCATCCAGCGTCGCCGAAGGCGCTGATGGTCACCGACTCCGAGTAGGTCCGGGCCACCTCGAGGCGGCCCCGAGCGAACGACGGCCCTGATTTGACCGAGGCCTCATAACCACGGAGCGTAAGCGGGCCCCCGAGGAACCAGTTCCGCTGGACCGGGGCGTCGCCCCAGCTTGTCCCCCCGCCTGCCTCGAGTCCGACCCGCCAGCTGGCGTCAGCCAGTGGGATGGCCACCCTGAGCGTAGCGCTGGCCCGGGCGTAATCGCCTTTGACTGACGTGGTATCCGGGTGTCGCCACCACCCACCCTGACCATACAGCTCGAGCCCGACCTGGGTCGCCAGGGGATCGGACCCCCACCAAGGCGCGATGGTCAGCTCACCACCCACCTCCTCCAGCCGTTGGGCCATCATGTTCGGTCTGAAGTCCCAGTCGGAGTCAAAAGCGTGGATTAGGGAGAAGTTGGTGTCGATATCCACCGAGTCTTGTCGCTCGGCGTAGAAGCGGAGGCGGAACGACTCCCGGTCGGCTTCCGGTGGCCTCCAGACCAGGTCGGCTCCGGTGGCCATGTAGTACTCCCCGTCGTCCCGTCCGAAGAAGAGGGAGTAGAGGGAGTTCCCCAACCCCAGGTATCTGCCTCGGGCGTTGGTGGGCCTCAACTCACGGTATCCGCTGACGGCGATTCGTCGAAGGACAGACCTTCGTTCGAACGTGACCTTCCCTTTGGGCTCCAGATCCCCGAAGCCGAAAAATCCTGTGGTTTCGAAGTTGATCGGGCCCATGAAGCTGCCGAGCTCGGCTTCGAAGCGACCTCCGACGGCCAGGCCTTCCACCCTGTTGAATCGTATCAGGTCATGTCGGGCCCAACCCCAGTTGGCATCCCATGGAATGCCCTGCGTCGGGATGGGCGGGAGGTCGGCCAAAGTCCTGACCATGTCCTCCAGCTCGTCCTCCGAAGAGAAGCCGGGTGCGTCGTCCCAGATGGGAGGCGGCAACTCCGGGCTTTCCTCCAGCAACGTGATGTCCTGTGGAACAATGAACCGTGTGTCGGCCCGGATCACGTCTTCCGGTTGTTCGTATGCCACGCCGCTCGACTCGCTCAGGAGCGAGGCGATAAAAGCCATGGCCTCGGCCCGAGAGTCGAAATGGCGTTCGATCAGCGCCGGGTCCGGTGGCTCGGCCAGATCGTCCTCCATGGTGACCGATTCCAGCTGATAAGAGAGGTCAAACGCGATGGGCATCTTCATGATCCCCACCTTCACCTCCCCCTCCACTCGCATGGATCGGGGTAGCCAGACGCGAAAATCCCACAGGGAATACTCGATGGCCACCAGATCCATGGTGAAGATCCAGGGTTTGAGGATCCCCGGAACCATGTCGAACTCTCCGGCTTCGTCCTCCTCCCGCACTTCGGGGATGTCCCGGACCACGTCCAACTCACGGCTCAGCTGGTATACGGCCCGGACAAGGGCCCCTGACTCGGGCTCGATCCAAAGGGTGCCGGCGATCCGGTGCACATCCGCTTCCCGTGGCAGCACATCCAGCTGAACGGTCAGCAGGCGGCGCCCATCCGGGAGTGAGAGGGTCAATGTGTCCCCGCTTTGGAAGCGATAGAGGCTGTCGGCGCCGGGGGCCAGCGGGTGGGCGAACCAGAAGTCCGACTCGTCGGGATCGGTGATCTCCTCGGTGTCCTCACTGGTGAGGCCAAAAAGAAGGCGGTCTCCCCCGGGTTCAAAAGGCTCGTCCATGGCCAGATCGTTCATCCAGGACCACGAGTCCTCTTTCTGGGCCTGTTCCCTTCCGGGGTATTGGGCCCGGTTTCCCATGACCTGCATGATCGGCGCGTGGTCCCGGTCCCAGAAGGCCCGGACAGCCGTCTCGTTCCGGTAGATCGTCCGGTCCTTCAAGGGAGTTCGGATTCCCGCCGCGATCCGTTGTTTGATCACCGAGGTATACCGGACCACCGAGCTGTCGATGGCCTGCCAGTTCAGCTGGGCCGCTCGAAAGAGCTGACCCGCGGTGGAATCCAGGAAGGCATCCGGTGCGTAGGTCGCCGGTTGGGCCTGAAGGCTGGCAGGTAGGGCCAGGAGAACACCCGCCACCACGAACCGAAGGGGGATAGGCGCGTTCATCGTCCGTCCTCCCATTCAAACTCTACCGACCTGAAATCCGTCCATTTCACCAACACCCACTCGGCCTCGGCGTCGTCGGGAGACTGGCCGCTATCATCGAGGAGGATAAACACCCCGTCATTCCCGTCGTCCACGTCGTTGGAACCGTCGAGATCGAACGCCCGACCGTCCCGGAGAGTGACGGTGGCTCCTTCGTTCGGGACGGTCTCGACGTTCACCCCCGTAGCGCCCACCTCCACGGCGGTAGTCATGCCCACTAACCGTTCGATGGATGCCACCTTTCCGAACTCGATGTCGAAGGTCAGGTCGCCTTCCTCACCATCCAGAAGCTCCCACGCGTACTCTTCGTCCCCATCCCACCGAATCCACCCCGTGAACACCGTGCTATCGGTGGTCATGACGGAGCCACGCAAGCGGTGGGAGACATCGAACCCATCCCATGTCGTGGGGCGGTCAGGCGCATGGAATCGAACCCACTCCAGTTCGTCCCACTCCAGGGACACCAAACCCAAGCCGGGGTCAGAAACCAGGATCCCGTCGTTCCCGTCGTCCACGTCCTCGCTATCGAAGAGCTCGAGTCTCGCCCCATCCGCCAGGGTCACCTCCGCCCCCCGGCGGGTGGGTCTGATCTCGGTGATTTGGCCAAAAGGAAATTCCCGGCGATCTCCATCCGACGTGTGGCCCTCCAGGGTGTCGGAGGAGAGGATCTTCCCCATGTCCCAGGCTATGTACCCGGTGAAGCGAGTGTTCTCATCCACTTCGACGGTTCCATGGATCCGGCGACCGGTGGTCCGGGCCCCTTGCGGCGGGGCGGCGAACTCCACGTCCTGGATGTCTTCCCACTCCAATGCCACTTCCCTGCCGTCCGCCGTAGCCACCAGAACTTCCCGGAGGGTGGTGCCGATATCGGTCGATCCACCAGACAGGTCCACAAAGCGACCGGATCGGAGCTCCAGAGTCGCTTGATCGTTCCCCGCCACCGTCAAGCTCTTGATGTGCCCGAAACGGATCCCCGACTCGTGGGAATCGGGGAAGTCCGGCTCATTATCGTCCCATGTAATCCGGTACCCGTTGAGCTCGATGACCCTGTCCCGGTGCCGATCGTCGGGGTGGACGAGATTCCACCAGTCCTGGAACAAGAACGGCGTGAACTCCTTACTCCCGTCCAGAAGGTCGCCCCAGCCCCCCTCGTTTCGGTCCCACCGAATGAACCCCTGGTGAACAGCTCCCGTGACCGTGGTCACACGGCCCCAGATTCGTTCCTGCTCCTGACCTTGAAGTGAGGAGGGTACGCTGAGGGGGAGGACGAGAAAGAGGACCACGGACATCGTGACGGCCCGTGCAAAACCCATGTGGTCAACTCCGGATTTCGGACATACGTCTTCGAAGACAGTTCTCAGTACGATGTTGCAGGAGAAGGGGTTTCGGGAAGGGTCAGTTGGGGTCCGCGCCGAGTTGGAACATCGCGCACAAGCCGGCGTGGTCGGAAGGCCATCGGCCGCCGGGGCTGGTTCCCTTTCCAGGAGCCCGGCCGATTACCTTCGCGCCGTCGGGGGTGACTTCCCAACCGGCAGGCTGTGGGCCCTCAGGCGGCCGGAAAAAGATGAAGTCGATCCGCTGATCCAACACAGCGGTGAGGTCTCGGAGGTCCGACCCATGGCAGCATGTGAGCCCCCCGGTTTCCGAGTCCCCCCGGGATGCGGCCCAAGCGTCCACAAAACCCGCATGGGTGATTTTGTCGTAGGTCGGAGTCCAACTTGGATCCCCCGGGGTTGCGGCCGCATCGGAGTTAAAATCCCCCAAAAGGACCGTAACACCGTCGGATCCAGGCACGACTTCCTCCAATAGCTCCTTGGCTTGCAGTTGTTGCACCTGCGAATGGGGTTGGATCTCCAAATGGGTGTTCACGAACCGAGCCCGGGCCTCCCCCACGCGTGCATCTACGCGGACCCACCCCCGCCTCATTCGAATCTCTCCACCCATATGGTCCACCCCTAAGAGCACCTCCGCCCGGTAGTTCCCTCGAGACACCCCATCCACCGCGAACCCATCTTTGACCAACACGGCATCCCGCAGGGTCAGTTCAACCAACTGCGTCGGAATGAACCGATCCTTCAGCCGAGATCCATCCACAGGGACTCCGGCCTTGGTGTTTTCCACCTCGCCTATGAATGAGTACGGAAGGCCCCTCGTTTCGAGCTCGCTCTCCAGGATCGTCCGAAAGTCGAAGAGATCGACAGACCGGAACCTCCCGGTAGCAAGGTCCAGGGCCGAGGTGGAAAACCGGGCAACCTCCTGGAGACCCACCAGATCAGGGTTGGTCCCCTGGATGCCATCCACCAACGCTACCGCCCGGTCCCGGAAATCGTTGGCCCGCACCTCGGTCCAGACCCTCTCCGCGGTGCTGGCAAGGAGATCGAGGTCCTGGAAGCCCACCTCGAGGATGGGATCGATGTCACCCCCGTGGTAGACGTTCCAGGACAAAACGGTGAGAGACGGTCCGGCGTTGTTCATGCCCAAAAAGATGCCCGTCGCCGGCCTAAAGGTCACTACGTCCGACTACGTAGTCCCGGACCAAAACCACGTAGTCGGCAAGGCAGGTTTGGACTTTCTACTTCTTCCCGCCCAGGACCCTCTTGCCGGAAAGCATGCTAGCCAGGGCTCCAACGACGGACAATCATCTACAGAGCCCTTCCTTGTTATGAATCACGTTTTCCGACTACTCTATGGAGCGAATCCAATACTCCAAAGTCACATGAGTACCCGAGATGTGACCTCACGTGCCGACAAAAACTGCTCGGCCGCCGGAACAGACACCCCAAGGAGCTCATATGGGCCAGAAGCCCGGAGACCTCTACCTTGGCCGCCTCCTGAATGAGGGGACGTCCGAGCCCACCGACGAACGCCTACACCTTCCGAGCCATCGCCTGACCACCCACGGGGTCATCGTGGGAATGACCGGGTCGGGGAAGACGGGGCTGGGGGTCGTACTTCTCGAGGAGATACTCTCGGCAGGGATCCCCGCGCTGATCCTCGATCCAAAAGGGGACATGGGAAACCTGCTCCTCAATTTCCCCTCGTTCGACCCGCTGGAGTTCCACCCCTGGGTGGACGAGGGGGAAGCCAAGAGGAAAGGCATGTCCACCGCCGAGCTGGCGGCCTCCACAGCCGACCTCTGGAAAAACGGCCTTGCAGGTTCGGGCATTGGGCCCGACCAGATGGGAGGCCTGAAGCAGAAGGTCGATTTCCAGATTCTCACCCCTGGGTCCACGGCCGGGACTCCCCTCAACGTCATCGGAGACCTTTCCCCACCGGACCTCTCGTGGGAGGAGGACGGGGAGACGATCCGTGATGAGATCGAAGGCCTCGTGTCCGGAATCCTCGTGATGGCCGGTCTGGACCACGACCCCCTCACCAGCAAAGAGCACATTCTCCTCTCCAACCTGGTGGAGCATGCCTGGAAGGCGGGTCTGTCGCTGGACCTCCCGAGCCTCATCGGGCAAATCCAGCAGCCGTCCCTCCGGCGCCTGGGCGTGTTCGAGCTGGACGCGTTCTTCCCTGAGAAAGAGAGGACGAAGCTGGCCATGCGGTTGAACGGGTTGGTGGCGTCACCCTCCTTCGCTGAATGGATTCAGGGACAGCCCCTGGAGATGAGCAACCTCCTCCAGGCCCCTGACGGACGGCCGCGGGCCACCATCGTGTACCTCTCACACCTCTCCGATTCGGAGCGGGTTTTTGTGGTGACGCTCCTTCTTTCGAAGTTGGTTACCTGGATGCGAAGGCAGCCGGGCACCTCCGAGCTCCGGGCTCTGGTATACGCCGACGAGGTCATGGGCTTCGCCCCACCCACCGCCAAACCGCCATCGAAGAAACCCATCTTGACCCTGTTCAAACAGGCGAGGGCTCACGGCGTGGGAATGGTGCTGGCCACCCAGAACCCGGTGGACCTGGACTATAAGCTCATGTCCAACGCCGGTACCTGGATGGTCGGCCGGCTCCAGACGGAAAGGGACAAGGCCCGGATCATCGAGGCTCTGCGATCGGCTTCCGGGGAGGTGGACGTATCTGTCTGGGACGCTCGGATCAGTGCACTGGGGAAACGGCAGTTCGTTCTCAAGACAGCGCGTTCGGCCCAACCAAGCCTCTTTACCACCCGTTGGGCCATGTCGTATCTGAGGGGGCCATTCACCCGAATGGAACTCCAGCGACTGAAAGCCGAACGAGGAGAGGAAAGAGCCGAGGGGGAAAGTGAAGCAGCTCCTTCCCCCGAACCGTCTTCCCCAGCGACGGCCGGAGCCGACTACCGGGCTGGTGCCTCCCCACCCGCCGGAACTCCCGCGGGCCAGGCCTCCCTCGCTCCTGACGAGAGCCCCATCCCGCCGAAGGTCGCACAGGGCACCCCCGTCCGATACCTGGATCCTTCCGCGCCTTGGAGCCAAAAGTTGGGTGTGGTTCCTGGCGGTCGACGTCTGGAAGCCGGACTTGCATCCAGAGTCCGCCTCCTATTTGACGACCAGAAGGGGGACCTCCGCCACGAGGATGAATGGGAGGCCGTGATCTTTCCATTATCCGACCCGCTACCGGTAGATACCGCCCATATCGTCGATCACGACCGCCGGGACTTCATGGAGGAACCACACGGAGAGGTAGTCTACGCCCTACCCGAGCCGTCCCTGGAGGAAACCGGATTTTTCAAGAACTCCGAGCGTGGCATCAAAGAGCATCTCTATCGTAGCCTTACCCTCACCCTCTTCAGAAACACTTCTCTGAGGCTCTATTCCCGCGTCGGTGAATCGGAAGAAGCGTTCATTGAACGATGCCTGGAGGCCGCGGAGGAGAAGGCCGATGCTCAAGCTGAAAAGCTGCGGGACCGCTACGAGTCCAAGCTGAAAACCGCACGAAATCGGGCCTCCCAAGCGGAAAGGAGGGTCCGTGAGTTGGAAGTGGACACGGATCAACGGCGTCAGCAAGAGTTGATCGCTGGGGCTGGAGAGGTCCTCTCAATGTTTCTGGGTGGGCGCCGCCGAACCCGAAGCCTCTCTGGCATCGCGTCCCGGAGGTCCCAGACCCGGAGGACAAAGGAGCGGCTCAGGAGCGCAGAGGAGAAACTGTTCGAGTACGAAGAGCTCATCGAGGAGTTGGAGGAGGAGCTGGGCGATGAGCTTGAAGAAATCTGGGAGGAATGGAAGGAAAAGGCGGAAGAGGTGGACAGCTTCGAGGTGGGGTTAGAGAAGACGGACATCCACCTGGACGATCTATTCCTGTTCTGGGCACCTGTGGGGTAGGCCCGTCATCGCGGCAAGGATGCGCCCGGGGACACCTGGTCCCCGGGCGCTTTTCTTCGCCCCTACTGCTTGACGACTTCCTCGAGGAATACCGAGTTCGCCACTGCAACCACCCTGTCACCCTGCTGAAGAAGGGTTTGCGTGGGGGTGATGCTCTTCAGCTCGCCCCGCTCACCCCTCACCTCGATCTCACGCCCCACGTCGAACGTCTTCCTGGCGTAGAAACCGGCCAGGATATTCCTGGTCATGTCGCGGCTGCCCAGGCCAAAGGTGAGACCAAAGGCCAGAGCCAGACCGGCAAGGATCGCAGTGGTGACCACCCGGATGATCTCCGTGTCGATCTGGAGCTGGCTGATGGCCATGATCCCCAAAACGAACAGTAGCAAACCGGACACCACGCCACCCAAGGAGGAGGCGAACTCAATCCCCGAATTACCGGCCGCTTCAGCCACTGCCCGTCCGGCGAATTGGGCCGCTGCGCTCCCGAGAATCAGGATCAAGAGCGCGGCGATGATGTTCGGCAGATACGCCATAAAAGAACCGATGGCGTTGGAAATGGCGCTGAGGCCCAAAGAGTCCGCCGCCGTCCTGGCGAAAAGGAAGAGCAGGAGGTAGTAGACGATCCGGGGGATCACCACGTTCAGTGACTCCCGCATCCCCAGGCGGTGGATGGCCTGGTCGATGCCCACCTTTTCCACCAGGGCGTCGAAGCGGAGCCGAACCATGACCGTCCGCAGGATCCGCTCCACCACCTTCGCAACGACAAGAGCCGAAATCAGGAGCAGGACGGCGAGCAGGACCGTCGGCGTCCACGCGATGATCGAATCCACCATCCCCTGGTATGTGCTCACGAATTGTTCACGGATCTGTTCACCCATTGGTGGGACCCTCCTTTCCAGCAGGCTTACCGGGGTTAAAAAACGAGAAGATCATTCCCAGGAATTCAAACAAGGCCGAAGCGGATGCGGTCCAAGCCATGGTTGCCAGGTGACCGACGAGGGATCGACGCTGAAGCTTGGAGAGAACCCTTCCCAAAAAGCCCCGAGACACCGGCTCTTCCATGTCCCTCAGCTCGGAGACAGGCCGGCCTAGGTCCTCCTCGTCCAGGATCCCCTCGTTCCTTCCTTTATCTTCTGCCATACTCTCAACTCAATAAGGCGTCAGGCGGGGGACTCGGATCCTTCGGCAACCATCAGGCGCCGGAACTCTTCCCTGCCTCGCTTGATTCTCATTTTCGCCGCAGAGAGCCCGATCCCCAACTCTTCGGCGATCTCGTCATAAGCCAATCCGTCCATGTCCCGAAGCACCAACGGGATTCGGAGGGTTTCCGTCATCATGAGGAGGACGGTTCCGACCTTCTCCTTCGCTTCCTGCCGCTCCAACTCCCTTTCGGCCTCAGGCGAAACACTGCTCGCACCGTCCACACCAGGCGTGTCCAGGTCCACCGTGCTCAAACGCTTCTTCTTCACGAAGTTGATGCAGTGGTTCGACTTGATGCGCCGGACCCAGGTATTGAAGGAAGAACGACCTTCGAAGCCGGCCAGCCCGAAGTACACCTTCATGAAGACCTCTTGAGCAAGGTCCTCCGCATCGTCGGGCGAACCGGACAGATAGCGGCAATTGGTCGTGACCTTGCCCTGGTACCGGCGCACCAGCTTCTCGAAAGGACGGAGGTCCCCTTCCTCGGCCGCCTGGATCTGCTCCAGGAGCTCCTCGTCTGATACCTGTCTCTCTTTCACCGGCGTCGGTCTCCTTCCTCAGAGATCTTAGACCCGTCAACTCCGCCGGAAGTCACTCCATCCGGCGGGCAGAGCATACGCCGAATTGTTGGTCCTGGCGGGGGTGCGATCCATTCGTGAGCTGGCTCGGCAGGACCCCATCACGCTGTCCGACGCCTTATTGGAGGTGGAACTCCTCAGGGGAATGGTCAGGGCGATCCCGTCGGAGAAGCGGGTGGCGAGCCGGGTACGCCAGGCCAAGGGGCTCCTGACCGGGCATTAGGGCTTCTGTTTCCCAGCGTCCCGCTTCAGCCCCTTCAGCTCCCTTCGTCCTCCCTCACCCCGTATTCCACCATTGAAACCAGCTCGTTCATGAGCTTGGTAAGCTTCCGCATGCGGTTATGCACACTGTGCTTGTAGATCCCCCTTGCCAGGGTCCAGGTCCCTCCCAGGGCTACAAAGGGGAAAACGGTGGCAAAAAGAGCCGAGCCGAGGGCACCCAGCCCGACGCCGAAGCCCACGCCAAAGCCGAGGCCTGTGCCGCCCCCACCCACGATCCCACCGAAGAGGGCGCCCGCCAGATTCCCATACCTCTCCTCGACATTGATCCGAGTATGGCCGCGGCCGACGGCCACGGTGACCAGCAAGGTCCTTGTCTTGGAGGAGTCCTCAGACTGCCAGGTCAGAGTCTTCCCCATGAGGGAAGGGTGGCCAACTCCGTCCGCAGCTCTTTGGAGGCGAGGCACGAGACTCTCGAGGGTGGCCTGGCTCGCCTCCCCATGGACCACACGTTCCAACTCAAAAACGGTGGGAGCCCCCAACAACGCCGAGGACTGGGGAGCCAGGACTGTCACGCCGCTGGACCCGGAGTCCAGCTCAGTCGCGGCCTGCCGCACCAGGGAAGGGTTGATGCCGGCTTCCGAGGCGATGGACTCAATATCTTCTAGCGTCGGCCCATCCACCTTCGCAGGGAGGGCGGGGCCTTCGCTCTCGAGTTCCGCGGCCCGTTTTAGGAGCCGTTGGACCTCGTCGTCGGAATAGCGCCGGGATGGACCTGGTTTGGGATTCATAATGAAATGAACGTACCCAGACCCCCCAGAACTGTCGAGGTGACGGTCACCCGGCGATTCCCCCCGTGCTTCTTCATCTCAGCCACCCTTCGGAAGTACCACCGGTCCGATTCCCAGCTCCCGGACTTTTGCGTTGAACGCCGCCAGGTCCGAGTCCAACACCGCTTGGAGGCCGCCCCTCAGCATAGCGAGCTCCTCCTCCAGGTCCCTGAGCCGAGCCCGTTCCTGAACCGTGGGAGGGCCGTACGCCGGCGCCACCATCCCGTAGAGATAGGCGAGTTGGTTCGAGAGCTGGGGCGGGAAATTGATCATATCCTGCCCGGACTCGGCTTTGGTCTGGTAGAGCTCGACCTCGATGGATTCCAGGGCGTCCGCCAAGGAATCGGCCAGGTCTTTCAGCTCCTCCCCGAAGCCACCCTCTTCGGCACGCTCGGCCAGGGCCTTCGACTGCTCTCGAACGGCAGTGATGGTCTCCAGAGCCTGGTAGGCCTCCGATATCCTCTGCCGAATCTGGAATCCGAAGTCCCGCTGCTCCACCAATTGGGCGCTGGTGACGTGGGGGAGCCGGGGATCTTGTCGGACGGTCAGCGGTTCGGTTTGGCTCCGGTCGCCCACTGTCAGCTTCACCTGATACTCCCCGGGGATCACGGTAGGGCCACCGGCATATCCCATATACGTCATCTTCCCTTCCGGCACCTTGAGCGGCGGGTGGGTCAGATCCCATACGAAGTCGTTGAACCCGGCCTCGACGGACAGCCTCCCTCCGTCGTCGTTTTCCGGTTTTCGAGAAAAGCTCCGGATCTCCTCACCGGATGCGTCCATGAAGCTCAACGTGACATCCACGTCCTCCTCCGGTTCCTCCCCCAAGTAGAATCGGATCACAGCGCCATTGGGCGGGTTCCGCATCCCTCTACCTCCACCCCGTCCGGCCCGCTGGAGGCGGTACGTGAGGCCGGGCTGGAAGAGGACGGCATCCTCCTCCGCCATCTCATCCGATACCTGATGGAGCGGAGTCAGGTCGTCCATGATCCAGATGGACCGGCCATGGGTCGCTACAACCAGGTCCTGCTCCTTCACCTGGAGGTCGGCGACCTGGGTTGCGGGTAGGTTTTGACGGAAGGACTGCCAGTGTTCGCCATCGTCAAAGGAGATGAAGAGACCAAAGTCCGTCCCGGCGTACAGGAGGCCCCGACGGTCAGGGTCTTCTCTGACAACGCGGACCGGATGGTCACCCGGAATCCCGTTGGCACCGTCCGTCAGAAGATCCCAGGATTGGCCGTAATCGTTGGTCCGAAAGACCATGGGCCGGTAGTCGTCCATTCGGTACCGTTGGACCGCCAGAAACACCCGGCCAGCCTGATGGGCAGAAATCTCGAGGGTGTTCACCGTCCCATCCACCGGGAGGTTCTCCGGGGTCACTTCTTCCCAACTCTCTCCGTGGTCCATGGACAGGTGCACTCTCCCGTCGTCGGTTCCGGCCCACAGGACCCCAGGGGTATGAGGAGACTCGGCGAGGGCGAACACGGTGGTGTACACTTCGACCGAAGTGTGATCGTGCTGTAGCGGACCCCCGGGCAACGGTTGTTTCGACTCGTCATTGGTGGTGAGATCGGGGCTGATGACTTCCCAACCCATACCCTGGTTGGTGCTCTTCATGACCCGCTGGGAGGCCGTGTAGAGGGTATTCGGATCGTGGGGAGAGAAGACGATGGGGAAGTTCCACTGGAACCGGTCAGCCAGGTCTTTCGGCGCCACTCCGTCCACCAGCACCGGTGCGGGCATGACGTTCCGGCTCTCGCCCGTCCTCTTATTCGTCCTTTCCAGGACGCCGTTGTAGCAGCCAGCGTAGTAGATGTCCGGATCCCTCGGATCGACGGCTATATGGCCGCTCTCGCAACCGCCTACGTCATACCATTCCTCATAGGGCGTCAGGCCACCGGATGACCGACTCGGCAGGGAGATGGTGCTGTTGTCCTGCTGCGCGGCGTAAACCCGATACGGGAAGCGATTGTCGGTGGTCACGCGGTAAAGTTCTGCGGTTGGCTGGTTCAGGAGCGTGCTCCAGCTCCTCCCGGCGGTGAGACTCACCTGCGCTCCACCGTCATTCGCTACCACCATGAAGTCAGGGTTCTCCGGGTTTACCCAGAGATCCTGGACGTCCCCGTGGGGGACGCTGATTCCTTCCCAGGTCCTCCCGGCGTCGATGGATCGGAAGAGACCGGTGTTCATGGCATAGACGGTATTCTCATCCCCCGGATCCGCCACGATATGGGAGTAGTACCAGTGCCGCTGCCTCAAACGGCGATCACGGTTCACCTTGGTCCAGCTTTCCCCCGCATCGTCTGACCGATAGACCCCACCGTCCGGATCATGAGCATTAACGATGGCCCAAACCCGATCCGGGTTGGCTGGCGACACGGTAATCCCGATCCTCCCGGTGAGGCCGACCGGGAGCCCACCGCCGAGCTTCTCCCAGCTGTCCCCTCCGTCCGAGGTTTTGTAGATCCCCCCGTCCTCGGAAGCGTCGATGAGAGTCCATGGCTTTCGTTCCGCCCGCCACATGCCGGCGTAGAGGATCCGCGGGTTCTCGGGGTTCATGGCCAGATCCACGGCCCCGACGCTGTCACTGAGGAACAGGACCTTCTCCCAACTGTCCCCCCCATCCCTGGATCGAAAGACACCCCGCTCCTCGTTCTTTCCAAAAGGATGACCAAGGGCGGCGGCATAGACGAGGTCCGGGTCGGAGGAATGGACACGCATGCGCCCGATGAGGCCGGCGTCGGCGAGGCCCTTGAACTCCCAGGTATCCCCACCGTCGGTGGATCGATACACACCCCGCCCTGTCTGGACATTCCCCCTGATCCCAGCCGACCCGGTACCCACGTAGACGACATTGGGATCAGAGGCCGCCACCTCTACGGCGCCGATGGAGGAGACTTCGAAGAAGTCGTCCGAGATATTCTCCCAGGTCTCACCCGCATCCGTGGTTTTCCACATACCCCCACCCGTGGTGCCCTGGAAAAAGGTCAGCGGCTTTCCCGGGATCCCTGTGACCGCCGTGGACCGACCGCCGCGAAAGGGCCCAATGAGCCGGAATTCCATGCCCGAAAACAGGGCCGGATCCACGATCTGGTTGGCCAGCTGGTCGCTGGTCGTCGGTTGGGCCTGGGCGGAAACCGGCCGGAGAGCGAGGGGATTCAGGAGCACAAACAGGAGAGCGGCGAGGGCCAGATTCGACTTTTCCATTCTTGTTTCCCGTTGGATCACGCTGTTACTCGAAGGGGTCGGAAACGGGAAACTTAACGCCCCCGGTTTTTCCTTGCTCCCCCTTTCACGGGGATCTATCCTGGACCTAGTCAGACCCCTCGCCATCCAGAAAGCAGATCATGGCCACGGAAGACGTCTACCGCCGCCTCCAAAAGCACATCGACAACATGCCCGTCGGGTACCCGGCCACGGAATCCGGTGTAGAGCTACGGCTCCTCGAGCACCTCTTCACCCCGGAAGAAGCTGAGATGGCGCTCCATCTCAGCGCGGTGCCGGAAACTGCCGAGAAGATTCACAAGCGGGCCAAAAAGGACGGCATCGAGTTCCGGGCTTTGAGAAAAACGCTGCGGCGCCTGGTCAAGAAGGGCGCCATCATCGGGACCACGGTGAAGGGGGAACCAGCCTACTCGAAAGCGATGTTGGCCATCGGGATGTTCGAGTTCCAGGCCGGCCGCATCACCAAGGAGTACCACGAGGACTTCAGGCAGTACATGGACGAAGGATTCGCGGAGGCCATCTTCACGAAGAAGACTGGCCAGATGAGGACCATCCCAATCAACGAGGAGGTTCTGCCTGACCGCCGGATCGGAACGTATGACGGGGCCAAAGAGCTGGTCATGAACTCCAAAGGCCCGTTCGCTGTCATTCCCTGCGTGTGTCGGGACGGCATGGACCTGGAGGACATTCCGTGCGAGATGACCGAGATCCGCGAGACCTGTCTTCTCATGGGGAACTTCGCTGAGAAGATCGTCCACAGCGGCGTCGGAAAGGCCCTCTCCAAGGAAGAGATGGTGGGAATGCTGGACCGGGCAAATGACGTGGGGATGGTCATCCAGCCGCAAAACACCCAGGATCCCCACTTCATCTGCTGCTGTTGTGGCTGTTGCTGTGCGGTTCTCACCACCGCCAAGAAACTGCCCCGGCCGGCGGAGTACTTCGACGCCAACTACTACGCGGAAATCGAGGAGGAGCTCTGCACCGAGTGCCGGAACTGTTCAGACAGGTGTCAGATGGACGCCATCTCGTTTAATGGCGGCCCTTCTCAGGTGGACGTGATGCAGTGTATCGGGTGTGGCCTCTGTATCCCCACCTGTCCCGATAGCGCCATCCAGCTCCGGGAAAAACCGGACGCCAAGGCACCTCCCAAGGACCAGGACGATCTTTACATGCAGATCCTGAAAGAGCGTTATGGTCCCCTGGGTACAGCGAAGTTGGCCGCGAAGAAGGTCCTGGGGATGAAGATCTAAGGACGTTTCGCCCCAACCCTGTCAGAGAGCCAGGAACACCACGGGGCAACCCCATCTCCGGTCTTGCAGGACAGGCCAAAAATGGGGGCCTCGGGATTCAGCCTCCCTACCCTCCTTCTGAATGCATCTTCATCAAAATCGAAGAAGTCGGCGACGTCAGTTTTATTCACGACGAACGCGTCGGCAGTCTGGAAGATCTTGGGGTACTTGAGAGGCTTGTCGTCCCCTTCCGGTATGCTGAGGAGAGCCACGTTCAGGTGAGCGCCGGTATCCGATCCCACCGGGCAAATGAGGTTCCCGATGTTCTCCAGGAAGAGAAGGTCGATTTCCTCCAGCGTTAGAGCGTCCAGGCCCTTTTCCACCATGGCCGCCGTCAGATGGCATGAGCCGCCGGTCTTGATTTGAACCGCAGGGAAGCCCTCGCCAGCCACCCGCTCTGCGTCCACGGCCGAATCCACATCACCTTCGATGACCGCCATCTGGAACTGATCCTTCAGATGCTCCAGCGTGCGAACGATGAGGCTCGTTTTTCCCGAGCCAGGGGAGGACATGAAGTTCACGAGGAACACGCTTTTTTCGTCCAGATCGGAGCGCAATCGGGCCGCTAGCTCACGGTTCTCCGAGAGGATCTCTTCCTTGATGTTGATGAGGGTGATGTCCGACATCACTCGGCCTCCATGCTCTCGACGGTGTACGCGGTTCCTCCCATCAATGCGGCGTCGCGAGAACCACATCCGGGGCACGTCGCTGTATCCAGCTCCTCCCGTTTTGCGGTGTACTCCCGTGCGCAGGGCTCACATTTGAAGGTCAAGGCCGAGCGGTGCACACGAAGCTCCGCTCCCTCCGCCAAGGTGTCTTTGCTCAGGTGATCGAAGTAGCTCTGCAGCCATTCGGCCTCCAGATCGCTCAGGGCGCCGATGGAGAGGTCGATAGCGTGGACCTTTTCCACGCCTTGGGCCTCCGCGTGACGAAGCACGATTTGAAGAATGCTCTTGGTTACCGGAAGCTCGTGCATCTCCTACCCTCAGGGTCCGCCCCGCCAGTGGGTCAACGTCCACCCACCAATCGACCAAGGTCCGCCCCGCCGTTGGCTCGGGTTCGGACTCCCGGATGTGACTTCCAAAAAGGCAATCTGTCCATAACATTCAGGAATCTTCCCCAAAAGCAATCCGCACCAACGGCGGAAGACCACGTCCCCCCGGGCAGGAGGAGAACCGTGCTCAAGGAGTTCAAGGAGTTTGCCGTGAAGGGCAACATGCTCGACATGGCAGTGGGTATCATCATCGGCGCCGCCTTCGGCACCATCATCAAGTCCCTCGTGGACGACGTCATCATGCCCCCCATCGGAATGCTCCTGGGCGGTGTGGACTTCAAGGAGTTCTTCATCACACTTGGTGATCCCGCCGGCGCTCCATTCAATACCCTGGCCGCGGCCCAGGAAGCCGGAGCCGTCACAATCAACTACGGGCTCTTCATCAACGCCCTCATCTCTTTCCTGATTGTTGCCTGGGCAGTGTTCTTCGTGGTCAAGGGATTCAACAAGATGAAAAAGGAAGAGGAAGTGGTGGAGGAAGCCCCGGCCGAGCCGGAACCGTCTGCCGAAGAGGTCCTTCTGACGGAGATCAGGGATCTGCTGAAGGCCCAGGGTTAGGGGCTCGATAGGTCTAATACAGAGCGGCCGTAGCCTTTCCGGGTCCAAGCTCCCCTCGGAGCATCCGCGAGGGAGGCCCTACAACCCTATTGCGATTCCCACAGCGACCGACAGCGCCCCGATGGCGATAAGTGTGGCCCACCGGGGAAGGACCCAGGCAATCCAGTCCTCGTAACGAACCTTGGCGGTGGCCAGAACCGCCATGAGCGTTCCGCTGGTGGGGATAATGAGGTCGGTGATTCCAGCGCCGTACTGGTAAGCCAACACGGTGACCTGCCTGGAAAGACCTAATAGGTCGGACAGGGGAACGAGCACCGGCATGGTCAGAACTGCCTGCCCGCTGACGCTGGGCACAGGGAAGTGTATGGCGATGTGGGCACCGATCATCCCAATGGCTGAAGCGAGGGTGGGGAGACTCTCGAGCGGGGTCACCATGGCGTAGACCATCGTGTCCACGACGCGGCCGTCCTCCAGCACCACATAGATGGCTCGTGCAAACCCGATCAGGAGGGCCGCCAAAGCCATCTCCCGGAATCCCTTGGCATAAGCCTGGGCCGTGCCGCCGACTCCCATCCCGGCAATGGCGCCCACCAGGATCCCCATTCCGAAGAACAGGCCCGACATCTCGTTGAAACCCCAACCCTGGGTCAGCATCCCCCACACCAGGGTCGCGAAGGTGAGGCCCACCAACCCGATCACCATCCAATCTGTCCTCAGGAAAGACGCCTCTGTCGGCTCTTCCTCGGCGATGCTCGGTTCCGTGGCCGTGGCCCGGGCCATACGAACCACAAAGGTGATCCATACGCTCAGCGCCAGAGCGAGGAAGGCGAGGCGGAAGCCACCACCGGAAAGAAGGGGAAGCTGGGCCAGCTTCTGGGCAATCCCGACCTGGAACGGATTGATTGGGCTGAAGGCCGAGCCCACGTTGGCGGCTCCGACGCTCATGGCCACCGCCACCATCGGTCTAAACCCCAGGCGGTTCGTGAGGACCAGGAGAACCGGGATGAGCGCGATGATCTCTTCCTGCATGTTCTCCAGAGCACCCCCTGTCGCAAAAAGCACGCAGACGATGGGGATGACCAGGATCGTCCTGTCGCCCAGGACCCCAACCAACCAACTGACTCCCCTCCTGAGGACTCCGGTCTGATCCACGACGGTGAAAGCCCCACCAATGAGAAAGACCAGGAAAATGACTTCGGCGGCTTCGATCATACCCCTGGGCATCGCTACGAAAGCATCGAAGAGGCCGACCGGGGCCGATTCCACCGCATGATAGGTCCCGCTCACGACTACCGTCCGACCTGTGACCTCATCCTCGACGCGGTCATACTGCCCCGCAGGGACCACCCATGAAGCGGCTGCGGCAACGAGCACCGCACCGGAGAGCAGGACGAGGGGGTGGGGAAAGCGGAGTCGGCGGAGGAACGACGTCATGTGGAACTCCGAAAGGGACCTGGATCAGATTGGTTGCCGGCTTGGGAGTTTACACGCCGCCCCCCTCGAGAGCTAGCGATCCGCCTTTCGGCCGGCCTCCGCGATCCGTCCTCCTGCCAGTCTCGGCGGGGAAGTTCCGGCGTTTACCCCCTGGACGGCCCCAGCTTCGGGCCGTACTCCTTCACAGGGGTCATCCCTGAGAAATCAGGGATTCCCTTTTTGATGGCCGATCGGAAGCGACCGGCGGGGTCTTCATCGACGATTCCCGGGCGGAGATCCGTCAGTCCTCGAATCGGAACGGTGGTGGAGGTCCCTTTGAGTGGGTTGTAGAGGTATCGGTAGCTCGTCCCCAGAATCCCCTGATTCCACATGAATCGCCAACCCCTCACGACGAAGGGGCAAAAGTCGTTGAAGCAAAGGTAGAGATAGTCGTTGGGCCAATCGATGCAGGGATCGTCCGGGACTTCCCACTTGCTGAGAGTCCCCTGGCAATGGGGGCACTCCATCGTCTCACCAACGGTCTCCTTCCTACTCTGAACGGCTGCCCAATCGGTGTCGAGCTGTGCTGGGTCCCTCAGGACCAAACGAGTTCCTCGATCGCGGACCAGCCCCTTCTTTTCGGCGAAGACGGCAAAGACCGGATCACTCGGAACACCGAGGGAGAAATATCGATCGTCCTCGGGACGAGGGAGGCCCATGGAGATGAAATACTCAGAATTCCCGAAGACGCCGGCTTCCCGGAAGAGCTCCTCCACGATCCCGATCCGCTCCTCTTCCCGTGCGTCCTCCCAAACCCTCACAACTTTTGGTGGAAACCACCTGGTTGAGAACACCACCAGGAAGAGTCCCCCCGGTTTCAAGACCCGACCCACCTCCCGAAACACCTCGAAGGGCCTGGTGAGGTATTCGACAGACACCACGTTCAAAACCACGTCGAAGGTCCCGCCCTCGAAGGGGAGCACCGGGTCGGCGTTCAGGTCGTGAACGACCCGGTTCGCCAGAGCCGGGTTGGCCCGTAACTCCTCCTCGTTCAAACCCAACCCCGTCACATGGGAGAACTCACGTCGGGAGGGGAGGTGGGAGTCCACCGAGGCCATCAGGTCCAAAACCACCGGATCGTCTTCGACGATCAGCCCGGCAACCAGACGCTCGACCGTGTTGAGTGCGGTGGCATCCAGATGGGAGACCAAGCGTGGCTGCTCGTAGAAACCGGCGTCGTCGCCCTCATCTTCCCGGAGAAAGGCGTCTTCGCGTTGGAGGAGGGTCCGCGCGAACCGAGGATCCGTGCGGCCGTCCGGAGAGGGACTCATCTATATCTACCCAGTGATCGGATCCGACTTTTGAGGAACGAGATTCCGGGTACACCGGTGTCGAGAAAGGGGTCCGGACGACCCCACAACGGGTCCGCCGTACGGTGTCTTCCTTGACCCGCCGAAACGACCTCGCCCATGTTGCCGCCCGTCCCCGTGAATCCCGGACGGACCAGGAGGTGCACGATGAAGACCGTTCCCACGCTCAGCTGGTTGTTGGCCCTTTTTCCGATCCTCACCACGGCGGCCGCGGCTTGTGGCCCCGGGGAGCCAGGGTCCGAAACAGAGGTGACCGAGGTCCAGGAATCGGACGGTCTTTCCGTCCAGATCGACCACATCATCCTGGCCGTGGCGGACCTCGAAGCCGGAATGGACGAGTTCGAAGAGTTGACCGGTGTCCGTCCGGTTTTTGGCGGGGAGCATCCAGGCAGAGGAACTCGAAACGCCTTGGTCTCCCTCGGCCCCGGGACGTATCTGGAAGTGCTGGCTCTTCAGGAGGGTATCGAGGAGGTGGAAGATGCCTCGGGCCTGGCGGAGCTCACCACGTTGACTCCCTGGGGCTGGGCCGCCTCCACCACCGACCTGGAGGGCACCCTGGCCCTGGTGGGCGGAAACGGATTCGTCCCGTCCGGGACGGCCTCCGGCTCCAGAGCCACGCCCGACGGTGGACTCCTGAGATGGGAGACGGCATCGATTCAAGATCCCGTTCTTGCGGGCTCGCCCTTCTTCATCGAATGGAGCGCGGAATCTCCCCACCCCGCAGCCACTTCTCCCGGGGGATGTGAGCTCGAGGCCCTGAAGGTCATGACCCCGGACCATGAGGGCCTCGGCACGTTCATCGGGGTTCTCAGACTGCCCGTGGAGGTGACCACGTCCGACGGTTCCACGGAAGGGTACGAGTTCACCCTCCGTTGTCCGGCGGGGATCCTGACCTTTCGGTAGACCAGAGAACGCCCACCGGCGGACCGGGTCGCCGGACCAGGTCTGGTCGGGAAGATGCTGCCTCGATGGTTGGATCCGGGTCAGCCTTTGGCGGCCAATCCCTCCTCACTCCTCCCTCAGCACTTCCATCGGATCGAGACGGGACGCCCTGCGGGCGGGCAGCCAGCTCGCCAGGAAGGCCGCGCCCAAAAGCACGCCTACGGTACTGAGGAGGGTCGTGGGATCGTTGGGTGTCAACCCGAAGAGCCTGCTCTCGAGGAATCTCCCGGCGCCCCAGGCAGCCCCCAACCCCACAACACATCCCACAGCCGCCAGAATGAGCCCCTGCGATACCACTTGCCGCTGGACCCGGGTTCGGGCCGCGCCCAAGGCCATGCGAACCCCGAGCTCACGCCGACGCTGCCCCACGGTGTAGAGGAGGGTACCGTACAAACCAGCGGCGGCCAGGATCAAAGCCAGGGCACCGAACGAACCAAAGAGCACTCCGTCGAAGCGACGACCGGCCGTGGAGATCTCCAACCACTCCTCCATGTTCCGCACGGTGGGCACGGGCATGGCGGGCGCCGCCGCCCACACGGCCTCCCTAAGTGTTCTGCCCCACCCAGGCGGAACGTTCCCCTCGGCCCGGACCGCCATATGAGCCAGGGGAATGGTGAACGGAAGTCTCTCGATGGGCAGGTACACCATGCTTTCGTAGTCCTGATCGAGGCCGAAATGTCTCGTGTCTCCGGCCACTCCCACGATGAGCATCCGGGTCACGTCCCCCCCCACGTCCAGAACCTGGTTCACCGCCCTGTCGGCCGATCCGAACAACTCCACCGCGAGATTCTCGGCGATGACAACCGGCCACGGGTCAGCCATGGCGTCGGCCTGACTCCAGGCCAGGCCGGATCTGAGCGGCACGCCCAGCGTCTCGAAGAACGTCTCGGACACCGGTTGGAGGAACAGGCGGATCCCTTCTTTCCTCTCCCCGTCCACGCTGAAGTTGCCTGTCATCCAGCAGCAGCGCCCCGTCCCGGTCATCTCCAGTGGAAGGGAGAAGCTGTAAGAAACGCTGGATACGCCAGGGACCATGGCCAGGGAAGCTTCGACCTGGTCCATGGATTGGACGTATTCCTCAGGAGAGCCGAGACCGGATGGAGTCAGCGGCACCGTCCACACACCGGCCACCTCGATCCCGGGATCCTGGGACTGGACCTTCATGAAGCTCCTCAGGAGGAGGCCCGCTTCGGCTACCAGGACCAGAGACAGGGCTACCTCGGCCACGACGAGCCCGTTTCGGAGGCGGGAGGAACTTCTTCCGATTGTCGATCCCCTGGAGGTCCCCTTCAGGTCGTGGGTGAGATCGTGGCCTACTGATCGTAGGGCGGGGACCAAACCAAAAACCAGAACAGTGACGGCCGAAATCCCAGCGGCGAAGACCAGGGTCCGGAGGTCCACCGACACGTCGCTGGTCCACGGAATGGCATTGGGACTCAGGGTAAGGAATGATCTGAGACCGAGGGAGGCCAGGCCCAGACCCAACAACCCTCCAACCGCCCCCAAGACCAGGCTCTCCACCAGGAGCTGTTGGACCAGGGTCCCTGTCCCGGCCCCCAGAGCCCGTCGTACCGCCATCTCCCTCAAGCGCCCAAGCCCTCGAGCCAGGAACAGGTGGGCCACGTTCATACATGCCACGAGGAGGAGGAGCCCCACGGCGCCTAGGAGAAGGCCCAGGCCCATGCGATACCTCTCGGTCGTGGACTCCTGGAGGTGGAGGGCGGGCAGTTCGGTGGGAGTCCCGTCCCGGTCCACGCGATCCTCGGGCCAGGCCTCGGCCAAAGCCCGGGCTGCTTGGTCCAGCTCGCCATTCACCTCGGTGAGGGTGGCCCCCTCCTTCATCCGGCCCATGACATCAAGAACCCACATTGAGGCCCTTTGGAGCCCCTCATGGGTCCAGTCCATGGGGCGCCATACCTCGGGGTTGTCCGCGGCCCCCGCGACACCTTCCGGCGCCACGAAGTCTTCCGTCAGTACCCCCACAACCTGGAGGGAGGCACGGGCGTTCTCCGTGTCCAACTGAATGACCTTCCCGACTACCTCTTCGTCGCCCCCGAAGGCGCTTTGCCAGAAACCGTAGTCCAGCACGGCCACGTCAGAGGCGAGGAAGTCATCCTCGACAAAGGTCCGCCCCAGGGCCGGTCTCGCCCCAAAAAGGTTCAGGAAGTCGGTGGAAACCCCCGTCATGGTGAGGCGAACGGGGTCACCCTCCCCAACCAGATTAGCCGTGTTGGACCAGGAGGCTCCCCAGATCTCCACCGATTCGACGTTCTGGAGCTCGCGCCATACCGGACCGGAGTGGGAACCGTTCTCCACCACGATGAGCCGATCCTGTTCCGGGTAGGGGAGGGCTCGGAGGAAGACGTGATCGACCACGGTGAAAATGGTGGTCACGGCCCCGATCCCCAGTCCCAGGAGGACGACGGTGGTCAGGGTAAAGGCCGGTGCCTTCCGGAGTGTTCTGAAGGCCAGTCTGAGATTGGCACCCCATGCCGACATCCCCCACCTCCTTTGTGAACGGTCAGACCCGGGGGCTCGGATCAAACCCAGGTACTCCATCCATTCCACCAGGGCCACCCACGGCAGGCGACCGAATGCTCGAAGCATCAACCGAGCTTTGGGGCCGACGCCCTCGGCGCTTTTCCAAAGCTCCAGGAAAACCCCCTCCATGTCCCTTCCATCCTCCCGGAAGAAGTTGGGCGGAAGAACCCGAAGCGCTCCTCCATAGAGCACAACCGGGAAGGGACGGGGGTCAGACACCGACGATGCCTATCTTCCGGATCCCGAGGAAGGGAACCCATTGGCCAGGGCCGGCTTGGCATGGCGCAACAGTCGTTCGAGTCGGGCCAGCTCCGCCTCCAGGAGGAGGCGCCCGTCACCGGTGATGGCGTACGTCCTTCTGCGGGCGTCAGAGGCGGATTCACTGATCCACCCGACTCTCTGCATCCGGCGCAGAACACGATAGAGGTTGGCCGGATCCAGGAGGACGCCCGACTTGGAACGGTCCTCCACCGCTTTGATGATCCCGTATCCGTGAAGGGGGCCCTCGGCCAGGACCGAGAGGATCATCAAGTCCCTTGGAGCGAGCGGAAGGTGTTTCTGGTAGTCCATCGTCACCTGTCTGTTCTGGACCAGGGAAGTGGTCGCCCGCCTACGGGCGACTATCTGTCACCTGACAGATACTATGACGCGCACGGGTTCGGCAAGGTTGCCTGGGGGGATTGGCGCTCAGGGCAGTCCGCCGCCGCCCAAGGGGGTTCGCGGCGCCGGGAGAGCTGGCGCTCAGGGCGGTCCGCCGCCGCCCAGGGGGGTTCGCGGCGCCTGGGGAACTGGCGCTCAGGGCAGCCAGAGGATGGTGTTTGGGAAGAAATTAGCCCATGCAAACCAGAAGGCCACATAGGCGTCTGCGACCTTGGCGACGGCCCCGATTCAGCTGAGGTCCTTGATGATGATGTTTTTAAAGTAGACGGGAGACCTGTCGTCATGGTTCTGTAGGCCGATGTATCCACCCGGCGCAAAATCTTCGACCTTCCCTCGCCCCTCGGCCTCCCAATCAAGAATGGCCTCACCGTTCAGCTCGACCTGGAGGCGGCTCCCGACGAAGGAGATCTTGAAGTGGTTCCACTCCCCAGGAGGGTTCGAAGCCAGATGGGTCGGGGCTTCCGCGTCGTAGGCCGCCCCGGTCATGTGGATCCCTTCTCCGGCATCGTAGATCTGGATCTCGAACGAGTGATAGATGTAGTCGTCGCTCGTGGGCACACCCGGGACACGGACAAACACGCCTGAGTTGGTCGACGCGTCGGTACACAGGAAATCCAACTCCAGAACGAAGTCGGTGAACTCCTTCACGCTGTACCAGAACAGCCCCATCCCACCGTGGGATTTCAGGACCCCGGTGGCCGGATCCAGCTCGAAGTACCCTGGGCCGTAGTGATTCCAACCGCCTTTGTGGTACCGGTCGTTCCACATACCCAGCAGCCGCTCATATCCCTCCGGGACCTGGACCATCTCCAACTCGGGCACCTCCATTTCGGACACCTCCATCACATCGGCGGGCGCGGCGCCTGCCTCAGCGGCCTGTGGATCGTCCGATCCGAAGTACCGGAAAAGCAGGATTCCCGCCACGATCACCAGCGCCAAACCCAGTCTCAAAGCTCTCATCTCGGATCCTTTATGTGTTTACGGGCCACGACGTTTCCGGGGCCTGGACTTGCATTTCACTTATCGGCCTTCTTCGGGTTCCACTCACCTCGAGCCACCGCCGGTACGAAGTCCGCCAAACCGGACGGAGGGAATTTAATGGTCCTTCCCTGTTCAGCGCTCATGTAAGCCGTCATGAGGAGCTCGGCCACGTTCACCCCGTCCTCGAAGTTCTCATCAGGACGTTTCCCATCCAGGAACGAGCGGACCATGTGCCGGTTTTCGCCAACGTATCCGTATTCGCTTTCCTCATCACTCACAACCGGCATCAAGCCGACTTCCGCGTTCTGCTTCTCCACCAGGTCCTCACCGGCATCTCCCCGCACTTCCCGGCTGAAAAAGACCTTGGGCCCCGAATCCAGCGAGCTGAGGGACATGGAATACTCGGGCCCCAACAGCTCCATGCTCAAGCGGAGGCCGGCTCCGACGAAGCACCATGAGGTGGTGGCTTCCACGATCTTCACGTTCCCGGCCTTATCGTGATACTCCACGAGGGCCCGGGCGAAATCTTCGGAGGGACGGTTTTCGTAATCCAGCATGCCGTCACTGCCTACGGCGAGGAGTTCTGCATACCTCGGTTGCTGCCACTTCAGGCACGACATTTGGGCCGTGACCTTCATGGGCGTGAGGTAATCCCTTGGGTAGCCGGGAGGTGTGAGAAGATGGCGTGCCACCTCCACCGAGTGGCACATCATGTCGTTGAGGACGCCACCGCCCTGAAGCTCACCTTCCCAGAACCAGGGCATGTGCGGCCCTGAGTGCTCCTCCGCCGCCCGGGCGAGGAAAGGCGCTCCGGTGAGGGAGGCTCCCCGTTGCCAGAGGATCTCCTTTCCTCGGACGACTCCTGGAGAGAAGAGTTGGTTCTCCAGGTACCCGTCCTGAACACCGGCTCGTTTCACGAGCTCCAGCATTTTCCGAGCTTCCGCCGCCGTTCGACCCAACGGCTTTTCGCACGCGATCCCGACGAGCTCCCCCTTCCCCGACTCGAGGGCCTCGACGATCTCCTCCATGACTTCCAAACGGGTGAAGTTGGGAGCGCAGATCCAGATGGCATCGATGGTAGGATCGGCCACCATGTCCGTGATGGAATCGAAGGCCTTCGCGTCCCCCACGCCCAAGGACCGAGCCAGAGCGGCGGCCTCCTCGGCCGAGTCGTCATCCCCGCCCACAACCCCCAGCACATCGGCGTCTCTCACCCCAACGAAGGAACGGATGTGGAACTTGCCGACGAAACCACCTCCCACAAAACCGATCCCGAGTCTTTTCGCACCCATCAAACACTCACCTTTGGTTGATTGTAGATCACGCAACTGCTTCCGCTTCGGACCCGCCTTGCTCCCGGAAGAAGAGCAAGAAAGCCACCGCGCAAAGGAACGTCAGCGCACATGGCACCAAAAACACACCTGTCCAGTCGGTTCCGGCGTCGGTGGTGAAGATCTCCTGGATCTTCCCCGCAAACAGGCTGCCTAGGAACCTACCCAGCCCCAAGGCCACAATGGCGATCATGCTCTGGGCCGACGCACGGATGTCAGGCGGGGCGACCTTGTCCACGTAGATGAAGGCGGCCACGAAGAAGAACACGTAGCAGAATCCGTGGAGCGCCAATGAAGCGATCACCAGCCAGGCCGGCCCTCCGATTGCGAAGATCACGTACCGGATCGGCCAGGCTACCACGCCGATGGCCAGGGTCTTCCGCATGCCGTAGCGCTTCAGCGCCCATGACAACATGAACGCCATCACGAAGATCTCTGCCACCTGGGCGATGGTCATGACCGCCGGAAGATTGGCCGGAGCCACGCCGATGGCGTCGGACTGGAGGAAGGGCGCCGTGAGGATGTAGAAGAACTCCAGTTCCGTCGAAACCACGAAGGTGATGGCGATGAAGACGGCGAAGCTCTTCGACTTCAGCATCTTCATGGACTCCAGGAATGCCCACGGTTTCACCCCCTCCTTCTGCGGAGGGGTCTTGGGGAGCATGAAGGCCTGGAGGGCCATGACGATGGACGCCACACCGGCCAGGAACAGCATATCCCCACCCATCATCAGGGACTCGTTCCCCCCACCAACCGTCCGCCACCCCGAGAGGATGAGGCCGGCGGCGATCCATCCGATGGTCCCCCAAACCCGAATGGCCCCGAACTCCTTCTCCGAGTCCTTCAAGTTGATCATGGCCACCGAGTTGGTCAGGGCCAGCGTCGGGGCGTAGAGGAGACAGTAGAAGAACATGATCCAGGCCATAGTCGTGAAGCCGGTGGCCTGGGCGCAGGCGATGAGGAGTATTCCACCCGTGAATTGAAGGAAGGCGATGACCTTCTCGGATGAGAAGTACCTGTCCGCCACCTGCCCTCCGATAAACGGGGAGAGAATGGTGGCCAACGGAAGCAGAGCGTAGATCACGCCGGCCTGGAATCCGGTGAAGCCCAGGTCGTCCAGGAGGTACACCGAGAGGACCGGAGCCCATGCCCCCCAGATGGCGTACTGGAGGAACATCATGATACCGAGTCGAGTCTTCGCGCTCACTTCACCCTCCCTGTTTGTCGCCTACTATGGAAGAACAAGAACGGGGGATTGTGGTTCGGCCGAGGGGCTCCCGGTCTCCCTGAGGAGTGTCCGGAAGCGAAGCGAACGGTTCTCTCCGAAGTGAGCGCCGGGAGCCCCTCAGCCGCCGTCACACAATTCTCCGGGCTACCGGATCCCACTGCACCTCACGCTTCTCGAGGTAGGCCTTGGTGGCCATGTGGCAGGAGATGGCCTCCTCGTACCCTCGCTCGATGTTACAGCTGGTATCGCCACCGTTCCGAATCACATCGAGCCACTCGGCGATGTGGAGATGGTAGGCGCTGGTGAGCCGCCCTCCGCGGTACGTATAGAGGAGGCCGCGCCGGGCGAAGTATTCAGCCGTAGCCGACGTGATGGCGTCCAGACCGGTGAACCCGGGCTGGAACGTGAACATGGGCCGGGAGGTGTCGATGATGCCCTCGTCGATCTTCTCCCGGAACCGGGTGGAACTCCCCTCGGCGCGAATAGAGAGGCCGTTGTCCACTTCCATGGTGGCGTCGTGGCCCATGAATACCCGCCCCCTCCAGTTCCCATTCCACAAAGTGGCGCTGTAAACCAGGGTAAGATCCCGATCGGGGTACTCCAGGACAGCTTGCCATGTGTCGGGCACGTCCCGGCCGTCCTTGAAGTGGTAGATCCCACCTGACGAAACAGCCGTCTTAGGAATCCCCAGATCCATGATCTGGTTGATGGCGTCGTACTCGTGGGAGAACAGGTCGCCGGAGAGGCCGGTCCCGTAGTCGAAGTACTTCCTCCAGCGGAAGAAGCGGTCGAGGTCGAAAGGCACCTTGTTGGGAGCAGGCCCTTCGAACTGCTCCCAGTCGATGGTGTTCTCGTTCCCCTCTTCGTGGATGTCCCAGACCCAGGCACCCCAGGGATCGTTCCGGTTGGTGGTGGTCTCGATGAGGGTGATATCACCCAGAATCCCGGCTTCGATGACCTCACGGGCCTTGATGTGGCTTTCCGTTTGCCGCTGCTGATGGCCCAACTGGAAGACGACGTCGGAGTTTTTCACCGCATCGTACATCTGATGGGTTTCTTCCTCCTCACGGGTCATGGCTTTTTCGACGTAGATGTGCTTCCCTGCCGCCGCGGCGTCGATGCACATCTGAGCGTGCCAGTGGTCCGGGGTGGCGATGAGGACCGCGTCCACATCGTCACTTTCCAACATGTCTTGGTACCTGAGATAGCGCGTCGCTTGACCCCGGGAGTTTTCGGCCGTGGGTCCCACCTTGTTGGCCGCCGCGTCCAGCCCACGCTGAGCACGGACATCGAAGACGTCGCACACTCCCGTGAGATCGATGTTGAGGTCGTCCTGGGACATGAACGTCTCGAGGCCCCTGTTCCGGGGATTCCTTGCCGCCGCCTCCCTCTGGTCCTCGATCCACTCGGGGTGGGCGAAACCGGCGAACCGAACCAAAGCTTCCCCTTCCCCACCGTTTCCGATGATCCCGAGTCGAATCCGGTCTCCCGGAGGTCTCGAGATGGCATCGGGGATCACCGCCGGCGCCCCCTCCGCGATCCCGAGTTCGGACATGATGGCTTCGCGCTTGGCATCGGCTTTCAGCTTCTTCTGATACCAACCAACAAAGAAAACGCCGAGGACCGGAACGGACGCCAGAGCTTTCAGGACATCTCTCCGACTCGGATCCTGACCTATCTCTTCCTTCTTGATCTCGTCACTCATGCTACTGCCTCCTGATAACGCCCTACGGCTGGTCAGGGCCGTTCACATGGTCTCAGCGGAACGCTTGCGGAAGAAGAACCGATCCAGTCCAACCCGATGAGCCGTGGGGAAGACCACGATCACCAGGAGTGCCGCCAGTTCGATGAGAATCTTGTTAACAATCAGATAACTTCCCTCCGCGGGCATGGCATACTCGAGACCCGGGAAGGGAGGCGCGGCCACGTAATAGAGGGCCAGAACAACGATCCCGAACACCGCTGCGGTCCGGGAGAAGAACCCCACCAGAAGGGCCAGACCGATCAACACCAAGCCCCACTGGTTGAGGTTGTCCACCAGGGGCAAGGCCGACTGGTTGTTGGCCAGGTCGTTGAACATCTCGGAAAACCACCCCTCCGATTGCTGGAGGTAGCCTGCCGACGTCCAGTATGGGTTCGTGAGCTTGGCCACTCCTTCGTAGAGGAAGTGCCAGCCGATGAGCATCCTCATGCTCACCAGTGCGATCAGCTGAAGTGTCCCGTAGTCCGGAAACTTGCCAGCCAGGTTCTTCGATGCACCGTTCATGGGATCCCTGCCTTAGGGGTGGGAAGGTCTGTGGCGCTTCGCCATCCGCTCGATCTCCATTGCCGACCTTGCTCGTCGACGATGAGGCAAGCGCACTGAGGCAAAGACTCGATAAATGAAACGCCCCGCCCGGGCTCCATCACAAACACACTGGTGGCCAGGGCGTCTGCAGCCAGAGTGGTGGGGGCGACAACCGAAACGCTTTGACTTGTTCGGGGTGAGCCGCCCGTCAGGGCGCTCACGATGTGGTGATGGGTCCGCTCGCGATCGAAATAGATTTCGTAGCTTCCCGAGGTAGCGACGGAGGCGTTCGTGAGACCGATGACATCGGGGAGATCACCCTGCTTCTGCGGATCCTGCACTCCGACCCGCCACGGCTGCCCGTCTTCCCTCACGCCCGAAGTCCGGATGTCCCCTCCGGCATCGATAAGGAAGTCCTGCAAACCCTGCTGGGTCAGAACCTGGGCGATCCGGTCAACCACATACCCCTTGGCGATCCCATCCAGCGTCACGCCCATGCCCGGCGTTTGAAGACGGATCTTCTTCTCCCCCACGCCCACATTCCGTCCGTCCACCAGGGACACGGCTTCGAGGAGTTCAGCTTCCGTCGGTCCGACGGGGGCTGAGTCCTGGCCGTAGCTTCCTCCCAGGCTTCTCCGGAACAGGTCCACCAGAGGTTGGACCGTTGCGTCGAAAGCCCCCTGGCTGGCCTGGTTAAAGTACCGGCTCTGCCACATCACCGCCGTCAACTCCGGCGGGGGGCCGTCGATGACACCTTCTGTGTTCAAGTAGGAGAGGGCCGAGGAGGGATCGTACCGGTTCAGGAGGTTGACCACCCGGACCATCTCCCTGAAAGCGAGACCGGCAGCTTCCTGGATGAGACCGGAGGACTGGTGAAGACCGGTGATCGAAACGAGCGTCCCCATGGAAGGTTGGCCGCAGGTAACCTTGTATCGACCGTCACCCAAAGGGATCAATTCCGGCGGGATTGCCGGGGACTCCACACGCTGAAAGCCCATGGCGGACAGGGCCGCCATCTTCCGGGCGATGCGCGTGGACGGATCCATTAGCGATTCCTGTTCAACTCGATCGAGACAATGGCGTTGTCGCCCTACTCGGCGGACGCCGAGAACTCCAGAGCCAGGTCGATTCGGATCCGTTCCAACAGTGCCTTGGTCAACCGGATTCCCTCCGGCTCCGTATGCTCCGAGCCCTCGTACTCGATTCCGACCCATCCCCGGTAACCCGCCTTGAGAACTGTCCGCATGATGCGGGTGAAGTCCATCTGCGACTCGTCGCCGGCTTCGTCGAAGACGTGGGACTTGGCGCTCACGGCCATGGCATACGGCATGAGCTCCTCCATCCCCAGATACCGATCGTAGGTCTCTCCGCCTCCGAGATTGAAGTTCCCGAAATCGGGGAGGGTGCCGCAGCGTGGGTGATCCACCGCCTCCATCACCCCGGCGAGCCAAGCCCCATTGGAGGACAGGCCCCCATGGTTCTCCACCAGGACATTGATGTCCCTGTCGTCGGCGAACTCCGAAAGGAGACGGAGGCCATCGGCGGCCAGATCTTTTTGCTCCTCGGGCGTACCCTGGGACTGGGCGTTGACCCTTATGGAATGGCATCCCAGGTATCGGGCGGCTTCCACCCAGCGGTAGTGGTTCTCAACGGCTTGGTTCCTGGCCGCCCGGTCCGGGTCACCGAGGGCCCCCTCACCGTCGCACATGATCAGGACGCTCGTGACCCCGAGACCGTCGCACCGGGTTTTTAGATCGGCCAGATACGTGAGGTCCTCGGCCTTGTCCTTGAAGAAGGAGTTCACGTACTCCACTCCTTCGATTCCGAACTCCTCCTTGGTCACCCGGGGGAAGTCCAGGTTGTTCAGCTCCCCAGCATTCAGGGCACGGTGCAAAGACCACTCGGCTAAAGAAATCCGGAAGAGTGAATCCAGCGAGTCGGTGCCCACTGCCTCATCGGAGGCCTGGTCCGGCCCGCAGCCGGATAGGGCGAAGGAATACACCGCTGGAAGGGCGGCCGCGGTGCCGGCGAGAAAGGACCGGCGGCTGATGGGTCCGGGCACAAAAAGAGCCATGGTCAACGTCCTCCTCCGAGTCCTCGGGAGGTACTGCTAAACGAGACGGTCAGGGTGGATTTTGGGGTGCAGTACTGGAAAAGGCAAAGATGGCTCGTTGGAGGCGGTCTCGGCCAGGATCCTGCCGAGATGGAGACCGCCCTGGACAGAGTCCTTGCAGCGTGGGCACCGCCGCACCCGGGAGAACGTTCCCAGCCCCGGACTCCCATCACGGACCCGGCCCGAAAAGGGCTGATGGGGTCGGTGTTGGAGAGGAGCTTGGCTTCGCTGCAGACCAGGCAGCGGGAGTACATGAGAGCAGTCTCGCCAGGGACCAACAGGTCGCGAAGACTCGGGTGTTCTGCAAAACGCCGGACTCGCATTTCGCGAGGATGGCAGACCGGCCGGATTCGACGCGTCCCGTTGCTTTCCTTCGGTCTCCTTCCTCCGACCTTGCCCCCTCCACCTCATCTCTCCGAACTTCGTGCTGAAGAATGCTGCCCCGAACCCGGGACCGGGCCGTCACAGAAAGAACCGTTTTCAGGGTACCAGACAATGATCGACCTTTTCGCCGATCCGGCCTTTTGGGCCGCTCTCTTTTCCGTCACGCTGATTCAGGTGGCCCTGGGGGCTGACAACCTGATCATCATCACGGTTCTGGCCAACAAGCTCCCCGCCCAGAAACAAGGCCTGGCAATCCAGGTGGGTCTGATCCTGGCCATGCTTTTCCGAATCGTCCTCCTGGGTCTGGTTAGCTGGCTCCTGACGGTGGCCACCAAGACGTTCATGAGCGGTACGTGGGAGCCCCTGCCGAATCTCTCGATCGAGGCATCCCTCAGCGTAAAAGCCATCGTCTTATTCCTCGGTGGCCTGATCCTGATCTGGAAGGGAGTGAAGGAACTGCGGGTCAAAGCAAAAGGGATCGAGGAAGAGGTGGAAAAAACCGAGAGCTTTGGAGAGGTCGTGGCGGTGATCGTTGGAATGAACCTTCTCTTTTCCGTGGACTCCATTCTGACCGTCGTAGGGATGACGGACGTGTTCGCGGTGATGGTGGGCTCGGTGGTGATCTCGGTTGTTCTCATGCTCATCTTCGCAAACCCCTTGGCCCGCTTCCTCAACGAGAACCCGGACTTCGAAATCTTAGGCCTCTTCGTACTCCTGCTTGTGGGCTTCGTCCTATTCCTGGAGGGCGGACATGTGGCCGAGCTGGCCGTAAACGACAGTGAGTTCCCATACATCCCGCAATGGATCGTGATCTTCATCCTCCTCCTCATGTTCAGCGTAGACCTCTACCAGAATTGGTGGGAAGCGAAGGTCCGAGGGCGGGCCCGAGTACCTGTCGAACTCCATAGGAGAAAGAAATGAGATCGAGACTATCCGCCCTTGCCATCCTATGTCTGATGGCCGTTCCGGGGTCTTTGAGTGGGCAGGGTGCGTGCGGCCCGGAGTCCCGAGCATTCGACTTCTGGATCGGGGAGTGGGATGTCTTGAACCGGAACCGACCCGCCGAAGACGTTCGATGGTTCGACACGGGTGCCGCGACGGCCAGGGTGTACCCGGTCGTGGCCGGATGTGGCCTGGTGGAGCATTGGAGGGGGCACGCCTTCGGCGAGTTCGTGGTCGGGTTCAGCGTGCGAGCTTTTAATCCCCAACGAGGGCAATGGGACCTCGTCCTGTTGTGGCCCAACACCGGAGATCCCCGGTTCGGTGAGCTCTACGGCGGATTCAGGCACAACCGGGGCGAGTTCTTCAGCCACAACCTCACCGCAGAGGGCGATACGACCATCACCCGGTTCACGTTCTCCGATATCACGCCCAACTCCCTTCGCTGGCAGGACGGCATTTCTCAGGACGCCGGCCGCACGTGGGATTCCTCGTGGATCATGGAATTCTCGAGAAGGGAGCCGCTCTACCAGGGTGCCCTGCTGAACGGGCCTTCCGTCACCACGCTCCGGTGCCCCGGGCCGGAATACCGAACCTTGGACTTCTTGATCGGAGAGTGGGCCGGAGCGGTGGAGGCGGATTCCGCCGAAGCGGAGGGAATGAGAGTCCGGTCCGATATCACCCCTATTCTGGACGGATGTGGGGTGATGGAGAAAGTTACCGCCGTGGGGCAAACCTCGGCCTGGGAGGTTTTCCGGGTCTGGGCCTACGAGCAGGCTCAGGACAAGTGGGTCGGATACTGGCTCGACACCCGGTGGCCGGTGCTCCAGCGGCTGGAGGCCAACGTCCCGGCGGCAGGAGCCTCGTGGGTTTTTCAAACCGTCCGGCCCGAACCCATGGAGGGCGACCTCAGAGTCACAATGGCAAGAGACGTAAACGGTTCGGTCACCTGGAATCAGGAGCGATTCCGAGCGGAAACCGGACAATGGGTGGCAGATCCTCTCGTGGCCTATACAGGACGGCTGGGGAACGCCTCACAGGGAGGCTGATTTTCTCCCAAAAACGGCCAGATAAGAGCCAGAAAAGACCTACCACCGCATTTAATCCCCTGTAGAAGGGAGAGATCCGGCTCGGAAAAGCCCCGGAATCCAGGATTTTGCTTGTCTGAATGGGAGTCCAATGGACCTGCGCCGACGGTTTGACGCCCTTTTGACGCCTCCGCTTCACTCTTCCGGTGGGCCTGGTGGGCACTTCCGCCCCAGGCCCGACACGTCCACGTGGGGAAAAGTGGCCATGTTCGAAGCGTTCATCGACGCTCCAATCAGCCACAAAAAGCTCACCATTTTCCCAGTTATCGCCCCCCACGGGCCGATGCTTCCCTACCTCCTTTCCACGGAAATCCAGGACTCCGAAGTTCTGACCGTCCGGGAAAAGGGCGACAGCCCAACGCCACTCCTTTTGGCTCGGAACAACAGTCTCCACCCCCTTCTGGTCCTGGCTGGCGAGCCTCTCCCCGGTGAGAACCCCGGTCGGCTGGTGGAGCGGTCCATCCTCCTGGGGGGAAACAGCGTCACGCAGATCCCGGCGTCCCCGGTGGAACGAGGGGGATGGCTGCCCTCCAACCGGGAGACCGAGATCACCGAATGGCTGGAGAACTTCCCGATTCTGAGGAGTCAGGTGGGCCTCCTGGCCTTCCTCGGTAACCGGATGATGGGCTTGGAGGCTCTGGGCTCCCCCAACCTCTACAGCCCCCTTCATCGCCGGCTCCACGTCCGGTTCATCAAGGAGGCTCTGGGCGCCTCGCCCGTGGAGAATGAAGATCTCTCTGCTCTCGAAACAAAAGCTCAGAGGATTGTGGCTGGAATAGGGGACGCCGAAAGAGTGCCGGCGAAGAAAATCGGGGTGGGAGAGTACTGCACTCTTACAGGGCCGGTGGCGGGCGGAGACCTGACCTATCAGGGTCATTTGGTTCACCTCTCCCTAAGATCGCCGTCGGTCCCGTCGGCGTGGGAGGTGACGGGGGAGGGGGGTGTCTAATGCTCCTAGCCTTCGCCGACAAGCCCCAGAGACAAGGATGGCTCACCATATTCCCGGTGGTGGCAGCGGATCATCCGGAGATGTCTTACGTCCTTATCACGGACGCCATCAGACGGGGCGTTGTCACCGTGGAGGAAAAAGGCGGAGGTTCGCCGCCTCACCTGGTGGCTCGGAACAGGGGGTCGGATCCGGTGCTCCTCCTGGACTGCGAGACATTCCACGGGATGCAGGACAACCATTCCACCAACCAGACCGTGCTCCTGGGACCGGACAGCGTCACCAAGGTCCCCATCTCGTGCATGGACCCTGGAAAATGGAGCTGCGAGGAGATGCAGCAGGGCTTCATGGACAGCTACGAAAACTTCCCTCTCCTCGACGGTCAGGTGGGCGTCCTGGCCTTCTTCGGCAAGCAACTACTGGGGCTGGATGCCCTGGGGACACCGGAACTTTACGCGTCGGTCCACCGCCGACTGGTGACAGGGTACCTCATGACCGCCCTTTCAGCCGGACCGCCGGGTACCGCCGAAACTCCCGCCAAGTTCGACGACCTCAGAGCTCTGGCAACCTCTATGCAAGACGCCGAACGGGTGTCAGCCCCATGTGTGGGGAGCGGTGAGTACTCGACCCTTCACGGGAGGGTCACCGGCGGAGAGCTCCGGCATAACGGGCACCTGGTTCATCTATCGGTGTTCCCGAACGGCGCGGTGGCCTGAGGAAGCTGCGGCTGCCGGGGCTCCTTCTGCGGATCCGCTAGTCCCTCAATTCCCTCTCAGTATCTTCGTTACCGCCGCCTCCACCAGGCGTGTCCCCGCGGCGAGGTACTCGAAGTCCACCGTATCCCAGGTGTCGGTGGGCCGATGAATGTGGGGTGTGGTGTCGCCGTTCCGGTACTCTTCGGTTAACCCCACGGCCGGCATCCCCAGCCGCCGGAAAGCCGTGTGATCCGATCCGGTCTCGCTGGTCACATGGATGTGCCCAGAGAACCCCGTGACCGCAGCGGCCTCCCGGTACAGCTCCAGAGCACCTTCGTAAGGGACCTCCAACTCGATGGCCCCATCGCCGTCCCCGTCCCAGCCCATCTGATCGATGGTGTGGACGGCCACCACGTTCTTCCCCTCATCCACCAGCTTCTGGGCGAACGCCCGGCTTCCCTGCAGCCCCCTCTCTTCCTCGTCGAAGAGGACGAAGAAGACACCCCGCCCCCTTACCTGGAGAGACGACAGGCCTCGGGCCACGCCGAGAACCGTGGCACAACCCGTGGCGTTGTCGCTGGCGCCGGGAGACCGGTCCACGGTGTCGAAGTGAGCACCGACCACGATGAACTCATCGCTCCCTGTGGTGCTGGGGAGTAGCGCGTACACCGACTCACCGTTTTCGCGATAAGGATGCCGCAGGGGCTCCAGATCCATGGTTTGAAAAACCGAGGAGAGGTAGTCCCTCGCCACCGCGCGCCTCTCCGGAGTGAACCGGTCGGCCAGGGTCGATCCAGGGACGATCTCTTTTCCTCCCGTGAGCTTCAGGACGATTTCCCTCTGGAATTCCACGAGGGAGGGTCCGAGCTCCTGGCTGGAACCTCCAGCGCCGGCCCCAACAAACATCGGGCATACGAGCAACAAGCCCGCCAGGACGACGGAGCCCCCCCACCAACGCCCCAGACCCTCAAGACCTTTTTTCATGCGACCATCCCATGGTTTTTTTATGATCCCGGTTCAGGTGGCCGCCGAGACCGCCGCCGTTGCTGCCACGGAGGCGGCGATGGCCGCTGTCATGGCCTCGACCACTTCTCTTACAGCCGCGGCCGTGACCTCACCCTCCCCGATCTTTTCGATCCGGGCCTTTCGAGCCTTCAAGTCCTTCTTGTCGAAGTGGTTTTTGAGGATTCCCGCCTTGTCGGACAAAGCCACCAGGACGGTAGTTCGGGGATCCAGCTCCTGGACATCCGTAAAGATGGCGTTTCGGAGGCGTTCCACGACATCCCGTTCGGGGCCAGGATCCAGCTCCGGATAGACCTTCCGGGTGAAGATCAGGAGGACCTTCCCCTCATCGGCCCTCAAAATCCCCCGTCGGCAAAGTTGTTGTGCCGCTCGGTGCCTGAGTTTCTTGATCCCCGTGAAGCGAGAAACCCACGTGGTCGTGGCGGCTCGCCGCTTCGCGTCTCTCAGCTTCTGGAGACACTCGTCCAGAAGAGGGTCTCCGGTGGACGCCGTATTCTCGAGATTGATCAGCTTCTTCTTCTTGACCGTTTCAACCGAGACCTTTTCCATCAAAAGGAGCTCCGCCAAGAGGGCGCCCCCCAGCGTGTAGGCGAAGCTGGTGTCGTTGGCCGCCACCGTCCCCTCTTTGTCCCGAAGGGCCAGGAGCATGATCTCTTCGTAAAGGTACAGCTCTCTTCTGCTCATACTTCTCTTCCTCCCCGACTCACTGCATCCACCCCGGGTCACTACATCCACCCCTAATCACTACGTCCACTCCTCCCATTTCCGTTCCCGCCGTTCTCGACCATGGCCCTGTCCCTTTCCTTCTGGAGGAACGTACGCCCCGATTCCATCCACCTCGGCGCCGGCTTGTCCCACAGCCAATGATCGAAGAACTGCCGCATCCGGATCTGGAAATCCCTCTGGTTTTCATAAACCCGCAGGTGGTGGGGCTCCCCGGGGTAGGACATGAGGATGACGTTCTCTTTTTCATGCCAGCGGAGACCATTGTAGAACTCGACGGCCTGGAGCCATTCCACGGATCCGTCGGCGGTGCCGTGGAGGATCAGAAGCGGAGTATTCATGTTCCCGGCGTTGGGCGTGGCCGACTGATCCAAGAAGAGCTCGAGGTCGTCGTACGGGTTGGTCCCGAACCGCCCCTGGCCGTAGGTGTCGTATCCGTGCTGATTCGTCCCGGAGCTCTTCCACAACTGATTGAAGTCACTGATCAGGTTCGTGGCCGCCGCACCCGCCACGATGGCGGCGAACCGGTCCGAGTGGGTGGCGATGTAGGCCGAGCCTTGGCCGCTGAACGAGTGCCCGTGGAGGCCGATGCGATCCGGGTCCACATAGCCCATCTCTACCACTTTTTCGATTGCCAGGTTGATGGCTTCCAGCATCTCGGTGTGGGTCTCTCCGATGCGGAAATGGACATCGGGCTGCATGACCAAGTATCCGGCGCTCACGTAGTGAGAGAACATGGGGGTGTCTCGGGAGATGGGCGTGGGATACGAGTGGAGGTTCTGAGAGTTCTTCTCGTAGTAGTTCACCAGCATCGGCCGCTTTTCCCCATCCACATAGTCGTAGGGAATGCCCAGGGTGCCCTGTAGCCTGACGCCGTCGCGGGTCTCATAGTCGAAAAGAACCCTGCGGCCCCAGTTGAACTCGGCCTGCTGAGGGTTGGCTTCGGTGACCTGGTCGGCATCATCGAAACCCAGGCCAGCTACGTGGTAATCCGGAAATGTTTCGAAGTCCTGCCGGGTGAAGAGGACCACGTCGGCGGAGTCGGCCTTCGTCGGGCGTCCAAACCGAGCGTCTTCCCACACCAGGGGTCGAGGCGGAGCACCACCTCCTGGATTGTCGAGACGATAGAACCCGGCCTTCTTTGTCCACTGCCCATAGGCGGTAAGCGTCATGGGAGCCGACAAATCCGTGAGTTCCTCGTCAGGATCCAGGTCGAGAATCCGGAACTGGATCTCACCCTCAGCTCCAGCTCCGTTGGTCAGGTTGGTGGGCGGGCCACCGTTCAGGGGTTGGAGGTAGAGGTCGTAGCGGTGATTCAGGATCACCCCGGTGGTGTCTTTGGTCCAACCGGCGATGCCGTGGGGTGGTTTTTCCCCCAGACGATCGAACTGCTCGTTCACCAACGAAACCGGGAACCCGTCGGTGAGGTTCACGTGGTCACCGGACCGGGTTTCGTAGCTCCAGACGTTCTGATCCTTCCAGTAGAGGTAGTGCTTCCCGTCGGGGCTGAACCCGAGGGTCCGTTGGTGGCCCTCCAGAACCGGCGTTCGCTCCCCGGTCTCCATATCGACGAGATAGTAGTCACCCCGACCGGGCTCCCAGTCGGAGCGGTAGGGTTTGTCGTTCCGGCCCATGGCCACACGATCGTTTTCGCTGACCTGAACGGCTTCCATGGTCTCGTCGGTGAGTTGGACAAAACGGGCTGTTGCGTTTGATCCGGCGCCATCGATGTGGACCACGGACGTGTAGGTCTGGTTCCGGTCTCGGTTGGCCCGGATCATCTGGACGGATTGGAGTCGCTCATCCTTGATGTGCCAGATGTCCACGTCGGCCATGAAGTCCGGGCAGGTCTCTCCCATGACCTCCTCGGGCCCCAAGGGCCGGCCATCGAGGCCGTAACGGGAGGCCATGGTGGAAAGCTTCGTGATCTTTGGTGAGGTCTCGGTAGAATCGGAGCCGGAGGAAGCGGAGTCGCTCCTGGCGCCTCGCCCTCTGCCATTCTCATCAGCGGCCTTACACAGCGTCTTCGGCGCCGGAAGCTGGGGCCGAGTGGCAACGAAGATCCGGTCGGCGCCTTTGGCCCAATTCAGGACCCCTTTCTCGCTCAGGACCCAACCGTCCACAAGGGGATCCGGGACCCGAGCATCCGTGCTGTCCTTGGCCGACCGCGGATCGAGGATTATGGGAGAGGTGGACTCGGACAACGCGGGCCAGAGGAGGAGGGCGTTTTCCATCTCCACCAGATCCTCATCTTCCCTTCCCTTGAGAACCGCTAGCGCATCAGAAGAGGGTGCGTCTTTTTCGTCCCCCCAGGTGAGCCTGGAGTAACTCACCTCCCGTTCGGAGTCCAGGACCCGCCGGGCCCTGGTGGCCAGATCGAGAAGATGGACACCGTTGGATTCCCCTTCCGGCGTGTCCAGTGAGTAGGCGAGCCGGTTACCCCTTTCATCGAAGGCCCATTCATCCACGTAAGAGATGAGCTCTTCCTGACCGGAGAGGAGGTAACGAATCAGGAGGTCCGTCCCGTCGTGCTCCGCATCCGAGTCGGCCTTCCGCTTTTTCACCACCAGAGCGCTGCCGCTCTCGGAGAACCCGAAACCCTGGACGTTCTCCCACCTGACCGTGTCTCCCTCCGCCAGGTCATACAGCTCCAGAGCCCGGGCCTGACCGCCACCACCTCCCTGTCCTCTCCCTCCACCGCCGGGGGGGCCGCCACCGGCCCGGCCTCCACCACTCTCCCCGTCCTCCGGACTGACATAATAGGCCACCCATCGAGAGTCACCGCTGAACCGAGGGCCGCTGCCCCGGACCACCACGTGGGCTTCTCCGCCGGCGAGAGGCTGGATGAACAGGGAGTCGTCCACCTCCCTCTGACTGTAGGCATAGGTCACCCAGCGACCGTCGGGAGAGAGGGAGGTCTGCCCAACGGACCTCCACAGGGCAAAATCGTCTACGGTCATTCTCTTCAAGCCGTCGGGCGTCGTATCTCGCCGGACCTCCTGGGCCAGGACGGAAGAGGAGAAGAGAAGGAGGGTAGCGGATAAAACCGCCAAGGCGCCTAGGAGGAGCTTGGGCATTCTCATGGGTGTCTCCGGGACAAGCCTGATCTCGCTCTGGTTCTGAGAACCTTCACCGTGGAAGAGGATGGGGCGAGGGAAGGACGGCGGGCAAGTTGGGATCGAGCTGATTCCCTCGGTAAGCCCGGCCTACGTCCCCCCGATCTGCATCTCCCTGATCCGGAGGGTGGGGGCCGTCATGGTCCGGTTCAGGTCCAGGTCCGTCCCCAACATGTCGATGCCATTCAGCATTTCGTCGGCCGAAGCGGCGATCGTGAGTCCCATGACAGGGAAAGCCAAACGGCCGTTCTGAATCCAGAATCCCTGTGCTCCGCCGCTGAAATCCCCGTTGACGGGGTTGATGCCGTACCCGGTCACACCCTTCAGATACAGGCCGTTGGCCGTGGTTCGGATGATCTCCTCCGGGTCGGTCTCACCCGGCTCCACGTAGAAGGCATGGGGGCCGATTCCTGGGAGACTGGAGAACCCTCCCCTGGACGCGTTCCCTGTGCTCTCCACGCCGGCGCGGGAGGCCACCATGGTGTTGTACATGAACCCCTGGAGGACACCCCGATCGATGATGGTCCGACGCCGGGTCGGGACCCCTTCCCCGTCGAAAGGACTGCTCGCCAATCCCCTGGGGAGAGTGCCGTCGTCCACCACGGTGAGGAGCTCCGAGGAGATCGTCTCACCTACCTTGTCGGCCAGGAAGCTGGCGCCCTGAAGCACGCGCTCCCCGTTGATGGCACCCAGGATGCCCCCCAACAGAGACCCTGCGACGTCAGGATCGAAGACCACCGGCGCCCTCTGCGTCCTGACCATCTGGGGGTCCAACATCTCGTAGGCGCTACGGGCAGCCTCTTCTGCGATCTCTTCGGCCGGCAGGAGGTCCGAAAAGAACCGCCGGTTACAGCCCTCACCCCCGGAAGACTTTTGATCTCCCTTCTCCGCAACCACGGACACACCCAGGCCACAGGCCGTCGAGCGGTAGCCCTTCGCCACCCCATTGGAATTGGCCAGGAAGGTCTCGCCCTCCCCTTCCCCATAGCTGGCTCCGTTACTGAGGGTGATTCTGGAGTCCCGCATGGCGAGCTCCTCCAAATTGGTAACCATCTCGATCTTCTCGTCCATGGAGACTGTACCCATGCCAGGATCGAAGAGGCCCTCCACCTCCGTGACTCCCTTTTCGGACGGGAGAAGATTGTGCTCGTCAGTGGTCATGTGCCCGGCGAAGCTCACCGCGCTACGGATGGCTTCGTTTACGGCCCCATCCGAGAGATCATTGGAGTGGGCAAACCCCATCTTTCCCTCTTTGAATACCCGGAAACCCACCCCGTGAGACGACGATTCCTGGATGGTCTCCAGGGTGCCATTCCGAACCTCCATGTTCAGCTGGCGCCCTTCTTCAACGAGGACTTCCGCGGATTCGGCGCCCATGCTCAGGCAGCGGTCAACAAGCTCTTTCGAAAGATCATCGTACTGCATGACAAATCCTCCCCAATATGTGTGCAGTCCGCGGTCAGGCGCGGCTTCCGCCAACGTTGATTCCCCTGATTCTCACCGTCGGTTGCCCCGCCGAGACCTCCGCTGATTGGCCCTTTCCGCAAATCCCTGGCCCGAACGCGAGATCGTTGCCCACTGCGTCGACGCTGGAGACCACCTCCTGGCAGTTACCCACCAGCGTGGCTCCTTTGACCGGCGTGGTCTTTTGTCCGTTCTCGATTAGGTAGGCTTCCCGACAGGTGAAGTTGAACTCGCCAGTAATGGGGTTCACGCTTCCGCCGCTGAGGCTCTGGACGTAGAGGCCTGATTCGGTAGAGGCCACGATGTCGGCTGGTTCCGAATCACCCTGATCGATGAAGGTGTTGGTCATGCGCGGGATGGGGAAATATCGGAAGCTCTCCCTCCGACCGTTCCCCGTACGCTCCAGGCCGAGTTGTTTAGCCGACAGGATGTCTGTCATGTAGGCCCTGAGGATACCGTTCTCGATGAGGACGTTCCGCTTCGCCTGAGTACCTTCGTCGTCCCAGTCGATGGTGCCCCGCATGTTGGGGATGGAGCCGTCGTCCACCATGGTAAAGACGTCGCTGGCCACCTTCTGCCCCAGCTTGCCGGTGAATGCTCCGATCCCCCGAGCGATGTTGTCGGCCTCCAGGGGATGACCCACGGCTTCATGAACCAGCACGCCGCCCCATCCGTTCTGCATCACCACGTCCATCCGGCCCGCCGGGGCGTCCTGAGCCTCAAGCATGGCGATGGACTCACGGGCACAGGTCTGGGCTACCTCCTCCGGGGTGACTTCGTCGAACATCTCGAAGCCGCTGTGACGGCTGAGGCGCTCCCGGCCCATGTGGCGGGTACCGTTTCCGACGCCCAGGGCTTGAACGATGAAGAAGAGGAGGGGTTGTTCGTCGGTGAGGTAAACACCCTCGCTGGTGGCCAGCGCCCGACCCCTGATTTCATCGTTGTAGTTGATGCTGGCCATGGCGATCCGGCTGTCGTAATCCAGGGCAGCCTGGTTCGCTCGCTCCATGACCTCCAGTCGTCGGCTGTCGGCGATGTCTTCCAGCGGTAGCTGAACCGACCCGAATGTCTGCCTCTGGGTGGGAGCTGCGATGGCCACCGGCTGGATCACATCGGTACCCCGAGCGATGTACGAGGCCACCTCGGCCGCCCGAAGAAGAGCCTCCTCCGTGATCTCCTCGGTAAAGGCGTATCCGGTCTTGTCCCCCGATATGACCCGGACGCCTGCGCCCTGGCTGACTCCGAACTCCGCGCTCTTGAAGCGGGATTCCTCCATGACGATGGATCGGGCGATGCGGTTCTCCACATAGACGTCCGCGAACTCACCCCCGTTGGCGAGGGCGGCACCAATCGTCTTGTCCAGCACGTGCGGATCGATCTGTACCTTGGCGCTGGCCATCTCCGGGCTCGCACATCCCTCAAGAATGCCGAGAAGAGACGGTCCTGCCGCCACCACCATCCCTCCCTTGAACGTCTTCTCAAGGAAAGCCCTTCTCGGAATGTCCGAGACGAAATACCCTCTGATATCCATTCCCCACTCCTTGCACGGATCAAGGGTCTCCTGGCCACCTCGCAACGCCGGGAAGCCCGCCGGAGACCACCTTCGAACACGAAGTCCTAAACCAGGTTAAGCAAACTACGGAGTGAGGTGCCCGTGGCAAGAGGAGGGGCGTCTGTTCGGAGATACCTCGGTGACGGTTCTCTGCTACCGGGGGAGCGGATGCCCCTCCCGATCAATCAGCTACCTGGGTGCCCGTAGGCCGGCGAGTGGATGTCGGGGATTCGCTCGACGTATTCCTGGTCCGAGATTTCGTTGGACCAGACCCCGGAGGTTCGTGCTCCCACGTACCCTGCCAGGAAAATCCCCATGAGCGCGCCGGCGAACAGGACGGACGAGACGCGACGGCGCCCCACGGTCCTCACCTCGAGGGCTTCCGTCACCGGGCACACCGCAATGCAGTCCAGGCATCCCGTGCATTCAGGGCTCAGCACGTTCCGGGATGAGGAGACCGGGAGGCGGGCCATACAAACCTTGTCACACAAGCCACAGTCCACGCAGGGATCGGCATTCCGGGCGATGCGGGTGGGAGAGGGCCAGGAAAAGAACCCGAGGAGGGCTCCGTAGGGACATAGGTACCGACACCAGAATCCCTGGACGAAGACGGAGCCCAACACCAGGATCCCCATCACGATCGTCCCCACCTTCCCCAACTCCACGAAGAAAAGCCCCATCTTGATGTCGGCCACCCGGTTGTACGGTGACTGGATGAAAGCCTGGAGTTGATCGGCCGTCATGGTGACAATGGCCCAGAGGAAAAAGGCCAGAACGAGGTACTTTAAGCTCCGAAGGGGGATGTCCAGCCACTTCCATATCCGGAAGTTCCGGCCGAAGGACCACCGACCGAACCTCGCCAGCAGCTCCGAGAGAAACCCCACGGGGCACAGCCACGAACAAAAGCCCTTCCGTAGAAGGAGAGCCATGGCCAGGGCGATCAGGATCAGGACGGTGGCCGCTGGGTGGATGGTGTTGAGGGTCCCTTGATATACCCAGTCCAGAATCCCCATCAGGCCACTGATGGGGAGATACCCCTCCACTCCCGGGGGCCTTGTGGGGAGAGGGAGGGACCCGGCCTGGGCGGCCCTGTAAAACATTGCGAGCTGGACGCCCAGAAGGAGAGACACAGCGGCCCAGAAAGCCTGTGTCAAAAGCCGAATCCGGAAGGTCCGGTCGCCTTTTCGGCCCGTCCGGCCGGCCAGCCAGCCTTTGAGGCCGGGAGCATCGACTCGCTTCGTGCCAGTTAGCATGCTCGAAGGTACCGCTACCCTCCGGGCGGGGAAGTGATGGGGGTCACACCCGGAAGGCCTCGGACGTTCGATCTGGACGGACCACATAACTCGACCCCAGCTTAGAGCCTATGCCGACTCTCCCTCCCGGTACCCAGGTGTCGATCCGACCGGAAGCCTTCGCCAGGCTCATGTTCCGCCCTCCGGAGGACTCGGCCATCCTGGTGGCCGTGCACGACGCCGGGCTCCTGGCCCGTTCCAGCTTCCACACCCAACTGCTGGGGTTTGCCGATGGGTTCATTATTTGGGCGGGTGCCCTCAGTGAAGACCTTCTGGAGGTGATATCGGAAGGGGGAGGAGATCCACGGATGCTCTTGGGGGAAGCTATCGGAACGGGGGGCCGGCTCTGGGACGTCATCTGGCCCGGCGAGCTCGTGATCGATCCGGAGCGGGGGCCCCTGGCCACTACCTATCAGGGGGAGCGGCCTTGGGTCGTGATCGGCACCATCGACGGAGGCGATCTCCTGGCCGCCCCTCTCAATGAGGCCGGGAACCCGAAATGGTACACCCCGCTCCTGGCTCGGGGGGAAGTTCTGATGTCAGGGTCATCCAAAGATGCACAGCTGGAGCTGGGGCACCTTTGGAGCTTCCCCGGTTCTCTTCCCGCCGTCGGCTCCGTGGCCGCAGGAGCCCAGGAACGGGTCCTGGAAAACCTCAGGAAGTACTTCTGAGGGAAAACCACTAAAGGATTGGGCACGATCATGTCCTGCACTTGGCGTTCTGGAAGGCGTGTTCTCGGACTCGCGGTCCTACTGGCCGGGCTGGCCCCGAACATGGCGGAGGCTCAGACCTCCCTCCCGGCTGCACGGATTTCAGAGGAGATCCGGACCCTCGACACCTATCCGTTTTCCGAGCCAAATCCGGTTCCGATCCTCATCAAAGATTCGCGCCTTTATCCCTACCATTCCTTCGAGGGGTACTCCGCCACCTCCGAGCCCCAGGAGTGGAAAGTGGTGAAGCTGGAGAACGAGTGGATCGAGGTTTTCGTTCTGCCGGAGGTCGGGGGAAAGGTCTGGGGCGCCGTCGTAAAGGAAACCGGGCACGAATTCATCTATCGGAACGAGGTTATGAAGTTCCGAAACATCGCGCTACGCGGTCCTTGGACCTCGGGTGGAATCGAGTTTAACTTCGGAGTCATTGGTCACACCCCCGCCACCGCCACCCCTGTCGACTACACGATGGTGGAGAACCCTGACGGGAGCGTGAGTTGCTGGGTAGGAAGCATGGACCTCCCCTCTCGAACTCACTGGCGGGTGGAGATCCGCCTCCCGGCCGATCGGGCTTACTTCGAGACCAATGTCCTGTGGTACAATCCCACGCCACTGGAACAACCCTACTACAACTGGATGACTGCTGCGGCGTTCGCTCAGGACGACCTGGAGATGTCGATGCCAGGTGACGCCTACCTCCGCCACTCAGGTGAAGCGGAAGCCTGGCCGGTGGACGACCAGGGCAGGTACTTGCCCCTCTACGACAACAACCGATTCGAGGGCCATAAGTCCTATCACGTAGTGGGTGAGCTGAACGACTTCTTCGGGGGTTACTACCACGACGAGGACTACGGCTTCGGCCACTGGGCCCGGTACGAAGACATGCCGGGCCAGAAGCTGTGGTTGTGGGCTCTTTCCCGGGAAGGCGGCGTCTGGGAAGAACTACTGACCGACACGGATGGGCAGTACGTGGAGTTCCAAGCAGGGCGACTCTTCGTCCAGTATTCGCCGGGCTCCCACGTGAACCCCATCACCCAGGCTGGCTTCGATCCCATGTCAACCAGTCGGTGGACCGAGACCTGGTTTCCGCTGGAGGGGACCGGTGGGCTCACAGACGCCTCTAGGAATGGAGCCCTGCACACGGCCAACGAAGGCGGACGCCTCCGTGTTGGAGTGACGTCATTCCGCGAGATCCGTGATACGCTGAAGGTGTGGTCGGGGGAAACCCTGGTCAGCTCCACACCGGTAGCCCTGCAGACCCTCCAGACCTTCAGCACCCTCCTGGACGTCACGGCTGCCGAGCCGTATCGAGTCCAACTCCAAGGGCTGGACCTGGACTACAGCTCCGATCCGGTGGCCCGCAGGCTCAATCGGCCCTTCGACACCGACCCGGGTGCCTTCCCCGACCTCCCGGATGTGGACCGCATGGTGTTCCAGGCTCGGGAGCTGATGAAAGGCCGGGATTATGCCCGGGCCCGGGATCTCTTCGAGTTGGCCCTCCAGGCTGAACCATGGAATCGGGATGCGCTTCTGGGATCGGCAGAGCTCCTTTACCGAAGCGCGTCCTACGGGGTCGCGCTGCACCGGGTGAATCAGGCGTTACAACTCGACGCCTACGACGCGAAGGCGAACTTCCTCGCTGGCACCATCTATCGAGCCTTCGGGCGGCCGGCCGACGCCAGGGACGCCTTCGGTTGGGCCGCCCGGGCCGTCGGATACAGAGCGGCATCGTATGTAGCCCTCGCCGAGATCATGATCGCAGGAGGGGACTACGAAGAGGCCACCCGCTACGCCCGCCTCGCCATCAACTTCGATCGGTACAGCGTTCCGGCCTGGCAGGCGTTGGCCGTCATCGGCAGGAAAACGCAGGACAGCGCTTTGGCCGGGGAAGCGGGGGACGAGCTGTTGGCCCTCGATCCTTTGCACCACTTCGTGAGAACCGAGGCGTACCTCCAGGCGGCGCAAGAAGGGGGTCGTGGGGCGGCGGTAAACAGGAACCCGGGGACGGACCAAACCACCGGACTGGTCGAGAAGGAAGGCGCCGAACTGGCCCAGAGCCTTGGAGGGGAGTTCCCTGATCAAACCCTACTGGAGCTCGCGGTGAAATACATGGGCTTCGGCCTGAAGGAAGATGCCCTGAAGCTCCTCACCCTCCTCAGCGGGAACGAACCACGACCTCTCCTCCACCGAGCCTGGATCGCGTGGCTCCGGGATGACCCGGCCCTCCTGGCGGGGGCCGGAGACCCGGCGTTCGAATTCCCCTATCGTCGCGAGACACTGCCGGTGCTGGCATGGGCGGACTCCCACAGTCGTGAATGGATTTGGGCGTACCTCCACGCCCTAAACCTCTGGGCCGTGGACAGGGAGGATGAAGCCGCGGACGCACTGAACGCCCTGGGACGAGCTCCTGACTACGGACCGGCCTATGCCGCTCGAGCCCACATTTTGAGGGAGGTACGGGGGACGGATCCCGGGCCGGATCTCAGGCACGCGGTTGCGCTGGCTCCTGAAGAGAGGATCCTCCACGTCCAGCTAGTCCGGCACTACCAGGAGCAGGGCGAGTGGGAAGGGGCTCTGGCTGCAATCGAAAGAGCTCGAGATCGGTTCCCCAGGGATTTCAACCTTGATCTCCTCCGGGCGAAGTCCCTGGTCAATCTGGAAAGGGGCCAGGAAGCCGTGGAGGTGATGGAGGCCATTCACGTCCTGCCGTCGGAAAATGCTCGGGAGAGTCATCGACTTTACGAGCAAGCTCATGTAACCGTCGCGTTGGATGCGATGGAGCGGGGGGCTCCGGCGACGGCCAGGGAGCACCTGCTGGCCGCATTGGAGTGGCCCGAGTCACTGGGTCAGGGCCGACCCTACAATCCGGACGAGCGTCTGGTGCATTTTATCTTGGCGGAAGCTGAAGGGAGGTTGGGCCTGGCGGAACGCAGCCAGGCGGAGCCGCCCAGCCGGGCCGAACTCGAAGCCATGGCGGAGAGATCGCCGGAAGGGGTGGAAAAGGTCCTGATCCAACGGGCTCTCGAGCTGGGTGGAGGGATCAGGTAACCCGTGTACTCCACCTGCATCTTCTGCGACAAAGGTCTGGGCCGGAACGAAGTCATCGAGACATTCCCCGTGGGACGGAGGTTGGCCTTCGACCCCATGAAGGGGAGAATGTGGGCGGTTTGCGGGTCCTGTCGCCGCTGGAACCTCACCCCCATGGAGGAGCGGTGGGAGGCCGTGGAGGAATGCGAGATTCTCTTCGGCAGACTTCCTACCAGGGTACATTCCCAGGAGATCGGCCTGGCGGCCCACCCCGAGGGTCTTCGGCTAATCCGGATTGGGGAGCCGCTGCCCGTGGAGTTCGCCGTATGCCGATACGGAGAAACCCTGGGCCGACGATACCGAAGGAATACCTACTACGCCGTTGCCGGTGTGGCAGCTGGGGCTAGTCTGGCGGTGGCTGGAGCATTGGTGGGCATGGGAGCGGTTGGGTTCCTTTACCAGACACCCCAAATCGTAAATGCAATCCGAAAGTGGAGATCCCGACCTTCCATCCGATTCCCTGATGGGTCGGCCCGGAAGGTCCATTCCGGCCAGGTCGACTTTCTGAACCCGGGAGAGGAACAAGAGCTCGGGCTGAGAGTCCGACTGAAACGGAAGGAATCCGTATCGTTCTACGGCCAGGATGCCAAGCGGGTGGCCAGCAAGATCTTCCCCCTGGTCAACCATGCCGGAGCCCGTATCCAGGCGGTCCAAGACGCCGTCTCAATGCTTTCTGAGGTGGGAGGCCCGGAGGCCTTCCTCCGGGAGACCTGGGGGAAGGCTCGGCCTCGGCCGGGCTCGTCCATCCGATGGGTCATGTCCCTGGACCGGGCGGGCGCAAATGTCGGTGCTCTCACTCCAGACAGCCGAATCGCCATCGAGATGGCTTTACACGAAGAACAGGAACGGAGAGCCATGGAGGGGGAGTTGGACGAGCTTCGAGCGGCGTGGCGGGCTGCAGAGGAGTTGGCCCAGATCTCCGACAACCTCCTCGTTCCGGGAGAAGTCGAAGAGAAGATCGAAGCGCTCAAGGACGGAACCGGAAAACGCTGATGCCTAGCTGCTTTGTTGATAGCCGGTTGATCCGGAGGGAAGTGTGAAACTCAGGCAGTTCAGACCTATCGGGGCCATACTCGTCTCATTCTTGATTGGCATCGCGGCCTGCACCGACAATGAGTCTACCAGGGTGGGAAGCTCAGAAGCCGAGGAGGCATTCCCAGTCATCAGCCTTTCTCGAGCCCCAGCCGTGCCAAACGTCATCGACGGCGTGGTCTGGGAAGCCGGGAACTGGGAACCCCACCTCCCGGCGGGCCCGGAGGGCGTGTCATGGGGAAACCATCGGGCCGTAGTGGAGGTGGAAGCCACGGACCCACCGGGCGCCGCCACCCCTCAAGCGGTCCTGGCCACCATCCCATGGCGTCGGCGAGACGCGAACCCGGACCAAAAAGGGATCATCGTCGTGGACGCCGCATCGGGTGAGGTGGTTCGAAACTCCATGGCGCTGCGGATAGAGAATCCCTCGGGAGACGTGGTTTTCCAGCCAAATCCGGGCTCTTCCGCCTACCACGTCTACTACCTGCCCTGGCAGTCGACGGGGGGGTACTACCCCACTATCAACTACCCGACGTCCGACGAGCTTCTCGCTGCCGCCCGGGGAGCGGGAGGGATGGCGTTGGGGGAAGGAGAGAGTCCCTCCCGTGCCCAACAGGCTGGTCTGGGTGACCTCTCCTGGATGGGATTGTCCCCCGATCCCAACCCCGGGTGGGAGGCGATGGTCAGGAACCGCGATAGCCACGAACTACCCAGAACCGCCACCACGCACATCCAATCGGTAGACGACTTCCACTCCTTCTTCCCCATGGAGGTAATCGCCACGCCCGAGGAGGTAGAGGAGTTTTGGTCCGGAGTGGTAGGGCTGGATGGCCGGCAACCAGGAGAAGAGGCGACCGCCGAGGCCAGGCCGGTGTTGGAGAGGGAGAGGGACCCGCCCTGGACCGTGGTGCCCGAGCATCGGGACCATCCCATCCGGATGCGCCACTTCATCCCACGGCACTGGCTGGGCCGACCGACCTCCGCCTTCTCCAGCCAGATCCTCCGTGACGAGGCCTTCACTTTTCAGCTGGGTGTCGTGTCGGGGGACGAACCGCTGGAAGACCTCACCGTCACCTTCGACAACTTCCCTACCTCCTGGGAAGACCGGCTCACCTGCTTCAACTGTGGTGGAGTGGACCGGACAGGGGCGCCCTTCACCAAAGAAATCCACGTCCCGGCTGAAACGGTCCAGCCTCTCTGGCTCGGAGTGAAGGTGCCGGCTGATCAGCGGCCGGGTTCGGTGACAGGGTCGGTCACGGTGACTTCCGCCAACCGTGGGAGCCGGTCGGTGGAGGTTTTTCTCGACGTTCAGGACGCGACTGCCGCGAACCAGGGCTTCGACGAGCCCGATCTGCAAACCCGGCTGGCCTGGCTCAACTCCACCATCGGATCCGACCCCGACTTCATCATCGAACCGTTCGTGCCGGTCCGGATCCACCGCGCCACCCGGTCCGCCGGGCCTTCCGTTTCCATACTTGGTCGCCGGGTGGAGCTGGGGCCCACCGGACTTCCCAGTCAGATCTACTCCTACTTCACCCCGGAGCTCACCGAGCTGGCCGACGAGCCGGAGACGGTGCTTTCCGGGCCCATGTCCCTCAGGGTGATCACCCCGGGCAACCACTTGGAGCAATTCGAGTCCAGCCCGTTCCGGATCCGGCCGATATCCCTTGGCAGAACGGAATGGAGGGCCGAGAGCACCTCGGACTATTTGGATATGACCGTCGATGGGGCATTGGAATACGACGGGATGATGGACCTCCGGATCACCCTGGTCGCCACCAGCGATGCAGCCATCGACGAGATCAGCCTTCCGATCCACATGGTACCGGACGCAGCCGAATACATGCTGGGGCTGGGGAGGAAAGGCGGCAAACGCCCCGACTTCGTGGACTGGAAGTGGGCGGTGGAGAACCACCAGGAAGGAGTTTGGCTCGGCGGGGTCCACAAGGGACTCCAGTATGTTCTCCGGGACGAGAACTATGTCAGGCCCCTGAACACGAACTTCTATCGGAACCAACCACTGAATATGCCTCCCTCCTGGTTCAACGAGGGCAGGGGAGGAATCCAGATTTTCGAGGAACAGGTACTGGTCCCGGCATCCGGCGATCCCGCCGAAGCTACCGTGGATTCTGACGTCGAAGCCCGTGCCGTCGTCGCCGATAACTACTCCGGGCCAAGGCAGGTTCTGGAGGGTGACACCCTCCATTTCAACATCCGCTTTCTCCTGACCCCTTTCAAACCAATCGACACCGGGGCCCACTTCAACACACGGTTCGTGCACCAGTACGTGCCGGTGGATTCGGTCCGGGCATGGGGTGGGACGGTGGTGAACATCCACCATGCCAACGAAATCAATCCTTTCATCAACTATCCCTTCTTCAACCTCGACCTCCAGAGCGCCTACATCGAGGAAGCCCATGAGAAGGGAATCAAGGTGAAACTCTACAACACCATTCGTGAGCTCACCTACAAGGCCCATGAGCTTTTCGCCTTCCGCAGTCTGGGCGATGAGATCCTCAACGACGGCGAAGGCGGCGGCCACTCGTGGATGCAGGAGCACATGGAATCGGGGTACCACTCGGCCTGGCACGCGTGGCGGGTGGACGACGCGGCCATGCTCAACAAGGGCACGTCCCGCTGGACCAACTACTACATCGAAGGGCTGAACTGGCTTGCCCAGAATCAGCACATCGACGGCCTTTACCTCGACGACATCGCCTTTAGCCGTGAGACGGTGAAGCGACTGGTGACGGTCCTTCATGAACACCGTGACGAAGTCGTCATCGACCTCCACTCGGCGAACCAATTCAACATCCGAGACGGATTCACCAACAGCGCCATGCTCTACATGGAGCACTTCCCCTTCATCTCACGCCTCTGGTTCGGAGAGTACTTCGAGTACGAGCTGGATGAGGACTATTGGATGACGGAGGTGGCCGGCCTTCCCTTCGGCCTCATGGGAGAGATGCTCCAGGACGGCGGCCACCCATATCGGGGGCTGCTCTACGGGATGACCGGGCGGAAGTACGGCGGGAACGATCCGCGACCCGTTTGGGCCATGATGAACGAGTTCGGGATCGCGGAAAGTCGGATGTTCGGGTACTGGCTGGACGATCCTCCGGCAAGTACTGACCACCCACGCATCCTCGCGACAACCTACGCCCGTCCTGATGCGGTCCTGATTACCCTCGCCTCCTGGTCGGACCAGGACGAGGTCGTATCCCTGGAGTTGGACCTGGATGCCCTCGGTCTCACGGCCGAGGTCGTAGCCCCGGAAGCCGGAATCGGCCAGGACAGCCTGGGGACTGGGCAGGAGCCAGAGGTCGACCCGGACACCGCGGTAGCCGAGGGATCAGTGGTAGGCGGAGGCGAACCCACCTTTAGAGCCTATGCCCCGGTTGTGGAAGGGATTCAGGAGGGAGGCGAGGTAGACCTGGCGGCGGTTCCCGTCCGTGCCGGACAGGGGTTGTACGTCGTGGTCGAGAGACGGAGCGGCGGATAGGTCACGATCGCCGAAGGAAACCACCGCCCATCTTCCGCGGGCCTACTCGGATCCCCTGGCCCTCTTCAGGAGCTCGGCTGCCAGGATCCGCCCACCTTCGACACTGGGCTCGATGGGGTTGGCATAGTGCTCGGACCGGTTCAGGAGATTCCTCAACTCCACTACATCCAATCCCCGTTCATTGGCCGCCCTTTGAATGGCGTCGTTAAAAAGCCGGATGGCCGCGGTCACGATGGGGGCCTCGGGGCCGAAGTCACCATTGTAGACGGTGCAGACCTGAAACCAGGGAAGCTCTTGCTTAAGGCGATCGAGAAGCGAAGAGTACTCCTCAGCAAACCCCTCCACCGGTCGTCCCATTAGGGCGAGTCCATGCCCTGCCGTGTCCACCCTCCGGTTCAGCAACTCCACGTGTTCTAAAGCATCGTTCCCACCGATGGAGAGGAAACAGTGGGTCGCTCCGTCGGGGAGCTTCCGGATTTGGTGGTGCACGTCGGACACATAATGCCCGTCCACAGCCAGAAGTGTGGCCTCCTCTCCAGGTTGGAGGCCCCCGCGCAAATGATCGATCACCGCCGGCCCCCCCGCGGTGTATGGGGCGTTGTCAAAGATCGAGTCGCCCAAGAGGACGATGTGCATGAACCTTGCTCCTTCTTTCGGACCGCGAATGGGATGCTGTGGGTGAGCCCTGGACAACGGCGTCCACTTCCTCGTCAACAATGGCACCCATCTACTCCAAGCGGAATGTGGGAGAATGGACACTGCGGGTTCTGAATGCCTGGTCCGCCCTGCCCGGAACCGTCACTTTCGGCGTAACAGATGGCATTCCAACCAGGACGACTCAAATGCCGCCCCGACCGCTCCTTTCAGGGACGTCCGTTGCAGGGGTTGACCACGTAGCGCTGGGAGCCGACATGTAACCGCGGGATCCGTTTCTGGTGGGTATCGGATGTAACGAGGGAAGAATGAAAAAAACGATCAAGCTGATGCTGGTCTTTTTGATTCTGGCTTCCGGGCTCGGCTATTTCGGCATCCACAAGATCCGAACCGGCCCGGACCTCGAGTCCGAAACGCTCGTTTTGGCCGGCCTGAGGGAGCCTGTGGAGGTCCTTTACGACTCCATGGGCGTGCCTCACATCTTCGCCGAGTCCATGAGGGATCTCTTCCTGGCCCAGGGCTACGTCCACGCACGGGACCGGCTCTGGCAGATGGAGATGTTCCGGCGAGTACTCCAGGGCCGCTTGAGCGAGATCTTCGGCGAAGCCACCATCGAACAGGATCGGTTCCTCAGGACCATCGGGATGGAGGAAGCAGCAAAGGCGGGGATTCCCTTCACCAACACTCCCATCTACCAACAGATGGGGGCCTATACGGTCGGGGTGAACCTGGCTATCGAAGGGTGGGAGGGCCTGCTGCCTCCCGAGTTCCTCCTTCTTCGCTTCAAACCCGAACCGTGGGACCCGGTCCTGTCCCAGGGCATCGAAAAGCTCATGGCCTGGGATCTCTCCGACTATCAGACCGGGCTGAACCTGGCAGCGGCCCGGGAGAAACTCGGTGACGAGGCTTTGGCGCCGCTCATGCCCAAGTATCCGGATTGGGGCGTGACCATCGTCGAAGGATGGCCGGCAGAAGAAGCGCGCGGAGCTGATGAAATCCGAGCCGGCGGGGTGAGCGTGGACGGCGGCCCCGGGTCCGAGTCCCCCCTCCCTCCCCCGGTTTCCCTGGACGCGCTGACCTTGGCTTCCATCTCGGAGGACATCGCCCAGGTCCTGGAGCTCGGTAGCACAGTTCAGGCGTCCAACTCCTGGGTGGTGGGAGGCGACCGATCAAAATCCGGAAAACCCCTCCTCGCCAACGACATGCACTTGGGGATGCGAGCCCCGAATATCTGGTATCTGATGGGGCTTCACGCCCCCGGGTACGATGTCGTAGGCATGAGTCTCCCCGGAGCCCCTGGCATCGCCGCTGGGCACTCTACCGCGGTGGCTTGGGGGTTCACCAACGCCATGGTAGACGACTCGGACTTTTTCATCGAACGGGTCAACCCGGATAACCCGGACGAGTACCTGGCGCCGGGAGGTTTCGGCACCTTCCAGACAAGGGAGGAGATCATCCAGGTCCGGGGCCAGAACCCGGTGGTCATGGAGGTCCGGTCGACTCACCACGGCCCCATCGTCACCCCGGTGGATGATAGGGCCGCCGAAGAGTTGCTGGCCTTCCGGTGGGTAGCCCATCAGCCGGCCGGCACCTTCCAGGCCCTCATCGACATGGGTCGGGCCCGAAACGCTGACGAGTTCATCCGGGCCATGCGCCAGTTCGACAATCCCCATCAGAACGTGATCTTCGCCGATACGGCCGGGGCTTGGGGCTATTGGATGGGCGGGAGCGTTCCCATCCGGGCGTCAGGGAAACCGCCTCACCTCCCGGTCCCGGGATGGACTGGTGAGCATGACTGGACGGGTTGGCTTCCCTTCGACAAGAAGCCGCATCTCCTGGCGCCAGAACGTGGCTACATCACCACCGCCAACAACGCGCAGGGGAGGGACGAAACAGCCCGCATGGTCAGCGATGGTGGCTGGTTCAGCCCCTATCGGGCACAGCGAATCACCGAGCTCATCGAAGCCACCGACCGCCACGATGCCGAGAGCCTCCTGGCGATTCAGATGAACACTGGAAGCGCTTTTGTGGACAAACACATCCACCGGGCGGTGCAGGCTTTCAGAAGCGCAGATCTGGATGACCTGGCCGACCGATTGGATGTCTGGGACCGCATGGCGGATCTGGAAAGCACCGAAGCCACCCTCTTCCACACGTGGTGGACCTTCCTCCACCGGAGTTTCGGGGAACACTACTACCAAGGTGAGCCCGACCACTTCCCGGACTGGATCCTGGAGGAGGCGCTGGAAGGCTTGTTGTCCGGGGAACTTCGGCTCCCGCCAGAACTCCCCGTGGAGGCCGCCCGGGAAGCCGCAGCCTACGCAGACCTACCCTGGGGGGAGGCTCACCAGCTGGTCCTGGACCATCCTCTGGCACAGGTCCCGGTGTTGGGTGGTCTTCTCAAGTTCGGTCGCTCGGAGGTCCCCCGCATGGGCGGGCCTTACTCGGTGAACGTCGCGGCCCCCATAGGTTCCCGACCCCCCTTCAGTGTGGTTTGGGGACCTAGCCAGAGACACGTGGTAGACATGGCGGATCCCAACGGTTCTGGTGGGTTCATCATTCCCGGCGGGCAATCGGGTTACCCGGCAAACGCCCACTCCTTCGACCAGCTGGAGCTATGGCAAGAAGGCAAACTCTGGTTGCTCCCACTGGACCGGGGCCTGGTGGAGGCTCGGGCGGTGGCCACCCTGAGGTTGGAGCCACAGGAAAGCGGCTAGGCCAAAAAAAAGCGCTCACTCTTCCTGCTCCTCGGTATGTGGGTCCCCGGGCCGGCCCAGTCCGATCACCACATCTGGGGCTCGAATGACGGTGGAGGACGCCCTGGCAGAACCGCTCATCGTAGAGATGGGGCTGCATTTTGATCCCTTCTTCTCCCCGGATCCCGGTCCAGCGAATGGGGCTTCCGATTCCCTGTTCCACCAACAACGCCCGGTCATGGGGACCACCGCCCAGGTGTTTCTTTATGCACAAAACGCCGGCCGTGCGTCAGAACTCTTTGAAGCGGCCTTTGCCGAGAAACTTGGGGTGGAGTCCGACCTGAGCCGATACCGCTCCACGAGGGGGGGCCGCGAATCAACAAAGGGGCCTCCCACCGTCCCGTCACCATCAATTCAGTTGTTTTTCAGATCCTGAAAGAAACCCTCTCCCACAGCGCTCGCACCGGCGGCGCCTTAGAGATCACCGTGGGCCCCTTGGTGGAGGATTGGGGTGCTTTAGCGAGTCGGACAGCTTCCGATCCGAGGAAGAGCCGTCGGAAGCCAAAGCCCAGAGCGGCTGGTCCAACATCGCTTTAAATGGAGAATCGAGGACGGTCCGGTTCCTGACGCCGGGCTTGGCGTTGGATCTGGGTGGAATCGGAATGGGATGGGCCCTGAATCGCACGGCCCATCGGCGACGGGAGCTGGAAGTCGGTTCGGTTTTGGTCGGGCTGGGAAGAAGCAACTACGTGGCCATCGGTGCATCCCCGAAAGTCGACGGATGGCGAATCACCATCCCTGAGTCCGAAGGCCCGGGCGAGTCACTGTCGGATAGATGGTTGCGAAACATAGCTCTGTCGACCTTCGGGAATTCGAGAAGTACTCTGTCCTCGATGGATTGGGTTTTTCCCCGAAAACGAGGCCCCCTAGACCAACGTACTACGGCAGGATTCAGGTCTTGGCCGAAGGTCCTGGAAGAGGCTACAGTGGAGGCGACCCCGGACCCGCGCCAAGAAACTCCAGAAGCTCGGCCCGGATCAGGACCGAGCGAAGAGCTCGGCCTCCGATGGAAGAGGCCCTGGTGGAATGCAGGGTCCGGTCATATGAACCAGCCCGTTGCCAACAACACGCTGCATCAGACGGGATTCGTGCCCCTTCTCCAGCGATACAGGGGATTTGCGTGTACTTCGTGAACCGCCGTGTACGGACCCGTACCCCATGTGGCGTGGGAGGGCGGCGGCGGCCCTACCCGCCACGCCCTACGCGATGGTGGCTTTTGCCGAGAGTCGGCAGGTTCCAGGGTGGGATGACCCGCACCCGAAGCTTCATCGGTCCGTTCCTCTGCGGTGAGTTGATCGGATACCGTTCAGGGTTAGCCCGGGTCCGACCGCTCCCCGCCGTGGACTGAAGGGGGGATTTTCCTCCGGCCGGAAAGAAGGGGAGAGGGGAGAAAAGGAAGGACTTATTTCTCCTTCGGGATTGTCTCAGGAACTGAGCACATTTCCCTCGAAATCCAGCGGATTCCGACGGAGTAGGCTCCGCATGCTCCTGCCAAAAGCCACACGTCGGTGAGTTCGGTACCGATACCACCGACTCGTCCGAGGATCAGCGTGACTGTGCAGAATATCGCAAGCACTTCCGTCCAGGAAACAAATCGGCACCTGTTTCGCTCTCGGACCAAGGCAGCCTCAACTCTCGAGGCCAGTCCGGGAGGGAGGTCCTCCTCAACAAGGAGGAGTTCCCGAAGTATCTCAAGGTCCTTTTCTTCTTGTGGGTATCCTTCGGTGTTCATCCTTCCTCCGCAAGTGTCTCCTCCGGGGCAGCCGGGCTCACCCTGTTGGGCGCAATTCATGTTGAGGCAAAAAGTCCGGGCCTAGGGCTGCTTTCAGGCTTCCCAGGGCGCGGTGTAATGAGGCCTTAACCGTACCCTCAGCTCTCCCAAGGGTTTCGGCCACTTCCTTGGTGGTCATCTCCTCCACCACTCGGAGAAGGAGAACCTCCCTTTGCAGTTTGGGTAGGGAACCAATGCGGATCCATAGCGCCCTTCTCCGAAAGTGTTCTGGAATGGACGTGTCGGTTTGATCCGAGGTGCTCGCCGGAAACTCTGTTCCCCATTTCTTCAGGAGGAGCCTTCGGCGCTTCTTCTTCCTCACCGAGGCGTGACAAGCTTTCAGGGCAATGCCCGTGAGCCACGCGCGCGCGGCTTTTTCTGGCGGAATTCGGTCTTCCTTCTCAAGGGCGATGAGCCAGACCTTCTGGAAGAGGTCATCGGCTTCATCCCGATCTCCGCAGACAGACCTCAAGACCCCGAGCAAGTAAGGCCCATGGAGCCGGAACCAGGACTCTACCGAGCTCACCTCCGGCCCCCCCAAGCGAGGCGTTTAGCCTTCTCCACCCGGAGGATCTCCGCCCAAATGGATGTCTCTCTCTGCTTTGTTGGTCGCTCTCCATCCTCCCACAGCCAGGAATAGGAGGGGTAGTGCCGGCAAAAGAACCAAAAAGAACGGTTCTCCCCTGAAAAGGACCGCTGCCTGAGCTTGCCTCGAGAAACCGACTACGGCCCAATAGAGGGTCGGCGCGAGCGACCATGCGAGGAAAACGCGGGCCAGCCGTTCGTCTCTAGCCCGGGGGAATACCACCCTCCTCCTTACCCAGGTCATGAAGCCGAGCACAGTCCCGACGATCCCAAAGGGCATTAGGAAGAAGAGGAATGCAAAAAAACCGTTGGCTATCATGAGGCGAGGATGGCCGATGGGGTATCGTTGGAGGACCTCTCCTGAGCCCCTACCTCGATCTACTATCCACGAAATGAGTGTCGGAATCGCCCGCCCTTCAAAGGTTGACCGCCCGGCAGCGGCCTCCGCCACAAATCCCGCCTCCCAGGTCGGGAATAGAAGGGGCGGAAGCGAGGCCGTTGGAGCCGTGAGGTCAATCATGGTCATTAACGTGGCCGTGACCATGAGCAGGAGGACGACATTCCGAGCGAGGCCCAGCCGGGTTTCCGACATGCCAACGGCTATCCCTGCCAGCACCGGGAGGGCGGAGAAGAGCAATCCTGGCAGATGGCCAAAAGCGCCACCGAGCCCCTGACCCTGCAAAACCCCGCGAAGGATGTAGAATCCCGCAAAGACAAAAAGGAGGAGTCCAGCATGGAGCCACAGGGGTGCGTGGAAGCCCGTGCGTCTCCAGGTCGTTGAGCCAGACATATTCATTGCTCCCTCAAGCGAACATTCCGTCACGATCCTTAAGGAAGTTGAGCACTTGCTCTCTCGCTGTAAACGAAATCCAGTGTTCGTGGCATTAGAAGAGTGATAAGCCGATTGAAGAAGGGTGGTCCCATCGCGAGGAACGGGGACACGCGGTAGGCTGCCTTTCTCAAACCACATCCGGAGAGTACGCGAATGATGACGGCGTTAAGAAGGCTGTTTCACGGCTTGATGTGTTGCTGCTTAGTTGCCATTAACCTGGCAATCGCGTCTCCTGCCCAGGCTGACCTAACCGATGACATTTGCTGGGATGAAGGCCAGCCCTACGAATGTTGCACCTTCTGCGTGTTCTTCTGTTCGTGTAGCATCGATCCATAGGCTGGTTGTTTCCTAAGCGCTGAGGCAGTTGGATGGCGCCCGCTCGCCGAGTCCTAGGTGTATACCTCCCGATTCTGGCCCTCACCCTGATTCATTGGGCGTATCGGGCTGCAGACGGTAAGGATCGCGAAAATGGCCGCTTGACGGTCAGTGGCCTTGTCCCCGGGGATCAGGTGGCCATCCCCTCTCTGTCTGTCGATCCCACGCAGAAGGACCCCTCCTCCGGGGATTGTCAGTTGTTGGTTGCTGTTGACTCGGCTTGTCTGCACTCAAGAGTGGCTGCGAACCGATGGGCCGCCAAAGGAGGTGAGGAGGCATGGCCTGTGATCTGGATGGTTGAGAACGAGGATACCCGTTCCTTCTTTGCGAGTCTCGTGCCTGGAAGAGACTCCGTCCAGGTAGGTCCAGATGAAATCGGGTTCCTCGACCTCAATGCGGTCCCAGCCGGGTTCTTGGTTCGGCCGGACCAGAGAGTCGCTCGCGTTTGGCCATTCACTGGCCGGGAATCCGGGGTGGATCTGGAGGATTGGTGTCAAAGGCGTCCCTTCAAGCCCCTACCGAATCTCACCGGCATGTAAACTTTTTCGGACCTTTGCGGCATTGACTAGGAAAGCCGTGGCCGACTCCGGAATCGAACACATGGGAAAAGGCACGTGCGGGCGGTGCCTGCGTCAGGCTCATATGAGCCCCGGGGGGGGGCTGGGACGCTGAACCTCTGAGAGGAGGACAGCCCGCATTTCCAAGATCGGGAGGCGGGGTTTTTGTGCCCTCAGCCGGCAGGTACGCGAAAGTGCGGCCACGAAGGCCAGCAACACTCCGGCCCTTGGCCTTAGCACTTTACGCCTGGCCATGGGCTCAAGCTCCCTGGTCAAATCCTGAACTAGCAAACGGGAAGGGGTCCAGATTGACTCGGCGTCGTACTGAAGGGTCCAGGTAGCATGCGAGTCGCCGCTCATCTTCACGATCCCCGCGGTCGAAGAACCCTCCTTTCGGTTTTTCCAGCCCCGCACTGCTTCCAGCCGGGTAGAGGTTTGCACTTTGTAGAAAGCTGGTTCGACCTTCTGGACCAAGCTAACGACCGAGCTATAGACCTCGTAATCCTAGATCCGTGGGCCCAGAGCGACGGTCCCACACCTTACGAGCGGATCCTCATCCTAGAAGAACAGTTGGGCGAAAGGCGGGTGATCCCCTACGGCTCCCCCCGGAACCTCCCTTCAGACTGGCTCCGCAATACAGGTAAGAGCGGGCTAAGGCCACCGCTCTTCATCGGTGAAAACGACGACAAACGCTCGCTGGAACAAACCCTCGGGAGAGCTGCAGCATTCATTCTTCAGGATCAGGCGGCGGAGCGTCTGCGGAACCGAGTCCCAAACGAGGCCTTGGGGTTATTTCTATCCGCGCTAGCTTCGTGGACCCCCGGACAGAACGTCGCCGAGCTTGCGAAGTGCTTTGGCATGAGCGAGGAGGTTCAACGCCAACTCTCGCAAGAACTTGCACTCCCCCCACCGCGAGAGTGGCTTTGCTGGGGCCGCTTGTTTTTCGGTCTTGGCTTGTGTCAGTTCCGAAGCTGGACTGTGTCGCGGCTGGCACTCCACCTGGGCTACCGAGATCGCTCTTCACTGTGCCGCATGTGCAGACGCCTCATCGGACGGCAAGCTAAGGAGGTCTTCGGCCCAAAGGGGGAGCACATCGTCTTTCCCACCTTGGTGAGCCGCCTGACGAAGGAGGCGGTGCGAGTGTGTTCAGATTCCCGTCGGTCCTTCCGCTGAGCATCGTTCCGGCCTCGCCCTTTTTGGAGGGATAGCGGTTCCAGACATCGGGGCGAAAACACCGGGTGAGTGTGCCCTTAGGCTCTTTCAGCGGTAAAAACCAGACGGGCTTTGGACTGTGATTCCCCGAGCACGGAGGGAGGGCCTAAAGAGTTCTGCTCCGATGAGCAACGAAAAAGCAGACCTAGTCCACGGCAGGTCCCTTCCACGGTTCCTAGCCTGTGTCGTGGAAGAAGGAGTGTGTGTGCTGGGCGCCTTGTGACCGGAAGCATTGCCTCGAGGTAGTACTGACTTCCCGAAAGAATGCCCGAGGCGGCGGTTGGTGGTCAGAACTTCGACTAGGCCGAAAAATGGTCACCAAGGTCCCGAGTTCTGGAGGTCAGAATCGCCTTCAAAGTTCCCCCTTCGTCCAGATGAACATCGCGCAATGACCCCCAGTACCCCCGTATTGGAGTGGGATCGCGGCTGCGCTCTGGTAAACCTCGATTGCCACGATCTCGTCAATCGAAACATGTTGGCCGAGGACGATCCGCCCATCTTTCACCAGGATGCCATCGACCCAGAGCCGTGGAGCCACGCGGAAACATCGGGGACCCCATCGGAGTACCCCGCCCCCACGTACGGAAAGACCCGGAATGTCCCGGAGCAGATCAATGAACGAGCGGGGGTTTCTCCGCTCGATCTCTTCAGGCTCGATGAAGTCGCCGAAGCCCTCGTCCACACGTTTATAGAACCCCTGCCGTTCGAGATGCGGGATGATCCGCTGACGCTCTCCCTCCACGTTGAGTGGGTCCAACTCGATGGGCTCGGGGGAGAGTTGGACGTCGATGGTTGTTGAAACCTCCGCACCCAGATCGAACTGGGGGGTCCCGGTGGAGCGGTAGCCCAAAGCTTCAACCAGAAGGGTGTACAAACCCGGCTCCGGTGCGGTCAGAGAGTAAGCCCCCAAACTGTCTGTCCCAGTTCTGGCCACCTCCGTTCCGAGATGACCCCGGAGCGTGACAATCCCGCTGCCGATAGGCTCCCCGGTCTCGGCATCCAACAACCGCCCTTGGATGATCTGGGCAGCTCCTGAACATGGGAAACTCATAGAAAGGAGAAGGACTGAGACCGCACAAACGGCACAGGATTGGCGGAGTCCCACGGCTCCTTCAATCATGTGGGGGCACCTCGGATGTCGGAGCCTGGCAATCGCTGTGAACAGGACCAGAAGCGCATATCCTGCAAGGAGTATTCTTCCATCCTCGGATTACATCCAGTAAACTGCTCACACCATTTTAGTTCCCTCCTCCATCCGGAAGACTCTCGGTTTCCTCTCGGAGGGCCACCGGCATTGACTCCCACGAGAAACGTCGGGGGAGAAGGGGCGCCACAGCCTCCTATTTTCCAGATTCAGGAAGAGGCCACTCCCCATCCAGAAGGCCCTGAATGGCCCTCGAAAGCTCGGCCTCTCCGGGGGGTCCCGGGAGCCGCCACCCGTTAACGAAAACCGTCGGCGTACCTGTGATCCCGATCTCCTCGGCGAGGGCCCGTCCTGCTTTCACACGCTCCAAAGGCTTTTGAGCATCGACACAGGCCTGGTATCTGTCTCGCTCAGGAATGCCCGCCTCCAAGGCGTAAGATCCCCAAGGCTTGAGGCCGATGGAGTCTTGCTTCAAGAACAACACGTCAGCGTACTCCTCGAACTTGCCCTGTTCCGCAGCGCATTCGGCAGCCACAGCGGAGATCTCGGCAAACCGATGAATTTTTAAAGGAAAGTGGATGACCGTGGACGCCACTGAAGGCCCGAATGCCTCCATCGTCTTCTTCAGCACCGTTAGGTGAAAGCGGCCACAGGAGGGGCAGTCGAAGTCGGAAAAGGAAACGACGACCACCGACGCTGAATCCGCACCCATGGTAGTACCAATTGGCAGCCAAGCCCTCCAACCTGGATAGAGTTCCGGTTCCTGTATCCCTCCGGGAGGGAGGCGGTCGAGGGCTGAGGTGGGCTGGACCTGGCGCCAGACCACTGCCGTGGCCATCCCGATCGCCGCCAGAGTCAGCAACAAAGACAAAACCGTATCCAAGCGTTGTTTCATGGGCTCCACCTGGTCTCTCACTTGCTTCCCTGACCTTGATCCGGCCGTCAGGCCAGCGTGCCATTGCCTTGCGACCGTCCTCCATCAACAGGCAAGGCACCTCCCTGCGCCCAGGGACGACTCCTGAGCTGATGTCCAGTCAATGGACCCGGATCAACTGTTGCTCCCCGGCGGCGGCGAGGGAGCTGCGAGTCCCTAGACAGTCCAGATCTTCAGTGGGGTTTGTGGCAATACAGGTAGAATTCCCACTCGGCACAGGGGATGTCGCCTTCCTCACAGTAGTAATAGGTCCAACTACTACATTCCTGATCGCAGATCTGCTGTATCTCTAACTGGTCAGCACAGTCAACCGGGCCATCAGGCTCTACGCAGAACCACTCGTTACATCTCTCTGACGGCTCCGCGTTTGTGGGGGAAAACCACCCCACAAGAGCCATTGCCAGCACGACCAACGCTCTTCCTGCGACTTTGTCTTTGCGCATTTTCTCCCCTCATGGATTGATGACGCAGGACACTGCCCGCTTGAGATTCCGGACGATGAAATAAGATAGGCCGTGATTCCCTCCCTTACCCTGCCACTTTTTCGGAAATGTGGGGCACTTTTCGGGGAAAATGTGGCTGTTCGGCAACGTCCAGGTCGCTGGACCACAATCCGGTCCCAGCAGGGTTCCCCTTACAGCCGGACCGAAGAATCGCTCGCCTTTGGCCTTTCACCGGCGGTGAATCCGGTGTGGATCTCCAAGAATGGTGCCTCAGACTTCCTCCCAACCTCCGCCGTACCCTGGTGGCATGTAAGCCTCATTCCACCTTCGTGGCATAGATAACAACGAGTTTGCGGGGGTGGGACGCTGAACCTCCCACCGGAGGATTGCCTGCCCCCAAACCTTGGGAGGCTGAGTTACATATCTGTTAGCGGTGGCCCAAAAATGCACAAAAGTTGGAGTGAACCCCTGAAGGTGGACAGGGGCGGTCCGGAGGCGCGCCGTGAATTCCCGACGGAGCGCCCCGCGATTCTGAACGTACATCTTGAGTTTGGAATTTGCAGCAAGTTTGGAAGTTCTTGGGCGCTTCGCCCGTCGATCAGCGTGCCACCGAGCGGTGGTGGTGCGATCCTCGAAGCCGCCTGATCGGGTGGCCGCGTTTCGGCGTAACTCTCGAGAGATCGTCGACGGTGAACGCCCCAGGTGTGCAGCGATCTCAGGTACGCCGCAACCACGGGCTCGGAGGATGGCGATCTCCTCACGCTCGACGAACGATAGGTACCGGCCCAAGCGGGAGCGAAGGCTGAAAGGTGGCATGCCACCGAATTGGCAAAACCAGCGGGTTCCGAAAGCCTCAGACACGCCGGCTGCCACCGTTACTGCTCACTCCATAGGCCAAGGACGATGCATTCCCAGCACCGCTGTCGATGTTCCCGGCGGCCGAACGTGGGCCGGCCAGGTGACGACGTCGGCCGGCGCATTGCTTGGTCTGAGCGCCGACGCTTTCGGGTTCCCATCGCAACACCTCCATGGGGTGTTTCGTCGACCGGTTGAATCTGGGCAATACCTGTCCATTCGCTACACGGAGCGGCCGGCCGAGGCTGGGATCGAGCCGTCGGTGGGTAGCGTGAGCGACTCCTATGACAATGCCCTGGCCGAATCGGTGACCGGCCTGTTCAAAACCGAAGCCGTCCGTCGCAGGGAGCCTTGGAGGAACGTCAAGGACGTCGAGTTCGCAACGCTGGAGTGGGTCTGGTGGTTCAACTCCCATCGCCCCCTAGGACCCATCGGACACGTTCCTCCAGCTGTGTATTGAGAGGCGTGTTTTCAGACTCAGGAAGAACCAATCGAAGAGGTAGGACTCGAGCTAAACAGTCTCCAAATAGACTCGGCGCGGTTCAAAGGTGACGGAGCCCCATGGACTGTGTCCATCATCGGGGGAGTGGAGACACGAGCCCCCACTCCTCACCGAGGAGGCTTGGGCGGCTGGTCTTCCAGGGGTACGGCTAGAGTGACCTCAGTGGGACTCATCCGCAAAGCCACAAATCATCCGAATGCCGTTCCAGCAGGGCCTGAAAGCAGGGATGGGCCGCGCAGGCCAGACAGGAGGAACCGGGTGCTATAAAAAGCCTTGGCTGGATGGGACGCCTCAAAGACCTCGAATCTCCTCCGTTGAGAGAGGCGGGTGCCGCCGTCAGCCACCACTTCGATGACTAGATCGTAGAAGCCAGGGGCCAAATCGCCGATGTGCAGGGTGATGACCTTTGGGAAGGGACCGGGTTCATTCACCGTCTCAGTCCAAGACACCGGGCTCCGCCCCTCTCCACCGACCCCGATGACTCGGAGGGCTCTGGAGACCCAGCCTCCTTCCACGCTCTCCAGGCGCGTTGAGACCCTCAGCTCCTCCCCAACCGAAAACCCGTATGCCTCCCAGTACACCCCCAGTTCCCGGTCGTTGGAAACTCGTTGGCTGCCGTACATGAGGGCGACGGCACCGAGGCGGGTTTCCGGGAGGTTGGCTCCTAACGGTCGGAATAGAAGGATGTCGGAGACCAACCGTTCCGAGGTGTCCAGTGGTTGCAGCACCTGGCGGTGACGGCCATCAAGTCCCGACGTGAAGACTTCGAGACCCACCAACATATTCCGGTTAACCACCCGGGCCTTGAAAATTACCTTCTCCCGCAATGGGGCCAGGTCAAGGGTAGTCACGTGCTCCGGATCCTCGCTGGCGACGAAGAACGCCTGGCCAGAGGCAAGATCTCCGCCTACACCCTGCTCTGCCCAAGGGAGACTCCGAGGCACCCCCGCCTGTTCCAAGTCAGACGCTATGGCCACTAGGAGCGAATCACCCTCCCGGAAACGTACCACCTGGGAAGGCAACTGAAGCATAGGGCCGGAGGACCTGGTGTATCCTTCGTCCTCCATCGTCCCCACCGTTCGGAAGGTGAGGCCCGGCTCGAATCCAACTAAAGAGATCCCGTCGGGAACAAAGTGGTTGAAAGCCCCGGTTCGGCTGGTCCATCTCTTAATGCCGGTTCCCCTCGCCCTGGGATCCCGGTCCGGGCGCCAGCTATCAGTAATCCCCCGACGGATCCTCCCCTCCTCCGGCTCGGAAAAGCCCGTCACCAGTTCTTTCAGGTTCATGCTCTCCCGAGAGAGGAGTTCGAGGCCCCGCGCCACATGCTCTACCCACCGGTCGTTGGTGTCGTCGGTGTATAGCGGATCAGAGAGCCACCAGAACTCCTTGTGGTACTTTTCTCGCTCTCGGGGCGTCATTGCTCGGTATTTTGATCTTTCGGCCTCGGGCAGGAGGAACATGAGGTCCTCCAGATAGAACGCCACCCAATCTGGAGCCACTTCCAGGCCCCGCTGGAGCCTTCGTTCCGCCTCCGGCGAGTGACCCGTCCTCTGGAGGACATACCCCGTCGCCAAGTGACACCACCAGCGGTTCCCGGGCTCGCAGGAGGCCGCGAGTTCCATCGCCAGGTCCGGGAAACCGAATCGTGTCGCCGTATAGATCGCCTGGCCTCCAGCGGTTGGGCTCTCGGGATGACGCCGGGCCAATGCGGCCAGACCTTCCACCAACTTTCGGACCTGCTCAGGTGTCTGACACCGGACCAACATGCATTGGGCCTCAGTATCAAACCTCCGGCACCCGCCCACGTCCTGATCACACACCGTCCACCGTCCAGGTAGCCGATACCGGGTGTTTTGCGGGTTTCGGTAAAACTCTTGGAAGAGTCGCGCAACAGCCTCCACTGCCTCATCGTTGTCCTCGGCCTCCCACAGGCGATCTGGCAGTTGGTCGATCTGGATTGCATGAACGGGTACTACGAATACCGCCCCCAGCGAGGCCAGGATGGCGAGGGCGCCCCGGAGTGGGACCGCGGTGCTCAACGCCCGGCGTGTCATCCCAAAAGCCAGCTATCCGAAGTCATTGTGTTCCCTGAGACTTATTGATCCTGTACAATCTCACCTCTTCCACGTCGAACTCGTTTCTGGAAACCCCGAGCAGGAATCCAAGCCGGATGGCACGGATGGAGAAATTCGGAGGTGTATCAACCTCGCCGAGCCATTCGCCAGCGGGGCTGAACACCCACCATGTCGCAAGAGGGAGCGGCTGACGGTACTCCGAGGAGCCTCGAAGGAGGGAGGGTCGGTAATATTTCAGCACCCAGAGGTTGCCTTCGTCGTCGATCCGGAAAGCGGGCGGCCAATCCTCTGAATCCGAGGAGTACACCGGCTTCCTCTGGGGATCGGGGTAGTCGGTCCTCCTTAGGGTGTTCAGTGCTGAAGAGGGAGATGATTCGAGACGAGCTTCCCGGTCCCTCGCGTACGCGTCCCACTCCGCGTCCGTTGCCTCCCCACCGACAACACCCCAACGGACGATCTTCAAAAGCGCCCCCCTATCACCGAGGACCTGGAACTCGGCCGTTTCACCCAACCCGTAGAAGGCCTGGCCGCCATCCGTTGCCCAACTGGCCTCCGCTGTGAAGGGGAGCGCCGCCCATACGTTCCTGCCCTGTACCCTCCTCTCGAGACCGAACGCCTTCCTCCGGCGAAATACGCCGAGAGTATCGGCCCTCTCTTCGGTGGTGGATACCCACCGCAGCAACACCGCAGTAAATCCATAACCTTGGCCTTCGTCAAAGGGCCTGAGGCCCTCCGCCGGATCCCGATGGGGGGGGCTCCACCCTGGTAGGTTTTCCTCCACCAGGAGCTTTTCGCAATCGCTCGATGCACCTGAAACATCGCCAGACCTCAGCAACAACGGCAGGCTGCGGGTCATCTCTCCCATCCCATCGAAGAACACAACCCGCCCGCCCCCGAACACCATAAGGGTGTCTCGGCCGCACAAGAACAAACCTCTCAGATACCTGAACTCTCCCGGGCCTTCGCCCCGTCCACCCCATACGTCCACCAACCTCCCGTCCTGGCCGAATATCAGGATCTCACGCGTTCCCCGGTTCTCGATCGCCACTCGCCCGTCGGAGAACACCTCGATGTTCCCGATTCGGTAGAGCGTGCTACGAGGATCGGCGGTATCGGTGGCGATGACTAGTGCCGGCTCTCCATCGACGGTCCATCGGGTCTCATGGGTCCAGGCTGGAGAGTGGTTGACCACGATCTCCACCCCTAGGCTGTCCGTCACTGAGAAACCCTCTGGAGCCGGGAATCCATCTGAATGATCGCTGGCGCAACCCAGCGGGTAGGTGGTGAAGGTTACGATGAGTAAATTTCTTAAAATCCGGAATTGGAATTCCCATTGCCACCGTAGTGTCTTGATGGCCATTGCGGCAATAACCTTGCAGGACATGGACTACCTAGTTCCTCGGAATGGTGCGTCATCGAATGGAAAAACGACACGCCGAGGGGTATCCGGGCATTTCGGTCCATCGTTGATCGATGGCCTCGCAATGAGAACGGAATCTCCAAATCCCAAGAAGATGCGTCCATGCAGGTCAACATTCAGTGTTCTCAGGTGCTGTGCTGGCAAGGCGTATCTACCGAGTACCCGGCCCCTCAGGTCGTATATCTCAAGGCCATGATCCTTGACTTGCCATTCCCCACGGGCCTCCAGATCCGGATGGTTAAAACGATTCCAGCTTGCTGCGTATGCACGAATAGCGTAAACGCGGTCGGCCACTATGACACCTGCTAGAACCTGAGAAACCTGGTGGTGTTTGAAGCGGTCGAACTCTTGAAGCCACGGGATTGGTTTGATCTCCTCTCGAACCATCGGCGAGGAGAGATATTGGGGAAGGGCGGTAGAACTCACTAGGCTCCATTCTGTCTCTCCGGGAACCGACGTGTATCTTTGAAGCTTGCCGTCAGACAGAAAGAGCACGGACAGGGTATCCCGTGAGTATCCCAAAGCGACCCGCGATGTAAGCCAAGTGAGGTATCGGCCCTCTTCGCGCAGGATCTTGCCGACTCCACCAACTACCAAGCCAGTACTGTCTACTATCCGAACCAGGGAGGCGCCAATCCATGGTTCGGGATCAGGTAGAGGACGACTTCGGTCACTCACTGCTGCAATCGCAAAGTGATCACTCCCAATCGGTACTACAGGCCCAGACCAACGTCCTCCCCAGGGATGCTGAGGAATGGAAAGAGGTTGAAGTGACAGGTCGTCTCCGACTTCCGCCAGATAGTCCGGACTTGTAGCCGAAAGTAGAATCCGTCCGCCTTCCCCCACGATAAGGTTGGCGTTGGCTGGTACTCGGCGTACCTGACTTTTCAAAGGATCCAGGACTCCGTCAGACAAGATTCTCCTGATTGTAGCCCAGTTCCTTCCTACCATCACGATCTCACAGTCGAACCCACCTGCCACCCCAGACGGATCCAGTGTGCCTCCCGCTTTTAGAACGCTTGAGATCTCGAGTTTGGCCAGCGGTGGGACATATCCAATACGGAAAAGCTCCGTACTCGACTCGGAGCAACCTGAAGGGAAAATTGCACAAAGGGCAAGGATGCGTTTAAGCAGCATCGGCAACAGGCTGCACTAACCCTCTGTTCGGAATCCAGGCGCGTTGCACGCATCACGAGCAAACGCGGTGGACGGAAGACTAGGGCCAAAGTGGCCCGAATGGACCCTCCCCGATCTGTGGACGAGATACGACTGTGGTGTGCCAATGACACCGAGCTTTCTCCAGGCACGATCAGGCTTTCGCAGAACTCCAACCACTGAAGTGCCCTGCAGGTTGAAGGCTCCAACCCAATCGGACACCTCGTGAGGTGTTTCGTACGTAACCCAATAAGTCGGAACGTCAAACGTCAGGGAATCGGACCACGAATTGTATGCTTCAGTCCATGTATATCTCATCCTAGCGCAGTGTGAACAGTGTATGCTCATTAAGACTACCAACGCACAGGATCCGCTCTCGCGTACCATCCGGTCGATTACGCCCGTTCGGCCGTCCGCGACCGCTCGTACTACTACCCTGGGGAACATCTCCCCTGGAAGAGGGCCTGCCAATGAGGGGCGACCATCCCCCCGCAGCAGGCAGGTCAGTTGGCCGATCAACAGAACAAGCAGGGTACCAGTCACACACCACCGAAAAAAAGGTGTCACGTGATTCCGTTACAATATTCAAATGGCTGAACTGGGGCACCGCCCTGTTCCTCCAGGACCTTGGTGGTCCAGCTTTGCTCTCCGTCAAACCACTGATCTCTGATACAGGGCACTATTTTACTCATAGAGTCCTCCAAACAGGTGTCAGGGTGACTCGGATCGCACCAACATGGACGGTCTCCATCGCATTCGCCTCCTCCTTCCGCACGGACTACTTCAGCAGTTAAGAAGAACCCGAGGACAAGATTGGCTACCAAGAGCACTCCTATCTTCCCGGACATGAGGGACCTCACCTTGTACCGCATTCCCCTTCTCCTTTGATCTTGGGACGGAACTGTCACGCTCAACCCACTTCCCCGCACTCTGCTTTCTACTCCTTCCTCACGTCGTTCATGAGGAAAACCGCTCAGAGTGGATATCAAGATATGCCCTTGGCTGCGGTAATGCTGTCGCGATTACCGCCAGATCCATGTCAATTTCCGCCAATTCGCTAGCTATCACAGCTGGAGACGGTGAGAATCGTTCCGGCCAGCGGCAGGACCCATACTCCATTTCGGGTTTCTTCGATCCGTAAGGTGCCGCCCCGCCGCCAATGCGCTCCTGATTTCCTTTCCCACGTGGTCGGGCATGCCCTCGCCCGTTGGATCGGTCTCATTGGCCAGGGTCAGATAGGTCCCTAGGTGTTTCCGGAGGAGGCGGTGGATCGTGGTAGTCAAGATGCGGTTCCCGGCATCGAGAGGAGGAAGGGAGTGGATCTCGACGTCAGATGGGGCTGTGACGGGAATTCCAACCTCTTCGGGGGAACCTTCTCCGTTTCGGGAGTGTAAAGCCCCCATCTCTGAGAAGCCCCAGCGTCCCCCCCCGGGAAACCTCGGAACCTCAGGAGGTGGCCTGTGCTGGTGGGCGTATTGGTCGAGGCTTCTTCTGCCTTCCCGGTTCTCCAGTTCTCTCAGACACTAGGTCCTGACATCCGGGACAAGATCCACTTCCAGTTTCTCTCTTCGTGGGATGAACTTGAGTCCGGTGCGGTGAGAGACTCATTTGATGTCACCATTGTACAGACCGACTTCCCGTGCCGTGATGGAGTGCGAGCCGGGCAAGTGAAGCTAAACCGCCTCCGGTCCACCCTGGGACCCGGACGCATGATCCCACTTCAAAACACCGGCGGATCCTCCCCCCTTCCCCGATTTTCCGGTGCCCTCTTTCCAATCGTGTTGAGAAGTGGGAGGGACGACAGCCCAAGGTCGATACTGAGAGCGTTGGCCAGAACAAGGGCTTGGTCTGTCATTCGAAGACATATAGGAGCACAGGGCCAGAACCAGACTCCGGAGTGTTGCGAGATCCTGCTCAGGGCGGTCGTGGGGTGGCCAGCTCCAAACTCCGTCGTGGATTTAGCCCACCAGTCCCGGGTCAGCGATAGAACTCTCCACCGAAGGATGGAAGGTCTCCGACGACTAACGCCTTGGAGGACAATCCGTTGGGGGCGTATCCTAGAAGGCTACTTCCTCTGGGATATGGGAATCCGAACCCGGAGTGGGCTGGCCACCCTCCTCGGCGTCGGGGATGGATCGACACTGCATAGGCTCTGTGAGGATCTGGCTGGCTTCAGCCCGGGGGAGGTATTCTGTCTCGACGGGATAACACTCCTGCTCGACGCTTTCGTATCCGAGTTCTGACGCACCTCATCCGGACTTGGCGCCACCTCCAGCCCGGCGGGAAACGGGTCGGGGATATGAGGACCCTATGAGCTTTGGGATTAGGGAGGCGGAGGACTTTACGACGTACGGTCAAATTAAGCCCGTCCTAGCCAGACATCCCGGGTGACTACGACTTCGAAAAAGCCTCACGGCACGGGATTCCGTCGGGGGCCATCGGTCACGGCATTTAGTTGTTTTGGAGCTGGGGTTGAGCGAGGTAGAGGCGCAGGAGTACAACTTGGTGGCCATGGTCATCTTCGTGACCAGCCGGTTCATCTGCACCTCCCTCCTGAAGTACGTGAGCCCCGGAGGACTCCTGATGACGCTGACCCTGGGAGGGAGCGCCCTGACCCTGGGCGCCATCATCGATATAGAGACGGTGGGCCTCGGAGGTTCGTCTTTTCCGGCCGCCTGGGGTTCCTTCATTCTTCACCTGACCTTCTTCGCAGCCATCGCCGCGCATCGGAGGCATACGGCGGTGGATCGGCGCGAGGGGGGAGCGTCACCCCGAGGGCCCCACACAGCCGCCTCCCGTCCGTCCCGGCTGATACTTCAACCCTCCCCAAACCAGGACCTCGTCGTGGATCACCGGGCCGTGGCTAGCCCTTCCTTCCAACACAAGGCGTACGGAATCCCTGACAGGCAGTTGGCTGGGGTTCTGTAGGAGCTGGTGACCGTCAACCCACAACTCTGTCTCTCCGCTGGGAAGCACCTGGATCGCGTAGCAGTGCCAGGCTTTCGGATCCCAGTACTCCGACTCCCGAATTCGGAAAGGCCCAAAGGAGAGAAAGGTGGGTGAGTCTCGCCCCTCGCCAGAGATCTGGAAGAGGAGAGGCCTGAGCGGGTGAGGGCCGTTGCCGTTGAACTCCTCGGGCGGGGACTGGGTGACGCCGACCTGGAGGTACTGCCAACTCGGCCAAGTCGGATCGAACTCCCCCCGACCCCATAGCTCCACGGTTAATCCCCTCCCGAGTGGGAACGATGCCCGGGATACCACGCCGCTCTCTTCGGAATCGTCCCCATTACTCTGGAAGCCACGGGATCCTCTGAAGCCAAGCTCATCGAGAACGACGGGACTCGGTTCCCCGAAGGTGTGCCAGACCTCCGGGTCCAGTCCGGATTCCCAGTCTTCTCCCAGGAGCTGCCTCGGGCTGGTCTCAACCACGCTGAACGCAAGAGTGTCGGCCCGCCACCCACGGACATCGGCCACCACCTGGGTCGATCCCTGAAACCCAGGGATCAGAACGCCATTCTCGTCCACATCACAGACATTGGTGTCCAGGCAGTTCCAGCGGACGGAAATACCTTCGACCACGCGGCCTTCCGAGTCTCTGATCACCACCGGGAGGGTATCGGGCCTGCCCGGGAGACCGATCAGGGTGTCCTTCGCTCCGACCAGAATCTCGACTTCGGAGATGAACGGCGGGGGCGGGCCCGAAACTCCGACGAGACGTTCCGAGGCCCCCGAGTGATTGAGCCGATCGACCGGGGAGCCGTCCAATTGTGCTGAGAATAGTTCCAGGCTTCCGTCGGCCAACGCCGAGAAGTAGACCCGATCCCCCGCACTGCTCCAGACCAATTCCCCGTCGGGGCTGAAAGTCTGGTCCGTGAGGGGCCGGGAATCACCGTTCTCGACGTCGGTGATGACCAGCTGTGAGTCTGTGGGTCCCCCGACGAAATATGCGAGTCTGGACCCATCTGGATGCCAAGCCATGGGGCCGGATCGGAAGAGGGAGTCTTGCACCAACCGCTTCCCGTTTCCGTGGAAGTCCGTCAGCCAGATGGAGTGATAATCCGTGCTCTCGACGAACGCGATCTGCGTTCCATCCGGCGAAAGGACGGCTAGGGAGATGGTCCTCTCCGAGCTGAGGATTACGGTGGGGGGGCCACCCCCCTCCCTGCCCACGGCCACCTCGTAGGTGTACCCCGCGTTTGGGTCACCTTTCAGGGATTTGAGCAGAACTCCCGATCCGTCGGGGAGCCAGCCTAGGGGTCCATCATCGCTCGGGTTCGTAGTGAGCTGCTGCGGTCCAGAACCGTCTCGGCGGCTGGTGAACACGTCAGACGCAACACCGGGTTTTGTCCACGGAAAAGCGATCTTCTGGCCATCCGGGGAGAGGAGGAGTGCGCTAGCTGGGTCGATGTCTGTTGGTGCTGAGATCTGGTCGGGGGTAAGGCGATGGAATGGCCGTTCGGCGCTGTCGGGGTCCATGATGGCCAACCCCTCCCAATCGACCGAGGTCACCTGGAGGAGCAAGCCTTGCGGGAGTGGAGGAAGTGGTTCGGACGTGCCCCCGATCAGCCGAGGGCCCCAAGCGGGCCATGTCACAGCCAGGGCTACCGTGACCACTGCTGCGGCCAGAAGGGCGGTCCCCTTTCCTCTTCGCCGGGTACGCACGGGGGAAGCTTCACCGTCCGGTGAGAGAGAAGCTCTTCTACCACCTCTCCCTTCCGACCCTCCCGTCGGAAGGAATTCCAGACGGGCGCTGACCGCCCTCTTTGCGTCCGGGGTGGGGGCAGAGTCTGCAGCCAGCCGGAGCATCTCCTGCTCACCGGAGTTGGCAAACACGGACCGAGCCCAGTCCGCTGCGGCCAGGGCGTTCTGGTACGCCAGGTCTCGGTTTCCGGCCCTGGCATAGTGCCTGGCCAGGGATGCCGCTTCGGGACCCGTGGCGGTTCTAGACGCGCCCGCCACAAGGCCGTGAAGCTCCGCTCTTCTTTCAATCGGAATCCCGTTATACACGGCTTCTCTGAGCCGGTCATGGCGGAAGTCCCAGACCGTGTGATCGTCCCGAATGCGAGCTGACACGATCCGTCGTCTTTCCAGCCGACCGAGTAGAGTGCCAATGTCCTCACCCGGCTGAGAGAGAATCTCCTGTACCACACCTGGGGTGAAGGTCCGGCCCGCCACCGCCCCGATTTCCAGGATCTGGGTTTCAGCAGGTGAGAGGCCGGCCAGCCAGCCATCGATCAGCTCTTTGGCTTTCGGGGGCATGCGGGATATGGGGTTTTCAGCCTGTTGATGAAAAACCCATCCGGCCTCTCCGGTCTCCAACGCCCCGGCATCTTCCAGCGCTTCAACCGCAGAGAGCGCGAAGAACGGGTTTCCTTCCGACGCCTCCCACACGAGGTCCAGGACCTGGCGAGGCGGCTGCCTGTCTCCGACCGAGGAGGACAGGAGGCTCCGGATATCCGCCTTCTGTAGGGGCCCGAGCTGGATCTCTAGCCCTCCATGCTCCTCCACCAGGACGCGTTGGAGGCGACGAAGCGTTTCGGAGGATTGGCCTGGGCGGAGTCCCGCAAGGAGAAGAACCGGGACGGCGCAAAGTCGCCGTGAGAGATAATGGAGCATCTCCAAGGTGGCTTCATCGGCCCAGTGCAGGTCGTCCAAGACACAGATGACCGGCGCCTCGTAAGCCAGGGCCTCGAAAACCTGAGCCACCGCCTCATAGAATCTTCGCCGGCCGGCGTCCGTCTCCGCTTCCCCATTTGTCTCGAGGTGGCGGTACCGCTCTTTCAACTCGGGAAGGAGCCGGGTGAGCTCCGAGAGCCAGACATCGGAGACCCCGGGGAATCCTGGGGCCCCGATGGCCTGGCGCATCACCTCCACCAGCGCCTCGTACAGGAGCCCCTGTTCGAGCTCGTAGCTTTTCCCTCGGAGAATGGTGGCCCCGTCGAATTCTGCCGGCCGAATGACCTCTTCCATCAACCGGGTTTTCCCAATCCCGGGGTCCCCCTCCACCAGGACTACGATCCCCTCCCCTTCCCGCGCCCGATGCCAAGCCCGGAACAACGAAGCCACCTCTTCTCCGCGCCCGGAAAACGCCGGCGTGCGCCTCGGCGGCGGGTCAGCGTCGGATTTGTCGATGTCGGTCGTTCCGTCGGAGGAAAGAACCGCCGCGATTCGCTCGGAAAAAGCCGGGGGAGGATCAGCCTCAAAAGTCTCCCTGTATTGGGCTTCGAGGTGGGTGGCGGCCGCCATCGCTTCCGGCCCCCGTCCGGCCTTGCTCAACAATTCCGCTCTGACGAGCTGAGCCTCCACCTCCAGCGTATCCGGACCCATGAGCTTCCCGACGAGGTTCAGGGCCGTCCCCCAGTCCCCGACCGAGGACGCCCGCTCCACCTCCGCCAGAACGCCCGACCGGTATAGCTCCCTTAACGCGACGCGTCGCCCTTCGGCCCAGCGGAGGAAGTCCTCTGCACCGGGCAGGTGCAGATCCCCTAGAAAGTCCCCACGGTAGAGGTCGATGGCGGTGGACCAATCATCGGAGGCGACCGCGTCCTGGAATCGATCTACGTCGAGGTCCACCCCATGAACCAGGGTGACGTTCTCTCCCTCGCTCCTGATGGCCCCGTCAGGGAGTGCTTTTCGCAAGACATACAGAGCCTGCCGAAGGGAGCCCCGGGCTGCGGAAACGCTGGAAGAACCCCAAAGGAGCGAAGCGAGGGTATCCCTCGGAAAAGGCCGCCCGAGGTTGCACGAGAGGTACACCAGGAGCCCCAACGGCTTCCCACTACCGAGACCAGCGGGAAGCTCGCCGGGATCAATATCAATTCCGGTTACACCCAGCGTATGAAGACGCGTTGGCACTCGCACCCCGAGGCTTCAGTGCTCTAGAGACTCAGCAGGACTCCGTCGTTCGGAGCACCTGAATAAAGGAGTGGGCGAACTGCGAGTAAGCAATAGGGAATGGAATCGAAGGAGTCCCACAGGGAGAAAACCAGGAATCCCGCCTCCTCCTCAGGCTCACCAGATGGCCTTTTTCTACCCGGCCCTCGGACGTAACCATCTATTGATCGTTTACAAGTTACCTCTAGCTAAGATTGCCTCCATAACCTGTCAAATCTATTTTACTGGTTACAATGAGAGACCAAACCCAAGCTTTCGAGTTGACCAGCGGGGAGCTCTGCCTGGACTTCGCCAACACAATCGACTCTCGGCCCACTGAAAACCCGAGAGACCGCCTGCACGACTACGGCACCCTGGTCGACTGGGGAAGGCTTGCTGGGACCCTGGAGAAGGCAGACGCCAAGGCACTCCGGGAAGAAGCCACTCGGCGCCCGAAAAAAGCGGAGAAAACCCTAAAAAGGGCGCGGAGACTCCGAGAGGCTGTGTTCGATATCTTCTCGGCCGTGGCTCACCAGACTGCCCTCCCAGATGGGTCCCTCGACCTCCTCAACAAACACCTCCAAAAAGCCGTCAGGATTCCGAGATTGGCGGTGGAGGGTTCCAGCTTCGAATTGAGCTGGCAGGATGAACCGTCGCTGGACCGGATGCTCCAACCTGTCGTACGGTCGGCCATGACTCTGCTCACCTCTGAGATATTGGACCGAGTCAGAGTATGCTCGGCTGGCGACTGTGATTGGTTGTTCGTCGATTTGAGCAGGAACCGCTCGAGGCGCTGGTGCGATATGTCCGTTTGCGGAAATCGGAGCAAGGTTAAGCGGTTTCGGCAAAGCCAGAGGAAGTCCTGACCGAACCCGGTCAAGCCCAAGGGAAAACAATGGACACAAAAAAACTCAAAACCAGGCTGTTTCTACGGCTCGCTTTCGGCATCGTCATCATGGGAGCCATGTTCTTCTGGACGGCCGGAACCATCCGTTATTGGGAGGCTTGGCTCTTTCTGGCCGTCATGTTCATCCCGATCACCTGCTCTGCCGTCTACCTCCTTCGAAAGGAGCCGGAACTGCTTCAGAGACGGATGGAAAACCGGGAGGAACGGGGACAACAGAAGGTGTTCCAGATTCTGGGGACGGTCTCCTGGATCGGGACCTACGTCATCCCAGGCATGGACAGGAGAAACGGGTGGAGTGAGGTCCCCATTTGGCTCGTGGCACTTTCGGCAGTCGTGATGTTGGCAGGGTACTACCTCTTCTTCCGCACTATGTTGGAAAACCGATTCGCTGCCAGAACCGTCCGGGTCGAGGAAGGCCAAACCCTCATCACCACGGGTCCCTATGCAGTGGTTCGACATCCCATGTATGTCGGTGGCGGCTTGATGATGGTGTTCTCCCCCCTCGTCCTCGGATCCTACTGGGGACTGATCCCGAGCCTGGTTTTCCCACTGCTGCTGGCGTACAGGACCCTGGATGAGGAGAAGCTCCTGATGGAGGAACTCCCGGGGTACCCCGAGTACACCCAGGTGACCCGGTATCGGTTGATTCCCGGGATTTGGTGACGCCGGCAGGCCGGGCTCGCCGCCTTCGATAAAATCCCAGGAGGCAGATCATCTGCGGGTCGAGCCCCCAAAGACGATCCACTTGGCAGGTTCCGGTCCCGCCGACGTTGTAAGGGTGGGACCCCGAACTGCAACTAAGCCCCGTCAGTTTTCGTCGTATTCTGTAGACCATCTAGAGAAGACACTTCGAAACGCAGCGCTCCGCGGCCAAGGCACCCCCGCAGCGCAACAGAGACCTCTGGAAGGAGGGGCCCCCATGAAGGCAGAAGACCATTCCACCCTCAACCGAAGAGAGCTCCTGACCCGCACGGCTCCGGCCTGTGCGTTGGGATGCCTGGGACTGGCGAGCGTGCCCGAGATGCTGGCGGCCGCTGGATGTCCGGCCGGGCAGGAAGTCCACAAGTTCGACGTCACTCAGGAACGGACCCTATCCGCCAAACAGTTATTGTCCCTCCAGTACTCCCAGTTGTTCGGGTTTATCCAGAACATGAAGGAAGAGATCGGCGAGAAGGAGCTGATCCGCCTGCTGAAACTCCACTCCAATGCCGTGGGGCGTCAGGCCGGGGAGTCCCAGGCAGCCAACTCCCCCGACCGTGAGTTCCAGACCTACGTGGCCACGTTTCGACCGCCCCGGTACGCTGGGAGCCTGACCCATGAGGTTGTGGTGGACACGGAAGACGTCTTTGAGCTCAAGGTCACCGAGTGCATCTGGGCGACGGTCTTCAAGGACGCCGGACTGGATGGAGAGATCGGGCATGCGGCCGTCTGCAACATGGACTACGCCTGGCCCACGGCATTCAACCCGCACTTTAAAATGGAACGGGACAAGACGCTGATGCAGGGCCACGACCGCTGCAATCACAGGTACGTGAAGGTCGCCGACACCGAGTGACCGATGGGCCCCGGGGGCGGCCTTAACCGGCCGCCTCCGAAGCCCAGCCCGAACGGCCTGGTCCCCGGAGCCTCCACCAGCCCAACCTCCCCCCACGAAACCTCTCGCCCCGGCTCCTCGTCGTGAAGATCACCGAAGCCTGCTACGTAGAAGGTTAACCGCAGGCTTCGAACAGCTCGGCCCACGGGCTCAGAAGCTGCCCGGCATCTGGCTAATGCCCCAGAAGCACTGGGAAACCCAAAAGGGAGGCTCTCATGAGGAAATCACTCGGTTCCCTGTTTGTCACAGCTTCCATCCTGGCGGCCAGCTGCGCCCCATCCTCAGAACCCGCCAGCGATGCTTCCCCGGTGGACCTCTCGGCCGAGGAGGAAGCGGCCCGAGCCGTGGTCAACATGTGGGAGCAGATGTGGCTGGAGGAGGACATCGCCCTTTTTGATGCAGCTTTTTCCCACGACGAGGATATGGTCATCTTCGGCACCGACGCGGCCGAATACTGGGTCGGGTACGACTCGGCCCGCGAGTCCCTCGCTTTTCAGTTAGACGTATTTGAAGACACCGAATCAGACGTCCGAAACCAGGTAGTGAAGGTCCATGAGTCGGGAGAGGTCGCCTGGTTCACCGAGATGATGGACCTGGAGGTCACATCTGGGGAGGATCGGGCCGAGCTCACCGTCTGGTTCAGCGGCGTGCTGGAGAAGAGGAATGACGGCTGGAAGATCGTTCAGTTCCACGCTTCGGTCCCCGTGGCCGGGCAGGCGGTAGTCTACTGATCGGGACCTTTCACCCTACTGAGCCCGCAAAGCCTCCACGGGATCTACCCGGGCCGCCCTCCTGGCTGGCAGGTATGAAGCGACACCCACAGCCCCCGCCAAAACCACAATGGCCGGCACCAGCGTCCCGAAGCTGAGGATCCGGACGCCGTAGAGGAGCTCCTGAAGCTGGGTGGCAGCCACAATCACCACGGCAGCGCCCACCAACAACCCCAGAGCCACCGTGACCGTCATTCCTCCCATGACTCCAAGGATGACCCGGGACCGCTCGGCTCCCAGCGCCACCCGGATCCCTATCTCCGGCATGCGACCGGCCACTGAAAACGACACGATGGTATAGATCCCCACGCTGGCCAGGAGCAACGCCAAGAGGGAGAAGAGCCCCAGCACAGCGGCCGAAATCCGGGGTCCTATGAGGGCTTGGCCCATGTGTTCCCCGAAGGTGGAAAGTCGGGCCACCCGGATTCTCGGGTTCACCGATTGGAGCTGCGAGCGCATACCGGAGAGAACCAGAGCCGGATCGTTGGAGGTTCTGGCCACCAGGTACGGAGCCCCTGATCCATTTGGTCCCATGACGTAGTAGATCATGGGCGTGGGAGGCTCGGAGAGACTTCTGATCTTCGTATCGGCCACGACACCCACCACCTGGATCCAGCCCTCGGGGTCGGACTGGGGCCGGATACGTCTACCAATAGCACTCCCATCTCCCCAGAACCGAGCGAGGGCTTCGTTCACCACGACGGTCCGACCGTCCCCCACCTGATCCTCCGGCAGGTACTCCCTTCCCTCCACCACAGGCACGCCCATGGTCCGGAAGTAGCCCGGCGAAACCTGAGACCACTGCAACTCAACGGACCCGGTCCCGGCCCGGGGTTCGTATCCCTCCACCACGGTTGTTGTGCTTCCACCTCCCGCCACGGGAAGACGAGTGGTCATGGCCACGCTCTCCACACCGGGCAAGGCCGCGACACCCTCACTGAACTGTCTCAGTATGAGCCCCCGCTCTTCCACGGACAGGCCGGCCAAAGAGAAATCGGTCTGAAGGAATGCCAACCGATCGACGTCCACGCCGACGTCTACGGTCTGGTAACTCACCAAGCTCCGGACCAAAACTCCGGCTCCCACGATCAAGATCAGGGACACAGCCACCTGGACCGAAACCATCAGATTCCGAAAGAGGGAGAGACGGCTGCTTCCGCTGGAGGTACGCCGGTCTTCCCGAAGAGCCCCTGAGACATCCGCCGAGAGGGATTGAACAGCTGGCGCCCAGCCAAAGAAGAGCCCGGTACCGAGCATCAGGAGAAGACTGAAGGCCATCACGGTGAGGTTCAGCGGGAAATCGAGCTCACCCCCCAGTGGTCCGGGAAGTGGCAGGGCAGCCGCCGCATCAAGGAGCCACTTAGCCAGGACGACCCCCAACACCCCGCCGGCCACGGACAGGATCATGGCTTCGGTAAGGAACAACCGGGTCACCCTGAGAGGAGCTGCTCCCATGGCCCTTCGAACGGCGATCTCCGGAGTCCGCGACATCCCTTTCACCAGGAGCAATCCGCCCAGATTCGAGGAAGCCAATGCCAGTACCAGGAACACCACGGCCAGGAGAAGACCCGAAACCCCGTAGAGATACTGATCTGTTTCCGGGTGGATGCGGACGTCCTTCACAGGAAAGACCGTAATCTCCCGTCCTTCGTTCAGATTGGGAAACTCCTCAGCCAGCCTCAGGGCCAAAGCATTCATCGCTTCCTGGGCCTGAGTCACCGTCACACCCTCAGCCAGTCGCGCCCGGACGTCGTACCAATGATCCTGTCTTCGCTCCAGGTTCATGATCCTGAACTCACCGCCCAGTCCCACCGAGGAGATCGACAGCCAGAAGTCGGTGACCAGGAACCCGTTGTTGCCATTAAAGTCCGATGGTCCAACCCCAATGACGGTCACCGGCTGCCCGTTCATTCGGAGGGTGCTCCCGACCAGGCCCGGATCCGAGTTGAACCGGGACCGCCAGGTATACTCGCTCACGACGGCATAGAGCCCGGCCCCCACCTGATCCATATCCGCATCGAACCACCGGCCCCGAACGGGATCCCGGCCAACCGTCGCCAAGAAGCTGGCGGTGGAATATTCGATGGACGCACGCCAGTCCCCGTCCACGTTTTCAACCAGGACTCCTGCCGATGAGGTAGCCGCCACGGACTGAAACACGCCCTCCAAAGCAGCCATGTCTCGGTAAGCCGGGAAGGAGGTGGAGCTCGGCTCTCCATCATCCGAGTCCTGGTAGATGTTCACGACCTGCTCGGGTTGGTCGAAGGGAGGCGGGGCCAGGAGGAACTGGTTCACGACGGCAAAAACGGCGGTGGTGGCCCCGATGGCGATGGCCATGATGGCCAAGGCTCCGAAGCTGAACATCGGGGTCCGGGCGAGCCGGCGGACCGCATATCGAATGTCTTGCGCGAATGCCCCCACTCCGGCCCGCCTTTCTTTCCTCGGATTTTGCTTTCGTGGAGGCCTGAATACCTCCATCGCTACCACACGCACCAGGTCCTTCAGTGCACCCCACAGGGCCCTCGCAATTTCCCGCCGCCTGCCCGACTCCCGGGCGCGGTATAACCGAGCCACGAGGAGGTCCTCCATCTCGGCCCCATACTCCCGGCGGAGGCGGGGCGGATGGAGCCAGAGAAACAGCCGGACCAGGATCGCGAGGATCCTTGGCAAGGGCTCATCCACTCGGCTCATGCCCGCCCCGGGAGGATTTTTCGGGAACGGGCATGCTCTACCAACCGCTCGAACCGCTCCAGCTCCAGGCGGAGCAATCCCCTTCCCTGGGCGGTGATCCGGTAGTACTTCCGCCTCGGGTCTGCGTCAGCCGAGGGTGGCTCGGATTTCTGGATCAACCCCGTCTCCAGCATGTCGTCCAAGGATCGGTACAGGGTCCCTGGCCCCAGCTGGATGACACCCCCGGACGCCTCCTCGACGTGGTCCGCGATGGCAAGACCGTGGAGGGCTCCCTCGGAGAGAGCCATCAAGATGTGGAGGACCGGGGGCCGCAGAGGCGGGCGTGTTGTATGAGTTCCGGACGGCATAAGGTTTCGACTCGGGATTGGAGGCGGAAGAATTATCCACGATAGATATAACTACGGTGGATACTTCGTCAATGTTTCAGAGGATGGGGTCGGGCGTCGGATCGTTTGGGAAAGGGCCGATGGCCCCCGGGGGAGGCTGCCTACCCCTCAGGGAATAACGAAGATGGTCTTGGCAAAACCATCTGAGATGTCGGTGAAGATCTCCAGGCCCGTGTCGGGCTGGGGATAGCTGTTAGAGAGGTTTTCGGTGGCACCGTAGATCCGCAGGTGAACCCTTGTCCCTGACGGGAAAGAGTCGAGGAGGCCATGAACGCCATCCAACTCGAAGGTGGCGTTCGCGCCGTCTTGCACGAGCCCCGGCTGGTCATTCGGGACGACGAGGAGATCGGTGACCTGGTAGTTCCAGAAGCTCATCCCTGGATCCGTGCTCATGAACAGACGGAATAGGCGCCGCGTGGTGTCGTCTCCGAAGAAGTTTTGAACATCGAGCACCAAGCGCAGGCAGTCGACGGTTCCACAAGACTCCGCTGTGGCTCCCACCGCCGTTACATCGGCAGACGAACGCTGGAAGAGCTCAACCTGAATCGGCTCGGTCTCGTCGTCGACATCATAGAGGTACATGTCACCGAACCCGTCACGGGTGAAGAGCAGCGGCACAGACTCGCCTTCAGGCAGTTCCAGCTCGAACCGACCCGAGGCGTCTGTGTATGTCAGATACTGTCGGATACTGGAGGAGCTCAGTGCCGCAACCTGGACCTGATCCCTAACGGAAAGCGGGTTCCCAAGCTCGTCATAAAGACTCACCTGGCCGGAGATCGTGTCGGGTTGGACGCTCACCGGATCGTCACACCCTCCCGCCACCGCCGCCGCAACTATAAAAAAGATGAAAAACCGCTTCATGATCTTCATTCCCACTCGTGGTTTCGGTTCCCCTATTAGACGAGGTACGGAAAGTCTGCCGGGAAGATTCACTTCCCATATTCCTGAGTCTCCCGTGACCCGTACGGACGTTGCCTGCTTTTCAAACGACCGATGGAACGGTCTTGTGACATGGCCCGCGGTTTCCCTTGTTTTAAATTCACGTCAGGACCCGATCGCCTGACCGCACTCGCTCCCGGCACCTCCCACATTCGAGAGAAATATCCTGATGTCGAATCCTTCTCGCCCGAGCCTGAGACCTCCCGCCCGGCGCCATACCCGGCCCGGTAGCCGGCGCCACCGCATCTCCTTATACCTCCTGGCACTCAGCGGCCTGTTCGCTTGCACCGCCCCAGCGGCCCAAACGCCTGCTCCCACACCCTCTCCCTCAGCCGAGGCGGCTGAGCTACCAGGGGCTTTGAGATGGGTCCGGCGTTCCGCCGAATACCGAGCTTTGGTTCACCAGGCCTACTCCGTGGCGACGGAACACCTCAGGGATACGGTCCCTACCCTGCCAGACGTCCCTTGGGGGGTGATCATGGATGCGGACGAGACCGTCCTGGATAACTCGGAGTACCAGCGGCGCAGGGCTGTCCTGAGCAGCACCTACACGGTGGAGAGCTGGGCCGAGTGGGTGAACGAGGCCACCGCCGATGCCGTTCCGGGAGCCGTGGCATTCACGCGGGAGATTCGCCGATTGGGAGGCCATCTGGTCATCGTCACCAACCGGGATGACGTCAGGTGCGACCCCACCCGGGCCAACCTGGAACGGTTGGGATTTGCCCCCGACCTGGTGCTCTGCCAACTACCGGATGAACCGGAGAAGAACCAGAGGTTCCAGCGGGTTCAGCGGGGTACGGCCTCTCCCGATCTGCCGGCGCTGACGGTGGTGGCGTGGGTGGGGGACAACATCCACGACTTCCCGGAGCTATCCCAGGAGGGTCGCGGAAACCCTGCCACTTTCTCACGCTTCGGCCAAGCCTACTTCGTCATCCCGAATCCCATGTACGGATCCTGGGAACGAAACGAGGAGCGGTAACCCCCTACTCCACCCTGAGCGCCACCACCGGGTCCACCTTCGTGGCTCGGCGAGCCGGGAAAAAAGTCGCCGACACGCCCGCGATCAGGAGAATCGCGGAAACCGACGCGAACGTCAGCGGATCGAAGGGGCTCACGCCGAAGAGGAATCGGGCCAGACCCCTTGTGACTCCCAGCCCCACCAGAATCCCGATCACCACGCCGATGGATGACAGAACCAGTCCTTGTCGAACCACCATCGACATGACGTTCCCCCGCTGAGCGCCGAGGGAAAGACGGACCCCCAGCTCACGGGTGCGCTGCGAGACGGAGTACGCCATCACGCCGTAGACACCGCCTAACGCCAACACCAGGGCAATCAGGGCCAATGCCGACATGATCTTGGCCATGATCAGGTCACCCCCCAAGGAAATCTCGATGAGGTCGTCCATGGTCATGATGTCGTAAGCCGGGACGCTCGAGTCCATGGCGCTGACCTCGGTGCGGACCGATTCCACCAGGGTGGCCAGGGGTACCGAAGCCTCCACGGACCAGTCCATGAAGCGCCCTTCCGTCTGGAGGAAAGGCATAAAGATGCCAGCTCGATCGGGTTGATCGGCTCCGGTGTCCTTGGTGTCGGCCACCACACCGATGATCTCTTTGGGACCCGAAGAAAGGGTGATCTCCTGGCCGATGGGGTCGCTGGCCGGCCAATGGCGCTCCGCCATGGTCTGGTTGATGACCGCTACAGCCGTCGAGCCAGCTCCATCGGTCTCCAGCACGTCCCTCCCTCGGAGGAGCGGGATGTCCAGGCTCTCGAAGTACCCCGGGAGGACATATTTGAAGCCGGTGATGGACCGCTGGTTGGGGTCCTCGTAATCCTGACCTGCCAGGACATAGTAGGTGGAAGAGTAGCCCTGAAGCGGGAGGGCATCGGATCCACCCACGGTCTCCACACCCGGTAGGGCCTCGAGACGGTCCTGGAGCCGGAGGTGGAAGTCGTTCACCGAAGCCGTGTCAGGATATTGGGCCTCCGGGAGGAGGGTTCGGAATGCAAGGACGTCGCTACGGTCGAAACCCAGATCGGCCAAACGAATCTTGGCGAACCCCTGAACCAGCAGAGCCGAAGAAACCAACAGCACCAATGCCAGGGCGACTTCCGCCACCACCAACCCCTTCCGCATACGACCACCGCGAGCCCCTCCGCCTCCCCGGCCCCCTTCCTTCAAGGAGTCGGTGAGGTTGGTCTTAGCCGAGTGGAGGGCCGGCGCAAGGCCGAACAGAATCCCGGTCAGCATGGTGATGGCCGCCGTGTAGCCCAGGACCCGGCCGCTCAACCCGATCTCGTGCTGGCGCGGGAATTCCGCCGGCATGATGGACAGGAGACCCTGGATTCCCAGGTGGGCAAGGCCGACGCCGATTATGCCTCCCACCAGGGCCACGACCGTCGCTTCAGTGAGGAACTGGCGGATGATGCGGCTCCGGCCGGCACCCAGCGCTCCCCTCAGCGCCACCTCCCGATCCCGCCCTGCGGCGTGGGTAAGGAGGAGGTTGGCCACGTTGGCACAAGCGATGAGAAGAACGAAGAGCACGCCCACCGTGGAGATGAGGGTGCCCGCCTGGAAGCCATCGTTGAACACGTGCTCGTGCAGGGTGATCATCGTGGCGTTGTGCCCGGCGCTTGTCTCCGGGTACTCGGAAGCGATCTGCCCCATGATCTGACGAGCCTCGGCCAGAGCCTGATCTCGAGTGAAATCGTCCCTGGTTCGGGCCAGGATCTGGAGGTAGTGACGGTTCCGGGGCTCCTCACCGGTGAAGGCGAGAGGGGTCCAGAGATCCTGGCCCGGATAGAGGTACCAGAACCGCTCCGGCATGATGCCGACCACAGTGTGGGGGAGGCCGTCCAGCATGATCGTGGAACCAAGAAGGTCCGGATCGGCTCCGAACCGCCGTTGCCATAGCTCGTGGGTGATGACGGCTACCTGCTCATTCCCGGGGACTCCTTCTTGAGCCGTGAAGCCCCGGCCCTGGGCCGGCGACACGCCGAGGACGGTGAAGAACCCTGGTGTGACGTAGGACCCCCTGAGCCGCTCCGCCTCGAAGTCCCCGGAAAGGTTGAAGATGCCACCATGGCCAGCCATGAGATCCATGGACTCGGACCGCTCCTTGAGGTCCAGGAAGTCCGGGGCAGAGAAAGAGACCTGCCCCCAATCCCGCTCCTGGTTACTCACCCAGACCGTGTGGAGTTCATGGGAATCCGGGTACGGCAACGGCCGCAGCATGAAGACATCCACCACGCTGAAGATGGCCGAGTTGGCCCCGATGCCGATGGCCAGGGAAAGGACGGCCAGCGTGATGAGGCCTCGGCTCCGGTTCAGTGCGCGGAGTCCATACTTCAGATCCTGCCAGATCAAATCCATGGTGTATTCCGTCCTGAAGAGGTACCAAGCATGCTGAAACGCCCCCAGGGACCAGAGGAAGATTGCCTTTGCGTCCTCCTCTCGCTGCCGCCACCGGAAGAGGAGCTCCGCTTCCCACTGGGCTTTCATCTCCTTCCGCCCCCGAGCCGGCGCCAGAATGCCGGCGATCGTGACCAGCCAGAGAGCCACACGGATCCGAAACGGACGTCGTGGGCCGGACCCGGCGGATCGGCCGGATCGGCTGCTCTGGTGAGACGGGGACAGGGGCGTCATCAGGTTCGGGGCGAAGGTTCGCGGTCCACGGGCGTCATGGGGTCCGAGGCCGGAGGTGGGGCGTCAAATCCAACCGGGCCAACGAGCGGTGGCGTTCGAGAGCCTCCTGAAGCTCCCGCGCTCCATCGGGCGTGATGCGGAAGTATTTCCTGGGCGGCCGTTTTTCGGAGCGAGCCACGCTCGCGTCTTCCCATTCCGACCTGGCGAAGCCCAGCGTTTCAAGGCGATCCAGGGCCGGATAGATGGTGCCGCTGGTGAGCCCGGTCTCCTCCATGATGTCGAACCCGTACATGAATCCTCTAGCCAGTGCATGGAGGGCCATGACGGACCCGAGGCTGAGGTTTTTCTTGTTCGCCACTGGCGACTCCCTATGTCGAATTCCTAGCTATGTCGTTTTCCGATAGAAACCAGTACGGAGTGGACGCGGGAAAAGTTCCAGATGCGCCCGCAGGGAACCCACCGTAAACTGAACCATCCACAAGCCAACACAGAGTTCTCCAGGGACGCGATCATGCGTGATTCAAAGAGGAAGGACCAAGCGGACCTCATCTCTCGCCGGGGGTTCGTGACCCATGCGGCGGCGGCCGGAGTCGGGGGAGGCCTGGTGCACATGGTAGGCGGAAAACCCAGTGGCCTTCAGGCTGAGCCCACAGCTTCGGGCTCCGAGCCCGAGCCCGAACCCGGCGGCGGCCAGGACGAGGCGCTCGCGTTCGCGACGGCCGACCAGGCCATTCCCCGGAGACCCTTCGGAAACACCGGGGCCGACATCCCCATCGTGGGCCTGGGCGCAGGAAGTCGGTTCTATGGCTCGACGCCGGACGACGAAAGCGCCGCCGAACTCATTCGAGCGGCCATCGACCGGGGAGTCGCCTTCGTGGAAACGGGCGCCAACTACGGCCCCGACGGCCTTTCGGAGAAACGAATCGGGCTGGCCATGAAAACCCACCGGGAGGGTGTCTTCCTGGAAACCAAAGTGGACGAGAGGGACTACGACGGCGCCATGAGGGAGATGGAGCGGAGCCTGACCCGTATGAACACGGACCATCTCGACCTGGTCCTGCACCACCTCCTTTCCAGCGAGGAGATGGTGGCCGAGGTGGCTGCACCGAACGGGGCGGAGAAGGCACTCCGGAAAATGGTGGACGAGGGCGTGGTAGGGCATCGCGGTTTTTCGGCCCACCTACCCGACGTGGCCATGATCGGCATGAAGCGTCTCGATCCCCAGGCCATCCAGCTTCCCATCAACGCCGTTCGGGTACCGGACTTCGAACCGGAGGTGATCCCCACGGCCGCCGACGCGGGCATCGCCATCATCGCTATGAAAACCTGCGGGAACGGGTTTTTCTTCCCCGCCAACGCCACCACGCCGGACCGTATCGAGCAGTACGGTCCGCCCCCAGGCGCATGGGACCGATGGGATCTCCCCACCTGGAACGACCACATCCACTATGTCCTGACCCTGCCCATCTCCACCGCCACCATCGGGATCGATTCCTTCTTCACCCTGGAAGGAGTGGTGGCGGCAGCCACCTCATACCAACCGCTACCGGCGGACCGCATGGCCTCCATCCACGAAAGGGCCCAGGTGTTCTCATCTACCGGCTACTGGATTCCTCGCGACGCGAGAGAGGGGGACGAATGATTCTCTCGAGAAGGGGGCCCGCGGCCTTCGCCTCCACCCTCGCCTTCCCCTTTTCCTTCGGCCTCGCCCTCCCCATGGGCCTAGCCATGGCTCTGGGCGTCGCCGGATGCGCGGGGCCAGGAGACGACGTCGGGGACGGCGGGCATCCGAGTGGCCAGGTGCAGGCACTGATTCAGACCGCCCAGGCGGAAATCACGGTGGATGCCATAGACGAGGCCCTGGACTCCATCGTCCAGTACGATCGTCTGTCCGGGGACCCGGGAGAGATCGCGGCCGTGAACTACCTGGTGAGGACGCTGGAAGCCGAAGGGATAGAGGTAGCCGTAGACACATTCCTGGCCTACATCAGCGACCCCGTTTCCGCCACGGTGGAGGTCCCAGGGACAGACTTCGCTACCGAAGCCATTACGATCTCCGGATCAGCCAACGTCCGGAACCTCCAAGCCCCCCTGGTGGACCTGGGCGGATTGGGAGACCTCCCGCCCATCCTCACCGAAACCGGTGAGAGGCTGATTCTGGAGGCCGATGGGCCGGCGGGATCAGCCGAGTACGCCGACGTACCAGACATACAGGGGCGGATCGCTCTGGTGACGGGACAGCCCCGGCCCGATCCCGTGGTGCAGCTGACCGAGATGGGTGCGGCAGGCGTGGTCTTCGTGAACCCGGAAGAACGGCTGAACGACCTCACCGTCACCTCGGTCTGGGGGACCCCGTCTCTCAGGGATTTCCACCGAATTCCCACCCTCCCGGTGGCGGAGATCAAACGAAGTGACGGTGACCGGCTCCGGTCCATGATGGCGGACAGGCCCGTACAAGTCCGCATGAGCACCGAAACCAGGGCCGGCTGGAAGCCACTTCACCTGGCCGTAGCCACCATCCCAGGCCCGACGCCCGACGCGCCGTTTGTCCTGGCAGGCGGACACCTGGATTCCTGGCACTTCGGCGGGACGGACAACGCCGGGGCCAACGTGGCCATGCTCGAGATGGCTCGAGCCTTTTCCCGCCATCAGGGCCAACTCCTGAGAGGCTTGGTTGTGGCCTGGTGGCCCGGTCACAGTAACGGCCGGTACGCGGGCTCCACCTGGTACGTGGACCAGCACTTCGACGAGCTCCGAAGGAAGGCCGTGGCCCACGTAAACTTCGAAGGCCTGGGTCAGATCGAAGCCAAACGCTTCGGCGCTTCCGCGTCGGCTTCCATGTCCGCCCTGGCTCAAACGGTGGTGACCGATAGGACCGGCGATTCAATCCAACCCAGTCCGCCGGGTAGGAACTCGGACCAGTCGTTCAACGGCGTGGGCCTTCCCCTCCTTCAGTTCAACCACACTCGACTGGAGGAGGACGGCGGTTACTGGTGGTGGCATACGCCGGATGACACTCGAGACAAGGTGGACGCCCAGGTGTTGAAGGTGGACGCGGACCTCTACGCCGCGGCCCTGGCCCGGCTCCTGGCCGACCCTGTGCTCCCGGTGAACCTCTCAGCGCCTGTCGAAAGGTTGGGCTCCCTGCTGACGGACCGGCAGGATACGGCCGGCGATCATTTCGACCTGGGCGAAGCCATGGCTAGGCAGGCTGAGCTACTGGGAGTGATCCAGGAGGTGGAGGCGGCCCTGGCCGGCGGTGCCGGGTCTGCGGGCGGCGCCCGGTCCGGCGGCGGCTCACCGGAGTTGGATCTGGCCCTGGTGGCCATCCTCCGGCCCATCCATCGCATTCTCTACACCGGTCTGGGCCCCTACCACCCCGACCCGGCCGTGTCGGTCGGGGCTCTCCCTGGGCTGAACCCGGTAGACATGCTCGCAACGAACCATCCGTCCACAGACCGTTATCGTTTCGCTCTTTCCACCTTGCAGCGGGAGTACGCCAGGATCCTGGAGGCCATCGACCGAGCCCGGGGTGAAGCAGAGGAACTGTTGGGAACCTTGGGCGGTACGCAGCGGGTCATTTTATTACTCGGGGCTTTCCGCTCTCGGCCTTCGTAAAGCGGAGCGAGAAACCCCGGGTCGCTGGGAATGGAGTACCAGATGAACAAAGAAGCTATCGTCCCGTTGGCCATCCTTTCGGCAGGAATCCTCGCAGGATGCTCCGACTCCACCGGCCCGGAGGGGGACCACCCCTTCCAGCTTCGGGTTCGGACCACCCCTTCCCTATCCCCACCGACACCCCCTGCGGGGCAGGCTCCCGGAGTCGAGATTATTGAGGTCGACCAGGCGTTCGTCGTCCTGGGCGGGTTTAAACTGGAGACCGCCGGCGTTGATGAGAATGAAGACTGGAAAGTCGAGGAATCGGTCGTGATCCCCCTGGATTTGACCGGGCAGACTTCCCTGGCCTACGACGCGGAGGTTCCTCCGGGCACCTACAAAGAGTTGGAGGTTTCCGTCGACAAGTTGGAGGCCGGAAATCCCGAGGAGGCTCCTCTCATCGCCGGATACCCCGACTTGGAGGAGGTGAGCGTTCGAGTCACCGGGAACCTGGTGCGGAACGGGACCTCCGAGGCGTTCGTATTCTCCGCTCCAATTGATATTGACGCCGAGATTACGTTTCCTAGTCCGATTGTTATGGATGATGGGGCGGCCGCCACCATCGTGTCGGTGGTTTTTGATATGGGTATGTGGTTCGAGTCGGAGGCTGGGGCCCAGTTGGATCCGAATGATCCGGGAGACCACTCGGCCATCGAAGATGCAATCGAACGGTCCATCACCACGTACATAGAATCCTGAAACACTCTGAGAGAGCGCACATAAACCGATGTCGGAGAAGAAGCTCAGCTGGGGCGTGATTTCTACAGCGAAGATCGGAAAGAGGGCCGTAAACCCGGCCATTCAAGCCTCGTCGAATGGAGAGCTCCTGGCCGTGGCCAGCCGGGACGAGGCCCGGGCTAAAGCGTTCGCCGAGGAGGCGGGGATCCCGACCTCCTACGGCAGCTACGACGCTCTGCTCGAGGACCCGGCAATCCACGCCATCTACAACCCCCTCCCCAACAGTCTCCACAAAGAATGGACCATCAAGGCGGCGGAAAAGGGGAAGCACATCCTGTGCGAAAAACCCATGGCCCTTGACGCCGCCGAATGCGCTGAGATGGAGGCCGCGGCAAAGGCCAACGGCGTAAAACTCATGGAAGCCTTCATGTACCGCTTCCATCCTCGAACGGAGCAGGTGCTGGAGATGGTCCGGGACGGGGCCATAGGAGATCTAAAGGGAATCCGAAGCTCCTTCACCTTCAAGCTGGACCGGCCCAAGGACATCCGTTGGGACCTCGAGTTGGGCGGGGGAGCCCTGATGGACCTGGGCTGCTACTGCGTAAACGTGAGTCGGACCGTAGTAGGGAAGGAACCGGTGGAAGTCCGGGCCATGGCCAACTTTCGTGACGGCGGGGTGGACCAGCAAATGGCAGGGACCCTCAGATTCGACGATGGGATGCTGGCCCATTTCGACTGCGCACTGACCATGGATCGGACGGAGGTCTACCACATCATGGGAACCGACGGGCACATCCGGGTTTTGGACGCTTTCGTTCCCGGAACGGACGCCGTTGTGATCGAGAAGTTCGACGCCGAAGACAACATGACGCCGATGGACGTGGCTGGCGGCGATGAATACCGCATCATGGTGGAGCACTTCGCCGACGCCGTCCTAAACGACGGCCCCCTCCGCAACACACCAGAAGAGGCCTCCCTGAACATGAAGGTCATCGAAGCGCTGTATGAGTCCGCCCGCAAGGGCGGGGAAGGTATGACCGTAGATTGAATCAAAAACCTTGAGTTCAGAAACTTTTTCAAAGATAATGTAACTCCCCCTCGTGGGGTCACCTACGCTCAAAACCACACACTAAACCGACACTTACCGATCCCGGCTCCCGATCCGATGGAAGCCGGGCAGGTCGTGTTATTCAGTGGAGAGCGAGATGATGACCCCAATCAGAACGTGCCTCGCATCGATCCTGGTGGCCTTTTCCTTCGCCTGCGGTGGAGGTGGGGGCGGCGGAAACTCCACCGGCCCAGACCCGAGAGACGCCATCGCGAGTGTTTCGGTATCCCCGGCGTCCACCGTTGTGGATATCGGGTCGTCGGTGGCGCTGACGGCCACGGTTCGGAACGGCCACGGTGCGCCGGTCACGACAACCGTCACATGGAGCAGCTCGGACAACGCAACCGCGACGGTCGCTGCGACTGGAACGGTTACCGGGGTGAGCGCCGGAGCCGTGACCATCACCGCCACGGCGGGAGGGAAGTCCGGTACAGCCAGCGTGTCTGTGAACGATCCGTTCCCCCCATCGGCCCCATCGGGCCTCACGGCCCAGGTGGTCTCTCACGAGGCGGTGCAGCTGAATTGGACCGACAACTCGGACAACGAGGACGAGTTCCGGATCGAGCGGGAGCAGACCGCGCCCCTTGGCCCCGGCGAAACATCTGGTCCTCAGCGGGTCTTCGGCCTCATTCAGACCCTGGGGCCCAACACGACCAGCTTTCTGGACCAGACAGTAGAGCCCGAAACCTCCTATCGGTACCGAGCAACCAGCTGCAACCAGAACGGATGTTCGGAGGCCAGCGCCGAAACGCCGGCGGTAACCACACCGGCGGCCCCGACAGGCACGATCACGATCCAGAAGGCGATCCAGTCTTCCACCGGAGGGGCGCCCGACAACCCACCCAACCCCGGGCTGGCGGGATTCGAGTTCCAGATCAAGCTCCCGAACACTCAAACTGTGGTGGAGACCATCACCACGGACGGGACGGGTCAGGCGCAAGCCAGCGTGCCGGTCGGCACCTACGACGTGACCGAATCGAACAGCCTGGGGCTCAACGACCAGACCCTCCTGGTGGAAGACCTGACCGTTACCGAGGGAGCCGATTCCCCCATCACCTGGGTCAACCGGCAGGACCCGGTCCCCATGGGGACCCTCTCGATACAGAAGGTCATCCAATCGAACACGGGCGGCGTACCGGACAACCCAGCGAACCCCTCCCTGGCGGGCTTCGTCTTCGATATCCGGGTAGCCAACACCGCCCCCGTGGTCGGCTCCATCACCACGGACGCCAACGGACAGGGCCAGATCACCCTCCCGGTCGGCGCCTACGACGTCACCGAGCGAGTGACCCAGGGCCTCATCGACTTCACCGGCCCACTGAACGGACAAGCGGTTCTTCAGGACCAGGACACGAACCTGCAATGGGTCAACCGGCAAACAGGGGATTTGATTGGGCACGTTGCCGCCCCCGGGTTCGGTCCCCGGCGCCTGGAGGCCAGGGATCCCGAATCCCCGTTCAGCGTGGCGTCCAGTATCGATGTCGCAACCCAGATATTGATAGCCGGCGGGGCCATGGCTAACGGCAACTACTTGACCTTCGAATTCACCGCCCTGGGAGGGTCTTTGCTCGAAAGGCATGCGACCACCGGGGCCGTGGTGCGGACCTTTGATCCGGCCGTGGTTTCGGCCAAGGTCGGTCCTGATCCTTGTTCGGACACGGCGTGTCTGATACGAAGGACCATCGGCCCCACGCTGGAGATCTGGCGAATCGATCCGTTCACCGGGGCCCTCACTTATGTACTTCCCGGCGACGAGCCAACGGTGTTCGACGGGCCGAATGGGGAGACCCAAATCTTCTTCGACGCCGCCGGCGCCCTCTACAAACGCGAACCGGCAATCTCGGGAGCGGCAATTCCCCTGAATGGCCTGGCCCAAGGAGGGACCTACGCCGAGCCGAGCGTCTGTCCCAGCGGCAACACCATCCTATTCACCGAAACGCCGGCTACACCCGACATCGTCGCGTACGATCTCGACCTGGCGGCCAGGACCGTTTCCAATCGGAGAGTGCTCACCAACGACGGAACCAGCCGGTTCCCGGTCTGTTGGGATGATCAGGGAGCCAACATCGTGTTCTTCTTCGAGAGCCGGGCAAACCTTCTGATCGAGGTGCGGAAGGGCCAGGCAGACGGGACCATTGTTCCGGTCGCGGCAGATCCCAACACCTCTTTCTATGGACCCTTCCCGATACGGAGATAGAGAATCGAAGCCGACCGCCGTCGCCGAAGCGGAGGCGGCCAAAGGAGGAAAAGGCCTCAGCCGGGACCCAGGATCCGGGGACGCGGTTTTCAAGGACAAAAAAAAGGAGCATGCTAGAGGGGAGAGGAGACCGAAAAAGATGAAAGCTCACGTCCTTTGCGTTTTCACCCTCGAGTTGATGCTGCTTTGCCCGTCGGTGGCCATTTCCCAAACCCGCACCTTTTCGGAAAGCCCCGAGGTCCTCTTGGGATTGAGGGAGGATCGGTCCCCTTCCCTGTCCTTCGTGGACGTAGATGGGGACGGCGACCTGGACGTCCTGGTGGCCAACGGACGTCACTGGCCGCAGGCGAATGAGGTCTTCCTCAACAACGGGAGGGGGCGGTTCACACTGGGGTACCCGCTGGGTGAGGAGTTCAGCACGACCTATGGCGTGCCGGCCGGTGATTTGGACGGCGACGGCGACCCCGATGTTGTGGTGGCCAATGATCTGGCTCCGAACCAGATCTACCTGAACGACGGCTCCGGTCGGTTTTCCCTGGAGGGCGCTCTGGGCCCGGAGGTGGAGTCTACTCGGGGAGTGTTCCTGGCCGATCTGAATCAGGACGGTCTCCTGGATGCTCTGGTGACCAACCGGGGAATGGAAAACGGCATCTACCTGAACCAGGGGAGTGGCGTGTTCGGCCCGAAGCGTGGGTTCGGCACCTCTGACGACTCCACCATCTCCCTCACCGTCGCAGACGTGAACGGGGACACCCACCCAGACCTGGTCCTGGCCAACCGTGACGGCCAGCCCAACGCGGTCTACCTGGACGACGGGACCCTGGGATTCGGTCGTTCACATCCGTTCGGTACTGGAAGCGACGAGACCCGGGGCGTGGCCGTGGCCGATATGGATGGAGACGGGTACCTGGACATCGTTGCTGCGAATATCGGCGAGCCCAACGGCATTCACTTTGGTGACGGAACTGGCCGTTTCGAGACGAGTGTTTCATTCGGTGGGGAGAACGCCCGAAGCTATTCCGTGGCGGTGACCGACATGGACCGGGACGGAGACCCGGACATCGTAGTGGGCAATATCCAGGCGCAAAACGCCGTGTACTTCAACGACGGGACCGGACGGGCGTTCACCGTCGTCATGTTCGGAGGTGATTCAGACGTGACGTATGGGATCGCGGTGGGAGACGTGAACGGTGACGGTTTCCCGGATGTGGGCGTGGCAAACTCCGATGGGCTGAACGGGATCCACCTGAATCAACCGGTTGGAGGGCGGTAAGCAGATGTGCCTTCCGGAGCGCCGGGCTGTTGCCACCCTTCGCCACTGACCCGAAGGTCCGGCGGCCCCACCCCTGACAGTTGCGGCTCCACCCAACCACCTTCATGCTGTCGGATATCATCAATCCGGTTCTCCAGCGGAAGGTCCCGCCATGAAGTCCCTTCGCCCCTTCGTCGCAACTGTCACCGCCTCAGCAGCCGCAATCTTTTGCGCCTTGAGCATTCAGACCCCCGCTTCAGCTCAAACCAGCCCTGTCTGGGGCCAGGAGAAGGTGAAGAACTACCTGCCTCACATGACCGTGCCCGAGGTCGAGGATCTCCTCACCCGAACCGACATGGTCATCATCCCCATCGGGGCCGTGGAGCAGCACGGGCTCCATCTCCCCATGGGTACGGACATCATCAGCGGCATCGAGCGGGCCAAGCTCATTGCGGCCCAAACCGACGTGCTTGTGGCGCCGGTTCTTTTCCTCGGGCAGTCACCGTACCACATGGAATTCACGGGCTCCATGACACTGTCTTCCGAAACCATCCAACAGGTCATGGTGGAGGCCGCTGAGAGCCTGTTGCGCCATGGATTCAAGCGGTTCTTGTTCCTGAGCGCCCACGGAGGGACCGCGGCAACAACCACCTTCGTCGTGGATCGCATCAACCAGGAAACCGCAGGGATCGCCGTGGACCTGGGGTCCGCCATCGGGCCATTCAGGGAAAGAGAAAGGACAGCAGCCATCCCTGATCCCGGCCTTTTCGACCGGCACGGTGGGGTCAGCGAAACCTCCCGGGCCCTCTATCTCATGCCGGACCTGGTGGACCTGGACGCAGCGGTGCCGGCCCAGCTCACCTTTCCGGAGCACATGGAAGCCATGCTCCCGGAGGTAATCGCCGGAGATCCCACGGCTCTGAAGGTCTTTTTAGCGGAGGGCCTGAAAGACTCAAAGACGGGTAAAGGGACATCCTCTGCCGAGCTTTCCACTACCGGGGTATGGAGCGTCCGGGATCCCAGGGAAGCCACCTTGGAACAGGGTCGCATCGAGACCGAGGTCTACGTGGACGCGGCCGTGAAGTTCATCGAGAGGTGGAAGGAGTTGCGGCCCCAAGGGGGATAGGGGCCGCCCGGGTTTCCTCAGCCCAGAGCTTCCGAATAGATGTCCAGGTTAAACCCCACCACCAGGGTTGATCCCTTCCGAATTGCCGGAGCCCTGAGCTTCCCCGACCGCCCCATGATCAAGGCCAGAATCTCCTCGTCGGCCGGGCGGTCCTTGGCCATGTTGAAGTGGACCGTCTTCTTCCCCTTGGCCACGTACAGATCCTTGATCCCCTTCAGGAGGGCCAGAGCGCCGTCCGCGTCAATGGCGTCTTTGGCGTTCTGAACTTTGCCGTCACCGATGTTGTTCTGCGCAAGAAACTCTTGCGTGCGTTTGCAGCTGGTTCAGCCAGGGCGGTGATACCGCCATTCCAGAGTATTGGGCATGGTAGGTTCGTAGCCGTGAATCAGGACCGTTATCAGAGAATGAACATACGGTCCCAAAGATACTGCCCCGCCACTGGCATGCGAAGCGGGTCACTCCGGGAATGCCGGCTTGGGAAGTGGGTGTTCCCTGAAATGCCGATCCCCCTAGCGGCTGAATCCCCCAGCGGAATGCATGTAGGTGGGGTTGAAGGCCGACAACGCGTCCTTCACCTCCTGGCTCGGTGACCCGTAGATCACGAACCGGGTAGGCGTCAGGATCTCCATGAACCGGCCTGCGAACTTCTCACCAAAATTCCCCAGGTGGGCCATGACCGCGTCCGAGTCGGTGTAACGCTCAAAAATGTGACACACCGTTTCGTCGGCGCTGGTGCTCCACTGATAGTCCAGGGTGCCCGGTTCAGTCTCCTGCGTGGCAGCTACCATCTCCTCCACGAGAGCCGGAAACGCGTCTTCCTTCCCTTCTTGGATGCTCAACTCCAGCATCCAGGCTACGCCTGTTGCCATGTGGAAATCCCTTGGTTGGAGGAGCATCAAAGAAGCATCGGACGGCAGTTAACTGTCAAGAAATTTTTCTCGAAGAAACTACCCCTAAGGGATTCCGGGAGCAGAACGTCGGTCCGCTAGCCCCTCACCTTTACGAACTGGATCCCCGCCGCACGGCCGGCGTCCACTGTGAAGCCCACCACCGTGTCACCGTTCCGCTCCAAAACCAGGGTGCCAAACGGCACGCGGATCCGGTCGTTGTTCCCGACGACTACGCGCACCTCTTGGCCCCCGGGGACTCCCAGCCTGAGCCCGCCGTCCCCTTCGAAGAGGCGATAGGTGACGTCCAGCTCTTCGCTGTAAAAGTCGCCAACGACATTCGAGAAGTCCTGGGCGCTAGCGTCTTCGGCACCGGGTTCGAATCGCTCCGCAGTGAATTCCTGGCCCCGTTGCACCACGTTCATGAACATGAACTTCCCGTCTCTCAGCCGGGAGGTAGTCATGTTGATATCTGCCGCCGCCAAGCGTAGACGGTTGCGGGCCACGATGCTGAGGGGAGTTCGACCACCGTCCTGAAGGAACACCAGGCGATCGCCTTCCCTTCGGATCTCCACTTCGATCCCCATGGACGCTCTCCAATGGCCGACGAAGGCATCCATCTGGTCCGGTGTCAACTCAACGGGTCCCTCCGGATCGACTGGGTCCTCTTCCGGTTCGGTTTCAGGCAGAGGTTCCAGATGGCCTGCCAGGACCAGGTCTGCCACTTGCCGGCCCCGCCCCGCGGGATTGGCCGTAGGGAAGTTGCAGAGTACCAGGATTGTCGTCTCCTGCTCAGGGAAACGAAGAAGATCGGCCCGGAACCCGGCCAGGGATCCACCATGCCCAATGGTGGAGAGGCCCCGGTACCCACCGTGTGAGAGTCCGAAGGCATAAGGGAGAGCTTGACCGCTGTTCAGAACACCACGCTCCCTCAGTTGCTCCGTGAAGCCGGAGCCACCCACCTCTTCCGTGTAGTAGTTCCGGTCCCAATGGACCAAGTCCTCGATACTCGAGAAAACTCCGCCTGAGCCCACCTTGTCGAAGTTCCAGGGGTTGGCCATTCGGTATCCGCCTTCCCCCGCGGCTTGGTAGCCCACCACCCGTTGATCCATGACCTCCAGTCGATCGTCGTGGACATAGGTCCGGGTCATGCCCAAGGGGTGCAGGATCTCATCTTCGCTGTACTGCCGCAGCGTCCTTCCGGTGGCACGTTCGACGATCTGCCCTAAGAGGAAGTAGCCGGAGTTGCTGTACAGATACCGATCGCCGGCGGGGAAATTCGGGGCTTTTTGTCGGGCCAGCAGGGTCAGGATCTCCCCGTCGGTGTTGACGTCTTCAGAGCGAATCCCCGCCAGACCCCAAAGGTTCAGATAGTCCCGAATCCCTGAGATGTGGTGAATGAGGTGTCGCACGGTGGTGGGGTTTTCGTATTCGGGAATCTCCGGAACCCACCTCTGGATAGGATCGTCCAAGGACAGGAGTCCCTCCCGCACCGCATGCACCACGGCGGCTGCCGTGAACTGCTTGCCCACCGAACCCAGGTAGAAGTTGGACCTGGTCGTGATGGGAATCCCGTAATCCAGGTTCGCCATCCCGTAGCCCTTCCCGTACGCCAGGCCTTGCTGGGCCACCACGCCCAAGGCGCAGCCAGGGCCACCGGGATCGATGTCGGAGAAAATCGCATCGACGGCTTCGGCGACGTCGGGGGGAAGGGTTGATTGGGCCTCTGCCTCGGACAGGGAGAAGAACCAAACAAGGCCGAGAAGCGGCAGGGGGCGCATACACCGACGGGAACTCTTCCGCATGGTTCGCTCCTAACTGGATTTTGACTGGATCAAATCAGGATAGGCTCTCCCGCCCTTCGTGCAAAGAAAAACCTGGATTGGCGCGGATTGCGGACCCGGGTTTAATCTTCGGGGGCGACGCAAAGTCTAACCCGCTACAGGCCACCTCCCTTGGTCGCACTTTGGAAAGCCGGGACAGTGGGTTCGACTCCCACCTCGAAAGGGGTCTCGGAGCAGGCGGTGGGGTTCGAATCCCCGGGTGGCCATCCAATTCCTGACCAACCGTCCAGGAGATGATTCCATGCGGCGAATCGTCCTCGCAGCAGTCGGCCTGATCTTCCCGGCCTTAGTTGGATGCAGCGCTCTCAGTGAGGCAGCCCCCCCGCAGGAAGGCGCTGGATACCAGTTCGGTTCGTGCGGAGAGACGTTCGAGGGGCCGTACGCTGTTGGCCCGGTTCGTTCCCTCTACGTGCCCATGCGGGACGGGGTACGGATCGCCTTGGACGTAATCCTCCCCGAAGGGCTCCCGGAGGGGGCTCGAGTGCCAACCATCCTCACCATGACCCGATACTGGCGGTCATGGGAGGGAGATGGACCCAATGATCTCCAGCGTTTCTTTGCCAGCCATGGCTACGCGGTCGTCTGGGGCGATTCCCGGGGCACCGGCGCGTCGTTCGGAGTTTGGCCCCATCACAGGGCCCGAGACGAGACGCTGGACTTCAGCGAGGTCATGGACTGGATCGTGGACCAGCCGTGGTCCGACGGAACCATCGGGGGATGGGGCAACTCTTACACAGCCAACACCAACGACTGGTTCGCCGAAAGGAACCATCCCGCTATTAAAGCGGGCATCTCTCGCTTCCCGGACTACGATCCTTACACCGACCTCTACTTCCCCGGCGGCGTCCCTAACGCCTATATGGGTTCAAACTGGGGCGGCCGGGTGAAACAGATGGACCTGAACACCCCCCGGAGTCGGGGCGGAGGGCCACCGGTGGGTGTTAAACCGGTAGACGAAGACGTGGACGGGAGCATCCTGGCAACGGCGGTGGAGGCCCGGAGGCACGTGCCGTCGGTGTATGAGTCCATGAAGGGCTTAATCTATAAGGACGAGGCCATGCCCCTCTGGGACGGCCTCTCCATGGACTGGTGGGGGATTCACTCCCACGCCAACGACGTAGAGCGGTCCGGATCGGCCATCTACTCCTGGGCCAGCTGGACCGATGCGGGCACAGCCCAGGGTGTCCTCCACCGGTTCATGACCCTCTCCAATCCCCAGCGGGCCGTCATTGCGGCATGGAGCCACGGCGCTAGAGAGGACACCGATCCGTTCCATCCGGCCGAATACACCCTGGACCCGCCCACCGAAGCTCAACGCCTGGAGGACATCTGCTTCTATAAAGCCTACCTGGGTGATCGGTCGGGTGCGTCAGAGGGTGGCGCTGAGGCGGGTACGCCAGCCGGGGTTTCGGGCGGGAGCGATGCGTCGGAAGGCGGCCCTACCAAAGAGCTTGTCTACAAGACCATGGGAGAGGATGGCTGGAAACGGACGAGCGAGTGGCCCTTGCCGGACACCGAGATGGTCCCATGGTACTTCCACGAGGACGGTGGGTTCTCCCCCGTGCCCCCGGAGGCCTCAGGCGCCGGCACTTCTTCCGACGAGTACCGGGTGGACTTCGAACACACCACCGGGACCCGTAACCGGTGGGCCACCAACAACGGGGCCGGGGACGTGGTTTATCCGGACCGGGGTGAAGCCGACGCCCGTCTCCTGACATACACATCGGCGCCTCTGGATGGGGACCTGGAGGTCACGGGCCACCCCGTGGTGACACTCTACCTCAGCTCCACCCACGAGGACGGGGCCGTGTTTGTCTACCTGGAGGACGTGACGCCGGACGGCAAAGTGCTCTACATAGGCGAGGGCCAGCTTAGGCTGCTACACCGGAAGGTATCCGAGAAAGAGCCTCCTTTCGTCACAGCGGCCCCCTACCACTCCTACAAGGAAGCCGACGCCGAACCCATGGTCCCGGGACAGGTGGCGGAGGTGACCTTCGGCCTCCATCCAACTTCGATCCTCTTTCGGAAGGGACACCGGATTCGGATCTCCATCGGGGGTGCCGACGCGGACACGTTCGCAAGGATTCCGGCGGAAGGTACGCCGGTCTGGACCTTGGAGCGGAGCCCGGCCCGGGCCAGCCACATTCTGCTTCCTGTCATTCCACGGTGAAGGGCATCATGACGTATTCGAGCCGATCGTATCAGTCGATCCTCATCTCCGGCTTCCTTGCTGTCTCACTCTTGGTGGGATGCGGTCCCAACGAGCCTGCAACCGACACTGGCGCCGTCAGCCAGAGCGGGGGCACCTACGACCTGGTCATTTTCGGGGGTCGGGTCATGGATCCGGAGACCGAGTTCGACCAGGTGGCCAACGTGGGAATCCGAGGCGACGAGATCGCCGTCATCACCGCTGAACCCATCGAGGGCAGTCGGGTCATCGACGCGTCGGGCCACATCGTCGCCCCCGGGTTTATCGACATCCTCTCCAGCATCCGTAGCGAGCGAAAAGCCCACGAAGACAAAGCCGCCGACGGTGTGACTTCCGCCATCGGTCTCCACGGTGGGCCCTTGGACGTGGAGGCTTACGTGGAGCGGCACCTGGCGGTGAGGCCTCTCTTGAACTTCGCCGCCACCATCGACCACCGGGTTTGCCGGGAGGTGGCGGGGATCACCGACCGGTACGACGCCGCAACCCCGGAGCAAATCCCGGTCATGAAGGATTGCGCCCGGGAGGCCATCCGAGCCGGGGCAGTAGGCATCGGGTTCGGCCTCAACTATTCCCCGGGGGCTTCATACGAAGAGACCTTCGCCATGTTCGAGGTGGCCGGGGAGTTCGGCGTCATGGCGGCGCCCCATGCCCGGTACAAAGGGAACGTCTTCCCCCTCACCATGAGCCTCGCCACCATGGAGATGATCTCCATGGCCGCCGCCACCGGTGCCTCCCTCCAGATGATCCACCTTATCTCCAGCACGGTGGGTTCTGCGCCGCTTAGCATTTCCCTCATCGAGGGCGCCAAAGCACGGGGAGTGGACGTGGGCTTCGACTTCCACGTGTGGACCCGGAACCAGACCTCCCTCCAGTCGGCCCTCTACGACGAGGGATGGCAGCCGAGGTTCGGCGGGGCCGATTACACGGACGTCTACGTTGCGGCCACCCAGGAGCGATTGACCGAAGAGCGGTTCTACGAGCTTAGGGCCCAGCCGGGCGCCTTGAGCGTCCAAACCGAGTTCATCCCCGAGGAGGAGATCGTCATGGGCATCCAGAGCCCGTTGGGGATCATCACCTCGGACGGGAGCGGGCTGTTGGACGGCACGGGCCACCCCAGGAGTGTCGCCACTTTCGCTCGCTTCCTGGGGCGCTACGTCCGGGATCAGCAGGTGGTGAGTTGGATGGAGGGCATCAAGAAGATCTCCCTGCTTCCGGCCCAGCGCCTCGAAAAAGCCATGCCCGTCATGGCCCGGAAAGGCCGACTTCAGGAAGGGATGCTGGCCGACATCACTGTCTTCGATCCAGCCACGGTACGGGAAAGAGCCACCTACGCCGAGCCTGATCAAAGGTCCGCCGGAATACCCTACGTCATCGTCAACGGCGTGCTGGTCCTGGACGGCGGGGAGCCGGTGGCCGACGCGGCGCCGGGGAGGTGGTTAGGGAATCCCAGAGGGTAAGGGAGCTCAGCGAGGCCGGGGAAGCACCACAATCTCCCTGAGGAACGCGTAGCGATCGGCCCGAAAGGTGCCTCACCCGAACAGCAGGAACAGTACGTGCCCGAACACGCCTGCCGAGAGGCCGCCGACGAAGTGGGTCATGATGGCCATGCTGGTCAGGTCCCGCTCCTGCAAGCCGTCCATCATCCCCACGTGCACGCTCAGGAACCCTGCGTTGCAGATGCCGATGGCTGTGAAGACACAGATCCCCTTCACCCCGATGATCCCTGCTTCCAGGAATTGTGGCACCATGGCGATGGCGGCGCCCACGGACCCCAGGGATGTCACCGGGAACGCGATGGCTTCGGGGTTCGTGAACCCGAACAGGGGCTCGATGATGAACGACAGCTTCTCCCCAACCCACGGAAAGAAGGCGATTCCTTGGTAGGCATCCCCGGTATAGCCGGCATCGCCAGGCCCGAATGCCAGCATCATGACCGCGGTGCAGACGATGATGATGCCGGGCATAATGTCCAGCCCGGTCTTCACCCCGTGGGTCCCTCCGTCCAGGAGGGCTTGGAGGGCTCTCTCAGGGACCGTCCCCTTTCGGACCTCGCGGAAACGTAGGAGGTCGTAACCCTCGTCGCCCTCCGTGAGAACCTCCTGTTCTTTCCCGTACTTCCGTCTTCCGAAGACCCCCATGAAGCGGACGCTGACGATGCCTCCCATGATGGCGCCGATGTTCCCCAGGAGGACCGCTCTTCCCAACGACTGATCCGCAGACGACTGGGCCAGCATGAACGTCGTCACGATGAGCCCCATGCCGAATACCGCACCCAGGTTCACCAGCGTCGTGACCTGCCACTTCCGGAAGTACTTGAGGAAGCCTTTGTCCACGCCTAGGGGCATGATGGCCGGGTTGTCCGAGAGATAGGTGGCCACCACTCCGATAGATGCCGCCCCAGGGAGGCCAAAGAGAGGCTTCATGAGGGGAGACAGGGCCCGGTTGGCCAGGCTCACCACGCCGAATTCGGAAATGAGCGCCGTGAAGGCTCCGGCCAAAACGATCACTCCCATCAGGAAGAGGACCGTGTTCAAGATGAGGTCATGGGCCGTTCCCATGGCCGTCTTGAACGTGAAGGCCAGGCCCATCTTCCAGGTGAACACCGCGAAGATGCCCACCAGGAGCACCAGGGCGACCCAGGTCTCCTTCGTCACGGCCCCGACGATGCTCCGATCCTGCCGGCCTTCATCTTTCACGCCGAACGCCATGTCCAGGCCCCCTTAACGACTTCCCGAGAGTGCTTCGATGGCCCGTTCAGCGGCCTGGCGAATCACGTCCCGGTGAGAAGGAACCTCCAGGGCCTCCCGGAGGAAGGGGAGTTGATCCCTATCACCGCTTCGGCCGATGGCGGTGAGGGTTTCGGCCTGAACCAGGTAGGAATCATCCCGACGGAAGCGTTCCTGGAAGAACGGAATGAAGGCCGGGTCGCCCGTTTCTCCCAAAACCCGGATGGCCGCCCGCCTCACGTTTGAGTTCACGTCCAGAGCCGCCTCCTGGAAGGAAGCCGCCGACTCCAACGACGCTTGCGAGGCCAGTCCTTCCACGGCAGCCACCCGAACGGCCCAGAATGGGTCCTCCAGTGCCAGATGCTGGAGGGCGTCCGCCACCACCGGGTCATCGGGGGCGTCGGCCAACTCCCGAACCGCCCATTCCCTGCCGATGACATCGTCGTTCTTGGCCTGGAAGAGGAGCTCGTCCACGCCCTTTTTGTATGTCCACTCCTTTAGAAGGAAATTCCCCTCATCGAAGCGAACCAGTAGGGGTTCTTCCTGGCTGGGGAAGACAAAGCTCTCGTGCTCCTCTTCGAGCCAGACTTCCTCCACCCTCTTCCCCGACGGGGTGACGATCCCGATCCGGAGCGGCGTCTTGTAGATGGGGACTCCGCGGTCACGGCTCTGCACCTGGGTCACATGTACCCAGACCTCACCGGCTTCGGCGTCCCAGTCCGACGTCACTTCGAAGACCGGATGGCCCGGCAGGAAGATGTTCTGGTCGAAGAACCAGTCCATGTTCCGGCCGGTGACTTCCTTCACTGTCCGCATGAAATCGTGGGTGTCCACGGCCTGAAAGGCGTACTCGTGGAGGAATGTGCTGAGGGTCCTGAAGAAAGGCTCGTCGCCAAGGATGTACCGAAGCTGGTGAAGGATGCAGGCGGCCTTCGGATATGTGTGGGAATCGAAGTTGTCCCCGGGCAGATCATACCGATCGAACACGATGGGCCGGATGTACCGGTCCCGAGCCTCCCGCAGGTATTGGTTCTTTTTTCCCAGGAGGTCCCAGGCGCCCTCGTCTTCACCCTTCTCGGCCCGGGTCCAGAGATAGTCGGAGTAGGTGCCGAAGCCTTCGTTCATCCAGGTGTGTGACCACTCCCTCAGCGTGATTAGATCGCCCCACCACTGATGGGCGACCTCGTGAGCGATGATCCGCTCCCACGAGAAGTCCTTCTCGGCTTTCCGGTCGTGGATGACCCCGTCCCCGAGAATCGTGGCGGAGGTGGCTTCGGCTCCGCCGCCAACGTTTGGGGTCGTGACCTGGTCGTACTTGGCCCAAGGGTAAGGATAGTCGAAGAGATCACTGTAGAATTGGATCATTCGCGGTGTCTTCTCGAAGATCCACCGGGCATCTTCTTCGGCCTCGGGATAGACCCAGTAGTTCACGGGCAGGTCGCCCAACGAATCCTCGATGACGGCAAACGGGCCGATGGCCAGCATCATGAGGTAGGTGGAGTGAGGCTCCTCCTGGGCCCAGTGCCACGTCGTAGTGCCTGCCCCAGCGTCCTCCGTGACCCCGGCCAGACGTCCGTTGGAGAGGACCTTGTTCCCGTCGGGAACCGTCACGTACAGGTCGTGGGTGACCTTGTCATGGGGGTAGTCGTAGAGGGGGATCCAGTGATGGGCCTCGTTGGGCCAGGAATCGGTGGAGACCATCTGGGGATGATCGTCGCTGGCGTCGTCGAAGAAGAAACCCTCCTGAGGGTTCTCCCCCCGGTATGTCAAGCTCACCTGGATGGTGTCGCCAAAGTTGGGTGGGTCGGAGAAGCTGACGATCACGCTGGAGTCGTTCTGCTGGAACGGCACGTCCTCCCCGCCCGGACCCGTGGCAGCCTCGACGATGATCTCTTCGGCGTCCAACCAGAACGAATCAATGCCGTCAGCAAAGGGGGTGAGGGTGATTCGGTTCCCCCCCCAGAAGACCTTGTTGTCCAGATCGAAAGTCAAGGCCACCTCGTAATGGATGAAGTCGTGGGTCCGGGTCCGTTCCGTTTGAACCGGACGGCTCCACACGTCCACTTGTTGGGCGGTGAGCGGGGTGGGGAGGGAGAGGGATGCCGCTACCAGGAAACCTGAGGCGAAGAGGGCCGGGACAGCGCTAAAGAGTGTGGCACGCCTAGCGCGCCCGGCGGTTCCGCTTGGGAGAGCGCGGGGCATTCCTCACCTCCCCACTTTCTGTAGAAGGCCCTCTTCCCTCATGAAGGCCTCGATCTCCTGAACCGTCCTCGGGAGCCCGTCCGACAGGTTTTCATAGCCGTCTTCGGTGATCACCACTGTGTCCTCAATCCGGATCCCCATGGTCTCGGTCTGAGGAATGTTGATGTCACAAGCGAACACGAACCCAGGCTCGAGGGGTTCGTCGGGGCCGGTCATGGAAGCCATGACGTCGTGGGTGGCCATGCCGATGGGATGGTTGTAGCACCCCCAGCGGATCAGTCCCCGGAAGCGGCGTTCCGTGGAGTCGTACCCTTGCTCGTTCAGCCAAGCCTCCACCTGCCTTCCCACCTCGCCGAACGTCGTCCCGGCGCGGTAGTTGTCGAGGCAAACCTGATGGATCCCAAGGCCCAGCTCGTACAGCTCCCGCTGCTCGGCGGAGAACCGGCCGTTGGCAGGGAAGGAAGTGGAGATGTCGGCGTTGTAGTAGGCGTAGTCGGGGCCGGCGTCCAGGATGATGAAGTCGCCGTCTTCCAAGGTGCGATCGTGCTTGTGGTAGTGGCCCCAGGGGTGGTGTGGCCCTGCCATGATGATGGTCTCGTAGGCGAGGCCCTGGGCCCCTCCCCTCTTCGACACAAACTCGAAGAGGGCGGCCAGAGCCCGTTCCGGCATGCCTACTCGGGTAGAGCGCATGAACTCGAGGTGCGCTTGCACCCCGATCTGAGCCGCCTCACGAACCAGATCCACCTCTGCCGGTGACTTCACCTTCCGCATGATCTGTATCGGGAGGAAGCAGTCTCTGATTTCCACGCCGGGATAGAGTTCAAAGAGCCGCTCCACCAGCTGGAGCTCCCTGGTGAGGCGACCGTCGAAGGGATTGTCGGTGATGGTCCGCTGGAAGGCCCGAAACACCTCGGTGGTGTTCATGCCCGGCAGCTCCTCCGGCTGGTGAGATAGGTAGAAAACGCCGACGCTTTGAGCGAGTTGGGCGAGGGCAGCCTGCAGATCCTCTAATGGAAGTGCGGATTCGATGCCGGTGAAAGCCGCTGGATCCGTAGCCAGCTCCGTCGGGAGTCCCTCGCCCCGGGCGTCGTGCTCATCCAGGGTGAGGAAGAGGGTGCTGGTGCGGTTCACACCGTCAACCAGCAGCCAGGCCCCGGTAGCCTCTACCCCGGTAAAGTAGAAGAAGTCATTGCTTTGGAAGAACTGATCCCCAGCCAGGTGCGCCGTGGCCCCGGGAATGATGGCGATTCCATCGGGAACCTCGTCCATGAGCCTCTGTCGTCGGGCAGCGTACTCGGCGTTGTCGACGAGCGATCCTGGGCGGACGTACGGGACCTCTTCCGCGTGCGGGCTTTCGGGGGTGCACCCGAGGGGAAGAAGCGTCAGGGCGAGGAGAGGTAGGAGGAGCCTGTTGGTTGTTCGGGCGGGTGGTCGAGTCGGGATCCAGTTCGGGGAAGTGGGATCCACTGCGGATAACATGCCCATGAAGCACCTCGATCCTGGATGGTCCGACGGTTCCTCCGAAGACTTCGGCGAGGAAGGCCGTCAGAGATCGGCTTTTGGTACGCTCCTATGGGAGGACAATGTTCTCCGAGGGTGGGTTATGCGCCAGGTGGGTGGGGTGGATCTGAACACCTCGAGCCCCCGCGACGAAACGGATCTACACCACCCACGGCCGCTCTCATACGCGATGAAGAACGTTTTGCAGATGCCCGCCCCTCCTAGGTCATCTCCATGGCCAGGGGAAAAAACGCTGGCAAGCTTCGTTTTCTATCGATAGGTTGAACATTGACACCCGAAAAAGACGGCAAGACACGGCCTATCGCGGGAGCCCATGGCGATCGAAATCGCAAAGGTCCAGCAAGCCCTCGGCACCAACTTCACACTGCGTGAGGAGATCGGACGCGGTGGAATGGCTGTGGTATTTTTGGCGGACGACCACCGGCATGGCCGAAAGGTGGCCATCAAGGTCCTGAAGGAAGAACTCCTCGGGTCGGCCCATGCCGAGCGATTCCTCCGCGAGATCAAGCTTGAAGGCCAACTTCAACACTCCAATATCCTCCCGATCTTCGATTCCGGCGCAAACCATGGCCTACTCTATTTCATCATGCCCTTCGTCGAAGGCCGGACCCTCCGGACCCGGCTGGACCGTGAGGGAATGTTGCCTGTGGAGGAGGCCCTCGCCCTCGGGAAGGAGATCGCGCAAGCGCTAGACCACGCCCACGGCATGGATGTGATCCACCGCGACATCAAACCCGCAAATATCCTCCTAAGGGACGGGCAGGCTCTGGTGGCCGATTTCGGGGTCGCGAAAGCAGTGGAGGAGTCCGCAGGAACCGCGCTCACTCAAACGGGGATCGTCGTGGGCACTCCCGCCTACATGAGTCCCGAACAGGCTGGCGGCCAAACGAGGTTGGATCCCCGGAGCGATTTATACTCGCTCGGGTGTGTTCTTTACGAGATGTTGGGGGGCGAACCACCCTTCACAGGACCCACCACCCAATCGGTTCTAGCGAAGCATCTGAACGAGCCACCTCCGTCTCTGGCGACAGTTCGTCCGGATCTCCCGCCCGGCCTGGTGGCCCTGGTCCGAGTGCTACTCTCGAAGGTGCCCGCTGACAGGCCGGCGACAGCCACTGAAGTCATCCGACTGCTGGAAGATCCAAAAACCCTTACACAGGGGCCCCCGCCTCCGCTCCTTCACCGGTTTCTTCCATGGACCTGGGCCCGAAGGACGGTATTGGCAGCCGGCCTACTGGGAGTAGCTGTCTTCCTCGAGAGCATCTTCGATTTTTGGCCCCCGACAACCCAGTGGGACCTCGATCCGAACAAGGTGGTGGTTTTTCCACTAGGTGACCGCGGGGGAGGAGGTCTGAACGGGGCAACCGCATCGCTCGCAATCCTCATGGCACTCGAGAACGCCGCACCCCTCCGGCCATTGGACGCGTGGAATCGGCTTTCGCCCGCCCAGAGGTCCGATATCGATATTCTCCCCGCGGAAGAAGCCCGAAGAATCGCCCTCGCCGCTGGAGCTGGGCACTACCTCACCGGCGCCATTACCCGTCAACAAGACTCCCTTGGTGTTTCCCTGACCCTCTTCGAAACTGGCCCCGATACGGTGGTTGACCGAGAGAGCCTGTGGGGAGCCCTTCCAGATGGCGCCCCAAACCAATTCGATATCAACCCGGAGGCTTTCCAACTCCTAACCGACGAAGTGATAAGCCAGGTCGGGATCAACGCCACGATAGGGTTGGTGCCGGATCTCATCGATCCAGGGCGGGATTTCGATATGCCTGAGCTGACAGATCGAATCCCGGAAGCAGTCGTTCATTGGATGTACGGCGAAAGGGAATACCGCCTTTCGCGGTTCGAGGAGGCTCTTGAATTCTATGAAACCGCTGTGGAGACTGACCCGCTTTTGGCTCTTGCAGCATTAAAGGGGGCACAGGCCGCGAGCTGGATCAAAGACTGGGATCGGGCTGAAGCCCTCCTTGAGGCGGTCCTACCGAACCTTTCCCTGCTCCCACCCAGGTATGAAGAGTTCGCCAAAGGCCTCTATCACTTCACTCAGATGAGGCCTGACAGTGCAAGCAGCTCTCTTAGGGCTGCAATCGCCGAGGACAGTGAATGGGCCGAGGCGTGGATGGCCTTAGGGGAGGTCTATCATCACCTCTTCCCAGCAGATCTCGGTGCCGATTCAACCGATATCGACTTCTTCACAAAAGCCGCAGAGTTGGATCCATGGTTCCACATTCCTCTCATCCATCTGGCGGAGGACGCCCTCCGAAGGGGGCGTGTGGTGGAGGCTTCCCAGTTCCTTCGGACTTTGGAGGAGGGTGGCGCGTACCCCTCCACCCTGGGAAGGCTCCAGATGATGTTCGAGTGTGTGGACCAAGGGGCCACACGGATCGATTGGCAGACTCTCGCCGCAAATGACATCGGAACCGTATTCGACGCCGGCTTCCAGTTGGCAATCGGAGGGTACCAGGCGGCCTGTGCGAAAGCCGCCTTCAGGGCAGTGCTGGGAACACCTGGGGTTCCGAGGAATGTCGAGTGGGGGGCGATCATGGGCCTCCAGGGCCTTCTGGTTGCCGAGGGAAGGCATCAGGAGGCCCTCACACTCCTAGACGACGCTAGATCCAAGAGATACGGGGAGGCCGATTACTTCATCATAATTGGCGTTTTGGCCGGGGCGCCCTGGACGGATAGAGCCCAGTCAATCGTCGAGGTCGTTCAGGGCAGGTACCCCGACGAATACCGCGGGCTGAACCGGGACGCCCTCTGGGTCATGGGAGCTTGGCATGCCCACCAGGAAAACCAGCATTCGCTCCAGGCGGTAGTGGCGAGACTCCGGGAAAGGGCGGCACAAGGGGACAGGGTCTCAAATGGGTTCGCTCGGGCAATGGGCGCCCAGCTCACTCTCCTCGCCGGAGATACGACTTCTGCTATCGAAGAGCTTAGGGCCGTTCTTCCACAAGGGAACCGGGTGGATTTGGGTTGGCGCGTGCCTGCCTCCCTCCCACTGAGATACCTGACCCTAGCAGAGGTCCTCCTCGACCGCGGGTCGTTTTCAGAGGCTCTTTCCATCGCCTCCGTTTTTGATCACCCAGAACCCATAGTATTCCTTCCTTTTTCCACAAAAAGCCTTCAGGTGAGGTTGGAGGCGGCCCGAGCCGTGGGGAATTCTTCGATCGCAGAAGAGATGTCTGAGAGACTTCGAGGGCTAGGACGAACGGATAGCGGAAGCTGAAACCCCTTTCCCACCACCCCATGTCGTCACTCTCAACTGAGGAGGAGCATTATGAAAAAAGTCATCCGATGGCTGGGTCTTCTTTCACTGCTCGTGCTGCTGGGTCTTCAGAGTTCCTGCAAAGACCAGACAGCTCGCGATTGGACCATGGAAGTAGCAGATAGCCTGAAGGTCTTCTCTGCACGAAACGCTACCTGGGCCCTTCGAGTACACAATGGACTCTGCCAGGTCGAGAAATTCGTGTTCAGCGATGATCCGGCCAACGCTCCAGACGAAACCCTACTCTACTGTCTCCAAGGCCCGCCGCCTGCGGATCCCCCTGATCCAATAGAGGATCCCTGGGCAGAGGAGTGCGACTCCCCTGGAGACCCACCGGGTTGTTGGGACCCTAACGACTAACCAAGGCGTCTTCCGGGAGGGGGCAGGAGAGGTCCCCTCCCGGGCCGGTCCCGTTTCTTGGCCACGTGAGATTCTCAGAGCTTCCACGGAGGTTTCAGACCATGAACGTTTCCTCCATTCCCCTTCGCCGGCTCATCTTGTCCTCGGTTTGTTCTCTTTTTGCCTTGGCAGGAGTTCCCTCCGTTGACGCCCAGAACACAGGAACCATCGAGGGCCGTGCCTCCAGTTCCTACAATGGTGAAGGGCTTGGACGGGTTGAGCTCACCCTGGAAGGCACCGCGTTCGGTTCCAGCACGGATGATCTCGGGCGCTTTCTATTACTCAATGTCCCGGCGGGAACCTACAACCTCCGTGCCAGCTCATTAGGTTATTCTGAACAAGAGCAATCCGTAACGGTCCAGGCCGGCGAGGCAAGTGAAGTAGAGTTCGTTCTCGATCCCACCGGGCCCGGTTTTCAGGAAGCAATCGATGAGGAAACAGCGCTCGGTTTCCTCCAGGGTGTGTTCGAGGACCCAGACAGTCTGGACGCCCTGTTACCGGACGACGACTGGCAGGACCCCATCAAGATCCCGCTCTGGTTTCGAGCGTACCACCGGCACCTAGTACCGGGTCTACCAACCACCGGCCCGTACCAATACCCCCACGCCGCCAGAGAACTCTATGATCGGATGGTGAGGCATCCGGATTCCGCCGTGATCCCGAGGGAGACCCTAACGAAGTGGGACCCTCAAATCTTCGAGTCTGGGAAGCAGTGGAGCATGCATTTTCGGATCGGGAGAGGATTGGAAGTGGATGGAAAGAACATTAACCTCTCCAATATGGACCTTGAAAACCGTGAGACGTCCATTTCCATCGATGCTGGGGACCCCAGGTACGTAATCGCTGCAGCCAACAATACCTCCGACAATCCGGGGGCGGTGATCGTCTTCCGGTCATCGGATTACGGGGTTTGCTGGAACTCCACTCTCCTCCCTTTGCCAAGAGGTCCCAAGTCACAGGCTGATCCGTCTGTTGCATGGGATAGCCAAGGCGTCGGTTGGATGGCCGCCCTGGAGATTGATCTGACTGAAGACCCGAGCTACAGAATCAAGGTTTTCCGGTCTGACGACAGGGGAACCACATGGGATTCGGTCGCAGTGATTTCCACCGATGACGGTAATGATAAGCCCATGCTCGCCCTTGGCCCGGTCAATGACACCGGCCAACCGGCTATTTACGTGGCATGGGGGACGTTAGTCCATGATGGCATCTTCTTTCGCCGGTCCCGAAACGGTGGAGAAGACTGGGATCCAATCGTCACCGTTTCCCCAGGTCTTGGTTTCGGTGCCCACCTGGCCCTAGGACCTAACAACGAGATCTATCTTGCCTGGCGCGACTCAGATTCATTAAACCCGAAAATTCTCCTGGCTACGTCGACGAACGGAGGGACAAGCTTCACCACGGAGACCGTGGAGACACTGAACACTCCGGCGATGACCGTTCCGATCCCTGCCGCCTCCAGGCAGGAACCCATGATCTATCCCGTTGTGGCCGTGGACCGGACCGGGGACCCCACCTTCCACGGAAGAGTCTATGTAACCTGGATGGACCTCGACAAACCCGGCCAGACAGCGCCTGGGAACGACAAGAACGCCGACGCAAACACAGACATCTTCCTCAAACACAAGGGTCCCGGGGCCCTTGGGTGGGGCCCAACACGGAAGATCCCTCCCACCACGGCGAGAAGGGATCAGTTCAACCCGTGGATAGACGTGGACCAAACAGACGGCAGAGTTCACGTCTCATATTATGACACCGAGGGAATCCCTACTCGGGAATCGGCTCGGTTTCGGCATATCGCTTTTGGACCAGGTGGAGAGACGACACCCTCTCCCCCAACCGGCCTCGACGTCGCGACCGAAGTTACCGAAGACCTCTCGGCACCTGTGGGTTTCCAGTTTGGAGATTACGCCGGGCTCGCCGTCGCCGGGGGACGGGCGTTGCCGATCTGGACGGATCGCCGAACCAGCGCGCTGGGCGAACCCCACCAGGCCTTTTCAGCCGTCGTGAAGGATCTCGACCTGGAAGACGTCGACTGTGAGCCGGGCACGATCACATTCGTGCCGAGTACTCTGGGGCCACTCAGGAAGAAGAAGAGCGTCACCGTCCATGTAAAGCTCGAAAAGGGCGGAACCGCTGCGCCAGGGGAGTGGGTGGGAGTCGAATCAAAACAAGAGGAAATCCTCAGCTTCTCGGGAAATTCGGGCCTGACCGATTCTGCCGGCGAGACTGAGTTTACGATCAAAGGCGAGCGGAAGGGCACTGCAACAGTTGTGGCGGGATCCATGGGGGCGGTTGCCGAAATGGAGGTGAAGGTCATCAACCGGTTCCCATGGTGGATTTGGGTCATTTTCTGGGTGATCGTGATCATCCTGGTGATCTGGTTGATCAAGAAGTTCTGGCCGCTCCCGTGGTGGGTTTGGTTGATTCTCCTTCTGATCGCGATCGCTTTGATAGTTTGGCTGGTGTGGAAGTACTGGGCCTGATGCGGAAAAATGTCGTTCTGATTTGAGCGGGGGTTTCTACCTGCAACTTGCCCCCGGAAAAAAAACACACATTGAAGGGCGGCTCCAAACTGAGCCGCCCTCTTCGTGTAGGACGTTGAGTCTTCGCGCAGAAGGACAGGGAGCTAAGCGGCGAACAACCAACGCGCGTCCAAACGGTGGTTGGTTACCTTGCCCACCTCAGCGCGCATAGGCTATCCTTCCGGAGTTCGGCACCCAGAGCCCAGAAAACCCCCTCGGCGCATCCCCCCCAGCGCAACCGGGCCTGTGCGTGTGCCCGCTCGCTTGATCGGAGGCCAACTATGTCGGAGAACCCCACCGTCTTTCTCCCTGGCATCAAAGGAAGCAAGCTCATCGACACCTATCCTTTGGACTTCCGGTTGAGATGGAGTCTCGAGGACATGACGATCGGGAACGTTTGGGAGGACGAAGAAGACCTGGCCCTCGACAATGGAAGCGCCGACCGTGGCTATCACATGCTCCGGGAGCACGAGGTCTTCAGCCTGGCATATCGCCAGTTCGTCAATCGACTCCGTCATTGGGTGAGTCCACACGTTTACGTGTTTCCCTACGACTGGCGCCTTCCGTTGGAAGAGACCTCCGCCAGGCTCACGGACTTCCTGAAAAGAGTCCGAGGGAAGTTCGGGACCGACACCCCGATCAATTTCGTCACCCACAGCATGGGCGGCCTCATTGTCCGAAGTTACCTGTGGCGGATGATGCGGGAAGGAGCCCTGGACAGGATCGGCCGCCTCGTGTTCATCGCGCCTCCCTTCAAGGGCTCTTTGAACGCTGTGGAGGTTCTCATCAAGGGTGAGAAGCAGGGCCTGTTTGGCTCTGCGGAGGGTTTTCGTAAAGTCGCACGGGGCTTCCCGTCCGTATACCAGCTCCTGCCCCACTATCAGGACGCCATCCGAAATGCCACCACGAAGGAGGAAATGGACATCTTCAAGATCCAGTCGTGGCAGGCGAATGTCCTCGAACCCGGAAAGGGGTTCCGAGCGGACTTCCTCGAGAATGCTGAAGATTTCCACCGAGGCGGGTCACGAGACCAGGAACGCCGAGGCCGCGCCCCGATGATCGCAGACGAGGCTCTCCGGAAGCAACTCGGAGACCGGTCCCTGGTTCTGATTTCCACCGGCCACGAAACCATGCAGCAGATCCCGGTGGAGCCAAACGAGACGAATCAAAACCGGAACTGGTACGACTTCAAGAGGGCAAAGCGTGACGAGAACGGGGACGGAGTCGTATCCGTCCGGAGCGCCGCAGTCGAGGGCATCACCCTATGCATTTTCGAAGACGCACCAAAACACGCGTTCGTGTGCAGAGCCGAAGAGGTGGCGGAGGCCACTTCGGACTGGTTAAAAGCGGGAAGAGCCTTGAAGCGAACCCCCAGAAGACGGAATACCGCCGTGGACCGGCGAGCTCCCAGAACCATCCCGCCCTGGGACCCGGGAGCGAAGAGCCGCGCCTACACTGTGAAGGTAAAATAAAGACGTGAATCCGGCTCCCGGACGTGGCCAACCGAGGCCCTGGCGGTGACATGGTGGCGGCCCCTCAGCCAATCCGCGCCTTTCCTGTCCATCCCGACTCAGAAAGCTTGACCGGGCTCTAACCACCGGATTAGCGTACGGCATTCCATAGAAGACCAGCCCCCCCATTTCCATGGACGCATCGGCGGCCCGTCCTGTCGTCCGACGCGCCCAGTGTGACACTTCCAAGCTGTCGCCACCTCGATCGGAATGGAGGGACCATGAAAAGCCAAGCGGTCTGTATCGGAATCAACGACTACGCCGGAGTAGCGAACGACCTCCGGGGATGCGTCAACGACGCTCACGACTGGTCGACGCTGCTTTCGGATGAGTACGGGTACGAAACCCGCCTGATCCTCAACCAGGACGCCACGCCCCAGAACGTGCTGGGTGCCCTCGAGGAACTGGTGAACAACGCCGAAAACGGCGATCGCATCGTCTTCACCTACTCCGGACACGGTACCTGGGAGTACGAGACCGGGAAGGACCAGGATGAAGCCGACAACAGGGACGAAGCCCTCGCGGTCTATGATGGAATCATCCTGGATGACGAGATCCGCAGTACCGTAGCCCCACTGGACCCAGGCGTATCCCTCTACATCGTCAGTGATTCGTGCCATTCAGGGGGAGTCACCAGGGCAATGCTGAGGACCGCAGCCGACCGGGCCACTCGGGATGAGGATCCCAACCCGCCGGTCCCCCGATTCCTGCCTCCTGAAAACGATATCAAGGCCCTCCGGGCGATGCTCCTTCCCGTACGTCGGCGCGCCTTTTACCCCGAATCGACGATGAATCACGTGCTCCTCACGGGGTGCAACGCCTTGGAGTACTCCTTCGATGCCTTTATCGGCGGGCGCTTCAATGGAGCGATGACCTTCTTCGCCACCCAACTCCTTCGGGGGAATCCGCAACAAAGCTGGGCGGATCTCTATAAATCCCTGCGTCAGATCCTGCCTAGCACGGCTTACCCGCAAAGCCCACAGTTGGAGGGACCTGAGAACCTCAAAGACCAACCGGTCTTCGGATGATTTGCCATGCCGTACGATTGGGCAGGAACCCGGATTTTGCAGCACAACACCGTGCTGCCAGACAAGAGGAGGGTGTTCAACAACCTCGACACCCTCGTCCCCACAGACCTTCGGGAATGGGTCACACCGGGGAATCGGGAGGAGATCCGTCGGGCACTGCGGGAGATGACTCTGCCAACCACCCGTAAACCGGGTAGCTTCGACGCTCGTGCGAAGGAGGTCTGGAGATGGGTGACCGACTCCATCACCTACACCGAGGACGCTCCGAGCCAGCTTCTCTCCGACTTCTGGCAGTTTCCGGCGGAAACCATCGCCACAAACAAGGGAGACTGCGAGGATTCCTCATTCCTACTGGCCAGCCTTCTCCTCAGCAGCGGCATCAGTCCCTACTGCGTGCGGGTGGTCTTCGGCACTCTGGAGGTCAGCGGGAGCGGTCCGATTCCCCACGCATGGACTGTTTACAAGGACGAATCGGGGAGGTGGTGCACCCTTGAATCCACCTTAGACCCAGGGGAGGTCCCGGCGGAGTTGCCAAGCGCAGAGGCCCTGTCCAGGGAGGGGAATCCCGTCGGAGTCTACACCCCGATCATTTGTGTAAACACCGAACATGTCTGGGAGATTGGCAGCCGCCACGACATCGCGGGGGTCGAAGAGTTCATTTCCGACCATGCGAAAAGGAAAGAGGGTGAGGGCAGGAGAGCTGAGGCGCTGCGGCAGATCCAAAAGACTGCATGACCAGACCACCAAAAGGATTGGACACAAATCATGGACCATACAAGCTTCCACCCCACTTCGACCGACATCGCCCACCGCGCGGACCTCTTCTGCTGGCAGGGAGCCCCCGTCAACCACGACCAGAACCATCCCATCCAGATTCTGGTCAACACCGGATTCGTGGTCGGATTTTGTCCGAGCCGGTTTCAGCCGGCCTGGGCCGCGTACCGCATCGCCCACGCCGACAGAGACGTGGATTTTGACCGGCCACACCTTTACTACGCCGACCAGAGGATCGATGAAGCATTTCGGCTCTCCGGCGAAACCTTCGGGAAGCACGACAACGTCCAGTACCATGTCGGGCATATGGCGCCCAACGAAGCCATCAACCGCCAGTTCGGGCGCCTGGCACAGATGGAAACCTTCTTCATGTCAAACATGAGCCCCCAACGGGGCTCCCTGAACACCGGTGCCTGGTTGAAGCTCGAGAAAGCGATTCTCGGGATCGAAGACACCGAAGGGAAGGATCACGTCTGGGCCATCATCGGGCCGATCTTCGCCGACAACCCCGAGGTGATCGAGCGGGACGGAGGGAAACGGGTGCCGATTCCCGACGCCTACTTTTGTATCACGATTGATCCTTTCCGGTACCCCTACGATCGGTTCAACAACGTCCACATGTTGTGCCTGAGGATCCCCCAGAACGCGCCGGGAGGAAGCTCTCTAAACGACTTCGCAACCTCTCTCGACGCCCTCGAGGCCGAGACCGGGCTGACCTTCTTCCCCAGATGGCCACGACCCCGGGTTGCGCCGGGTGAGCGCTCGGTCTTCGAAGAGGTAGCCGAGCCCGACGAACATCGGCTCCTACGGTCGATAAGAGTGGGGGAGATCTTGAATCGATAATCTGGGAGCGTCGCGTCCCTAAAGAAGAGAGGTGGGAAATGGAGGGAAACGACACTGAGTCACTGATCGTTCCGACACTGTTCCTTGTCCTCCTTCTTGCCTGCGCCGATCTGTGGGCAGCCCATCATTTCGGATTTGGAATCCGGAACCCGAGTTGGCTGGCAGTGATCGCTTCCGCCCTGGGCGCTGGATGGGGGTTGGTAGGGTGGCTGTTTTCGAAGAAGGAGAAAGAGAAAACTCTGGAGAAGGCTGGAAGAGCGTTCCGAAAGATCATTCTTCGGCCGACCCTGATCCAGGTCCTCTGGGCCGTGTTTCTCATGGCCGCCTTGTTGTTTTCGTCTGTGACCATCGTGGCCGAACCCGGATTCGAACTCACCAAGGCGTCGGTCGGACGGCTGTCCGGGGGTGAGGGGGCCTCTCATTCGCCCGCTGAAGGTGCCAACCAGGTTCGACAATGGGTTGTGGCCAGCCCCCTCGCTGGTCCTTACGTGGTCAGAGCGGACGGATATCTGCCCACGTTGGTGGAGGCCGCCCCCTTACTCGGCGCGCGTATCCGGCTCGGACGCGATGTCGAAAGATCACCATCCGTTTTAATCCGCACGCTTGGCTCCGCCAAGGACGCGCTGAGCGTACAGGCTCGGTTGCGGGTTTTCAAACGGACGGGCGGAGATTTGAAGGAGATCGCGAAGAGCGAGCCAGGCCAGGAAGGGAGTTTCCTCGTCGGCAGGGGTCGCTTCAACGCTCGAGACCGGCTCGAGTACTGGGAAAGGGAACTGTCCGTAGCGGGAGCTGTCGGGGAGGGTCAGGTCAACCAACATCTCCTTGATTGGTCCACCGTCCACCGACTCCCTCTCGAGGAGGATCTGACTCCAGGCGATACCCTCGTTATTCGTGTGGTCTCAGGAGAAAACGGGGAGTTCGCGTCACAGGAAATCGTGCTTGAAGCTGTTGACATTCTGGACCTCTTGCTTCGGTCCAGCATCTGAGGAGGAGTAGGGTGATGAGGGCTTTCCTGGTTCTGTTGATGGGGGTCCTGATGGTGCCTTCTGGATTGGATGGTCAGAAGACACCGGTTAGGGTGGTGTTTCACCTCGAGGAACCGAGCTACGCAAGACACTTCGATCAGGCCCAGCTCAAGACACTTGAAGACAATGCGGCTGAGCTTCTCGCAGAGAAGCTGGGGCACGAACTCACCCCGCTCTCTCTATCTTCGGCCGAAAACGCGGACTATGTCCTGGACGTGTCCTTGGCGCGTCGCGGGGGTGAACAGTCGGTCGACCTCTCCGCAGATCGAGGCCTGGTGATTCGACTCATTGGTCCGGACAGCACAACCGAGGAATCGTGGTGGGTAACGGTGCGGGAGGGATCAGCCACCGGGTCCGGGTTCGAGTTTGGGGACGATACGCCAACCCTGGACCTCCTCCTCCTCCGCCTGATTTCCCTGGCAGTAGATAGAGCGGACTTGAACACGCTGGTGGCTGACCACCTCTCCATCATCCCCCTCGCCCCGGAAGGTAGGATCTGGGACCAACCCTCCTTCCCTTACGGCTGGGTAGCGGCCATCGACCGTAGGAAGATCTGCATGGGAATTGGGACCACGCTCCGTTTTCATCTCCTGGTACCGAATGATTTTAACCCCGGTACGACGACTCTTCCCCTCAAAGGGATGGTAGCTCAGGATTTTGATGCGGCCTTCGTATTCGGTGAACCTGTTCCGCCCGAGTTCGCGGGTTTCGAACACGCGGTATTCTCCAAACCGGATCCGGGCGACCAGGAAGGATTGGAGGGTGCTCGGATGGAACCCGGGTCGAAGGTCGGAAGCGTCTTCCTCCTCCATTTCCTCAAAGACGATAGCGTCTGTCAGGGAATACTTGACCCCTTGGCGGCCGAAGGAGTTGGAGGTGGGTCATGAGTACGAGTCATGGACGTGTCCATACGGCCAGCATCTTGTTCACTCTCACTCTCCTACTGGGGGTGTCCAGGCCTCTACAGGGGCAGGATTTGTCCGGATACGACCAAGCCCTGGCCGTCTCCTCCGAGGCGCTGTCGCTCTACCGATCGCTGGGCTTGGATGCAGCCCTTCCGCCCCTGACAGGCCTCTTGGCCGAGTGCCCGGCCATGCCCGATGAAAGGGATTGCCGTCGAGTCGCCCTCTACTCCATCGGATATATCTATAACCAGGAAGCCGCGACCCGGCCGCTCGGTAGGGAGGAGTTACTCAACCAGGCAGCTGAATACCTCCAGATGGTCAGAAGCGAGAACCCTGGATTTGAACCAGCCAAGGATGCCCTTGCCCTGACCTACCGCGATATGGGCCACCACGAGTGGCAAGAGCCCATTTTCAGGGAGATGGCCGAGGACGACCCGACAGGCCGTTTCTCCGTGTTCCTGGGGGACTACTACCGTGATCAGGAGAGTCTGGATGCGGCCAAGGAGTCTTACCTCATAGCCTCTGAACTCGCGCCATCCGATCCAGGACCCCGGTATCGACTCCTCGCCCTCTTTCGTGAGGGAGCCGATCTCGATGTAAACGACCTGGTCCAGGCACTGGACGAATGGGCCCCACGGTTCCCGGAACTCGCTGCGGACGGCTATCGAACTGCCATGCAGCAACTGCACCCTCGGGATTGGCGGGGTGCCGCCGACCTCCTACCACGGTGGCTGATGGCCAAACGAGGCCTCGACCAGGTCCGTCCACGGTTGGCGGAAGAGATCCCGGAAGCCTGGGAAGAGCCACCGTTCACAGGGCTGCGCCGTTTCCTGGCCGACCCCCTGGGAAGCGGTACCCCTGACTGGGGAGGGGAAGAATACCGGGAAGCCGTTGCGTTTGCAGCGCTGAGCCTCGGGCATCTGAAGCTAGCGGAGGGGAGCCCTTTGGAGGCTTCTGCAATCTGGGAGATGGGGTTGAGTGTAGCTCCGGAGGACTCCGTCGCCTGGCTCGAATTGGTGACGATCCTGGCGGCCCACTTCGGTGAATTCCCCGAACTCGATCCCGAGAGTGCCCGTTTTGACGATATGGCGAACGCCCTCTTCATCTCCAAGGGTCAGGCGATCCGGGCTCAGGATTTTGTTGCCATGGCCCGCTATCACCGCACCTTGAGCCTCCTTTATGCCCGTCGCGGGGTTTGGAGTGAGGATTGGGATCCACAGGGAGCCTTTTTCCAGCTCACCAACGCGATCGAGGCTGCACAATCGGCACAGTTGGAAACCGGGTTGCACCAGCCGATGCCGGAGGTGCACCGGCTCCTCGGAACGAGGTTCAGTGATTCGGAGGACCCGAGACGGGCCCGCGCTGCCTTCCTGAGTGCTGCCCTGGCCTTTTTAGAGGTTGACCACCTCGGGAGGGCCAGGGAAATGCTGGATTCAGTGGCGAGCCTCCAGCTCGAAAGCGGAAGCAGCGCGGCCTTCCGGTACGAACAGGTGGAGCGCTGGCTGTCTTGGCGGGAGCAAGCGAGGCGAGTCCTCACCGAGCCGGAAGAGGCCGGATGTTCGCAGGAGCTCCTGGACGAGATCATGGGTGAGGTCGCCGATCCAGGGCCGCTGTTCAGCCCTCTGACCCGGCAACGGTTCAAGGCCCTTACAGCTTGCGCTTCAGTGGCGCCGAACGCCGGAGCCCGTCTCTATGCCGAAACGTTGCAGGAGACGATGAGAGAGGAGCTCGGCTTGGTGGAGGTTGCCGACCTGCTCCGGTTCGAGGATGCGAGAAAGAGCGTCTTCGACGCTTTTGGCCAACCGGTAGAGCCTGTGATTGTCTCTCCGAGTCGAGATGGCGCCCTCGGCACCTTGCCGCTAATGCAGAATGGAGAAGGCTGGTATGTGTTGGACGGGGCGCCCACTGGAATGGCGGCTCGGATGGCCTTGGAGCTACAGCCGTGGGACACAGGAGTACGCCTCCGCTTCCAGGGAGAGGACGTCTTTGTTGTCGATCCTGGAGAGCTAACACTGGATGACGTGGTGGCTCGTCTCCAGGAGATCGCCGGTATCCATCGTGTTCACAGGGCGGGAGAGGGTTGACGCCTGAGGGCCATGGCTACCGGCCCCGCTTTCCGAGTTTCCTGATAGAGAACCCGGCCCCGGAGAGCCTCCTTCCGGGTTTTTCTTCTTGCCTTTCCCAGGAACTGGCCTGACATTTTGTAGTCTGTCGGCAAATCAGTCCAAATCCGCGGGCCTTCAAGGGCCAGTAACACCATAAGGCGTCGAAACCCTCGACGCGATCGTGCGGTTTCGTCTTTCACCCCCAGGAACGAGACTCCATGGGCCTCGAGGACCGTCTAGCTGCGGCATTGGCCGACCGATACACCTTCGAAGGTGAAATCGGTCGTGGCGGGACTGCATCGGTGTTCCTGGCCGAAGACCGGAAACACCACAGGAAAGTCGCCATCAAAGTCCTGGATCCCACTCTCACCGAAGCCCTGGGTCCTCAGCGCTTTCTGCGGGAAATCAGAACCGCCGCCGGCCTCACACACCCACATATCCTGCCTCTGCATGATTCGGGAGAAGCGGAGGGCCTGCTTTTTTATACCATGCCCTATATCCGGGGCGAATCACTGCGAAAAAGACTCGAAAGAGAAGGGCAGCTTCCTCTCGAAGACGCCATCGGCATCACTCTGGAGATGGCCCGCGCCCTTTCCTTTGCCCATGAAGAGGGCCTCGTCCACAGGGATGTCAAACCAGGAAACATCCTTTTGGAATCCGACCACGCGGTGCTGGCGGATTTCGGGTTGGCCCAGGCCCTGGCCAGCGCCGAGGGCTACGACTTGAAACTGACCCGGGTCGGAACCTCGGTAGGATCTCCTGCCTACATGAGCCCCGAGCAGGCCACGGGCCAAGAAAATCTCGACGGCCGTACCGATCAGTTCTCCCTGGCTTGCGTCCTCTACGAGATGCTGGTTGGAGAACCGGCCTTTACAGGCGCAACCCCCCAAGCCCTGCTCGCACAGAAACTCAGCGGCCCCCAAGACTCGCCGCGCTTCCACAGGTCGACAGTGTCGGAAGATCTCGAGGCGGTGCTCCAGCGCGCCCTCGAGTGGGCCCCCGCCGACCGCTTTCCCTCAATGGGAGACTTCGCCAACGCCCTCCAAGCTGCCGCCTTTCAGGAAGGCGGGATCCATGTTTCGGGTGGCAGCCCTCGGCACAGCATACCCCGGACCAAAGAGGAGCGCCCCGGACTCCGATCCCGGGTCTGGGCGGCGACGGGAGCTTTGGCCGTCGGCGCAGCGTTGGTGGGGGCGTGGGCCGCCGGTTGGCTGGGAGGCGGCAGCCCGCCTCGGGACGGAGATTACCCGCGGTCCATGGTGGTGTTGCCGTTCCACCCCACCTCCGGGTCTCCGGAAGAAGCCGCCGCTGCCGTGGAGGTGGCCGACCTTCTGGCCCGGGATCTGGACTGGTGGGACTCCATCAGAGCAATGGGGAGCGCCGCCCTGACCGGGGTGATCCATGACGCCGGTATCTCCGACGCCACATTCCAAAGCTCCGAGGTGGCCGTTGACATAGCCAAGGCGGCGGATGCCGAGGCGGTTCTGGCGGTCTCCGTACACTTCCATGGGGATTCGGCTGCCGTCCAAGGGACCATCTATGACGCCTCCACGGGGCGGCTGGGGCCGTGGCGAGCCGAGGCCCAAGGGCCCCGCACGGCGCTGGCCCGGTTTGCTACTCCCTTGGCCTTCAGTCTCCTCGATATCGAAGAGGGGGTGCCGGCCCCACGGGACCACGGCACAACGGACCTTGCCGCTTTTCGGGCCTTCCTCCAGGGTCGGGAACGCTTTTTCGACAACAACTTCCAAGGAGCCCAGGATGGGTTTCGTGAAGCGGTTGGCCGCGACAGTACCTACGCCCCTGCCCTGACCTGGCTCGCCCTCTCCATGTACTGGACCGCCATCGAGGGAGGCAGGCGGCTCGACGGGGTACGGTCGGACATGGCCCGCCTCAGCACCCATGCGCAGGAGTACCTTCCCGGCCTCAGCGGTGCGGATAGCCTCCACGTGGCGGCGTTCTTCGACTTCCAACGGGGTGACTACGACGGGGGCCGAAGAGGTTACGAGCGTCTCCTGGGAACGTCACCCGGGGACCTGGCCGGATGGTTGATGGCGGGAGAGTTGGAGATCCGGGACCGCTGGCTGGTACCGGACTCCTCCGGGTCCATGAGGCCAAGAGCCAATCTCAACCTGGCACTGGAAGCCTTCCAGAGGACCACGGAGATCCGGCCGACTTTCGAGGTCGGCTACAGCCGGACCTTCGACGTGGCGGGGGACCTGGAATCCGCCGTTCGGACCCGGTCCTGCTCCCTCTTCCAGGTTCTCCGGCCCGAGTACATTCCTCCCGGGGAGGTGGGGGGAATCGAGAACGCCCAGGCATTCTGCCCCGCCTACCGGGATTCCATACGGTGGATACCAAAGGGGGTGTTCGATTCCATGGATCCGGTCGACCTGGCGTTGGGGACAAGTCAGGTATTCGACCGGGCCGTTCAGATGTTGGAGGCGTGGGAAGTCTTTGCGCCTGAAGCAACACGACCTAAAGAGTTGATTTCGGAAGTCCTTATTCGTCGCCGTAGCAGCAGGGGACCCACGTCACCACAAGTTCTGATGAGGGAGACGGAGCGGGTTCTGGGCTATGCGGAAGTCGCGCTCTCTTCGAAAGGTGATACCACACCGACCGATCTTTTCCTGATCGCCAACCTCCTTTGGGCTTCGGGGAGAACCGAGGAAGGGGTAGATCTCGCCCAGGCAGCCATGGCGCAACATGAAGCCGTGCCGGACTCGATCCGAGGCAGACTTCCCCTGGAAGCGGCCAATGTGTTCATGGCCTCGGGGCAGCTCGAACCAGCGCTGAGGATCGTCCGGGAACACGGCGGTCGGCGTTTTGTGGGCGACCCGGCCTCCGGTGACCGCATTGCCTATGCGGGTGCTGAACCCGTCGTGTGGGCCCTGGCGGTTCTGGGGGCGGGCGGAGTGAGGGGGGAGGCGGTTCAACGGGAGTTGGCCCGCCTGGATTCCTTGTGGGATGAGGCGGGGTATTCTCCTCATCAACAGCAGGTTCTACGCAACGCAAGCTCCATCCGGATCGGAACCGCCCTGGTCCAGAATCCGGCCGCTTACCAGCGCTGGGGATCGACGGTGGACCTCGACCAATACCTTTGGGCCAGGCTGGGCCTGCCCGGCGACGGCAGCGCCTCCGACCAGGATTATCTGGATGCCCTCGAAGCAGAGACGACGGTAATCGACGATCCCCCGAAAGCATTCCTCATCGCATCCAAGGCCCGTGCTTCCGGCGCCGGAGCCGTCGCTCAACGGGTTTTCAGCCGCCTGGACAGCCTTCCCCACGGGGTGGCTTCCTTCGACGCCGGTTGGGGGCTCACGGCTATCTCCAGGATCCAGATCGCCGAGATCCTGGAGGAACACGGCGATTACGGTGCCGCCATCGAAGCTTTGGAGGAGTTCAAATCAATCTGGCAGGAGGCAGACGCACTAGGACGCCTCACCATGGACCGAGTTGAGGCTCAGATCCAGCGGCTCCTGGCCCAACTCGGCGGAGAAAGCCCCGACGACCCGCGCGAACAACCGATGGCCACCTCGCTGTGACGTTTATCCCAGCAACGAAAGACAGCTCGCAGTAACGAAGGACAGCTCCCAGTGACGCAGGACAGCTCGCAGTAACGATCACCCCTTTGGAAAGGCAGGAAAAGGATGTCGAACGGAAACGGTAACGGTGACGGCGATTGCATCGAGTGCAGGAATGGAGACTGGTACTGCCCGCCGGCAAACGGCCAATCGGTCGGAAAGACGGAGGAGAAGATGACGGTAACCGAGGGTGGATGCCCCGAAGCATTCGCGGCCGGGACCGGAGACGCCCCGGAGGGCTATACGAGAAAGGGTACAATCTGGCTTCCCCTCGACCTCTACCGGAGGCATGGCTTCACGATCTATTACAAGGCCGATTGCAGCGACCCAAAGGACCCGAAGGTCGGTCTGTTCTTCGAGAAGGTGATCGAGGAGTTTAAAGACCCGCAAATACCTTAAGGAGATAGGCCGCACTGGAGGCCTGGGAACCAGCCTTCGTAGACCGGGCGCTCCGGCTGCATCCCATCCGCGGCTTATCCGCGCTTCACCCGCCCTTCCCCCGGCGGTTCGACGGCTAATTCCGTAGGCCGCCGGGGGGGGGGTGGCTCGTGATCTGTCGGCCGCCGGGGGGGATCGGTTCGTGGTAGGTTCGGTAGGAGGCTGCACCCGGGGCGGTTCCCGGCCCCTTGACGTCTCTCTACAACAAGAGCTTGAGAACCCTCACCAACACCCTGCCCACGTCGTCCAGGTTCTCCCGGAGAGCCGCCACCTTCGAGTTGTCGTCGGTACGGGTGGCGACGATGGACATGATGGTGCCGAAGTGCTCTTTGTCGACCTTCCGGGGGAGGATGCGCTCCACGTCCTCCTCGGTGAGGAAGGTCAGGGAGGAAATCTCGTCGGCCAGGGCCCGGTTGGTCTCCTCCCGGGCCTCTCTGGAAATCCTCTCGAATCGTTCTCTCCGTGACGGCATCATCTTCCCCCTTGGTCCGAACCATCGGACCCGATCAGCGCTTTCATCTGCTCCAGGGCCTCCGCAGCCGTCTCCCCCGCCTTGGCGGCGGCGGCCAGGTCTTCACTGAGCTGGACAGCCCGCGTCAAGGCATCGTCTCTCAACTGCCGTATCCCCATGGCTTCCAGGACCTCGTCCTGGGACCGGGTCACATCCTGTGCCGACGCGAGATAGGCCGTAACCTGGGTTTGGGCTTGCTGGAGTTGGGCATAGGACTCGGCCAGGTGGTCCAGCACCGTCTCTTCCTGCTGGTTCAGCGGCTCTATGAGCTCGCTTCGCTGGGCCTCGATCTCGGCCAGTGCCACCTCGGCGAAATCCAGCATGATCTGCCCTCGCTCCGCGTCGCCCAGGACCGCACTGACGGCCTCGATGACCATGGGCGTACGGACCTCGCCAATGCCCGAGATCGCCATGACCTCCTCCCTCAACCGCTCCATGGTGCCTCGGTCGAACACCTCGTCGGGCCTGACCAGGAGCTCCATCACCCCGCTCTCTGCCACAAACCGCTCGAGGTACTCGGGCACCCAGCGGTCCCGAAGGAACAGGTCCACCACGTCCCGGGACCGGGCGTAGTACCGGCGCACGAACTCTTCGTGGGAGGCCCGGTGCTCGGCGATCTGGTTCCCCACCAGGTTCGACAGCACCACGGCTTCTTCGGGCATGGAGACGCAGGCGGAAAGGCCCAAAAAGGCCAGGAGGGCCAGAGAGAGGGCTTGGATCGACGGCAACCGACCTTTGGGAGGCCGCCGTCGGAACAGACCAATCCCCCCATCTCCACCACGAACGACAGGCACGTTCATATCGTCCTCCGCGGGAGCGGAAGCTGGAGTGGATGGGGGGCTGGGTTGTAGTGGCTACGGTGGGAAAGTGCAGCCGGGGACGCAAGGGGTGTGTGGAGCCAGTCCACCATCTTCAGCGTCCTGAGCCCGGTGTCTCACACCGCCTCACAGGCCACCACTGGCAAATCCCCGGGCAGATTCCTCCTAAATCGTCATATTTGCTGACTAATCTCGTTTTTCCTTTACAACTCATCAACATTGATGAGTTATTCTCTCTTGCTCTTTCCTGTTTAAATCATCATATTTGATGAGTTAAAGGCTATTTTGGCAATTACTCAGCACTTATGATGACTTATGAGCGCACGCATTCAAGGAACGGACGAGACCATCCTGACCGAGGTCGGGGCGCGCCTGAGCTCCGCCCGTCTCTCCCGGAACCTTACCCAGGCCCAGCTCGCCCGCGACGCCGGAGTTTCGAAGAGCACGGTGGAGCGCATCGAGGCCGGCCGGTCCACGCAGCTCACCAACTTCATCCGCATTCTCCGTACCCTCGGCCTCTTGGACGGTTTGGATTCCCTCCTTCCGCCTGCCCAACCCACCCCCATGGACCTACTCCGACGGGCCGGGAAGCGCCCACGGCGGGCCTCCGGAGAAGCGGCAGCCTCAGGCGAACCTTGGGTCTGGCGAGATGAGCGGGAATGAACCTCGCTGAGATCAGGCTCTGGGGCAGGACCATCGGCGCCGTCTCGGAGGAGCCCGGTGCGGGGCCCGCTGCATTCCAGTACGATCCCGACTTCGCAGGAAGCGGGATCCAGATTGCCCCCCTTACCATGCCCCTGGCCCGTCACCCGTATTCCTTTCCCGAGCTCCCCCGCCGGAGCTTCAGAGGTCTCCCTGGCCTCCTCTCCGACTCCCTTCCCGACGACTTCGGGAACGCCCTTATTGACGCGTGGCTGGCCCGCCAGGGACGGGCCCCAGGCGATTTCAGCCCCGTCGAACGCCTCTGTTATGTGGGTGCTCGGAGCACTGGAGCGCTGGAATACAGGCCGTCGACGGGCCCCCGGCCCAGCCGGAGTAAAACCATCCAGGTTGAAGCGCTGGTGGAATTGGCCTCCCGGATCCTCAGCCGACGAGAGAACCTCCGGGTGTCCATCGCCACCGGGGAAGAGGAGGAAGCTCTGACGGACCTCCTCCGGGTCGGCACATCGGCTGGAGGCGCCAGAGCCAAGGCCCTCATCGCCTGGAACCCAAAGACCAACGAGGTCCGCTCTGGACAGGTCGAGGCAGGCCAGGGTTTCGAGTACTGGATTCTCAAGTTCGACGGCGTCTCGGACAACCAGGAGGCCGGCCTGGGCAACCCCCAGGGGTACGGGTCCGTGGAGTTCGCCTACTCCATGATGGCCAGGGAAGCCGGGATCACCATGACTGACTGCCGGCTCTTCGAGGAAGGGGGCCGCCGCCATTTCATGACACGGCGCTTCGACCGAACCCCGGACGGAGGAAAAATCCACATGCTCTCCTTGGGTGCCATGGCCCACCTGGACTTCCGCGCCCCCGGAGCCCACGGATACGAGCAGGCCCTCCTGGCCATCCGTAGCCTGGGCCTTTCCATGGACGCCGTGGAAGAGCAGTTCCGGCGAATGATCTTCAACGTCCTGGCCCGAAACCAGGACGACCACGTGAAGAACATCGCCTTCCTCATGGACAAACAGGGGCGGTGGGCCCTTTCTCCCGCTTTCGACGTCATCTACGCCTACAACCCCTCCGGCGACTGGACGGAAAGCCACCAGATGACCGTAAACGGGAAGCGGGACGGGATCTCCCGGGCCGACCTGGAGGTTGTGGCCAGAGGTGCGTCAATGAAGCGTGGCCGGGCGGCGGCAATTCACGACGAGGTCCACGCCGCCGTGTCCCGGTGGCGCGATTTCGCCGAGGAGGCCGGAGTGGAAGAGGGCCGAGCGGAGAAGATCCAGAGAGCCCTCAGGTTGGACCTGCCGAAGGGTTGAAGAGGCGGGAGACACTCGGAAGCCGTCTAACCTGGAAGCACCCGGAATCCCTCCAAGCGGGCCGCAAGCGCCACCCGTCCATCATATGTGACGAGCTCTGCCCGGTCCGTGGATCCAGCCCAAACCCGGGCCGCCGCAAGCTGGAGGGCACCGGCAGTTTTCAGCCCGTGGACCCGGAGAAGACGAAACGCGCGGTCTCTCACTTCCTCCGAAGGAAGAATCTCCAGCCAGGACTTCTGGAGGGTAGCCAGTAGCTCAAGGACCGTTTCTTCTTCATCGACCGTGAGCCTTTCCTCCCGCCGCAACCTGGCCGCCGCCGACACACACTCCACCGGGGTCCCCCACCAGGTCACGATCTCCGAGTCCTTTGAAAGGAGGTCTGCCACTTCCGGCGTGGCCCTTTGTTCGAGGAGCAGGGGCACCAGCGCCGACGTATCCCAGTATCTCACCAGCCTTCGGCCCTCTCCTCGAGGACCGCCTCCAGGCTGCGTCCTTCAGGGTCCGACGGACGTGGCAAGTCAAAGAAGTCAGGATCGAGACGGTCGGACGGTCCCCGGGCCAGGCCCGCTCCTACCAACTCCGCGACTCTGCCCTCCAACGCGGGGCCGCCTTCCAGCCCCACAAGCCGAGCCACTGGCCTTCCCCTGTCCGTCACCACCACGCCCTCTCCGGTCTTCACCCTCCGGAGGTACTCACTCAGCCGCGCTTTTAGCCGACCGATGGATACCCGCTCCTTGATCATCAGAACTCCTTAGTCAAATCATCTTGACCAAAATAGTCAAATATAAGGAACCGGACCATGGAAAAGTCGCCAAACTCCGCGACCGTCCGGGTGGGTGGTTTGGATGGAAGGTCCCCTCGTCACTCCTCTCCGCCGGATTCCTTCGAGGCTTGCCCTGGGCGACCGCTTTCGCCTGGCGAGGGTCGGAGCTCGCCGTGGATGCTTCCTCCCCGATCACCATCCCTGCCTGGGTCGCGGCTTTCCTCGGAACCCGGGGCCGGGAGAACATCCCTGGCTGGGTGGCGGCCTTCCTCGAAACCCGACGCCGCGGAAAGAGCACGCATCAGGAAGGGAAGCCAGAGGCGCACCCCGGCCCTGCTCGGCCCTGAGATGAAGAGGGGAAACACGGATCATTCCTTCGCCGTGTTGATGTAGCGATGATTGCAGCAGTCGTGTCCCTGCATGAGAGTCTTGGTGCGCTTCATTTTGAATGCGGGGTTGAAGGCTGGCGGCCAGGAGTAATCCATGTTGCACACGGCGGCGTGCCCGATGTCCCCGGCCAGGTCGGCATCCCGGAACACGGCCTCCCAAAGGCATTCGGTTACGCTCATCTCGAAGGCATCCTCCGAGTCTTCCACGACTGTGGCCGTGAGGGACTCGCCTGATGCCATCTGGCGGAAAACGGACACAAAACTCTCGAAGGACGTGTCGGGCGACCTCTCGGCCTGCATCTTCCCCCGCTCACGGCCCATCTTGTCAGAGTTCAGGTTCAGGAGCCGAATCGCCTCCGGTTCGCCCAGCTCCTGACGGAGAGTGCGGATGACGTCGAAGTAGCTCCGGTTCATGGCCTCGGCAAACTGGCGGGCGGTGACGGGGCGATCCAACTCTTTGTCGAACTTGTGGACCTCCTGGCAAGGAAGCCCCGAAACGGCACCAGCCAAATCGGATACCCTTCCCAGACCCAGGCAGGCCATGGCACAAGCAGGGGCCGTCCGGACCAGGAGTTCGCGACGACCGATCGATGATACAGCTGCGTTTTTCATGTCTGTTCTCCAAAAGCATGTGCCTCGGAAGGGCTCCACCGCGCCCTCTCCCAGGAATGTGCGAACTGCCTCAAAAGGAACGGGTAGACAAAGAACCGGCGGGCGGGATTGATCAGCCGCAGATACCACCGGGTCGTCCAGTTCACCTCCCGGACTCGGAAGGAGAGGAAGAGACGCGGGCCCCTGGGGCCCTCTCCCACCGATGCGGCCACGGCGACGTGGACGGTCCCATTGATGGTCTCTACCACCCCCTCCTCAGGACACGCGTAGAGCACCCTCCAACTACCAAAGGTCGTACCTGGTTCGGTGGTGGAGCGGCGACGGTCTGCTTCCGAAAGGCGATGCACAAAGGACGCGTCAGCATCTGCCCACCGGGAATCCCCCCAACCAAAGGCGGAGCCAACCACTTCCCGGAGCAGGCCGAGGCCCACGACGGCCGGGGTGGCCTGGAACGGTGAGAAGGCCCGGAAGGTCTCACCCAGCTCCTCCAGGGTCGGAGAGCGCCGGCCCTTCAGGTCGATGACCCACACATCGTGTAGGGGGATATCCGCCAACAGGCTGTTCACGCGGAAGTCTCGCGGGGCGAAATCCTCCGGCGTGATCCGGATCCCCCTGGATGAAGCCCCGGCCAAGAAGGCGGAGTTGGCCATGGCAGCCAGGATGACCAGGGCCAGCCCCGAGTCGGCCCGGACGCTACCGGGCCCGCGCAACCCCGAGCCAGCCCGGGCTGCATCGGCCCCGCCCAACCTCGAACTCCGGCCAAGCCCCTTCCCTGCCCAAACCACGCCCAACGCGGGGACAACCAGCCAAGGAAATACAGCCCAGGGGGACACGAACGCCGCACCCAGGAGACCGCCTGATACGATCCAGGGCATCACTCCCCGCAACCTCTCGGCGCCGGGCAAGAGGATCGTCATACCCAGAAAGGCCAGGGCCATGATGTCGACCCTGAGGGGTGTGATTACCGCGACGGAAGGAAAAACCCTCGGGCCGAGGGCCGCAAAGGTCCCCAGGGCGAGGAGTGAGATCTCGTAGACTATCTTCCTTCGAGCGAGGGCCCGAGTCTCCATGGTGCCGCCTTGAAGTGGGTTTCGAGACCATCGACAAGAGAAAAAAAGCAGATTCTCCCTCCAGCCCGAATCAAATTGTGACAAGCGGGCCGAACCGGGGGGCAGTCGGCCGGAAATGGCGTTGAACGGCGCGGCGTGGAGTGGGGATGTTCCGGTGGCAACCTCGCCATTTAGAGCCGTATCGGCCCGATCATCCCGGGAGGAGGGCCACTGAGATCCGGGGAATTGCCTCCGGAAGGAGGTTGGCGGCAGTTTGATCGCAGGAGGAAGCCGTGATCCCGAGCGAAAACAACAAACGGAGCAGGGACCGGAGTTTCTGGATCCTCTTCTCTGCCGGGTGGGTGGTATACGCCGGTCTCATGGTCTCCACCGCCATGTTGGAGGGGCAGGCCGTCCTGCCTCGCCTCGTCACCGTCTCGGCCCCCCTCCTCTTCTCCATCATCATCGCTTCCCGAAGACGCCTATTCCTGAAGCCCGAATGGCACATCTGGAAAACCGTGGGAATCCACTTCGGAATCGGGCTCGGCTATGCGGTGTTGTCGGCCCTGGGAACCATCGGTCTGGTCATGGCCCTTGGTGTATTCGAAACGGCCTTCGCCGAAGAGACTCCAGCGGTCGCCGTTGTATTCTTCTCTTTCTACTACTTCCTCCTCTACGCCATCCTCGCCGGGTTCATGATGTGGTCGGAGTCCCTCCACCGGGTGGAAGAGAGCCGGGCACTGGCGGCCAGGGAATCGGTTCTCAGGGCCGAAGCCGAAGCAAAAGCCGTACGAGCCCAGTTCAACCCCCACTTTGTGTTCAACACACTCCACTCCCTCATGCTCCTCGTCCGGGCAGACCCATCGGCCGCCGAACGGGCCATCGAGGACGTGGCGTCGTTGATTCGATATGCGTCGGCCTTGGAGCGCCGGAATCAGGACGTGGTGCCGCTGGGGGAGGAATTGGAGATCGCCCGGCGTTACATCGCTCTGGAAACCCTGCGATTGTCGGATCGGCTGAGAATCGAATGGGACATCGATCCGAAGCTTGAACGGGTACCGGTCCCCCCCTTCTCCCTCCAAACGCTCCTGGACAACGCCATCAAACATGGCATCGCCCCGAAAGAGGAAGGGGGCAGCATCAGGGTCCAGGTACGGAGATTCTCGGACCGCCTGGCCATCACCGTTGAGGACGACGGAATGGGTTCGGAGCCCGAGACGGTTCAGGGCGCAGAGGGAAAAGGACTGAACCTCCTTCAGCGGCGGATCCATTCGGTCTTTGGGGACGCCGCCTCCCTGACGTGGCGCACGTCATCGGGTGATGGTTTCAGAGCGCTCCTCAAGGTGCCAGCACCATGACGGATCCAACCGGATTCGGGACCGCCAAAGTCCTGATTTGTGAAGACGAGCCCCTGGCTGTACGGGCCCTTCGGGAATACCTGAAGGACGTGGATTGGATCGAGGTAGTGGGGGATGCCCGGAACGGCTCGGAAGCCGTCCGCCTCATTCAAAAGCTCGAGCCGGATCTGGTCTTTCTGGACGTTCGCATGCCCGGCCTGACGGGTCTGGAGGTACTGGAGAAGATCACGCACCACACGGCCGTCATCTTCACCACCGCATACGACGAATACGCCCTCTCCGCATACGAGTTCGGAGCTCTTGACTATCTGGTGAAGCCCTTCGGGAAGGACCGGTTGATGGAGAGTCTGGACCGGGTGCGCGTGCGGATGGTGGGGGAGGGCCTGGCCGGAAAGGACGGCCGGAGAGCTCGCGGGCCGGATCATGCCCTCCGCCTCTTCGCCCGGCATAAAGGGGGAATCGTCCCCATCCATGTCGACCAGATCGTTCGCATCGACGCCACCTCAGGAGGCGTTTCGCTGGTCACGTCGGGTGCGGCGTTCTCTTCGGATTCGTCCTTGGGGGAGATCCAGGAGCGATTAAACCCGAAGGAGTTTATCCGGATTCATCGGGGCCACATCGTCAATCTCTCCCACGTGACCAAGCTCGAGAAATACGATGAGCGGCGGTTCTTGCTCCGGCTCGATGACGGCAGCAGGCTGGTGGCCAGCCGCAGAGGCTCCCAGATGCTGCGACAGTTGATGGGCTGAGGGGCGCCCGAACCCTTCGGCTCATCCCACTCCGGTCAACCGCTCGGCCAGGGCTCTGAGACGGGCCCGGGCCTCCGGGTCGTACGCCTGGTCATTCGCCCGGGCGGGCGTGGTCTGGTTGAAGTAGCGACCGCTCCCCAGGTCGTTCCCTTCCACTTGGTGAAGGACCGCCGCGACTCCATCGGCGACGCTGCTCCGTGCTCGAGCTCCCCGCTCCAACACCATGTCCGTGTCCATCATAGTCGCCGGGTGGAGGGCGTTCGTCGTGACGCCCGTGCCCTCCAGTTCGGCGGCCAGATCGAAGGTGAACATGACCTGGGCCAGCTTGCTCTGGGCGTAGGCACGCCCGTCGCTGTAGCCCTCTTCCAGCATGATGTTATCGAAATCGACCGGCCGTTGGGCGATCGACGACACGTTGACAATCCGTGCCGGTGTGCTCTGTCGGAGAAGGGGGAGCAGCTCCCGGGTGAGGAGGAACCCCGAGAGGTAGTTGACCTGGAAGTGAAGCTCGTACCCGTCCTGGCTCACCGTGCGAGGACCCTCCAGCCAAATCCCGGCGTTGTTGACCAGAACGTCCAGTCGCGGGTAATCGCGACGGATCGCCTGGGCCAGAGCCCGAACCTCCCGAAAAGAACCCAGGTCGGCGACGTAGAAGCGAGCGCTGCCCCTTCCCTCGCTCTCGATCTCAGCCACCAGTTCCTTCCCCCGCTCCAGGTTCCGGCCGTGCACCACGATATGATCACCCGCTGCGGCCAGCTTTCGGGCCACCTCCCTGCCCAGGCCTCCGGTGGAACCGGTGATGAACACCACCCGTTGACCCTCCGAGGGGGCCAAGCCGGCCGCGGCTGTGAGTTCCTGCGCGCCGCCCTGCGCAGCGCTGGCGGCAAGGGCGATCAGGGTCACGGCCGAACAGCGGGAGACGAGGGTTACCGGCCGGGAGCCTAGCTCCACTCCTCACCCAGTCCTTCCAGGCCCGCGGCGGCAAGATCCTCGGGCTTCATGCAAACCCGGAACTCGACGGAGGCATCGAACAGGAGGAAGAAGGGCTCGGCCAGTCGGGGAACTTCGGACGGAGAGCCCACATTGACCACGAAGGTGCCGCCACGCTTTCCATCCTGCTCTGTGAAGTAAGCCGCCTCCGGTTTGATCGCCTCGAGAATGCGCTGGAGCTTCTCCCCGGCAGTCCCGTCGCGGACAGATGAGTTGAAAGGCTCCAAGGGCATTTGGACGTGCATGAGCATACGCATAGGACTCCTCCAAGCGTGGGTAGGAATAGGTGGCCCGATCAAGACGGGCGATTGTCCTGGAGAGGGGTTTCGGTCACCCGGAAAGCCCCAATTCGCATCCGAACTTGGTTAAATGTCAAGAAAGATGCTCTCGGAAAATGTTTCGGTGGGCGGCATCCCCACCCTAGCAACCCACAGCCTCCGGACCTATCCTAACGGCCTTCAAACAGCCGATACGATCACAGGTCAAGGAGGCCACCGATGTCGGTCGAACCTTCCACAACCGCCCGAAACGCCGCCGCTGCATCAGCCCGAATCGCGGCCACGGTACCCATCCGACTCCTCACCGCAGCCCTGCTATCCCTGTTCCTACTTCTGCCAGCCGCAACCACCGGCGCCCAGCAGGTGGGATCGGAGTACGTGGGCTCGGGACAGACGATGGACGAGGATTTCGCTGCGTTCTTCGCCAAGTGGACCTCGGAGCCGATCTACGGCAGCCCCCTGGTGGATCACCTCCCCATCGTCGAGGGGATTCCGGCCCCGAAGGACATCTTGGGCTACCACATCGGGTCTAACGAAACCCTGACCTACTACGAGGACATCCTTCGGTACTACCGGGCGTTAGATGAAGCCAGCCCACGAGTCTGGGTGGAGTCCATCGGCCCGTCGGACGAGGGCCGGGACATGGTGGTGGTGTGGGTGTCTTCCGAGGAGAACCTGGCCGGCATCGAAGAAAACCGGAAAAACCTGGCCAGCCTGGCCGATCCCCGGGGCCGATCCGATGCCGAGATCCAGCAGATCCTCAATACCACCAAGCCCCACTATCACGTGATCGGCGGCCTCCACAGCGGGGAGCTCGGGGCACCGGAAGCCCTCATGGAGATGGCGTACCGATTGGCCGCCGAGACGTCTCCCTTCATCAACCGCATCCGCGAAAACGTCTTCGCCTCCATCAGCCCTGTGGCTGATCCCGACGGGCGGGATCGGATCGTGGACTGGTACTACTTGGGGTTGGAGAGACAGGCGGAGATCGACGCGGAGGAAGCAGCAAAGGAAGCCGCCGCGGAAGAAGAGGAAGAAGAAGAAGAGGAAGAGGCCCGCCCCCCCAGGCGGCCGTCGGCCCCCTACTGGGGCAAGTACGTGCTCCACGACAACAACCGTGACATCAACCTCTCCCAGGTTATCACGAGGAACCTGACCGACTGGTACTTCACGGCGTTCCCGCCGATCATGCACGATTGCCACGAGTCCGGAACGCTCCTCTACACCTACAGTGGCGGGCCTCCGCAGAACCCCAATCTCGACCCGGTCCTCTTCGGTGAGCTCTCCTGGTTCGCCAACTGGGAGATGCAACAGATGGCGAAGTGGAACATGCCTGGCGTGTACACCCACTCGTTCATGGATGCCTGGTCGCCGGGGTATCTCGGTTCAGTGGTCTACAACCACAACGGGCTGATGCGGATGTATGAAACCCAGAGAGCCAGGGATTTCGATGTCGACTCCCTCAGGGCCGCCTGGGCGGAAGAAGAGGAAGAAGAGGAAGACGATGAGTCGGAGGGAGAGGAGGACGAGGATGAGGCCGACACCCCGGAACTCATCAGGGCTACCAAGCACCTAGGTGCCCCTACCGGGCGGGGAGGAAGTCAAGCTCGGGAGTGGTACCGCGGTCATCCGGTCCCAGAAAACGCCGTCCAGAACTTCACCCGCCGAAACAACGTCAACTACATCCAGACCGGCGTTCTGTCGGCTCTCCAGCTCACGGCCATGGCTCCCAGGACGATCCTGGAGAACTTCTACATCAAATCCCGAAACTCCATCGAGGAAGGAAGGGACGAACCTCCGTTCGGGTATGTGATCCCGCTGCAACGGGACATGACCCGGGTCACCAGACTCCTGGAAGTCATCCGGGCCCAGGGAATCGAAGTGGGGCGTCTAAACGATGAGATGGAGTTGGAGGAAGGCACGTTCCCGGCAGGATCCTTCCTCATCAAGCTCGACCAGCCTTACAGCCGCCTGGCCAAGAACCTCCTGGAGGTCCAGTACTATCCGGACCCGGACCTCCGCACGTATGACGATAGTGGATGGACCATGGGCTACGCCTTCAACGCCGAGGTCACGGAGACCGACGACCCGTCCGTCCTGGGGGCGGAAACCACCCCGTACGACATCGCCCGATTCGAGGGAGAGGTGAAGGGAGACGGATCCGCTGGCCTCGCTGTCGCACACCTGGGATCCACCAACATGATCACCTTCCGGTACCGCCTGCGGGACCTGGACATGCGGATCACGGAAGAGGCTTTCACCGCTGATGACCAGGAGTTTCCGCAGGGTTCATACCTGGTGACCGGCACTCCAGAAGAGCTAACCCGGGTGCGGGCCGAAGTGCTGGCCCTTGGCCTGACGGCGGCGGCCCTGGACGAACTCCCGGACGTCCCCACTCACGACGGCGACGCGCCGAGGGTGGCCATCTACAGCGAATGGCAGGGCACCCAGGAGATGGGCTGGTACCGTCACGCGTTCGACAAGTTCGAAATTCCGTTCGACCTCATCTATAAGGAGCGGGTGGCGGAAGGAGACCTGGGAAGCGACTACGACGTCATCGTCATGGCAGCTCAGAACGTGGGTCGGGATAGGGTCCTGGCCGAACCGGCCGAGCGGGCCGAGCCGTACCAGCAGACGGAGAAGTACCGGTATCTGGGGATGTACGGCTCGACGCCGGATATGACGGGAGGCTTTGGCGAGGAAGGGGTGGAGGCCTTCGAAGAGTTCCTCGGGGGTGGCGGCACCCTCATCGCCACAGCTCAGGCCGTGAGCTTCCCCATCGAGTTCGGGTTCGCCCGGACGGTGTACACCGAACGCCCCGAGGGAGTCCGAGCCCAGAAACCTCTGGTCCAGGCCGAGATCTCCGACATGAACCATCCGGTGTTCTACGGGTTCGCCGATCCCATCTACCCCATGAAATATGGCCAGGGCCCCGTGTCATTCCGAGTGGGTGTGGCGGACGAGGACCGGGTGCTGGCCCGTTACGTGGGTGGTGAGGAATCGGTCCTTAGTGGCCTCATGGTCGGGGCCGAGAACCTAGAGGGAAGAGCCTTCGCCGTGGATTCACGGCCAGCGCACAACGGAGGCGGCCGGGTCCTGATGTTCGCCAACAACCCCATGTACCGGTGGCAGAACCACGGGGAGTTCAACCTGGTGTTCAACTCGATCTTGAATTGGGATGATGTGGGGGGGGAG
>JANQDZ010000002.1 GCA_028278645.1 Longimicrobiales bacterium | reverse complement strand
CACGTCAGAAGGTCCACCCGGGATCAGCCGACTCTCTCCCTCTACCGCCTGGTTCAGACGGGCCTGCAGATTCTCGCGATCCAGGGCACAATCCGCCCACCAGCCTATTTCCACCTCTTGGAAAATCCCCACCCGGCCTTGGGGCTCGAGACCCATCCGGTCCATAAGAACGGCGTTGTTCCCATAGTCTGGGTGGGCATCCAGAGGAAGGTGCAGGGAGACCAGGGCCGTTTCTCCGTTGATCAAGGCGGCCACTTTGCGATACCTGGGACCGGAGATGGCCCCCAACCCATCCCAAAACAGCCCATGATGAACCAAAAGCAGGTCCATCCCTTTGGACACCGCTTCGGAAATGGTCTGCTCGCTGGCGTCCACAGCCGCCCCAATCACCGCCACATCCTCCGGCCCCTCCACCTGAAGGCCGTTCAGGGCGTTTGGGTAGTCCGGGAAAGTGGAGAACTGAAAGGTTTCCTCGAGGAAATAGAGGATCTGTTCTAGTTTTGCCATGATTAACCACCACCAGAATCATCCAGAGGGCGTCAGAAGACCGGACTCCCGGACCCGGCATCACGTGGGTTTGTGGAAAACCCCGATTTCCGGGATCCCCTTTCTGGGCTTTTCTCTCAACTCCTTGGGAAACCACAGGTTACGGAACCACCGCCCTTTTCAACACCTGTGGAAAAACTTCGGTCACTTACCTCTTGGACCCGCCGTCGGATGGTGTGGCGGAGGAGGCTGAGGGCGAGTCCGGGCCTTTCCCCATCTGAACGGTACCGTTCAACATGGCTCCTTCTTCCAATTGGAGGCGGGAAGCAATGACCTCGCCTTCCAGGCGGCTTGTAGCTTGGATTTCCAAGCGGGACTCGGCCCGGACCACACCTTTCACCCTCCCAGCGATAACTGCATCCTGTGTGAAGATGTCACCGTCCACCACGCCGTCTTTTCCAACGACCACCGCCTTGCCGGCCCTGATATTCCCCTGGACCGTTCCCTCTATCCGGACCGCACCGTCAGCATCACAGTCCCCCACGACTTTCATCCCGGGTCCTATGATGGAAATCACCTGCTCCGGCGGACTCGCCTTTACCCCTCGGTCTCTGGACATGTCCTTCATCCTCCTGAAAACGGTCGACCAACTCGGCCGCCCGGCACAGCCTTGGGCCGCCGTGGCCTCAGTTTGGTTGTTCCACCATGGACAGGGGATCCACGGGGAGTCCGTCCAACAAGATCTCAAAATGTAGGTGCGGGGCGGTGGACTGACCCGTGGATCCGGTCAACGCTATAACCTCTTGTCGCCTAACGCTTTGGCCCCGTTCCACCAAGATCAATGAGGCATGAGCGTAAACCGTCTGGTAACCGTCACCGTGTTCCAAAACCACAAATCGGCCGTACAGCGGGTCTTCCCCGGTCCTGAGCACCCTTCCGCCCCCAGCGGCCCGGATGTACGAATCGCTAGCGATGGCGATGTCCAACCCAGGATGATCCCCGGCATCCTGGGCAATCATGGGTTGGGTGATGAACCCGGACTGGGTCAAAGGCCAGCTGGTGGGAAGGTAGTCCTCCGTTTCCGGCCCCAAACTCGCTGAACCGGAGGTGGGGAGACCAGAGGGCGGCAACCAGAGATCGTGGGCTACCGGCCCCTCTGATGGGCCGAACAACAGCCTGATCCGTTCGTATTCCGCTTCCACCCGGGCAAGCTCGTCGGCCAAAACCATGACCTGCACACGCTCGGCCTGAAGGGAATCCACCTGCGCTTGAAGGCTCCAACTTCTGGCTGTATTAAGGGCGAAGTACCACCAGCTCACGAACATAACCGCCCCGAGAACGAGGGCGGTGACCCCCAAAACGATGGAAATCCTCAACCCTCGAGGGGAAAAGCGAAGGGATCGGCTTTCGCCCCCCTCATCGGGTACGAACACTACGGTCAAACCGCTTGGCTTTCGCTTCATGCGGTTACTCCAGAACCTCCGATGCTTCTTTCCCCGTTATGAGGACAAAAACCCGTTCGAAGTCTTCTTGGCCCAGGAAGGGCACCTCGATAACACCCTTGCCCTTCCTTCCTTTTCTCAAGGTTACTCTGGTCCCCAGGGCACCCCGAAGCTCCTCCTGAAGGGCCAAGAGCAACGGATCCCCAGAAGAGCTACTGCCTGAAGAAGCCTTCGTTTTTTTAGGTTTCTTCGCGTTTACCTCTTCCTCCACCTGCCGCACCGACCATCCCTCTTTTGCCGCTTTTTTTGCGATGTCCCCCGCACGAATCGGATCTTCCAGGCCCAACAAGGGCCGGACATGCCCCGCCGACAGCGCGCCACTGGTCAGGAGCCTTCGTACGGACGGAGGTAACTGTAATAGTCGCAAGGTGTTAGCAACCGTGGACCTGTTCTTCCCGACGGCTTCTGCGATCTCCCCCTGCGTCAAACCAAACGATTCCGAGAGCACCCTGTACCCCTCGGCTTCCTCCAAGGCGCCCAAGGAATCCCTTTGCAGGTTTTCCACCAACGCAAGGACCAAGAGGGCCTGGTCGTCTACCTCCCTCACCCATGCCGGTACCTCGGACCACCCGAGCTGTACTACCGCCCTTAGGCGACGTTCCCCCGCAACCAACTCCCATCCCGTCCCCTCACCCAGCCCAGGGCGAACCAAAAGAGGCTGGAGTAAACCGTTGGCCTGTATAGACTTAGCGAGCTCATCCAACTCCTCCGTGGCGAACTCTTTCCTAGGCTGGAATGGATTCGGGCGAATCTCTTTTACAGGGAGGAGTTTGATCTCGGCCGCATCGGGTTGACCCTCGGCCTCCATAAAATCCCCCAGGAGAACCTCCAATCCCCTCCCGAGGCGTTCCTTTCTTGCGCGGTTCATTCGGTTGCCTCCGCCTGGCCCACATTGGCCTCAGTCTTCTGGGTCACCTTGGCTTCCTCCTGGAGGAGCTCCTTGGCCAGGGCTAAATAACTCTGCGCCCCCTTGGAAAGGACGTCATAGTGAATGATGGGCTCGCCGAAGCTGGGCGCCTCGGCCAATCGCACATTTCTGGGGATGGCCGTGCGAAAAACCTTTGATCCGAAGTACTCCCGTGCATCCCGGGCGACTTGGTTCGAGAGGTTCAATCGTTGATCAAACATGGTCAGGAGAACCCCCTCGATCCTCAGCTTTGGGTTCAGGGCCCGCTGCACCAGCCGGATGGTGTTGAGAAGTTGGCTCAATCCCTCTAAAGCATAGAACTCACATTGTATGGGAATCAGGACCGAGTCAGCTGCTGTCAGGGTGTTGAGGGTCAGGAGCCCCAAGGAGGGAGGACAGTCGATCAGGACGTAGTCATAAGAACTCCGTACCGGCTCCAGCGCCCGCCTTAGAACGGTTTCCCTGGAAAGCATACTGACCATCTCGATCTCGGCTCCCACCAGATCTCTGGTGGAAGGGACCAGGTCCAGGAGGGGGAAGTGGATTCCTCGGTGTACTGCTTCCGAGAGCTCCTTTGCACCCACGAGGACGTCGTAAATGTTTGGTGTATCAGGCTTTCGGTCCAATCCTAGGCCACTGGAGGCGTTGGCCTGAGGATCGGTATCAATAATCAGGGTCCGGCGTTCGGCCACGGCTAGTGAGGCACCGAGGTTGATGGCGGTGGTGGTTTTTCCGACGCCGCCCTTCTGGTTTGCGATGGCGATGACCCGGGACATAGTCTCTCGAAACTTGGTTTGGACCCCAAAAGCCGGGAAGGGGCCGAATATACTCGTCACAGAGTGGGGTGGAAACCCAAAATACCTTGACTACCCCTCCCGGCCGGAGGAAATTCGGGTACCGTCAGCCTACTCAAGCTCGGGGCTCATCACTTAATTCCTACGTCGAGGAGATCATGATCTTCCTCTTTAGAGGGAAAATCCCCAGGTATTCCGGGCTTTTTCTCCTCACTCTGGTTCTAATGGGCTGTTCCGGCGGGATCACCGACCCGCCGAATGCGCTAAAACCCCTCATCGGGGTTTGGGACGCTCAGGTCTTCCAGGCACCTGATCCCACAAATCTTTTGCAGACGGTGGATGTGATACAGGAGGGCGGCGCATACGCCTTCTCGGTTTTGGGAGATGGGACTTACTCCGCCGTATTCGACCTTGTGGTTTTCCAAGGCTTTGAAGCGGGGACCATCTCGGTTTTGGGCCAGAGCCTTACGCTAACACCCTTGGGATCTTCCGGAGGGGCCATGACGGGCACATGGATGCTGGAAGGGGGCGTTCTCAAGATTGACGCCTTAAGGGAAATTGACCTCAATGGGGACGATGCCCCGGAGTTGGTGCCGTTCTACCTGGAATTTGTAACGCGGCAGGGATCCTAATTAACCGCCGGCCTGTTTCACGTGAAACATCCCTAGGCACTCCGGGACTCAAGGCTTCAGGAACCCATCCAGGCTCACCCTTGTTTCACGTGAAACACCCTACCCGACGGGACCGACCTAACCCCCGATCTCCCTCAACTTCGCCCTCAATTCCTGGAAATCCCCCAGAGCCTCTACTCCGTCCATTCTCAGGATCTGGGGGTTTCTACCAACAGAAGGGCCACCAATGACAAGCTGAACGTCGGCTGGGAGGCGCTCCCGAATTTTCCGAATCTCCGCAGGGAACGTGTTCTCGATCCGGGGGTCAACGCACGAAAGGGTCACCACCTCCGCCTCCAGCCGGAGGGCCGCAAGAACAATCTCCTCCGCCGGTAGATCGGGCCCCAGGTAAATACTCTCCCATCCTTCCGCGGCACCGGACACCGCACACAGGATGGCTCCCAGTTCATGCCTCTCCCCGGCCGGAGTCCCGGAGACCAGAACCGGCGCTCCGTCGGCCATGTTGACGGTGGCCAGCATCCACTCCAGGAACCGCCGGATCTCCACTGTTGCCAGGTGCTCGTGGGCAGGCCCGACTCGGCCCGATTCCCAGGCCTTTCCTACCATACCGATGATGGGAACGACGATGTCGTCTATGATGGTGGAAACCGGAAACGCCATGGCGCCCCGGGTGAGAATCTTCTCCAACTCTCCGGGTTCCATCCTTTCCACAGCCCGCTGGGCCCTTTCCAGTACTCGGGTCGCGGAAGGGCCGTCGATTGGCTCGGGCCCGGCAGACCCTCCCCTCTCGGCCTCATCTTCCCTCACCAACCCCTTTAGCTCTTCCGTCGTAAGGGACGCCACCTGACTGATGGCCCTCCCCTCTTCCACCGCTCGGTGCAAAAGAGAAAGCCTGAGCACATCGTCGTCGGAGTAAAGGCGCTGACCCCCATCCGTCCTGGAAGGGGCCACCACGCCATAGCGTTTTTCCCATGCCCTTAGCACCGCCGGGTTAAGTCCGGTCCGGCGAGCCACCACGCGTATGGGATGTCTGGGCGAGTCACTTCGTTCGGCGTTCATGACTTCACAATACCCTCCTGCACAACGCCTGTCAATCTTTTGTTCAACTTCAATCCTTGACAAACTTGGACGTTTATTAAATATTTCTTTTACAACGCATCGACAGTTGTTCTACACGAACGATTTTTCACGAAGGAACGGCCGACAGGACACCGGTCAAAAGAACTCTCTCAAAGGAGAACCGAGCCATGATGTTGAACATCCTTTCCACCGTCGTAGTTGCCGCTGGTCTCTTCGTGGGAAGCACCCGGATCGAAGACGCCCCGGAGGCTGAGCCCACCATGAACATCGTGGAGACCGCCGTAAGCGCGGGATCCTTCACCACGCTGGTGACTGCCGTGAAAGCCGCCGGCCTGGTGGAGACCCTCTCCAGCCCCGGTCCTTTTACGGTCTTTGCTCCCACCGACGAAGCCTTCTCCGAGATCCCTCAGGAGAAGCTCGACGCCCTCCTGTCTGACAAAGAAGCCCTGACGGCCGTTCTGACCTACCACGTGGTGGCCGGAAAAGTCATGGCGAAGGACGCCATGAAGCTCAGCTCCGCTGAGACGGTCAACGGCCAAAGCGTGGACATCGAGGTGTGGGACGGGAAGGTCATGATCGACGGCGCTGAGGTCATCAGCGCCGATGTGGAGGCCACCAACGGCGTCATCCATGTCATCAACAAAGTCCTTCTGCCGGACATGTAGCCCAGATCCAGCCGAAAGGGACGACCATGAGGATCGCAACGCTCAAAAAGCTCTGGAGAGCCTGGCTCAAGAAGGGGCGGAGAGGGGACACGGGTGCCCAACCCCAGGCCGCAGCCCCTCTGGTCGATCCCTTGTCGGTCGGCATCCGCGTCGATCTCACTGTCCCGGCGGGACGGGGAAAAGAAATGGCCGCAACAAAGTTGATTTGGATCTCTCCCGTCGGGTCGGTTTCCCGGTCGGGCAGGAGGATCAAGACCCTCCTGATTCCCAACTAGGGAAGAGGCCGAACCAATTCAGGCCGAAAAGAGATTCTCGAACAAGAAAGGAATAACGTACCATGAACAACCTCATTCGCAGGAACATCGCCGTCGCTTTCCTTCCCCTCGCACTGGCCTTGGGTGCCTGCGAGGACGACGACGACCCCATCATGATGGACGATGAGATGAACATCGTTCAGACCGCTCAGGATGCCGGCGCCTTCTCCACCCTCCTGACGGCCCTCGATGTTGCCGGCCTGACCTCCGCCCTGGAGGGCATCGGGCCGTTCACCGTCTTCGCTCCTACGGACGATGCGTTCGCGGCAGTGGACGCGGAGGTCTTGGGCGACCTCCTCAATGACTCCGAGCTGCTCACCGCCGTCCTGACCTATCACGTCGTGCCCGGGGCGTTTTCCTCCACGGACGTCGCTGGCTTGAACGCCGCTCCGACGCTCAACGGGAAAGAAGTGGCCCTCTCGTTCGACGGAACCAACGTCATGGTGGACGGCGCTACCGTCATCTCTGCCGACATTGAGGCGTCCAACGGGATCATCCACGTCATCGACCAGGTTCTCCTCCCGGAGGCCATCGCGGATATCATCCAGACCGCACGGGGCGCCGGAATCTTCAACACCCTCTTGGCCGCGGTGGAGGCCGCTGGTCTCACCGAGACCCTGAAGGGCGAAGGGCCATTCACCGTCTTCGCGCCTACCGATGACGCCTTCGCCGCCGTCGATCCGGCCGCACTGAACGCGCTGTTAGCGGACGCCGAAGCCCTGACGGCCGTGTTGACCTACCACGTGGTCCCCGGTGAGTTTGCTGCCGCTGACGTTCTCGCCTCGGCCACGCTGCCCACGGCCAACGGGGCCGAAGCAACCATTTCTCTGGACGGCGACGGGAACCCCCGCATCGATGACGCCATCATCATCGCCACCGACATCGACGCAAAGAACGGGATCATTCATGTGATCGACCGAGTGATCTTCCCCCAGTAGGCTCTATCCCGCTGGTAGGAAGCCAAAAGAAAAGGGGGGCGTCCACCGACGCCCCCCTTTCTCATTGAAGGGACCCAGGTTCTCTCTCACTCACTCCTCCTCCGCAGATTCCTCCTCAGCTCCTACCTTACCGCGCCAGCGGCGAACTTCCATCATGAGATTCTGGAGATCGGCGGGAGAAACCCCAGGAATCCTCCCAGCCTGAGCCAGGGTCCCCGGTTGAATTCGATCCAACTTCTCTCGAGCCTCATACGACAGAGTAATGAACTCCATAAACGGCAGACCCGGGGGAAGTATGAAACCCGCCTGTTCGCGGAGGCGGGACGCCCTATCCGACTCACGGGTAACGTACCCGGCGTATTTCACCTCCACCTCCACAGCCGTCAGGGCGTCTTCCAGCTCCTCAGTACAAAACGGGGCTTCTCCCGCCTTCGCCAGGGCCGAGGCGTGAACGCCGGGCCGTTTGAGCAACTCCCTAGCCCGAACGGGCTCCTTGATGGGTCCCGCCTCCGCTTCTTCCAGAAGGGGATTCACCGCCGCCGGAGCCAGGGCGGTCTCACTGAACCACACCCTGATTCCATCCTCTTGATTCAACCGGTTCTGGAGGGCTTCCTCCTGTTGGTCGGTTAGAAGGCCTACCTCCTTGGCTACCGGGCCCAGCCTCCGGCCCGCGTTGTCTTGCCGAAGAAGAAGCCGAAACTCAGCCCTCGACGTGAAGAGGCGGTACGGCTCGTCAACGCCCTTGGTCACAAGGTCGTCGATGAGGACGCCGATGTAGGCCTGATCCCGGTCGAGGACGAAGGGATCCCGACCTTGGGCACGTAGAGCGGCGTTGGCCCCGGCCATGACCCCCTGTCCCGCCGCTTCTTCGTATCCCGTCGTGCCATTGATCTGCCCGGCGAAGAAGAGCCCGGGAATCTGCTTGACCTCCAGCGATCGAGAGAGCTGGTGAGGGGGGAAGTAATCGTACTCGATTGCGTACCCCACCTTGGTCATGACGACCTCCTCCAGCCCCGGAATGGTTCGGAGGAAATCCAGCTGGACGTCAGCAGGTAGGGACGTGGACAGACCATTCACATACAGCTCCTGGGTCTCCAGCCCCTCGGGCTCCAGGAACACCTGGTGCCGGGGAGAATCCGGAAAGCGAACGATCTTGTCCTCAATGGAGGGGCAGTACCTGGGCCCCCGCCCGGAGATCTCCCCTCCGTACAGGGCACTCCGCTCCAGGTTCTCCTTGACGACGGTCCTTAGGCCTTCACCCGTCCATGTAACCCAGCAGGATCGCTGTTCCGGAATCGCTTCCCTGGTGTAAAGGCTGAACCGGAAGTCCTCCCCGTGGCCTTCCTGGACCTTCACCTTCTGGAAGTCCACCGTGCGCCCATCGATCCGCGGGGGAGTCCCGGTCTTGAAACGAGCCGCTTCGAGTCCGGCCTCCTCGAGGGCTTCAGCCAACTCCACCGAAGGCGCCTCCCCGGCCCTACCTCCGCTTATGCCTCCCCCTCCCCCTACATGGATCTTCCCTCGAAGGAAGGTTCCTGTGGTCACCACGACGGCCTGGGCGCTGAACCGGAGATCGCCCCGGGTCACTACCTCGAAGTCCCCCTCACCCCCGATCCGCAGGTCCGTGACCAGCTCCTGGAACAGATCCAGCTTCCCCAGCTCATCCAACACCTGCCTGACCCCCCGGGGGTACAGGCCCCGGTCGCACTGGGCCCTTGGGCCCCAGACCGCCGGACCCTTCGATCGGTTCAGCATTCGGAAGTGAATCCGGGCGGAGTCCGTCGCACGCCCCATGGCGCCCCCGAGGGCGTCGACCTCTCGGGCAACCACCCCTTTCGCAACCCCCCCTATGGCGGGGTTGCAGCTCATCTGGCCCAAGCGCGCCAGGTCGGGGGTCAGAAGAAGCGTCTCACACCCTAAGCGTGCAGAGGCAGCAGCCGCCTCCGTTCCGGCATGGCCGCCTCCAATGACAACAACGTCGTACCGACTCTTCATCAAACCGTGGACAGGATTTCGAATGACCCGTCGGGTATCGGTCCGGTGGACTCCAGAACCTCCACCCCTTCTACCGATGAGGACGGGGGCCCATCCCAGAGCCTTTCCTGAAAGGCGTCGACGATCTCTTGCGGCCCCCTCACGTGGGCTTCAACCGATCCATCGATCCTATTCCGAACCGTTCCGCTCAACCCCATCTCCCGGCCCAGCTCTTGGGTCCACACCCGGAAAAACACCCCCTGAACACGGCCCGTGATTCGAAGGCCTCTCACCGTATAGTCATCCATCAACAACGAACTCCTGGTTCTTATTTCCCTATGCAAAACTCGCTGAAGAGCCTATCGAGAATCTCTTCCCTGGGGATCACCCCCAGGAGCTCCTCCAACGCCGTCTCTGCCGGCCGCAGGTGCGTGGCCGCCACCTCCGCCGGGAGGCCCTGATCCAAGGCGTTCTGGAAACCTTCCAACTCCCGTTTGGCCTGGTCGATCCCCTCCGTGTGCCTCCGCCGCGTCAGCACCGGGACCTCCCCCCCGAGGCTCACAAGCCCACTGAAGACCACGTCGGCCACACTCCTCCGGAGGTCGTCCAATCCCTCGCCCGTCACCACAGAGACCCTGACCTCGCCGTCGGACGCCTTCGACCCTTCCAGGCCATCCGGGGTAAGGTCGGCCTTGGTCCGGGCCACCAACACGGGTGTCTCCCTCACCCCGGCCAGAAAGTCCTCTTCCTCCCGGGTCAGCGTCCGGTTGTCCTCGACACAGAAGAGGATCAGATCCGCTCCGCTCAGGTACCTTCGGGCAACCTCCACCCCGATCCTCTCCACCCGTTCATCGGTCTCCCTAAGGCCAGCCGTATCCACCAGCCTAAACGGGTATCCCCCAAGGGAAACCGTGGCTTCCAGGGCGTCGCGGGTTGTACCCGGAATCTCGGTCACGATGGCCCGCTCTTCACCGATCAGTGCGTTGAAAAGGCTGGATTTCCCGGAGTTAGGGCGACCCGCCAGAACCGTCAGAGCTCCATCTCGGAGCAACTCTCCTTCGGGAGCCGTCCTAAGGAGCACGTCCATGGCTTCCGCCAACTCGCTTGCCTTGCCTCGGATCCTCTCGAGGGGAATCGGGGGGTCATCCTCCTCCGGAAAGTCCAGGTGGTGGACCAGGAGGGCTTCCAGGGAGACGATCCCCTCCCGGAGGCCCCCTATTCGCTCCGACAGACCTCGCTCCAATTGGTGGACGGCGGTTTCATGGAGAGCCCTGCTCCGACCCTCGATGAGGTCCAACACGGCTTCTACCTGGAGCAGGTCCATCTTCCCGTTCAGATACGCCCGGCGGGTGAATTCCCCCTCCACGGCCCGCCGGGCGCCGGCTCTCAGGCACCCCTCCAGGACCAGGTTGGGCGACAGCCAACCTCCGTGGCTCGAAACCTCGGCCATGTCCTCCCCGGTGTAACTGTCCGGTCGGGGAAAGAACGTCACCAACACCCGATCCAACCCCTCACCGGAGGAGGGGTCCCGCGCCCGGGTCAGGTAAGCTTTCCTCGGCTCCGGGTTTTCGGGAAGACCGGGACACAGCAGCGACACGATGGAAAAGGCATCAACACCCGACAGGCGAACCACCGCCAGGGCGCTGGGGCCCGGCGGTGTACCAACTGCTGCAATGGTATCGGGTTCAGCCATTTCCACTCCGGCGGACCTGAGACGGCTTCAGGTGGCTCCCGGGAATCGGGAGCCCGGGAGCGGAGCCCTGGGGGACCTACTCGGTCCCCTTGTCAGGCATGGATAAGGGCGGTTTCGCCGCTTGTTTCTTCCTCTCGTTGGCGATGTAAATCTGCTGCGGCAGCGTCGCGATGTTCGCGGTGGCGTAGTACAAATTCAGGCCCGAGGCCAGCTGGAAGAAGATGACGACCATCATGATGGGCATCAGGTACATCATCATCTTCATCTGGGGATTCTGGGTAGGCATCGACCGCATGCTCACCCACTGGAGCAGGAACATGGAGATGCCCAAGAACACAGGCAGAATGAAGTATGGGTCGGGAGCCGAAAGATCCGGTAGCCAGAGGAACGACACCCCGCGAAGCTCGATGGTGTTCTGGAACACGAAGAAAAGAGCGATGAGAACGGGCCACGGGAGGAGCATGGGCAGACACCCCGCCAGGGGGTTGAATCCGTGCTCCTTGTACAGCTTCATCATCTCCTTCTGAAGCTTCTCCGGGTTGTCCTTGTACTTGGCCTGGACCTCCTGCATGAGAGGCTGGACGGCCATGTTTCGCATCTGTGCCTTCATCCCCTTCTGGTTCAGCGGGAAGAGGACGATGCGCATCATCACCCCGAACAGAATGAGGACCCAGCCGTATCCGATGCTCAGGTTGTCGTGGAGGAATTTCAGGATTTTGATGATGAGGCCTGCGAAAGGCCGAACGATGGGACGCATGAACTTCCAACCGTAGGGGTTGGCGTTCTGCATGTCGGAGCCCAGCGCCTCGAGGCGAGAGAAATCCTGGGGGCCCACATAAAGCCGGTACTGCACTGTGCCGCTGTTGGATACCGACTGTGAGACGGCAACGGATGCCTGATTCTCGGCCAGGGTTGGGCGAACGACCGCCCCACCCAGGAACGCCCCCTCTGCTTCGTTCTCCCCAGCCAAAAGGGCGATCATAAAGTACTTGCTCTTGAACACGGCCCAGAGAAGGGGGCCTTCCTCGATGGTGGGCGTGTCCACCCGACTCAAAAGCTCCGAGCTGATCCCTTCCTGCTGGTGATTGATGACGTAGGCCGCCGCCCGGACCTCATCCCGCTCTTTCTGCTCATTAAAGGGGATCCCGTTCCCCAGGTCCGTCAGCACCCAGTCCACATTCACGTCCACACCCGTGATCCGGTTGGTCACGTCGATGACGTAACCGTCAGGCCGGAATGTGTAGACGACCTCATACCGGAATGAGCTCGTGGGGTGTTGGTATACAAAGGCCAGGTCCCGGGGGCCGCCTCCCTCAGTCAGCCGCAACCCGTCGGACGGCTCCACATCAAAAAGCAGGGTTGAGAGGTCGGCAGTGTCCGCCCCTAAGGGGATCCGGGTGCCCAAGGCTGCCCCGTCTCCGCCGTGGATCAGCTGAACGGGACCGTCCATCGCAAAAGAGGGAAAGTCCGGGAGCTGGGCCGCCACCAAACGAGCACCCTGGGTGGAGAAGGTGAATTCATAAAGGGGGCCCTGGACGGTAACGTGGGACCCCGACTCCACGGGATCCACCGGGAGCTCCGGCTCCTCTTGTCCCAGGACACCCGCCAGGGGATCCGGCGCCTGAGCACCTGTCGCGGGCTGTTCGGCGGGAGCCGACGGGTCCCCCGGTACTCCAGTCTCCTGAGCTCCCTCCACCACCTGGGTTGTGTCGGGCGGCACATACCCAGGACGTTCTTCCACAGGGACCGGGGGGAACATCACATTGGTGATGACCAGGACACCGATCATCAGGACCACTGCTAGGAGAAAGCGGATCTCGGTTCTCATGGGACCGGGTCGTACCCTTTACCCCCGAAGGGGTGGCAGCGGAATATGCGGCGCAGGGCTAGCCAGCCTCCCTTTCCCGCACCGTATCTCTCCACCGCCTCCTGGGCATAGGCCGAACATGTCGGTTGATACCGACATGCTGGCGGGGTAATCGGAGAAATGGCCAGGCGATAAAACCGAATTACCGCCAGGAAAGCCGCCCTGAACATAGCTCCTCTGTGACTTCCAGCAGTTCTCGTCGAAGCTGCCGGTAGCTGACTTCGTAAGCCTCCCGCCGGGCCCTCACCAATAGGTCCAGCAGAATGCCCTTTTCCTTGAACCGGGGCAGAAGCTCCCGCCGGGCCACCTCTCGAAGCCGGCGCTTCACCCTGTTCCTGTCCACCACCCGTCGGTGGTATTTCGGGACTATTATACCAACTCTCGGACCTGCTTCACTAGAAGACAAAAAGAAGACGTCCAGGCTAGACGTCTTCTTTTTCCTTCCCCGGCGTAGGAGCCGCCGGATATCCCTGGTCTGGGTGACTCGACTCGAGGGGGGCAGGCCAAACCCACCCGGCGCCCCCTCTACTGGGCGCGCCTTCCCCACAGGCCCTATTTCGAGCCGACGCTCACCACCAGACGCCGCCGCCCTCTCTGGCGCCGCCGGTTGAGGGTCTTCCGGCCCCCTTTGGTCTGCATGCGGGCCCGGAACCCATGTTTGTTCTTTCTCTTCCGGTTCCGGGGTTTGTACGTCGGCATCATGAGAATTCACCCACTTCGTCCATAGTTGCGTTGGAAAAACAGCTTTTAAAGGTACCCAAAAGCCCGGGTGAGGGTCAACCCCGAAACTCCTGTTTTTCCATGGGCTTGCGCCCGGATAATCTGGCTGAAATTGACTTTTCCACATTCGCCGAATAGCTTGCCAGCCCCCAATTTAAGACCTCTTTCACCCAGCACCGACGTCAATGGAGCTCACGGCTTCCGAACTCTGGTCCCGAATCCTTCAGGTGGTCCAGGCCGGGCTTCCGGAGCAGGCCTTCACCACCTGGCTTGCGAGGACACATCCGGTTGCCCTTTCCGACCAAGGCCTACTCGTGGAGGCCCCGAGCCAGTTCCACGTCGAATGGCTGGAGGACAAGTACGGAACCATCCTGGAAGAGGCCGCATCGAAGATTGCAGGGCGTCACCTCTCGATCTCGTTCTCTGCTGGAGACTCCCCCTCCTTTCCTCCGGTTCCTACCGTCGAGCTCACAAGTCCGGCGTCAACCGACCGGGCCACCCCTGGTCACGACGCGCTGGAGGCCGCGGGACTTCCTGACCCCGGCCTGAACCGTCGCTACACCTTCGACCGATTCGTGGTCGGAGGAGACAACCAACTGGCGGCTGCAGCCTGCTCCGCTGTGGCCGAGAAACCAGCTCGTATGTACAACCCCCTGTTCCTGTACGGCGGCGTCGGTTTGGGAAAAACCCATCTCATGCACGCCATAGGGAACGCCATCTCGGACAAATCGCCGTCAAAAAGAGTGGCCTACGTCCCGTCGGAACAGTTCACGAACGAGCTCGTCACCTCCATTCAGCAGGGGACCATGCCCGAGTTCCGGCGGCGGTATCGCCAAATGGATCTCCTCCTCGTGGACGATGTGCATTTCTTGGAAGGGAAGGAGAGAACCCAAGAGGAATTCTTCCACACCTTCAATGCTCTCTACGATGCTCACAAACAAATCGTTCTGACCAGCGACCGGCCTCCCAAGGAGATACCCGGTTTGGAGGAACGTTTAGTCTCCAGATTCGAGTGGGGCCTGGTGGCGGACATCAAGGTGCCGGACTACGAAACCCGGGTCGCCATCCTCAGGAAAAAAGCTGCTGACGACAACCTCACTCTGGACACGGAGGTCATCGACTTCATCGCCCAGTCCTGCACTTCTTCCGTCCGGGAGCTGGAGGGAGCAGTCATCAAGCTCCTGGCCTACTCATCCCTGAAAAACCTGGAAATCACAGTGTCTTTGGCCAAGGCCGCCCTACAAGGGGTCTTGGGGTCAAAGGCTCCAGAGAGCGTGTCCCGAGTGACTCCGGAGAGCATCCAGTCGGCCGTGGCCCATCAGTGGGGAGTGGATCCGGAAGACCTGGCGTCGAAGCGCCGAACAAAGGACTTGACGGTGCCACGCCAGGTGGCCATGTACCTCATCAGAGAGCTTCTGGATCTCCCCCTCGTCAAAATCGGCTCCCATTTTGGAGGGAGAGACCATTCCACCGTCATCCACTCGATCCGGAAGGTCGAGGAAACCATGGCCAGTGAGCCAGCCTTTCAACGGAAGGTGGTGGCGCTGAAGGAGGAGCTGACCAGGCGAGTGTGAACAAGTCTGGGGAAAACCCCCGGAAAACTCCCCGGGGTTTCCACTAAGTGGTGGAGAACAGATGTTCATGGAGAGAACTGTCCAGATCTCCACAATCGTACCAACAGGAGTAGAGAAGAAAAAAAGCAGTAGACGGCGGTCGATTGGACAACCGGGCTCCGGTTCTCCACACTTCCACAGGCACTACTACTACTAGTTTTTTCTTATAGAGAAGAATATAAAGCACCCGATTCACGTTGTTTTGTGGAAAGGGCGCAGGCCGAACCCCGGCGTAGCGGAGGATTCATGAACTTCACGATCACCCGACAAAACCTTCATCAAGGTCTTGCCGCCGTATCTGCCAGCATTCCCACGAAGACTACCCTTCCGGTTCTCTCGAACATTCTTTTGGAGGCCAGGGACGGGGGCGTGTGGATGAGTGGAACGGATTTGGATGTGGCCGTTCGGGTACAGGTCCCAGCCGACGTGGAAGGAACCGGTAGCCTTACCGCCCCTGGAAAGAAACTTCAGGAGATCGCCAGGGAACTCCCCGATCAACCCGTGGAGGTTGTGGCTCGGGGGGATCAACTGGAGCTCAAGTGCGGGAGAAGTTCGTTCAAGCTGAACGGTCTTCCCAGCGAAGAGTTTCCGAGTCTTCCTGGAGTGGATTTCGCAAAAGGGTGGAGCATTCTGGGGAGCGAGCTTCAGAAACTCATTCATCACACCTCCTTTGCGGTGTCTACCGAGGAAAGCCGGCCCATACTCAATGGGGTCCTGTGGGAGTTGAGGGACGGGCGGATGCAGATGGTGGCCACCAACGGTCATCGGTTGGCCCGCATGGCGGTTCCGGCCGGCCCAGCCACGACGACCAGCGCCGACTTTATCGTTCCCCCGGCTGCACTGCAGCAAGTCCAGCGGCTGTTCAAGGCGGAGGACGAGTTGGAGGTGGCCCGGGACGGGAACCACTTGGGCTTCCGGTCAGCGGGAACAGAAGTGTACACCCGGCTCATCGAGGGTACCTATCCGAACTATGAACAGGTCATCCCGAAAGACAACGACAAAGAGGCCACTGTCGAAAAGAGTGCCCTTGAGTCGGCTGTCCGCAGGATGGCTGTTGTTGCCAGCGACCAGACTCATCGGATTCGCTTGGTTTTCGATGAAGGTAGGGTGCACCTCAACGTTCTCACGCCCGATCTGGGCGAGGCTGAGGACGAACTCGAACTGGACTATGCGGGTGAGGAAATGGAGATCGGCTTCAACGCCAACTACCTGTTGGAGGTTCTTCGGTACATGCCCACCGACGACGTGAAGCTGACCTTCAAAGCCCCAGAGCGTGCTGCGACCCTCCAACCGGTGGCTCCCGAGGGTGAAGATCAATTAGACTACCTCTGTCTGGTGATGCCTTTGCGACTACTGGACTAGAACAAGCAAGAACACGAAGGAAATGAGGGGTCAGCCTGGGGCTGGCCCTTCTTATTCTCCTTCAACTTCCAAGGCGAACGGCCTATCGTTCAATGTGTAGAAGGAAGATGGACGAGGAACTGGCCGACAGAGTGGAACAGTGAACGCTCGAATCGCAGCATATGTGGTGATTCTCCTGGGTCTCCTCACCGCGGGATGTGGGGACGATAACGGGACGCCTCCCATCGATACCATTCGGTTCGGTCAGTTGGGTGAAGTCGAGGTGGGAATCGTTGCTCCATTAGTGGAAGAATCCGGGTCTGGAGAGCTCCAGCAGATTCTCACCTGGGGCTCCTCGGGAGCGTGGGTGTTGCGGGAGGTGATCTCCTACCGCGGCCTGGAAGGTGACGAGACCATAATAAGAAGCACTGGCGACCCGGTGGCTTACGCTTCGGCCTACGCTTCTCTCATTACCCAGCTAAACGACAAGGAATCGGTGGAGCTCTTTTCCATCTCCCCAGAACCCCCAATACCCTGCGCGCCCACCAAGGCTCGTGTCACGGTGACCATCTGGGACGAGCTCCGAAAAGAGGAGGCCAGCTGGGTCAGGTGTGCGTCGGGGAGCTTGGGCACCCTCAAAACCTCCGAAGCAGGACCTGACCTTGACGCCCTGAAAGTGATCCAGGCGGCCATCCTGGTCCGGGACTTTACCCAGGGCTCTGAGTTCGTCTCGACGTATGTCGGAAGCGTGCCTTTCGGGACGCTGGACAGAGGTGAAGTTTCCGGTGCCGGCTTGGAAAAGTCGAAAGTGTTCTTCTCGGTTCCCGAAGGGAATCCCAACCCTCCCACCAATTGGCTGAGTTTCTGGGCCGACCATAACAAAACGCTGCCTGCTGGAATTCCCTTCGTGGATTGGTCAGAGGAGATGGTGGTGGTGGCTGCCGTGGGGACTCGGACGGAAGCCGGGGACAGCGTGGAGGTGAGAAGGATTCTTCGGATCGGAAATGGGACCACAGAGGTATTCCTGCATGAGAGGATTCCGGGGGACTTCTGTTCTCCGGCGGCCCGGACCTCCCACCCCTTCCACATCGTCGTCGCCCCTCGGACCCCCCAACCCACAAGCTTCGCGGACCTGGTACAGGAGCGCGTCCCCTGCGGGGAGTAGAGCTTTGTCCCTCCGGCGCCAATACGTCCTCGTCTTTGTAGCGTTCTCCGTCCTGGTTACGGCCTTGGGGGGAACCGCTGCGTACCTCAGCACCTCCAACGCCCTGGAGAGGGAGCTGGACCGACGCTTGGTGCAGGTGGCAGGTGCTGCGGCGGACGTGGGGCTGAGCGCCAATTACCTATTGAACTTCCGGCCAGGGATGGAGGCCGAGCCGGGTTTTGCCAGTGAACAGGCCAAACTCCGGAGGCTCAAACGGTTTGTGGAGGAAGCCTATGTGGTGAGCCAGGACCACAGGGCCCTGCTTACAACCCTGGACACCGATTCCGTCAGGATCGATGAGTTTCCCCCGGACCTTGCTCCTTTCATGCTGACTGGGGAAATCGACCGCGCGGTAATTGAGGGGACTGCAGTCTCCCCACTTTACGGGCCATTCGAGGACGGACGGTATTTCAAGTACGGGTTCGTTCGAGTAGACCAGAGCTACGATCCCGATGACCCAAGTCGTAACGCGGTCCTGGTTGTCCGGATGCCGGCCGAGTATAGGCAACCGCTGACGGATTTCCGGCAAACCGCCATCGCCGGGTCGGTCGTCGCAGCCGTGATTGCCGCTTTGATTGCCTGGTTCATGGCCACGACCATCACCGGACCCTTGAATCGACTGGGCCGGGTGGCGCTTCGGATTCAGCGGGGAAGGATGGACGAACCCGTCCGACGGGAATGGGGTGGGGAGCTGGGGCGCCTTTCCCGGGCCATGGAGCGGATGCGGGTCGGGATTCTCCATCGGGACGAACAGCTGAGGCTCATGTTGGCTCAGGTTGCTCACGAGATCCGGAATCCATTGGGTGGGTTGGAGTTGTTTGCGTCGGCCGCCTCTGAATCGGAGGATCCTAGGGAAAGGTTGCAGTTCATCGGGAAGGTCCGGGATGAGATAACGGCCCTCAACCGGATCATCGACGACTTTCTGACCTTTGCCCGCCCACTCAGGCCCCAGGGAGAGCTTCACGATATCCGGGTCCCGATCCAGGAAGCGGTGGACTTGGTGGAGATGGAGATGCGGGACTCGGGGGGAAGGCTAACACTGGAACTCCCGGCCCAGCCGCTCCTGGCCAAGGCCGACAGCGAGCATGTGAAACGGGTCGTTTTGAACCTGGTCAGAAATGCGGCCCAGGCAGGGCAGGAGGTTTTGGTGGGGGGTGAGGGGATTCGGGGAGAAGCCGTAGTACTCGTACGGGACAACGGTCCGGGAATACCGCCGGATCTGGAGGACCGGATCTTCGAACCGTTCGTGACGGACAAGGAACAGGGCGCCGGCCTGGGGCTGGCCATCGTGAAGAGCGTGGTGGAAGCCAACGGGGGCCGGGTCGAGTTGACGACGGGGAGTGAGGCGAGTGGGGTAGGCGCTGAGTTCAGGGTATATTTCCGCGGTGGGGAAGACCTCCCTCCCGAAGGAGAAGAAGACTAGGAAATGGCGCAGGTTCTGATCATCGACGACCACGACTCCATGAGAGAAGGGCTGGAGCTCCTCCTCCGTCGCCGTGGCCATAAAACCTATTCGGCGGAAGCCGGAGAACGGGGTCTGGCTCTCCTGGAGGAGATGGGGGCTGACCTGGTCATCACCGACCTGAAGATGGCAAAGATGGACGGGATCCAGGTACTCCGGAAGGTGAGGGAAAAACACCCGGACGTTGAGGTGTTGGTCATCACGGCCTATGGGACCATCGAGAAGGCCGTGGAAGCCATGAAGCTTGGTGCCGCCGACTTCCTCACCAAACCGTTCTCTTCCGAAGAGTTTGGCGTGAAGGTGGACCGGCTCCTGGCCGACCGGGAGGAGCGGCTGCGCTTGAGGAAGGAGAACGTGGCTCTCCGCGTGGAGAACACCTACCTGAGGGAGGAAGCGGAAGCCCGATACGGCGAGATCGTCGGCGAATCGAAGCAGATGGATCAGGTCTTTCAGTGGATCGGCAGGGTGGCCAAGAGTGACTCCACGGTCATGATCTACGGAGAGTCGGGCACGGGGAAGGAGCTTGTGGCCCGGGCCATCCATGCTGGGTCGCCACGAAAGAACGGCCCGTTCATTCGGGTGAACTGTGGAGCCCTTACCGAAGGCCTTTTGGACTCGGAGTTGTTCGGCCACGAAAAGGGGGCCTTCACCGGCGCAGAAAGGCAACGCCGGGGGCGATTTGAGCTTGCGGACGGAGGAACCCTGTTCCTGGACGAGATCGCCACCATCAGTCAAACGACCCAGATCCGCTTACTCCGCGTCCTTCAGGAAAGGGAGCTGGAAAGGGTTGGGGGTGAGGAGACCATCCCGGTGGACGTGCGAATCATAGCGGCTACCAATACCCCCGCCGACGAGCTCCAAAAAGGAGAACAGTTCAGGGAGGATCTCTTCTATCGCCTCCATGTGGTGCCGGTCACAATTCCTCCGCTACGGGAGAGGAAGGCGGACGTCCCGGTCCTGGCCCGGCATTTCCTGGACAAGCTCCGGGAAAGGACCAATCACAGGGTCCATGACCTGAGCGAAATGGCCCTATCAAGGTTGGAGGAATACGACTGGCCCGGGAACGTTCGAGAGCTGGAGAACGTCATGGAGCGGGCCCTGGTGCTGGCAGAAGATGACATTCTAGCCGAGGAGGACCTCCCGTTCCTTCCGGCGGGGGACGCACTGGACACCTCCCTTATCGATGCTGCCCTGCCTGGGACCGGTGTGGATCTGAACCAGGCAGTGGAGGGGTTGGAAGAGCGCCTGCTGCGGAAGGCTCTCGAACAGGCAAAGGGCGTGAAGGCCGAAGCGGCCCGCCTTCTAGGCCTCAAGACCAGCGCGCTTTACTACAAGCTCGAGAAATACGGGATCGAAGTGTGATCTCTCCGTCCGGACGCCTGCGGACCTCCCTCCTCCTGACGGGGTGCTTTTCCATCCTCACCGCATTCTGCGCACCCCCAGCGTTTGCTCAAGAAGACAGACTGGTCCAGCTCGGGATCGCCCATGACCAGGCAGTGGCCAATTATGAAGCGGCCGAATTGGCGGCTAGGGGTCGAGAGGTTGACTATGAAGAGGCCTCCAGGATTTTTGTGGAAGCACAAAATGCCGGTGACGAAGAGGCATTAAACCAGGCTTTTGTGGAGGTTCAGCGGGCCCTGAACCTTCGGGTCCAGGCCGACCGTGAGCTGGAACAGCGTGCCGAGGAGTTGAGGGAGGCCAGGAGGAACCTGCTTGAGGCTAAACGGATCTACACGCGTGACCTCTTAGCCCGGGCAGAGCTGGAAACCGATCCGGTCGAACTGCGTGCCATCTCGGTTTATCTGGACAACAACAATCAGGAGATAGCGCGGATCCGGTTGCTCCCCGAGCCCGAGATCACCCTGGAGCCGTTGCCTGGATTAGAGTTTGAGACAACGGATGGCCCGGTGGAGCTTCGGCAGAAGGCGGGGGTTCTGGACTTCCAAGCCAACCGATACCAGGAGCAACTGGACTATTTCCAACAACAGCTGGACGACCTTCGGAGTGAACAGGACCTCTTTCGACGGAGCAGCGATTTCCGGGCGGACCGGTCCAGGTTCGGAGACCGTCCTCCGGTGGGAGCCCAGGCGGGCCAGAACGCTCCGCGTCCGGAGCAGCTCGATCAACAGATCCGGGAATTGGAGGCGTTCCAGGAAGAGCTCACCAGGCGGATCGAGATCATTAAAACCCGAGCCGCCGACTTTCGGCGTAGAGCGGGCGGAGGGGTGTTCGCCCAGTGATCCTCCGCCGACTCCTTCTCCCCTTTTTCCTCACCCTGCCGGCTGGCGTCGTTGCCACACCCGGCCACCTTCATGGCCAGGTGACGTGGCAAGATCTGGTCTTCACCGGCGGTATGTCGGCTGAGTGGTATGACGGGAACCTCACTGCGGTGACGGCTCCCCCCGATCCCGCCACAGAGGCTTCCGCGGCCGTAGGAGAGTTCGGCCTCAGGGGCAGGGTGACCCTGGTCCAAGACGAGAAGCGTTCCTTGGATCTCCGGTTTGATTCAGGACTCCGCCAGTTTGCCGCGGGGGGGTTCGTCTTCCGGGATTATGCCCCCCGAGAGCTGGTGGGAAGGGTGGATCTCGAGTACTGGGAAACCGCTGGGTCCTGGGGGGAGGTAGGGTTGTTTGGTGGGGTAAGTGGACGAAACGTGGACGATCGGCCACCCATGCCCCTTTACGTCCAGCCGGGCCACCATACCATCGACGGAAGGGTGCAGCTCCGCTTGCGTCCTATCAATGAGGTGTCCTATGACGCCCAGCTTTTCGGTGAGCTGGCCGACTATGGAACCACGGCCGTCACCCCACAGCTTGCCCTTCTGGATCGAATGGTGTTGGGCTCGGAGGTAGGGGCCACATGGGGGTCGGATTGGACCATCCGGGGTCATGCCGGATTTCGGTATTCCGAGTATAAAAACCAGGGAACGTTCGATCCCGAGGATCCCCTCCGACGCGATAAGACCTTCAATCTGGGCGCCACCTGGTCCCTCCAATCCAACTTCCTGGCCGAGGTAGGGTTGGAAGGGTTCGTCAACCGCTCCAACTCCAGACGTCCGGAATACAACGCTCTGACACTTCGGACGGTTCTTTCGGTCCCCCTTCCAGAGGAGTTCATTCTGAACTTTTCGGCTGATCTAACGACGAAGAGCTATCTGACCGAGACGAAAGATGTCTTGCTGGTGCCGGGGGAGGAGGCGGACAACGCGTCGGTGGTTTACCTAGAGGCCATCCGCCCTCTCTTCCTCAACTTGGACGGTGCGGTTCGGTTTGGTTGGACCCGGGCGGAGGCGGAAGCGGGGAACGAGTACTACGAGCGCTTTGGAGCCAGCCTCCTCTTCCGCTATCGGCCGTTCAACTGACGGGCGGAATCAGATAGGCCCAAGCCAACAACCGGCCGTGGTGGGAAAGGGTAAGGTCTACCGGTAGTTCTTTCCCCCTGAGGAAAACCAAGGGAATCTTGCGCCCGGGTCTTCCCGGGCCGCACCCGATCTCCAATTCGCTTTCGTTTACCTCCAGGGATGAGGCCAGAGACGACCGGGCTACCAGGCGAGCCAGAGCCGAAAGCCGGTGGGACACACACTCCCACTCCAACGCCGAGAAGTGGGGCTTCAGGGATTCCTTCCAGTCGGCCTCGGGTCCCTCGGTCTCCTGATATCCCCAGATGAACGGCGGCACGTCGTGACCCGGATCGGGCATCCACGTCACCGCGTGGAGGTTTGTCCCCACGGCTTCGATGCGGAGAGGGAGGGTGAAGTCCTCGAACCTGACCTGGCCGAAGCGAGTGACGGGAGGATCGGGTTTGTCCTGTTCTTTGGCAAAGACCGTCACCCGGAAGGTGGGGTGAACGAACGTCGGAGGCGTGCCCCGGGCTTTGCTGATGGTTTTGAAAGCCGCTTCCTTGGCTGCCCACCGTATCCATAGGGCCCGGTCCGGGTTCGGGGCCGCCTGGATCTCCTTCCGCTCCCGGGGCGAAAAAACGCGCTGGAGAAAGCGGTCGTCCCCCGCCTTCCCGGTGTGCCTGCTGTCGTTGAGGTCGACGATGTCGTTCCCGAGGTACCAGCGATTTGGCATGATCAGGCAATCATGACTCTACCGGGATAAGGGCGCAACGCTACTGCCCTTTGTACATCACCTTCCAGACCTTCCCCACACGGCTGTCCGAGATGAAGAGCGATCCGTCAGGCCCGACGGCCAGCCCCACCGGCCGGTGGTCGGCGCCTCGGGGACTGACGTCACGTCCCGCGAACCCGTCGGCAAAAACCTCCCATTCCCCCGTTGGCGAGTCACCCTCGAAAGGTGCGAAGACGACGTTGTAACCGGCCTGCGGGGCCGGGGCCCGGTTCCAGGATCCGTGGAAAGCCACAAAAGCTCCACCCCTGTACTCTTCCGGAAACTGGGTTCCTGTGTAAAAGGCCAAATCGTTGGGAGCCCAGTGGGCAGGGAAGTCGATGAGTGGGTCTTTCATCTCGGCGCAACGGCCGGTGATGGTCCCATCCCCGCCGTACTCAGGGGCCAGCACTTTGGTGTCGGTGGCAGGATCGTAGTAACAGTAAGGCCACCCGAAATCATCTCCGTCGTTGATCTGGACGAACTCCTCCGCCGGTTTCTCCGCGTTGTCCTCGTCGGTGAAGAAATCACCCCAGAGGCTCCCCAACTGATCCCGCCCGTGGATGACCCCAAAGAGGGACCCTGAGGGGTGGATCGTGAGAGCCACCGTGTTCCTGAGCCCAATTCCAAAACGCCGGCCGTCCTCCTGTGTTTGGCCGCTCACCCCGGCGTCGAATCTCCAGATGCCGGCTCGGGTTTCAAGTTGAGGGCACGGGTCCATTCCCGGGGCGCCGGCGGTCCTGGATTCGGTCTGACACGCATTGGAGGGTGATCCGATGTTCACGAAAAGGGCGTTGTCCGGCCCGATGGCGACGCTCTTGGCCCGGTGGCTGGATTCGTCGGGCAACTCGCTCACGATGGTGTCGGGCGGACCGGCCGGAGCTGTGGAGCCCACCGGGAAGGGATAACGGAACACAGCGTCGTCGGTGGCGAAGTAGAGATACTCTCCCGACAGCAGAACTTCGTTTCCGCCGTTGTCTCCAAACCGGAAAACCTCGTCAGCCCGCCCGTCCCCATCCGTATCCCGAAGGACCGCAACCCCCCCTGGGATGACCGACCGGTCGGGGCCCCGGTCGTTGTTCATCGCCAGGAGCACGTCACCGTTGGCAGCTACTTCGATGTGCCGGGCCCGGCCCACGGAGTCGGACACCACCACGGCACAAAACCCCTCGGGGAGGGTGATGCCGCCGTTGTCAGGATCACACCCGGTCTGAGCAGCAGGAAGGAACTCGGGCTGACATCCGGTGAGTGCGGCGGCCAAAAGGAGAGAGAGGCCAAAAGGGCGGATCAGCCGCCGAGGCTGCCGGTTCATAGAACGACCTTTCTTGGAGTAAGCTGGAGGTTTGAAGCTTCAAGAATCGACGGAAGAATCGAGACGGTCAAGAGTCCAGTGGTGCTTGAAGAACTCTATTTCCCGCCGCCGCTCTCCAGAACCTTGGCGAAGTCCTCCGGCAAACCCGATTCCCGGATGGCGGTTTGAGCCCGGGCCAGGTCGTATTCAACCCGAAGGATGGCCGGTCGGATCGTGCCCTTTTTCCCCTCTTCGCCGTCCTCCAAATGAAGGAGGAGGCAGCATGCCCTCCAGTCCCCGTCCTTGGGCCGTCCCACGGACCCGGCGTTCACAAACTGGATGCCGTCTACGGTGCGATGCCACGGCTTGTGGGTGTGTCCAAAAACCACGGTGTCCCCGGGCCGGGAACCGAGCTTTTGGGCCATCTGGAGACAGAAGGAATCGGGCCTGTCTTCGGTCCAGTAAACCGTGTTCAGGACGGGGTTACCGTGGATCAGTGTGACCTTTGGCCCGGCCACATGACCCCCCCATGGCCGGAGGTCGATCCGGAAGGGGAGAGCGCCTAGATAGGCCCGGGTTTCTTCCGAGACGTGTTCAAGGGTCCAGGAGTAGCTGAGGTGGGCGAGCTCGATGTCTCTCGGGTCTTCGTAGTTGCACCCACAATGGTCGTAACCCGTGGCGACCGTGGAGTCGTAGTTTCCGGCGATGCCCTGGATGCCCCGGGCTTTCAGGAGGGCCGGGACCTCGTTGGGCCAGGGAGCATATCCCACCAGATCTCCCAGATGGTACGTACCCAGGATGTCGTCTCTATTGGCCAGTGCCGCCAGGACGCCTTCGAGGGCCGGAACGTTGGCGTGGATGTCGGAAAGGACGGCGAGGGTCCTCATGCGGGGGTCCCTCCGATTCCCGAGTCGGTTTCCTGATCAGAGACGGGCGTTGGGTCGGTAAGCGGATTCCCGAGGTCCATTTCCACCTTCCAGCTACCATCCTCCTGGCGGCGCCAGATACTCACGTACAACCCTGTGGTGAGCATTTCGACTCCGTCGGCTCCCGCCGCCACGGTCCGGAACTGCCCGACGGTGTACCCGAGGTCTCCACCCTCCGAGACCTCCGCCCGGTCTGGTGTCCAGGAGAAGCTGACCACAGCTCCGGCTGCTGCGTCCATGGCTTCCTGCATGGACGCGGTGCCACGGATTTCACCCACACCTTCCTGGACCATGGCCCCGTCTTCTGTGAAGAAGGAGGTCCAGAGTGACAACCCTCCCTGGCCGATGGCGTCGGAAAAGTCCTGGTCGGCCTGGATGAGCTCGGCCCTCCACCGCTCCATCAGAGCTTCCCGGTCCGAAGCATCGGATCCGGGGCCGCCGCCACAGCCTGCCGCGAAGGCGAGCAAGGCCAGGGCGATAACGCGTTTTTTCATAACCTGTCTTCCCGTCATCTCGGATTATCTTCTCGGTCTTGAGCCAACCGGGTAATCAAAACCGCCGCCCGTTTTGCGGCCCGACTGACAGACGTCAGGTCCAGCATCTCGTCAGGGCTGTGTGCCCCGGAACCATGGGGGCCCATCCCGGCCAGCCCCGGGGTGTACGGGGCGACGAAGGAGATGTCCGCGGCACCCCGACGGCCGGCGTCGAGGGCTTCCATCGGCCCGAAACCCAGGTCCTGGCTGACGCGGCTCAACCTCAACAGCAACTCGTAGTTTTCCGGCCCGGGAGCCATGGGCGGATACCCGTCGCTGAAGGTGATGTTGGCGGAGGTCCTGGGTTGGTGCTTGGCCACCACGGCTCTCATACTTTCCCGGGCCCTTTCCAGTTGTTCCGGTGAGATCGTGCGAATTCCGCCCCGTACGATCACGTTTTGTGGGATCACGTTGGTCTTGCCAAAGGCGGTTCCGGCTTTGGCCTCGTCGTCAAACGTCACGTCGGTCCCCCCGAGGATTACCCCGGCGTTGAAGGTGAGGTACTCCTCTCCCCGGACCTCTTCGTAGAACTCGTTCAGGATCCTGGCTGCCTCGAAGATGGCCCCGGCTCCATAGGTTTCGTTAAAAATCCTTGAGGAGTGGCCCATGACCCCCTCCACGGTCAGGGTCCAACCCGTGGACCCCCGCCGGGCCACCGTGGCGTATTCAGTGTCGCCCTCCCTCACACCGCCTTCGAAGCCAAGGGCCAGGTCCGACCACTGCCCCGCCTCCACCAAGTCCTTCCGGGTAATGGAGAGTGGGCGCCCAGGCGATTCCTCCTCTCCAGTGAGGGCTACGACAATGGAGAGGTCGTCCAACAGCCCGGCGTGACCCAGGGCCTTCAGGGCGTAGAGGATCACGACGCAGCCACTCTTCATGTCGGCAACGCCGGGGCCGGATGCCATATCCCCGGTTCGCTGAAATTTCTGGAAAGGACTGTCTGCCTCGAAGACCGTGTCCAGGTGCCCGATCATGAGAATCTTCGGCCCCCTACCGGTTCCCATCCGTTCCCCGAAGAGTTGGCCGGCCCGGTTGGTCTCGGGAGGGAAGTCCACCCACCGGGTTTCAAAACCCAGGGCGTCCAGCTCCTCCCGGAAGATGGCGCCGACTTCCCGGACACCTTCGTGGTTCATGGTGCCCGAATTGATGTTCACCACCCTTTCCAGCAGGTCGATGGCCTCGTCCTCTGTTGCGTCCAGAAACCGGACCATGGCCTGCTCCTCGGAGCTGAGCGTTTGGCCGGCCACTTGAGCCTGGGGAACCAGGAGGACGGGTGACAACACCGCCAAGCAGGTGAGTATCCAGCGAGAGTTGGCCCGGGAGCTCCAACCGTTCATGGGGGTGGCCTCGAAAAGGAAAGGTGGGCGTTTTAGGGGACTCTTGGAGTGGAACGTATCCGGAGAAGCTGGGGGCGCAACCGCCGTTACTTTCTCGAAAAGCAGTGGGGTGTGAGAATGGGGGTTGGGGAACCGACCTCCGCCCGAACCGAAGAGAGTTGCCCATGATCGTCATCGACGAACAAAACATCAGAGGGTTGGTGAAAGAGGACGAAGCGCTGAAGGCGGTGGAAACAGCCTTTCGTGCCTTGGCGGAAGGAAGGGCAGTTCAGCCACCACCCCTGGGAATGGACCTGGAGGACGTCCGAGGGGAGGTCCACGTGAAAGGAGCTTTTCTTCGGGGGGAGCCGGTGTTTGCCATGAAGGTTGCATCGGGCTTTTATCAAAACCCCGAGCGGGGTCTGCCTACGGGCTCGGGCCTGGTCCTCGTTTTTGACTCCACTTCCGGATTCCCGCTGGCCCTGCTTCGTGACAACGGGTATCTGACGGAGCTCAGGACCGGGGCCGCCGGGGCCCTGGCCGCCCGCCTCCTGACGCCAGAAAAATCGCTGAATGTGGCCGTCTTGGGCGCAGGCTCCCAAGCACGCTACCAGCTGCGGGCCATCTCAAAGATCCGGATCATCCAGGATCTCAGGGCGTGGAGCCCGGTTCCCCACGAAGTCGCCACGTACGTCGATGAGATGGCCGCCGAGCTTAACGTGTCCGTGTCGGGGGCGGATCAACCTGAGGCTGCGGTGGACGAAGCGGACTTGATCGTGACCGTGACTCCGGCGCGGGAGCCCATCCTGGTGCGTGAATGGATCAGGGCCGACGCCACCGTCATCGCTGTAGGCTCCGACGGGCCCGAGAAGCAGGAGCTGGATCCGGCGATCCTGGGAGCAGCCGAGAAGGTTGTAGTGGATTCCCGGGACCAGTGCGTCCGGCTCGGTGAGACCCATCACGCCGTCTCGGCCGGTGTGTTAGGCCCAGACGACATTCACGCGGAGCTAGGGGAGGTCTTGGTGGGGGCCTGCCCGGGCCGAGAGGGTGATGAGCTCATCGTCTGTGACCTGACGGGTGTGGGAGCTCAAGATGCGGCTATCGCCGGCGCGGTTTGGTCGTTGGCTGAGACCGGCTGACCCGCGGCTCCCCCCGGGGTATTGGATGCTGCCCCTGCCGGACATCCGGCCTCCTTGCCACCCTAATCCAGGAGGGCGTCCACCTTCGCCGCGCAGATGAAGTCGTTTTCCGTGAGGCCCTCCACGGCGTGGGTCGTATAGGATAGCTCGCAGCGGCTATAGCCGACGGCCTGGTGGGGGTGGTGGTCTTCGGTGTGGGAGATCCACGCCACGGCATTCACGAAGGCCATCACCTCATAGTGATTCTGGAAGGTGAAGATTCTTCGGATGCTCTGTCCTTCGTCCAGGATCTCCCACCCGGGAACTTCGTTCTGCAATTTCTCCGCTTCCTCCAGCGTCATCGGAGGAATACCACCCTCGCAGGGTTTACACTTTTTTCTTCTCAGCTCGGACATGTGCTTCCGTTCCTGTTTCAAATCAGGCGCCCAAGGGGACCCGACTCAGTATGCCTGAGGTGATGTGGAGTTCCCTGGACGGCCGGTTCCCTTGGTCCGGTCAGGTGAGAAGAAAGCGGGATCGGAGTCCACCGGAGAGGGCGGATTCCGCTTTTCCCCCGGGGGTGTCGAAACTCAGGGCCAGGGCCCGGAGAGGGATGCTGTATGGGGGAAGGACCAAATCCGGAGCCAGTTCAAAGAGTGGAAGAGCGACAAACCCCCGCTTTTGGATGTCCCTGTGAACCATGATTCCGCCTGAGGCGATCTCCTGCCATTCAGGGCTGGTGCCGGTCCCCTCGTCCACTCCGTACAATAGGAGGTCCAGGTCAATGGTTCTGGGGGCGAACCTGTTGTCAGCGCGCTCGCGCCCCAGGGCTTCCTCGATTTGGGCGAATCGTTCCAAGAGCTCCGGGGCGGTAAGGTGTGTACGGATTTCCAGGACTCCGTTGAGAAAGTCCGGGTCTGGCCCGCTTGAAGTCTCGCCTGTTGTGAACATGGTGCCGGCCGGATCGGACAGGGGAGCGGTCCGGTAAAAAGTCGAAATGGCTGTCAGGGTGATCCCCGGTGTGTCCACCAGGAGGCCCAAGGCCTTGGTGACATTCTCCTCCGGCCGGATGTTCGACCCTACCCCGATGTATCCCAGCGCAGGGGCTTTATCCACGGCGGCGCTCCACCTCCACACCGACACTTCTCGAGAACCTGACGGCCCCCGGCTTCTCCACTCGGACTCTGGCCACCTCCACTTCGGGGTTCTCCAGGCAGATCGATGCGATCTCCTCGGCCATCTTTTCGACGAGGAAAAACTCCGATGACTCCACCAGGCTGATGATGGCCTTGCTCACGGCGCGGTAATCCACGGCGTCGTTGAAGTCGTCGCTAATCCCGGCCGGCCGGAGATCGGCCTCCATCTCAACGTTGATCAGGATGTCCTGCTTCTTTTCCCGCTCCCAATCGTGGATCCCGATGATTCCCCGTATCAGGAGGTCTTTGATGAGGACTTTGTCGCTCATGGGTTTCCTCCCAGACGGAGATGACGGCCACCGTCCACGAAGATCACCTGCCCCGTCACGAAAGGCGCCCCCAGGAGGTAGGTAACGGCATCGGCGATATCCTGTGGGTACCCCCGGGTCTTCAGAGGGAGGTCCGCCGTGAGGTCGTCCAAGTAGGCATCGTTCAAGCCCTCGGGGGGCAAAACCGCTCCCGGTGCTACCCCGTTGACTCGGAGCTCCGGCGAAAATTCCAGGGCCGTCAGCTTTGTCAGCTCTTTCAGTGTGGCTTTGCTCAGGTGATAGGCCGCATGGGCCAGGTCCCCGCCCACCAGGCGTGTGTCCAGAAGATTGACCACCGATCCCCGCCGCTCGGTTCCCCTGATCCGACGCCAGAAAGCCCGGGTCAAAACAAAGGGAGCCCAAGCGTTCACCTGGAGGTTCCGGTGGAGATCTCCGAGCTCCATCTCCTCGAGCCGGCCAGTTGGGAAGATGGATGCGTTGTTGACCAGAAAATCCAAGGGGCCCATGCGGGCCCAGGCTTCATCGAAGAGAGCGTCGGTCCCCTCGGTGGAACCGAGATCCGCTTGCAAGGGGAAGGCATCGGTGCCCATGCCTTTCAGCTCCGCGCACAAGGCCTCGGCAGGCACCCCGGAGGAGTTGTAGTGAATGACCAGACGGACGCCGGCTTGGCCCAACGTCAGGGCCGCTTCTCGGCCAAGGCGTTTTGATCCGCCGGTAATGAGGGCGGTTTTTTTGCTGAGCATTTGGTTGCTCCTGTTGGGAGTTTCCTCCGTGCCGCCCCTCCCCTCCTTAGAAGCTTCCCAGGACCTCCAAAACCCGATCAACGTCCTGTTCGGTGTGGTCGGCGTTGATCTGGAAACGGATCTCTTCGTCACCCCTCGGCACCACGGGGAAGGCCAGACCGGTGGCCAGGACCCCGTTGGCATATAGGTGTTCCACGAGCGCGTTGGTTTTGGCCGTGTCTCTCACCATGAGGGGAACGACCGGGTGCTCCCCAGGGATGGTCTCCATGCCGAGGTTCCCCAGCCCTTCCTCAAACCGCTTTGTCAGGGCCCTCAGGTGAACCAGGAGCTCCCGACCCCTGGCCGAGTCCAGTAGAGCCAATGACGCCAGCGCCGCTTTGGCTTCACCGGGGGTGATGGGGTTGGAGTAGATGTAGAAGGGAGCCGACTCGCGCAGGAACCTGGTGAGCGTGGCGTTGGACGAGACGTAGCCGCCATTTACACCGAAGGCTTTCCCGAGGGTCCCCACCAGGATGTCGATCTGGGGCGAGTTGGTGTACTCCTCCGTACCGCGGCCGGTCTCACCGAACGCCCCCACGCCATGGGAGTCGTCCATGACCACGACCACGTTCTCCGGGTACCCGTCGTCGTGTTTCTCCGCCAAGGCCATGATCTCGTCCATGGGGGCGTGATCGCCGCGCATGCTGAAGATTCCATCGGTGATCACAACCGCCCGGGTCGCTTGGCCTTTGAATTCCTCTAGAGATTTTTCCAAGGCCTCCATGTCGAGGTGGGGGTAGACAACTTTGGAGTGAGGCCGGGAGAGACGGACGGCGTTGATGATGCAGTTGTGGTTGAGCTCGTCGCTGATTACGGCCGTTTCCCTTGTCACCAACGGGCTGATGGTGCCCATGATGGTTGCATAGGCCGACGAGAAGATCATGGCGTCTTCCCGTCCGTGGAACCTGGCCAGAGCAGCTTCGAGGCCAGTGTGCACGTCGTAGGTGCCGCTGATGAACCGGACCGCCCCGGGGCCGGCGCCGTACTGGGCCGTTCCCTCTTCTTCGGCCTTCATGATCTCTGGCCTCAGGGACATACCCAGGTACGAGTTGGAGTTCATCCTCAAGAACTCCTTATCGCCTTCACCCGCCAGGTGGAAGCGGGGACCCCGATCTCCCGAAGGCGGAACGGCCTTCGTCACCACCGACTCGGCGCCTTTAGCTGTTCCTTTTTCTTCCAGGTCGGTTACGTGGTTTTTGAGGACGTCTGTCAGTCGATTCAGCGGCATTGTTTATGGTCCTGTCTCTTTGAAGTCGGCTTTCAGGCCAGCTTATTCCTGAGGTTCACCAGCATGTCTTCCACCATGGCCTCCAGGTCATAGTCTGGCTGCCAATCCCACTCTTCCCGGGCGGCGGTATCGTCCAGCCGCTTGGGCCAGGAGTCGGCGATCCTCTGCCTTAGGGGATCCACGTCATAGTCGATTGTGAAGTCGGGAATGTGCTTTTGGATGGCGTCAGCCAGCTGCTCGGGTGTGAACTGCATGGCTGCGATGTTGTAAGCGTTTCGGTTGATGAGTCGGCTAGGATCGGCCACCATCACGTCGATGGAAGCCTTGATGGCGTCGGGCATGTACATCATGTCCAACTGGGCATCGGGCTTCAGGAAGCAGGTATAGCTTCCTTTCCTAATGGCCTCGTAGAAAATCTCCACCGCGTAATCGGTGGTGCCTCCGCCAGGTTCCGTGACCCACGAGATGAGGCCCGGGTAACGAACCCCCCGCGTATCCACCCCGAATCGAAGGTGGAAGTAGTCGGCTAGGAGCTCGCCGGCCACCTTGGTGACCCCGTAAATCGTGGTGGGCCGTTGGATGGTGACCTGGGGTGTGGGATCCGGGGGTGTGGATGGCCCGAAGGCGGCGATTGAGCTGGGAATGAAGACGGCACATTCCCTCACCCTTGCTACCTCGAGGGTGTTCTCCAGGCCGCCAAGATTCACCTCGTATGCCCGATGGGGATCGGCTTCACCCACGGCCGACAGGATGGCGGCCAGGTGGAAGATGGTGTCGGCCTTGAACCTGGTGACCGCCTGGTCCATGACCCCGTGGTCGGTGCAATCCACGATCTCGAAGGGTCCCCCCTTCCCCACCACTTCGTCAGGCTCCCGGATGTCCGAGGCCAGGATGTTCTCCCCTCCGTACCGTTCCCTGAGAGCTACTATCAGATCGGACCCCACCTGTCCCGATGCGCCCGTAACGAGAATCCGTTTCATGGGTTCCCTTTCAACGCGTTGTTTTTGTCCTACAGAACGGCCTCAATGTAGGTAGATGGACGGGTGAGCGTCGAGATGGGATCCCACTCGTTATCGGCGTGGGCTACCCTCTTGTAAGCCTGACCCGACCCTGGCCGGTTCGGATGGGCCATCGGACGGTGACTGACTCCCCCTGAACGGTCTCGTCGAAGCCGCGTTCCGACTTGGAAAAGGTGGAGATGAGGAATCTCCAGGTCTTCGAATCGGGAGTGGGTAGGACCTGGCCTTGAGCGCCAAGGGAAAGCTCCGTCGAGAAGAAACTGTCCGGGGGATACGCAGAGGGGTCCCAGGAAAGATGAACGACCAAGGATCCGTCTTCGCTGAACCTCAGGCGCTTCTCGAACCGTGGGGCGCCTTCGGCGGTCTCGAAGACGAGCTCGGCCCATGGTTGGTCGTCGGTGGCCCCATTGGCAGCGCCGTTCTCGTCCCCCCAAATGGGGGCGCCTTCGGCGTCGGCTCCATGGGCCGAATTTCCCTCCTCCAATGAGACCAGCCGCAGCGTTTCTTTGGCCCAGGACTGGAGGGGCTCGTACCGCCCAGCTCGGTAGGCTTCCAGATCCAGGTCGCCGGGGAGCACTCGCTCCTGGAAGAGGGCCCGGTCCTCTGGGTCCACGGGAGGTAGTTCGGCGAACCGGAGCTCATCTTCCAGGTCGTGGATGGACGGTGCGGTAGAGCCGTTGTCCCCGTCCGGATCGGTGCCGGGCTCTTCCCTGTCGGCGCCTTTCGAGTTTTCGACCGAGTTCTGGTGGTAGGCTTCCCGCCGCCGTGTGAGGACGTTGGCCAGGTTCTCGCCACCTTCGAAAAGGGTGAGCTCCTCCACCGACCCCCCTCGGCTTGGGCTGACCAGGGCGGAGAAGTCGGCCGAATGGACCCACAGCTCTTCGTGTCCGTCCAGGTCCAGGTCCACCTTTTCCACCGCCAGGTCCTCACCTTTGCGGAGTTGGCCTTCCGCCTCCGCTAGCTGTTGCCAAACCGCGTCCCTCAGGTGCCTCAGGTAGAGCCCGCCGAAGACGCCGTGCCAGTACACGTCGTTACACTGGGCGGCGCCCAAAGCCCGGCGGGGTCTCTCTGGATCTCCCTTTTCCCGGCAGAGCGTGGAGAGGGCCATGGCCTTTTTGTGCATCCGATTCGATTCCGGGTATTTCACCAGGAAGTTCCGCCAGTGAGACCCCCTGATCAGGGGGCTTTCGCCTTTGGAGAACCGCTCTTCGCCCAAGGTGGCCTTCATCTCCTCCATCCGATGGAAGGCCTCGGAGGGGAGGGCCCACTCCTCCATCTCCCGATAGGACGAGGACGGCAGGTAGGCCGGGCCTCCGCTGGGAAGGTCGTGGAGAGCCTGGGAAAACGTGGCCATCCGGATGCCGCCCTCTTCCTCCAGCTCCTTCATGGCCCGGATGAACTCGTCGATCCAGCCTTTTTCGTAGACCCACTCCCGGGTCCCGGGCCACCCTCCGAACTTCTCGATGTCGTCGGCTGCCACCGCCAGGCGCTGGCCCTTTCCCTGGAGCTGACGTACGTACTCCACCGTGTCCGCAGGGGAATGGAAGGGTAGGAAGTACCGGAGTTGTTCATCGATGGCAAAAACACCGAGGCTCTTTCCGCCGGCTTCCGTACGGAACGGAAGATGGAGTTGGTCTCGGGAGAATCCGGCGGCCACGAAATGACGGTCGTCCACCAGGACGTACTCCACCCCGGCCTCCGCCAGGTCTCCGGCCAGGTCAGGCTCCCAAACCCGCTCTGTCAGCCAGAGTCCCCTGGCCTCCACACCGAACCGGCTTCGAATGGCTTCTCGCATCCACCGGATCTGGTCCAGCCGGTCTTCTCGTAGGAGTGAAGGAAGGATGGGCTCGTAGTATCCGGCTAGAAGCAGTTCCAGCTTTCCCTCGGAAGCCAGGTGCCCCACCAGGTCCAGGTACCCGGATCCGTTAGCCTCCAGCCAGTCCAGGAGGGGACCGGAGAGGTGCAAGGTGAGGGGGAAGAGGTCACCCTCAACGGCCCGGGTGAGGAACGGTTCGTACACGTCTCGCAGGTGCTCCTCGAAGACGTGATCGAAGTTTCCCACCGGTTGATGGGCGTGGAGCCCGAAGGCGAAATACACAGGTTCAGACATGGCTGGGCCGGGTGAAACTCGGTTTCTCTTACGAAGCGGTCGTGAAACCCAGGGGCTTCCGCAGAACATCCAGATTCCGCTGGACTTCCGGGCTGGCTCGCTTCAAGAATCTGAAGAACGTCGTCTGGGCGTCAAAGGGGATGCCTTCCCCCAGCAATATGTGAAGGTCCGCCAAATCCCTGACGCGGTCGACCTGGTCTTGTGGGGGGGGCAGGCCATCACCGTCTCCTGACGGCTCTACGGCGTCACCCAACGCCTCCACGGCCTCGACGAGGGCTTTGGCTGTGTCCGGAACGATCCGGCCGACCTGTCGGGTGATGGGATCTCGTAAGCTCTCCGGCAGGTCGGCGAGGTGGAGGGGTAGGAAGTCGGCCCCCGTCTCCACCTCCCGGACGGCCACAGCCCCCCGGCCGGATGAGGGCCGGAAGATCTTCGCTTCGATCTCCCAGTCTCGCCCGGTCCGGTTGTGGATGACGTGGAAGGTACCGGAAGGAGACCGAAACACCTCGTAGCCAGGGACCTGGTTGAAGGAGTATCCCTCCACCCCTCCCATGGCCTGAAGCAAGGCCGCTCCCCCAGCCATTCTCAGATGGGCAGGGGTTTTGGGCAGCACTTCGGCAAGAAAAATCTCCCGCCCACGTCGTGGCGGGTCCTCATTGGAAACCGCTTCGTCCAACCGAGAGAGGAATCCCTCCACCAGGGAGCCCTCATAACCTTCGATGTTCTGAGCCAGGTCCAGTGCCCTGGCGGCATACCGCAGGACCTGGAGGGGTTCGATGCCCGCCAAATCATCGAAGAACCACCCACACGACGTGAAGAGCAGGAGGGCCTGGCGCTCCAGCTCCAGCAGTTCCCGGGCCCGGACATCGGTGGTGTCGGCCTCACTGGATGGCCCATACCGGTCCCGGGCGGCCCACGGGTCTCCGAGGAAGGCCGGAGCCTCGGTTTCATAAAGTTGATGGATCTGGGTGGCCAGCCATTCCATTGCATCCCGCAGGCTGCTCCTCCACCGCTGCTGGGTATCCACTTCCGGCGCCATCTTGCAGCCGCAATCGGACTTCCAGCGGTCCACTCCGTGGGAACAGCTCCATGAGGAGGGTTCCACCAGCGTCACCTCGTGCTCGGCCGGCTGCCTGGCCAAGAAGGACGCGAAGTTCTCCACCTTGGCGCGGGGGTCCGCTTGAAGCCGCTCGAGAACGGCGGCAAGGGCCATCTCTCCAAACCGGTGGTGGTGTCCGTAGGTCTCGCCGTCGGTAGCGATGGAGATCAGTTGATCTCCTCCACCCGAGCCAACCATGTCTTCAGCCCACTTCTGGGAGTCCTTCAAGAGGGCCCCGAAGGCGACGCCGTGGGAGAGGGGTCCGTTGTAAACGAAGATGGCAACGGATCGGCCCCCGGGGGTTTTGAACAGTCCGGGAAGGCCGTGGGGCGGAGGGTTTTCGACCTGGTGGGGAGCGACGATGGTGAAGGCGATTCCTTCCTGGGCCAAGACATCCAGGGTGACTCCGTCTATCGCCGTCTCGGGTAGCCACATCCCTGCAGGATCACGTCCGAACCGGTGCCGGAAATCCGCGATACCCCACCGGACCTCCGAGACCTTATCCCTTCGAGAGGCCAGGGGGAGAATGGAGTGATGGTAAGCCTGGGCGATGGCGTTTCCGTGGCCGCCATGAGCTTCGGCGCTAGCGGCGTCGGCGTCCAGGATGGACCGATATGTCCCTGGAGCCTCCGCCTCCATCCATTCCAGGAGGGTGGGTCCGAAGTTGAAACTCATGTGCTCAAGGGCGTTGATGATCTTGGCGATCCGCCCGCCCGAGCCGGGTACCCGGGCCGCTACCACGGCCCGGTAACACTCATCCTCTACCCGATGGTTCCAGTCGTGGTAAGGCGCGGCCGAGGGTTGTGCCTCCACTGTCTCCAGCCACGGGTCCTCCCGTGGCGGCTGATAGAAGTGACCGTGGATGACCACGGAACGAGAAGAAGTCGTCATGTCTCAGCCCTGATTCAGGACCTCCCCAACCGACTCGAGGATGTTGGGGAACAGGTTGTCCCGCTCCTGAAGTTCATTCACGTGCTCCAAGGCTTTGGCCAGCTCCTCTTCAGTCGCGGTTGGGGCCAGTGCGTCGAGAAGAAGCCCTGCGTCGTCACAGTGCAGCTTCAGTCGTTTCTCGGCGTAGTCGGGCACGGCGCCCGTGGAGATCATGAACTGCCAGTCCGAGGACTGGGCCAGGAGAAGCTGCCGGGCGGCCTGGGCCAGAATGGGTTTTGTCTTCTCCGACTGCAAAGCCCTGGGCGCTGCCTCCCAGAACCGATCTTCCAGGGGCCACAGGCTCTCCCAGGTCCAACGGGTTCCGTCGTTCAACCACATACTGAAATTGCCATCTGCGCCCCACGATCCTTCCAAAGGCCGGATGGCGGCTTGGGCCGGGAAAGATTCGAGGTGTTCGGATGCCGTCACGGGGATCACGCCCTCCCGGAAGGGCAGTCTGACGAAGAGCTCCTTCAAGAAATCCACACCCTCGAACCACCAATGGCCGAAGAGCTCCGTGTCGAAAGGCGCCATGGCCACTCCCGAGGGGCCGGTTCGGGTCTTCCGTTGAATGTGCCCCAAGAGGCCGGCGAAGTGGGTGGCATGGTCGCTGGCTCGGTAGCGAGCGTCGGTCGGTTGGTAGGGGGTCTTGTCGCCCAGATCCACCTCCGGGCCCGTCACGCTCCAGTACTTGAGGCCGCTGGGCCAGCGGATCTTGTGGAACTCCAGATAGGCACCGTCTCCCGGGTACCCGAGTTGCCGGCTCCAAACCTGCATGGAAGCTTCCGGTTCCCGGACAAAAGCGGCCAACCCTTTTCCGCTTCCCGGGTCCCCCACGAAATAGGATTGATAGGGGGAGCGGGCTGGCGATTCTGTCTGTTCCAGGGACTCTCTTTCCAACGTGGCGCCGACTCGGTCCGTCCGGTGGGGTACGTCTCCAGACCACCCCAACGCTTCCCCAGCCTCGGCCATGTGGGTGTCGATGAAGAAGTATCGGAACCCGGCTTCCGACAGGAAGTCTTCCAGCCCGGCCCGATGCCGACCCCGAGAGACTCCCGGGATGGGGTCCCATGTCCCACTCGGACGATAGGCACATTCCGGTGCCCAACACCCCTGCGGGTCCCGACCGAAGAGTCTTTGGTGTTCGGAGAACCCCACGGCAAGCTGCAAGCGGACGCTTTCCTCTCGTCCCAGCAGAGGGAGGAATCCGTGGGTGGCGGCCGAACTGATGATCTCCAGCCTGGACTCCTCCTGCAGCCGACTGAACGCTCCCAGGAGATCACCTTCGATTTCATCGAAAAGGGTCTTGAGGCGAAGGAAGCGGTCCCGCCAGTAGTCAACCAAAGGAAGCAGTTCTTGGTCATCGGTTTCGACGAGTGAAGCCGGGGCCTCCTCGCAGGCCTTCAGCCGCTGCTGGAAGAACGCATCCAGCTCCTCCCGAAACCGCGGGTCCGAGAGCTGGTTCGCCAACACCGGTGTGATGCCCAGGGTGACAGGAGAAACTGTCTCTCCTTTTTTCAGCTCCAAGAGAGCTTCCAGGAGGGGGAGGTAGGTGTCCACGGCGGCCTCGCACAGCCAGTCGCTCCCATGGGGCCAGCGGCCGTGGTTCAGCACGTAAGGGAGGTGGCTATGAAGGGTCAGGACGAAGTGCATCTTTGCTCCTTCGGTGATCTGGGTTTAAGGCGCCGAGCCGTTCAAGGAATCGAACCGGGCCTCGAAGGCCTGATCGTAGACCTCATAATATCGATCCACGACCCCCTCCCAAGAAAAATCTTCGGCCATGCCGTGTTCCACGGTGTCGCGCCAGGTGGCCGGTTTCTGGTACCGGGCGAGGGCTCTCTCGATGAGCCAATCCAACCGCTCCGGTTTGTAGTCGTCGAAGAGAAGGCCGGTGCGCCCGTCCTCCACCGTGTCGTCCAAGCCTCCGACCCTCCGGGCCAGAGGAACCGTCCCGTAACGCATGGCCCGCATCTGGGTGAGCCCGCACGGTTCGTAGAGGGACGGCATGAGGAGTGCGTCGGCTCCCGCCACCACCCGGTGTTCCCGCTCTTCGGTGAACTGGACCTGGACGGCAATCCGGTCGGGATGGGCCTTGGCCAGATTCTGGAGGCCTTCCTCAAATTTGGCTTCGCCGCTTCCCAGGAAGATGAACTGGGCGTCCGATTCCCTGATGGCCCGGCCGCCCAAGATCAGGTCCATGCCTTTTTGGGATACCATGCGAGCCACCATGCCGACGAGCAGTGCGCCGGAGTCCTCCGTGAGACCGTACTCCCGCTGTAGAGCGGCTTTACACACGGCTTTGCCGGACAGGTCCTCGGCCGAGTAGGGGGCCGGGATGTACGGGTCAGCAGCCGGATCCCATATCTCGTTGTCGATCCCGTTTAGGACACCTACCAGCCGGTCGTGAAGGCCCAAGAAGGTGTGGTGAAGGCCGAACCCTCCGGCTTCCGTTCTCAGCTCGAAGGAGTGACTTGGGCTGACGGTGGTGGCCATGTCCGTAAACACCAGTCCGGCCTTCAAGATGTTTGCCCTGCCGTACCACTCCATCACGTCCATGTGGTAGAGCTCGGATGGCAGCCCCATGTCGGCCAGGACTTCCTTGGGAAAGTGTCCCTGAAACCCTCCGTTGTGGACGGAGAGCACCGCGGCAGTGCGATCCGCGAACGGGTCTCCTCTCCCAAGCGTCCTGAGGTAGACTACGGCCAGGGCCGTGTGCCAGTCATGCATATGGAGAAGGACGGGCTCCTGGCCTGGGCAGATCTCAGGGAGGACCTGGGCCGCGGCGGCGGCCAAGTAGGAGAACCGAAGGTGGTTGTCGTGATAGTCTTCTCCGCCCTCGCCGTAAACGCCCGGGCGACCGAAGTAGGCCTCATTCTCCAGGAAAAGGACGCGGGGGCCGTCGGTGTTGTCCTCGGCTTCCCAGAGCCGACCGGTTTCCACCCGGTGGCCGACCTGGACGGTGAAGGGTTCGCCGACAGGCTTCACCCCGTAGTCGGAATCCAGAATCGGCTGAAAGAGGGGCAAAAGGACCGTCACGTCCGATCCAGAGGCGCTCTGGAAGGTCGCCATCCCTCGGACGGCTTCTCCCAATCCCCCAGTTCGGATGTAAGGCCAGTATTCGGCTGATAAATGAACGATTCTCGTTTCACGAGAAGGGCCGGCCTGCCGCGGTTTCGTTTCAGAAACCCGCTTCTTCCGGGCGGCCCCGGTGCCTCGAGCCATGAGTGGTGATTCCTTGTGTCAGTGATGGCCGTATCGGGTCGTCGAGGTTATCCCGTGATGGGAGGATCGTCTCCCTCCATGCTTCTTTTCATGGAGGGGATGTAACAGTCCTTCGTGTATTCCCGTAGCATTCTGGACGCGGTGAAGTGAGCGCCGGCCGTGTAGAGGGCGTGCTTCATCCGGAGGACCCACCCCTTCGACTGGCCCTCCTTTTCCCCGCCGTAAAAGAGCGGGACCACTTCCCTCTCCAGGAGGGAGTAGAGGTTCTCCGCGTCGGCGGCATCGGGGTCGGGATAACCCGTGCTGACCGGTACCGCCCATCCGTTCAAGCCGGTGAATCCTTCCGCCCACCAGCCGTCCAGGGTGCTCACCTGGGGCACGGCGTTAAGAGCTGCTTTCATTCCGCTTGTACCCGAAGCCTCCATGGGCACCACCGGAAGGTTCAACCAGAGGTCTACGCCCTGAACGAACCGGTCTGCCGAGTTCAGGTCATAGTCCTGAAGGAAGGCGATGCGGCCCTCGAAGCGAGGATCCCTGGAGTAGGAGTACACACGCTGGAGCATCTGCTTCCCGGCGTCGTCGGCCGGGTGAGCCTTCCCTGCGAAGATGATCTGTACCGGACGCCAAGGGTTGGTCAGGAGTTTCAGCAGCCGCTCCTCATTTCGGAAGATGAGGTCGGCTCGTTTGTACGTGGCGAAGCGTCGGGCGAAACCGATGGTCAGGGCGGATGGGTCCATCAAGGTCCCTGCACCCACCAAGTGCATCGCCTCATCCCATTCGTCCCGGAAACGTTTCCGGGCCTGCTCCCGGATGAAACTCAGGAGGTTCCTCTTCAGTCGGCGGTGAGCGACGCAAAGAGCGTGGTCGTCTATTTCCAGGACCGCTTTCCACAGTTCTTCGTTCTGCATCTTGGCCGCCCAACCTGGGCCCAGGTGGCCGTCCAGCAGGTCCATCATTCTCCAGGCCATCCACGAGGAGAGATGTACCCCGTTGGTGATGTGGAAAATGGGTACCTCGTCCACCTCCCGGCCCGGCCAGAGCTCTGCCCAGTTCTCCCTGGTGACTCGCCCGTGTTTCTCCGCCACGCCGTTTACGTACCTGGAGAGGCGCATGGCACAGGCGGTCATGTGAAACGTGTCCGGAGTGTTCTCAGGCGGGGTCCCGAACGACAGGAAGGTGTCCCGATCGATCCCGGTGCTCTCCCAGTAATGGTTCAGAGCCGGGTCGATCTGTTCGATGGTGAACGTGTCGTGACCCGCCGGGACCGGCGTGTGGGTGGTAAAGACACCGTTCGCCCTGACTTTGGTCACCGCCTCCTGGAGGTCCACTCCCTTCTCCAGGTACTCCTTGACCCGCTCCACCATCATGAACGCCGCGTGCCCCTCGTTAGCATGCCAGGCTGAGGGATGAACCCCCATCGCCCTCAGCACCCGGACGCCACCCACACCCAGGATCCACTCTTGGCAGAGGCGATTCTCATCGCCGCCCTGATATAGCTTCTGGGTGAGGTCCCGATCCTCGGGTTGGTTTTCTTTGAGGTTGGAGTCCAGGAGAATGATGGACGTCCGCCCCACCACCATTTTCCACGCACCCACGTGGATCGTGCGACCGAACAGTTTCACGGTGGCGAGGGACCTATTGCCGTCGGGCGTGAGGATGGGCTCCAACGGCGTCAGGAGAGGATCGAACTGTTCCTCATTATCGACCTGCCAACCGTCGGGGGAGAGGGTTTGGTCGAAATAACCTTTTAGATAGAGGAGGCCCACGCCCACCAGGGGCACCCCAAGGTCGGAGGCTGCTTTGCAGTGGTCTCCTGCCAGGACCCCAAGGCCCCCGGAGTAGATGGGGACGGATTTGTGGATCCCGAACTCGGCACAGAAATAGGCGATGGGGTTGGCGGGGATGCCGTTCTCCCGGGGAGCTGGGCTGATGCCGGCCTTCTCTTCCTTGTCGGGAGCTCCTTCCACTTCGGCCACCTCTCCGAAGTTCTGGGCGAACCAGGTACCGCTGGTGGTTTCCTCCAGAGCAGCCACGTCCATGACGCGCTGGTACTTCTCGAGGAAATCCGGGTCCCGGGCCAGTGCAGCCAGGCGAGCAGGATCGGCTCGCCGGAGGAGCTCGATGGGATTCCGACCGGAGAGCAAATAGAGGGTCGGATCGATCTCCCAGAACAGCTCTCGGGCAAACCGGTTCCATCGCCAGGAGAAGTTCAAGGCGATGGCTCCCAGGCCCTGAAGGGGCTCGGGTAGATAGGGAATCTTCGACGAGTTCGATGTCATCTTTGACCGGTTTTTGAAGCTGGGCCCTTTGGTCAAGGGCGGTCTCTAGGGGAGTCCGAAACAACTGAGACCCCCGAATCGATCAAGAGGTCGGGAGTCTCTCCTGGGCAGCAGGATGCCGCCCGGTCTCAAATCCACTACTCGGTCGGAAAAAGAGAAGCTCCGACGGTAGGACTCGACCCGGCGAAGCGAACCTAATCTCGCACGATTCCCAACGATTTCAAGCATGTTGTTGGTGTTTTGGCGTGGCCGGAGAGGCCGCCACCGCTCCGCCTATGAGATCACCGCCTCGACCGAAAGAGTCCGTCTGCCACTCTGATCCGGGATCCCTCTGTCGTCGCCGCCTCCCGCCTCCGCCACGGTCTTCCCGTCCACCCGGATTCGTATCCAGTACACCGGCCCGGAGGTTTCAGTGGGTGTGGCGGAGAGGGAGGCAAAAGTGTCGCCCAGGTCGGTGTGAGCAATGACCCGCTTCGACCAAGTCCCCCGGTCCGACGCCGTGCCTTGGTCCATCCCGACTCGCCATGAGATCAGGCACTCTTGGCACCGGACCTCGAGCTGGACAATCCGTCGGTTGCCCCCTTCCCTCCTGCCTCTATCCGGTTGGAACGGGTTTTTCGGTGGGGCGGAGCAGGACGACAGGAAAGTGACGATGAGGGCCGTCGAGAGAAGGGTGAGTCTCATGGCCATGGCCTACTTGGTGGGGAGAAACTGGAACCTGGACTCATCCAGCTCGCCGCCTTTGAAGAGAGGGAAGCTGGCAGGTCGGGGTGCTTTTTTGAGATCGCGCGCCCTCGGAGTCTCCCGGCCCTTCACCTCCGCCTCACCACTGTGACGTGGCGGGGTGTATAGGTGCTCCGATACCGGATGCCGGGTGCCGAACGGGACAAAATGGAAGTATGCCTCAACCCTGGACCTTCGTTGGAACCGGAGCCGAGTCACGGGCGAGGGAGGTCCTGGGGGGGACCGGAAAACGATGGCTGACCCGGAGTGGAGTCCCGAGTCACAGGTGGTGCCTACCAAAGGGGTCAGGGTCAGACCGACGAGGGCGCTGACGCCGATGATCGCAAGGGTCTTTAGGTCGTGCCCGCTCATGATGGGTGCTCCCGTGTCCCTTACCGATTCCCCTTTTGGAGGGGCGGCCGAAGTTGCGGCCCTGTTACCTGACCGAACGCGTTACGGAGTTCCTACACTACCTGGACCGGCCTTGGTCCTCTCGTTCAATAATGACACCTTTGCCTGGGAAAATTCCACAAACCCGTGTCGGTCACCGGTCCATACGACAGACGTGAGTTTGCCCGGTCCGGTGGAACGCTCCCGTAACGGAGTTTATATTTAGAGTATCAAAACCTCCCCCCCAACAATGCTGGTTTTGGGGATCGCTATGGCGGAGGGTCCTCTGATCGTCGGCGCTTCCCCGGAAGCGGCCGGGTTTCTTGGTGACTACTGCCCGAGTCACGAGGGGCCGAGACTTGCAAAAGCAGGGCCAAAAACGAGAGTCCAGGGGTCATGTTCACTTCAGTTATCCACCGAGATCGAGACCACACGGTCCATACGGCAAAGGGGAGGGTCACGTTGCCCCTCCTTGTTGCCTACTTGAAGGAGATCGGGGGAGGGAACCTCACCAGATTTGCCCTTTGGGATTTTACCCAGGCCGACCTCGCAGAGCTGTACGAACAAGACATCAGGACTCTGTTCTATACGCTTGGACCTATGACCGAGCGGCGCCGGGGGGGGAAGACGGCGATGGTCTTTTCCCGAAAGGTGGATTTTGGTGTTGGTCGAATGATCGAGGCCATTGCCGAGGCCATGGAATTGCCGGTCCGGTTCAGAAGCTTTTGGGACTTCGACGCTGCCGAAGGGTGGTTGGAAGAGGAGAACGGGAGCTGGTTTGACGAGGATCTCCAGGTCAAAGGAAAGACAGGATAGGACCCCGATGATCCGAGTGTGTGGACTGGGTCACCTCCCGGGGCGATTCGTCATCCCTGGTTGATTTCCTTAACCGCTCGGACGCCTTTTCGCCAGGAAACTTTTCCCGATGGCAGGCAATCGGCAGCCAACAAAGGCGCCTCTTGGGGCCAGGCTATCCCCTGATTCCTCGAGGGTTTTTTCGGTTCGGAGCTCGATGCTGTTCGCTTCGACCTCCCTACCCACCAAATGAGGGATTATTGTGGATAAGAGTTGGGCAGGGAGGCGAAAAGCCCCACAGCCGGGGATGGCTGTGGGGCTTCTCCGTGCGAGCTCCCGCGGCTGGACTCGAACCAGCGACACCCTGATTAACAGTCAGGTGCTCTAACCAACTGAGCTACGCGGGATTGGCCCTTAGAAGGGCGAAAAAAAAGCTACCCAGGGCCGTTTTGAGTGTCAACGGCTTTTGGTGGGTGTCGGCTGGCTGGCGGCCGACTCCGTTGAGATCGCGGATGAAACCACCCCGGAACAACGCCGGGCCGACGCGGTGGGCCTCCTGGCCGAGCGGGCACTTGCGGCGGGATTTGGTGGGTCGGACTCCGTGGGCCATGGTTCGGCCGATTACCCTGCCGGGAGAGACAAAGACGGCGGCAACCGGCGTGGTCATGCCGATGGAACAGTGAGCGGGTCCCGAGCCGAAAGATACCAGGTGGTGCTCCATGTAGACGTCGCGACTCTGAATGAGGACGGAAAGGTCGGACGATCCGAGCTCGAAGACGGGACTCGCGTTTCCGCGGAAACGTCTCGGCGCTTGGCTTGTGATTCGGGAGTCGCGAAGATCGGATCAGGTCCCCCTAGATCCGTCATCCCTGCCAGGGGACCGTCCCACTCTTCCGAGGGACCATTTCCCGCTGCCCAAGGTGGAGGCCGCGCCCCTGGGGGCCCCGAGGTGGAAGCGGGATTCGGCCATCCCCTATTCCGTCGAGGCGCGGGTGTGGGAGGCATTGGATTCAGACTAGAGGAGCGGGCTTCCCCTCCTTTTGTCCCAACTCAGGCCAGCGATGACGGCCCCCTTTTCCGGTGGCTCCCCCTGAGGGCGGTTCGTTCCATGAGTTCCTGAACCGCCGGCCCAATCTCATGCGCACCGTCCCACAATCTCCGAAACCGTCTCTGAGCACGCTTGGCTTCCTCGGGTCCAAACCGGGCTGCCCAGGCCGGTCCCCGATGTGGGAAAGGACGGTGGAACCAGTGGAGCCCCATGAGGAGGTTCGTGGGACCATCATTGTCTGAAAAGACCGAGAAATCCGGGGACCATCCGCCGAGGGGCGCAGATCGAATTTCCAGGATTCCGGCCCGTAGAAGGTTCAAAACCCGGCGGAGGTTCTCTCGCTTCTCCGGATCCATAATCAGGGCGTAAGCTTCTTCCTCAACCGTCTGGGCGTTGGCCTCTGCCACTAGCACCCTGAATCGCGTGATGCTCCCCAGCTCCCGGCTGGTCAAATCCACGGCAGCCAGTCTGATACGAAGGATGGCGACCTCGACCACGGAGCTGTCGGAAAGGAGCATGCCGAAGAAGCCGCGGAAGTTTGGGGTGCTCCGTTCATCCATGAGAATCGGGAGGGGTGGAGATTGGAGACGAGAGTCCGGCCGGGCCATACCGGAGAAGATCACCTGGTTCGGGGGCGCTGGAATGAGACGTTGGGATCTCCAGAGGGTCGGATCTCTCGAGGCTGGGGTTCCGGATGGGTGGGGGGAAGGAAGTGGGGTTACAGTATAAGAAGGGGGAACGGTGGAGCCACCGACCGTTCGCTGGCTACTGATCCTCAGATTTCCGCCCTCTCATCTTCATCTCTACCTGCGCCCGATCCCTCGGCGGGACCTCATGGCATCGGCGGCATCTGGCTTCGTAGCTTTCGGCCCCACCTACCTGGATCGTTGGGCCTTCGGCAGGCGCCGGCTCGCCGTCGATCAGTCTCTGGTTCCGAGTGGCGAGATCTCCGCACTGGACGCAGATGGCGTGGAGCTTGTCAATCTTCTCAGCGATGGCGAGGAGATCGGGAATGGGGCCGAACGGCTCCCCTCTGAAGTCCATGTCCGTGCCTGCGATGATCACCCGGACACCGTTGTTCGCCAGTGCGTTGGCAACCCTTACCACGCCTCCATCGAGGAACTGAGCTTCGTCGATGGCCACGACCTCGACGGTCGGCCCCACCGCTCCCGCGATTTGGACCGAATTCGAGACGGGTATGGCCTCCGCTTCATGGCCGTCGTGGGAACTCACCGTGTAGACGCCCCCGTACCGGTCATCTAGGTGGGATTTAAAAACCTGCACTTTCTTTTTGGCGATGAGAGCCCGGCGGACTCGTCGTAGGAGCTCCTCCGACTTTCCGCTGAACATCACCCCCGACACAACTTCGATCCAACCGTCCTGGGCGCCGTGATACATAGGCCAACAAACTCGGCTGTGAGCCAGAATGAAGAAATCTGCGAGGAGCTGAAGCTTGGTTACGTCGAGGCAATCATACCTTTACCCATTAGGGGTGTCCAGCACGAATTGACCCCTTTACCTTCTTCCCGTCCCCGGGGCCTTCAGGTTCCCTGGGGATTCGTGTTCTCGGAGAGTTTGACCGAAAAAGGAACCGACGCCTCACTAGCGGATTGAGCCGACGATGAGTCCCCTGAGATTGATAAAGAGAGTCCTTTTTCCCCTTTTCTCGGCGGTCCTCTTCGTGAGCATGTGGGCATGCGGAAGCGATCTCCAGGAGAGGCCAACCCTGGTGGTATACGTGGCTGTGGACCAGCTCCGAGGGGATATGCTGGAACGCTATGACTCTCTCTTCACCGGCGGCGTTCGGCGCCTTCATGACGGAGGGTATCGGTTCTTGTCCGCCACCCACGATCACGCCAAAACCGCTACGGCGCCGGGGCATGCGACCCTATCCACGGGGGTGTTCCCGTCCAAGAGCGGGATCGTTGGGAACGAGTGGATGGAAGAAGGGCCCGACGGATGGCGGTCCGTATACTCTGTCGAGGACACACTGACCCACATCCTAGGGCTACCGGCCATGGAAGGCCGCTCCCCGGGGAATCTCCTCCGCGGGGGGCTGGCCGACTGGATCGCAGCGGCTGACACAGGGGCCATCATTGTCTCGGCGTCCAGGAAGGACCGAGCCGCAATCACGATGGCTGGGAAGACTCAGGGCCATACCTACTGGATCTCCGAGACCGAGGGGCGTTGGATCACATCGAACTTTTATGCCGAAGACTATCCGGGTTGGGTTGAGAGGCTCAATCAACTCACGATGCCAGATTTGTTTGGCGACTCGATCTGGGAACAGACGATGCCGGTGGCGGCCCGGGAGGCTAGTCGCCCGGATACCTCGGAATACGAAGGGGACGGGGAGAACACCTTCTTCCCCCACCGATTCCACGATGAGGTGCGCAACACCGACCGGCACGGAGCCCTGAACCGATGGGCCTACGGACTCACTGCTCCCGACGCTGCCCTGGGGGAGTTTGCGAAAGAAGCTGTGCGGGCCCTCGGGTTGGGGCAGGATCCTGTGGTAGACTACCTCGGTTTGTCCTTTTCCCAGGTGGATGCCGTCGGCCACGAGTATGGACCGCTGGGAAGGGAGCAACTCCAAAACCTCCTGCATCTGGACCGGGTGTTGGGTGATCTGATGGCTTTTCTGGACGATGAGGTTGGCGAGGGTCGGTGGGTAATGGCCGTAGCTGGAGACCACGGTGCGGTCACCATACCCGAACACTTGGTGGAAGCCGGCGAGGTAGGGAGCCGTGCTACACGAGAGGATATAACCCAACTACGGAGTACGTTCCGGGCCTTCCGTGATTTGGAGGGTGATCCTCAGGAGATCGCCGATTCTTTGGTTCTGGCTCTGGAAGAGCTTCCTTTTATCGGAGATGCCTTGAGCATTCTGGAACTCACGACCCCACCGGCCGCGGACTCTTTTGTGACGCTGATGAAGAATTCCTACCATCCTGACCGATGGATCAGCGGGTATGGCAGCCAAGGCTCCGGAGTCGTGTTCCGATTTGTCGAGGGCTACTACCCCGATACCTCTCCCCGCGGGACCGGGCATGGCACACCGTACTACTATGACAGGCACGTGCCCCTGATCTTTTTCGGGACCCGGGTGGAGGCTGGGCGCTCGGGCGATCCTGTTCGAACCGTGGACGTTGCGCCGACTCTGGCTGAACTTGCCGGGATTCCGGTGCCGAGCGATCTTGACGGACAGCCCCTCCTTAGATAATTGGTCCTGGTACAGCCAGTCGGGATCCCCTTCCCGGACCGAGCGCCCGTTCGCTCCGTTTGGTCGAGGAAAGTCCCGAATTCGTTCTGAATCTGTTTCTTGACAGCGGACCCCCTCTGTGGCAATAGTAATTCGGCGTGTGGTAAACATTTGATTCCTTTTCCCTGATCCTTTGTTTTAAGGGGATCTTCGAAGGGGGAATTGAAAAAAACGCGGGGTTCGCTTTCGCACTCACGGGACCACAGGTCCCCATTGATCGCCGCCGAGCGGCGGCAGGCTCGCTAGTGGCTCTTCAAACAGAAGGACTACAACCTGAGCAGGGTGGCTGGACAATCCAGCGAGCCGAGGACCTGTTGAGTTCCCTACCGGGCATCCTATCGGTGCGCATCGTTGCCCGGCCGGGAGGGGAAATCGAGGAGATTCACCTCCTCACGACCACTGAAGTGGCTGCGAAGCAAACGGTTCGAAACGTGGAATCGGCTCTGAAGGCCAAGTTCCACCTGGAGGTGGATCACCGGAAGATCTCGGTGGCCCAAACCTCCGATCCACCCCCGCCGAAGGCAGAACCTGAGGCTAGAAAGCCCGTGCTGATCGAAAAAATCACACCTAGCCTCGGGGCCCGGATCCTCTTCCGACGGCACCAGGTCGAGATGGAGAGGGCCCGGACGGTCAGAGTGGCAGTGAGTCTCGAGTGGGAAGGGACCGAGTTTGTCGGTGACGCTGTTGGTACCGACCTCACCCGCTCCCGGTTCGAGACCGTAGCGAGAGCTACGATTTCTGCCACGATGAAGATCGTTAGCATGTTGCGAGAGGGTACTTCGAAACCGGAAGTCACCCTTACGCTCGACGGAGTAAGAGTGGTGGAGGCCTTCGACCGTAGTTACGTCCTGGTGGGCGTGAATGCGATCTGCGACAGAGAGATCGCACACCTGGCCGGAGCCTCGGCGGTAGATGACACGTCCGACCGAGCTGTAATCCTGGCCACCCTCCAGGCCACCGATCGGTGGGTCCGAGGCCGACTTTAGGCCTGGACCCGAAAGCCTCCCCATTAAATAGGCTGTAGAACCTTCTACCAAGGAGAAACCCCCTCGGCCCACCAGAGCGAAGCGTAAGCGGATGAGCGGAGCGCAGCAGCTTCCTGCAGTTACCTGAAGCTGACTCCGAACAAGAAAGGGGGACTGCGCATGTTCGCGAATCTGTTTGAGTTTTTCGGCGCACTGTTCGTTTTGACACGCGGTGTGACCGGCTGGTAGAACCTGAGGTGGTGGGTTGGGGGGAATCCTTTGATGAAGCAGCGAGCGATAAGGGTCTACGTCGGGTTTACGGTGGTCCTTGCGATAGGGATCTTTTCTATCCAAGACTGGGCTACCCTCGCAGACCTAAGGCCCTACGATTGGCTCGGCTTCTCTGTTTTGTTGGTACTTGGCCTCCTTTCAGAGGCCGCCACCCTCTCAATTTCCGTAGGAAAGCAGGCTGGTAGCACTTCTTCTATCATATTCCTGCCCCTACTCTCCTCCGTCCTGATCTTTGGGCCGGTTCCCACGGTCCTCTTCATGGCCCTGACGGGGTTCTTCGGGGAGTTTTTGATCAGAAGGAAGGAGCCTCTTCGGGCTTCTTTCAACACATCGCAGTACGTAATAGCCACCGCAGTCGGGGGCTTGCTGTTCACCCAGCTAGGTGGGCAAGCCTTGGTTCCGAACGGTCCCCCGTTCGGCGAGATGTTGTTGCCAGAGACCATCGCCTTCGTCGGGTTCGGTCTGGTCTTCGTGGTGATCAACAACTCGGCTGTTGCCTTGGCAGTCGCTCTTAGCGAAGGGTCCCAGATCCGGAAGGTCTGGCTGAAGATTGTAGGTAGATCGGGCACCAACCTCTTCTACGACATCCTTGTAAGCCCCATTGCAATCGCAGTCGCGTTGCTTTACCAGGAACTGCAGTTTGTTGGCCTGTTCCTGGTGGTCCTACCACTGTTGTTTATCCGGTATGCATACTCAGCAATCGTTGAGCTACAACAAGCCAACCGAGATCTCCTGACGGCCTTGGTGAAGGCGATAGAAACCCGCGACCCCTACACCTCAGGCCACTCCCTGAGAGTTGCTTCACTCGCTGTCCGAATTGCTGACGCGATGGGTTTCTCCTTAAAGAAACAAAGGGAAACCGAGATTGCGGCGAAGCTTCATGACATTGGAAAGATCGAGTCGACCTATACCGAGATCCTTGCCAAACCCTCGGGGCTCACTGATGAAGAGCGTGAGGTCATTCAATCACACGTTCTAAAGGGAGTCGAGGTTCTGGAGCAACTGTCATCGTTCTCCCCAGACGTGATAGCTGCAGTGAGGGGTCACCACGAGCGGGTCGACGGAAAGGGATATCCGGACAAACTCAAGGGGGATGAGATCCCTCTGGCAGCCAGGATCATCAAGGTTTGCGATGCTGTTGACGCCATGCTCTCGGATCGGCCCTATCGAAGGGCTCTCACTCTTGAGCAGGTCCGCGAACAGCTCATCATCTACTCAGGTCGCCAGTTTGATCTGGAAGTAGTGAAAGCAGCGATTGAAGGAGATGTTCTCGAGGCCCACCAAGCCGAGATCATGCTTCAGAAGAGTGACGACCTCCCGCACGAGCCTGCCCCACACGCCGCCGCCACCAAGGAAAAGGCGAGGGCCAAGGCTTACTGAGAAACCCTTAACGGCCCTTCGGGGCTTCGAGCAGCCTCTCAACAATTCGACTCCTCTCCTCTAAACCGAGTCTCTTCGTTAGGTGGAGGACCTCGTCGAGGATCCTGCGGGCTTCGTCTGGGTCAGTTCTCATCAGAGCCTTCGCGCGGTCGGTTGATAACTTTATCCAGGCGGTGACCAATCGACCCCGCACATCCCGACTGACATCGCGAAGGAGACGGTCGGCTTCGTTGTGGTCCCCTCGCCTTCTCAGCATTCCAGCCTTGAAAGAAACAACGACACTTGGGTCGAAAGTCCAATAGTCACCGAGGGGCGGGAGTTCTCCCTCCCTGAGACGGGCCTCGGTCAGGTCGCCTGCTTTTAATGCACACAACCCCAGGCCGGCGTGAATAATGGTCCGAAAGGCCTGCGGTGAAGAGGGTCGGAGGAAGCTCAGTGCTTTGGTGAAGCTCTCCTTAGCTGCGGGGAGGTCGAAGAGCGCAAGGTGGAGCTCGCCTTCATTCAGGTGGAAGATTGCGTGAGCCTCCCTGGCATCGGTCCCTTTTATCACAGGAGCAACATCCAGAAATGCTGTTTTAGCTTGATCAAATTCCCCGACCTCAAGGTGCCAGACCGCTCGGTTAAGGCGGATGAAAAACTTAAGGATCAGGTCTCCACTCCTGGCTAGCCTGCCCCCCGCTAAATCAAAAGCTCTTACTCCCTCCTCTGTGTGAAGCATTCCTTGGTACAAGAGGACGACGATGAGTCGATTGAGTGCGTGCAACTGAAGGTCGGTGTCGTCCGTGGTGAGGGCGATGGACACCGCCTCTCGTGCGGCTGCAAGACCTTCCCGCGGGAATCCGTAATAAACTTTCAATGCAAGGATGGCTCGAGCGCGGCATCTGGCTTCTTCACCACCCAGGTTTGCGCATTCTTGAGCCTCCCTGAGTACTTGTTCTACGGCTTCATGATTTCCTTTGTGGTCCCATCGGTGGACCTCAACGTCCAACGCCTTGGTGAAGGTGCCCCACTCCTCTGACTCGCGGGCCTCCTCCTTTAGGCGTCGGATTTCGTCCAAGCATTCCGCCTCCGGAAGGACCCCCCTCTGCGCCAGACAATCGATCCGCTCCACCTCCGCCCGAAGCGCCCTGGCTTGGTTCCCTTGTCTTCTGAATCGTTGTGCCGCGAGTTCCAGCAAGGGGGCTGCTTCTTCCAATTTCTGGTGCTTGTAGTTGAGGTGCCCCATTCGTCCGATCAGGTCGGCGACGACGGCTGGGTCGGTGGAGTGTTCACGGGTGATCCTGAGGAATCGGAGGGCTTCCGGCACCGCGCCGGAGGCTTCAGCCCGGTCGGCCGCTTCTTTCCCATACCGCTGGGCTTCGCTGCTTACTCCGGCCCGGTGAAAGTGAAGAGCCAGGTCGTCCGGAGGGACCGGTTTCCTGGTCCGAAGAATGTGCTCGGCTATCCTCTGGTGAAGCCACGCCTTCCGGCTTTCTTTGAGCCCTTGGTAGACCGTCTGACGGACCAGCTCATGACTGACCGAAGCCTCCCCCCCTCCGATGGTGATCAAGCGGAAGTCCTCGAGCTGGTCTAGCCCGGATAGGCAGTCTCGACTGGACAGTTGTGCGATTCTGGCCAGGGCTTTCACCTGGAGTGCCCGGCTGAATACGGCAAGGGATCCCAGGACCAGGTCTGCCGCCGGGGAAAGCTGGGCCAGGCGACGCTCGAGGACTTGGCGAATCGAGACGGGAATTGGAACGATGTCCTGGGGGGTGGCCATCGTTCCCAACCGATCGGCCAGGAACTCCAGAGTGAGTTCGATCAGGAAGTATGGGTTTCCCCCTGAGAGGGATCGGAGCTGTGAGACGTGCACATCGTCCATGGGCGTTTGGGCCATGTGCTTGATTAGCGACTCGCTGGCTTCTTCATCCAGATCGGCGAGGGGAACGTCCTGGAAGTCTTTATGCACACGGAAGTTCTCGAGGAACCGCCCGAGGGCTTTGTTCTTCCTCATCTCCTCCGTTCGGACGGAAACCAGGAGTTGGAGGTCCCCATGATCCCACCTACGGACCAGGAAATCGAGGACGGCCAGGGTGGTGTCGTCGGCCCAGTGGATGTCCTCCAGGACAAGGATCACCGGCCCGTCACTAACGATCGAAAGGAGGAGTTGGTAGAAAGCCTCGAAAAGGCGTCGCGGAACACTTCCGGGCTGGATGTGGGGAGCTTCCGGGATGGGCCCTGTTCCCGGGTAGTGGCCCGGCATCACGCCGAAAAGGACCGTTCTCCAGGGTTCCTCGAGTTCTCGGAGGACCTCCCCAACAGCGTTGCTCCGGAAGGCATCGATGAGAGGATTGAGCGGGATCAGTTGCTCCAGTTCTGCCGCCTCGGCCGAGAATATCCGCTGGCGATCTACTACCACCCCGTGGAGGGATTCTCTTATAAGCCGGGTCTTTCCGATTCCGGCTTCCCCCGAAATGAGGATTCCGCGCAGTTCCTCTTTCGGAGGGGTCCTCATCTGCCTTCTCAGGCGGGTCCTCTCCTCGTTTCGCCCAAGGAGCGGAGGTTCCGGGGGCCCCTCCCTGACCTCTAAAACCCCTGACTCCCGAGCCCAGGTCGGAGGTGAACTGACCGCTGCGAACAACTCCTCTGTCTCCATTTGAGGAGTCCAAGTGCCGCCGACATGGTTGGTCGAGAAGTCCTCGAATGCCTCGCGGGCTTCCAACCTTCGTCCGGCCTTGGCTTTGGTCTCCATCAAGCGACGTAAGAGAGCTTCATTCTCCGGCGCGAGGCTGAACAGAGCCTCAATGGGTCCGCAAGCTCCCTCCCAGTCTTCCTCTTGTACACAAGCCTGCCATTCCCGCTCGGCGTTCTTGCGAACCTCTCTTCGGAACTCCCCTTCCCTGCTTTCGATCCAGTCGATTAGAGTCCGCCCATGGAAGTCGTCGACCTTCGGGCAGAACCCTCTCGCTAAGAGGTCGGAAACGGCCTGGAATTGCCGACTCCGGAGTGCCTTTCTGAACTCCTCCAGATCGCAGGAGACGATCGAGGGAGACGGCCGAATCTCTCCTCCAGAGGACCGGATCAGGTCGGAACTTCCCACCCGCTTCTTAAGACTGTATAAGAGTTGGCTCAACCGGGGCCCGGAGGTCTCCTTCTCGATGCCCGGCCAGAGCAGGGAAAGGGCAAGGCCGCGGTCCATCCCCAACTCATCGTTCCCGAAAAGGAGAGCCAGGATTGCTGCATGGCTCGGAGATATGGAACTCTCTTCACCATCGGAGAAGATCCGAGGTCCCCCAAAAAGTTGGACGTAGAAAACCCCCGCAGGGTGAGTGGTCTGTGTCATGAATCCTTTACCCTGGGCTTCAATGAGACAGAGTGCTGCAAACTGGGGGGCACGGAGAATAAGAGCCTCCCGCCCGAGAAGAGGCAACTCCCGAGTGGAATTCCGTCGGCACGAATCACGGCTGATTTTTCCTGACCGGGTCGTTGGATCCCTCCGCTACCCGCAGGGCTCCGGCTCCCGGTTGCTCTTGGCCTCGCGTGGGGAGGGTGGGGTACAGCATGTTTCGAAGGGTGGGGGATAGGTGCCCGTTGAGAGCTTCCTTGAGCAGCCAGGACTCGACGATCCATTCCCAACCGAAGCATGACTTCATCATGGATGGTCGGAGACCGGTCAGCCGATTGAGTTGATTGCTGAAGGCGAATCCGTCTGGGTACCCCAGGTCACAGCCGATCCGAAAAAGGTTGGCGCGAGGGTCCTGGAGTTGGATCGAGCCTCTCAACACACGACCGAAGTGAAGCCAGTGAGAAGGCACAGGCAGTCCGCGACTCATGAACCTTCGACCGAGGGCCCTGCGTGACATATAAAGGCCTCTCGCAAGACCGCTCACAGTTCGGATGTCTGCTGATAACTCCAAGGTTTTTCTCAGCAATCGGCGGGTGTCCAAGTCCACCTCCATTCCCCTCCAAGCCAGGTAGTCGGTAACCTCGACGTCGAACTGGCCCGGGAACCGTCGGAGGATAGCCACGAGTTCATCGGTGTCGATCTCCGGGAGGAAAGGAAGGACACTGTGGGGGCGGCAGGCTCTCATGAGTTCCAGGAGGAAGTCCTGGTCTACCATTTCCGAAGTCGGTGGGAGGAGGATGATCAGAGCCACCCCTGGTGGACGGGCCCGGACGGAACGAATACCGGAGGCCAGGTTCCCAAGGCCCGTGTTCCAGAGAACGGCGAACCCACGGTTTGGCGAGGGACTCCGGGGAATCTGTTGAGGGTGGTCCAGTACCTCGAGCTTTCTGTAAGGGGGGAAAAGACCCAAGAACCGATGACCCTCAAGGGGGACGCGCATGTTGCCTCCTAGGGGGAGTGCGTTGGTCGAGCTTCAACATGCGGGTAACGTCTCAGCGCCATATCAGCGTCCCACCGCGGCCTGCCCAAGGAACGCCCGGGCCCCCAGAACGTACAAGCAGCCTAAGAACGGCTCTGTCCTCCGGGGGCGACATGCGGTCGATAGCCTTTTTATTTCTGGGTATTCTCGCCGTAGCGGCTGGATGTGAGTTCTCGGACCCCTTCCTCTGTACAACCTTGGCCGTGCATTCTTTTGAGATCACAGTCGTGGATTCCGCTGCGGCGGGACCGGTTATGGATCCGACGGTATGGGTCCGGGTCACCAAGGACAAAGGCCATGTCCGAACTGTGGAACTGGATGCACTTCTGCGGTGGCCTTGAATCAAGCGCAGCCCCAGGCCTGACCCAAACCCTTGGGCGAAAAAACAACGGGAACCAAACCAGAGCCCCCATGCCCTCAACCTCCACACCAATTCCCGGCCCCCTTTCCCAGGCTCGGTTCGTCGACCGGCCCAATCGATTCTTAGTTCAAGTACGACTTGAAGATACGGGTGAAGTGGTCGAGGCACACATGGCTGACCCGGGACGTCTTCGGGAGCTCTTGCTTCCTGAGAAAAAGCTCTGGCTCAGGCCGGCGTCCAACCCGGAGCGGAAGACCCGGTGGACTGCTGTCCTTGTGGAAAGCCCCGACGGCCGGGAGCTGGTCTCCCTGGACTCGACCCTACCGAACAGGCTCATCCGGAATGCACTGGCGGAAGGCGTTATGGAGGAATTCGATGATTGGGAGCTGGTCCGGGCGGAATTCCCCATGGGCCGGTCCCGCTTCGACTTTCTCCTCTCGTCGGCCGACAGAAAGGGACCCGACGTTCGGCAGATGGTGGTGGAGGTGAAGAGCGTGACCCTGGTCGAGGACGGAATCGGCCTGTTTCCCGATGCCGTGACCGAAAGGGGCGCCCGTCACGTTCGGGAACTCACGGAGATCGTTGCCCGTCCCGAGTGGGAAGCAGCCGTCCTCTTCGTCCTGCAGCGTTCCGACGCCAGGGAAATCCGCGCCGCCCGGAGTATCGATTCGAAATTCGCCGATGCTCTGAGTGGGGCAATACAGGCCGGCGTTCGGGTTTTGGGGCGAAGGTGCAAGGTCAGTACGGACGGGATCGAGCTGGGGGATCCGGTTGGCGTCGATGTTGGCTAAGCTAAGGTTCGACTGGGAGTTGTGGGAAACTGGGAGGTTGGAGGACCTGGGCTGGTGAATCCCGGCTGGTGAATCCGGGCGGTAGCATCCGCGGGAGCAGCAGAAGGGGCGGCGGCAGGGCCTCTTCAATCCTTGTAGAGGGCCTCCGAGTCCGATTGGGTCGTTTCTTCGGCCGACCCGGAGGCGGGGACTGGAGTCTCCGTTCTGGAGAAGCCCTCTTCCAGAACCTGGCTATACACCGCGCCGCCCATTGGATCGGGGGAATCCGGCGAGGTTGTGGTCCCTGGGAGTAGAAGCACCACCAGGGCCAGAACCAGTGGGACCAGGAAGAGCGTCCAGGAAGAGTGTCGCATGTGACTCCGGGTTGAGGTTTGTTCTATTTAGTTCACGTTTGAATACGTGGTCTTCTACCAAGTATTACGAAAGCCGGTGCCCTAAGATTCGTACGATTGAGTAACAAGACCGCACCGGCTTCGGGGCTTGGAGGGTATGTGAGATTCAATAGATTCGCGGCTTTTCTGGCCCTTCTGACTCCCCTCGCAGTCACCGCCTGCGACGACCTCTTTGGTTCCGGAGACTCGAAGCCGGGTGCCCTGGAAACCACCGTCCCGGCCCAGGGAGAAAATGCCGTCTCGGTCCTCTCTCCGATCCAACTGGTCTTTGACAAAAAAGTGAAGCCAGCGTCTCTGCCCGCGGCGGTGTACCTCTGGAACGAAAATCGGGCTGTTGTTGTGACTCCGGATTTGGCGTCCGATGGCAAAACGATTCTTCTGGATCCGGTGGATCCCCTGGATTTTGGCAGCACATACCGGGTGGAAGTGAACGAGCTCCTGAGGTTTAAGGGGGGAGGGACCCTGGAAACCCCGTTTGACTTCGATTTCACGACGGAGGGGCTTCCCCCACCGGTTCCAGACTCGGATAGCCTGTTCTTGAACCTGGAAGCCATTTCACACGACAGCATGAGGGGCCGGTGGTCCGGGTCGGTGGACGAGCTGCGTGCTGCCGAATACTTGAGGGACCGATACCTGGCTTACGGCCTCCAGGAACCGCCTGGAGGTGTGATTCAGAGCTTTCAAGCCTACTCCAATAGGCAGAGCCGGGTTCTGGACTCCAGAAACGTCCTAGCGGCCCTGGAGGGGTCTGGTGCCCTGGCGGACGAATGGATCGTGGTCGGCGGTCACTACGACCATATCGGATACCGTGGATTGGACGATGAGAGCCAAGGGCCCAACAACGGTTCCGACGACAACGGATCCGGCACTGTCCTGGTCCTGGAAATGGCCAGGATCCTCCGGGATTACGTGGATTCGGGTGGAATGGCCTCCCGGGACCGGCGATCCGTGCTCTTTGCCGGGTGGGGTGCCGAGGAGGACGGGCTTTTGGGTTCCTGTGCCTACGTCTATGAGATTCCCGCCATTCCCATAACTCAGACCAAGGCCCTGATGAACTTCGACATGGTGGGGAGGGTCCGGAGTAACACGCTCTATTTGTCCGGTGGCGAGACATCGACCGCTTGGATGCCGGTGGCTGCGAATTCAAACGCCGTGGATCTTTCAGCGCCCCTTTCCACTTCCAGCTGTACGGGTTGCACCGACCACGTCTGCTTCTGGCGGGAGGGGGTTCCGTTCTTAGGGTTCTTCACGGGGCTTCACGAGGAGTACCATGCACCCGGTGACGACATCGAGACCATCAACTTCCCGGGCATGGTGAAGGTCGGTACGGTGGCTGTCCGGGTCCTGAGTCGCCTCATGGTCATGGAGGAGGCGCCGCCCCTCACCGGTGTGTACCCTTCCTCCGAGTAGGAGGAACCCGAACCCCGAACGGAGGCTCGGACCCCATTCCCTCCCCTACTTGACTCCATTTTTCTTGCTTTTATTTTCAGAACAAGAATTCTGCTTCTAGTTTATGGGTACCCATGACAGCTGAGTCCTCCCCACGGCCAGGCTTCATCGCCTCTCCCCTCAAGCCCCCCAAGCAGGACCGTAGCCGAAGGACCCTGGACAGTATCGCTCTGGCCGCATTGGAGCTCATGGAAGAGGGTGGCGTGGAGAACGCCACCGTGGCGGCCATCGTGAAGCGGGCCGGGGCTTCGGTGGGATCCTTTTATGCCAGGTTCGCGGGGAAGGACGACCTGATCCTGTATCTCCAGGATCGGATCTGGGCGGAAGCCCGGGATAGGTGGGACGAAGCGCTGGAAACCCATGACTGGGAGGCTCTATCTCTGGAAGCGGTGGTGGAAGGAGTTGTAGGGCTCCTCTTCAGGTCCTTCCGGGCCGATTACCACCAGCGGGAGATTCTGGGCCGGGAGAGGCGTCAGGATGACGAGGGTGCCCGCCGGGTTTTTGCCTTTCACCAGCATATTCTCGCCACCGTAACGCCGCTTTTCCTGACCCATAGAGAGGAAATCACGCATCCCGATCCCGAATGGGCGATCCGCCTGGGATATCGATTCGCCGTGGGATCGATCCGGGAACTCCTGGAGTTGGAAGGTGCTGTGGGGATCGTGGATGGAGCCGCCACTGCGGAGGCTCTGACCCCGGAATTGGCCCGGGCCTGGGTGGCGTATCTGGGCGTGGGCGGGCAGGAAGAGTTTGCCGAAGGACCTCGAGAGGTGGATTTCTTCGATCCTTGGGGCTAGAGAGGCCTTTCTGAAGCACCTGAAAGGCCCTATCCTGCCCATTCCTGTTATAGAGGGTACCCGAATCCCCCTCAGGGGACAAAACCCCCTTTGAAGCCCTTTTTTGCGCTTCGGTCCTCTTCCCTCCTCGCCCTGGCCCTGGGGCTCTGGACCTCTGCGGCCAACGCCCAGGCAGCTGGTTTTCAAGGGCAAGATCCGTCTTCCAGCCTGGCCGCTGTGCGCATTTCCCCGGAGGCCAACGCCGCATTTCGGTTGGACGGCCTTCTGACCGAAGCTTTCTGGGCCGATGCCCCTGCCATCTCCCACTTCCGGCAGAACGAGCCGTCGGAGGGGGAGGCAGCCACAGAGGCCACGGAAGTCCGCGTCGCGTATGACGATGTGAGCCTCTACATCGGCATCCATGCGCTGGATTCGGAGCCGGATCGGGTCGTAAGCCGGATTCTCCAGCGGGACAAGATCATGCAGAAGGATCCGTTCTTCGGCAGGCCTGTATTCGCCGGGGATGACGCCGTGGCCATTCTCCTGGATCCCTTCGACGACAACAGAAACGCCTACGTATTTGGCACCAATCCCAATGGGGCCGAGTTCGATGCCCTCCTTTCGGACGAGGGTAAGGAGTTCAACGTAGATTGGCGGGGCGTTTGGGAGGTTTCAGGGACCAAAACCGCCGACGGGTGGTCGGCGGAATTCCGGATTCCCCTCCGGACCCTCAGATATCCCAACGATTCCGAGCGACCCTGGGGACTGAACGTCTACCGGATCATCAGGCGAAAAAACGAAAAAGTCCTCTGGCGGGCCTGGTCTAGAGACGATGGTGGGTTCCATCGGGTGAGCCAGGCCGGGGACCTGGAAGGGATCACCGGCTTACCCGCCACCGGCCGGAACCTGGAGACCAAGCCCTACGTCCTGGGGGGCCTGGAAGAGGCCCGATGGGATGATGGCACCCTGTCTCGGTCGTCTGAGACGTCGGTGGGCCTGGACATGAAAACCGAAGTCAGACCAGGACTTGTGCTCGATCTGACTCTCAATACCGACTTCGCTCAAGTGGAAGTGGACGACGAGCGAGTGAACCTGACACGGTTCAGCCTCTTCTTCCCGGAGAAGAGGGACTTTTTCCTGGAAAACTCCGGGATCTTCGACTTCGGGGTCCAGGGAAACCCCTTCGAACCGCCCCAATTCCAGATGTTCTTCTCTCGGAGGATCGGGATCGAGGAGGACGAGGATGAGGTAGTGCCCATCATGGGTGGCGTGCGCCTTACCGGCCGCCAAGGCGGCCAGACCGTGGGCCTCCTGACCGTTGTGACCAACGAGGTGGAGGACATCGTCCCACGGGAGGTGTTTTCCGTGGCTCGGATGAAAAGGGACATTGGAGCCAACAACTACATCGGGGTCATGGCTACCGATCGGCGAAGCTCCGAGGGCCAGAATACAGTGGTCGGAGCCGACGGTTCTTTCTATCTGACCCCAGCCACCAACGTCCAAGCCTGGTTTGCCCACACCTTCACCCAGGGGGAGGGGGGCGACGACCTGGCCTTCGGGATCTCCGGAACCTGGCGTTCGGACCTTTGGGAGCTTTTTGGCCGAGTCATCCAGGTCGGACCCAAAGTCGAGGCGAAATCGGGGTTTATTCAGCGTGACGACGTGAGGCGCTCGGAAGTCTTCGCCAGAAGGAGTTTCCGCCCGGATTTCCTGAATATTCGGAGGGTGGACCTTTGGTTCGGGGGGAACGTGTTCACCTCAGTGGACGGCACGCTCCAGGACTGGTCCGGAGGTCCGGTGTTGTCCACCCAGTTCGAATCGGGCGGCGAGCTCACCCTATTCTTCCAGCCGGGGGAAAATCGCCCCGACGAGGATTTTGACCTGGCCGATTCCCTCTATGTCCCTGTGGGGGAATACGATGCGACGTCCGGACTGGTGATGTTCTCAACCGATCCGTCGAAGCCGGTGGTTGTCAGGGCTAACGCCAACGCGGCGAACTTCTACGGCGGGACCCTCCGGGCGGTCGGGGGTAACGTCGGTGTGGCCCCAATTCCCCAGGTTGCCCTTTCCATGGGTCTTGAGCGGAGCAGGGTGGAGCTCCCCAGCGGGGAATTCACCTCGAACCTCATAAATCTAAGGGGGACTTACTCTTTCTCCACCCGCCTCAGCGCCAACCTGCTGGTCCAGTACAACTCCCTGGACGACGTCTTTTCCAGCAATCTGCGGGTGAACTTCATCCACCGGCCCGGCAGCGACCTTTTCCTGGTGTTCACCGAGGAAAGAGGCGTGGACGACGACCTCTGGAAGATCTCCGACCGGGCGTCGGTGGTGAAGCTTACGTATTTAAAACGGTTCTAAATCCGTCAGGCCGTTGGTTTTACCCCCTGGATCATCCCACTCCGGATGGACCCGATGAAGTTCAGGATGATCTCCTCTTGGGCCGGATGAGCCGCCAGATAGTCCCTCACGGCCGGATCCGCCGTCAACAGGTCGTTGGGATAGGCCTTTTCCTCCACGATTTCCACCTGTTCCAGCCCTGAAGCCCTTAGCGCCCCCAGATACTCGTCCTCCTGGACCGGAAGACATCCCACCAGGGCGTCGGTGTTTTCCAGAAGGAACTCGGGCGTCGGCTGTTCGGAGATGAGGTCCGAAATCATGATGCGTCCACCGGGTTTCAGTACCCTCATCACCTCGGCAAACACCCGATCCCTGGCCGGGGAAAGGTTCACGACGCAGTTGGAGATGACGGCGTCCATGCTGTTGTCCGGCACCGGGAGGGCCTCGATCTCTCCCAGGCGGAACTCCACGTTGTCGTAACCGCCTGCCCTGCCTGCCTTTCGGGCCCTTTCGATCATGTCCGGCGTCATGTCTACGCCGATGACGCGCCCTTCCGGCCCCACCTCTTTCGAGGCCAGGAAGCAGTCGATTCCTCCTCCCGATCCCAGGTCCAGAACCGTTTCCCCCGCTTTCAGGCTTGCCAGTGCCGTGGGGTTGCCGCACCCGAGCCCGAGGTTGGTTCCTTCAGGAAGGATGTTCAGCTGGTCTTTCGAGTAACCTACAGTCTGACCGATAGTTGCGAGATCCGTCAGTGCTTCCCCGTCGGTGCTACAGCCGCAGCCGCAGCCCACCGACCCTTCCCGGGCGATGGAGCCGTAGCGGTCCCTGACTGCGCGGCGAATGTCGTCTTCTTTCATGGTTGTCTCCTTCAACAGCAGGTTGGATCCTGGGGGTCCATTCTGGTGGATATGGTATGCGTCAATCGATCCAGGAGGAGGGGAAGGGCGGCCCGGACCTCCGGCTCGAACCCTTCCAGGAGGTCCATGTACTCCTCCGATAAGTCGTTCATGATCTTTCTCGCCAGGCGGTGGCCGGCCTCGGTTACTTGGAGGATCACCACCCTCCCGTCGGCCTTTGGGGCCCGTTTTCGCACCAGCTCCTTCTCCAGGAGGGCCTTGGCGATGCGGCTGGCGGTGCTCTTTTCCAGGTAGAGTTGTGCTCCCAACTCAGTGACGGTCATGGGTCCGTTCTGGATGAGGGCCTGAAGGGCATGACATTGGCTGACCGAGAGGTCGTAGCAGCACGCCCGGTCTCGGTCCCGGAATTGGAGGACCCGAATCAGCTCCCCCAAGGCGTCCTGAAGCCGGGCGGCGTCCCTGAGGAGCGACGGGCGGTGGATGGTGCCTGTGGGATGGTCCATGGTGCGTATCGACCTGAGACTACTGATGAAAAATAGTTGTAACTACCAACTGTTGTTAGATACAACTAATAAGAACAAAGGTTGGCGTCAAGGGTTCAAAGAAGGGCAGGGGAGGCGCCCAGTTCTTCCCTTTCTCTTACAAACCCTTCCTTGTGGGGGTATTCGGGGGTTGGTTAACATCGCTCAATAACTCCATATGAGGCCCCCCCTCAGTGCTCGTCGGTGCCCGGAAAGCCGAGGTGCCTTCCAGTCTCCATGCGGAGAAAGGTCTTGTGACCATGAGATGGGTGAGACGTACGTCGAGGATCAGGTTTCCCCTGGGAGCCCTGCTCCTGTCGTTGGTTTCCAGCGGTTGCTCCAAGGAGGAAAGGGCGGCCTCGGCCCTCGCCGAGCTTGGGGAAGCATACACGGCCAGCGAGTTGGGATCGGTGGATAAGTTCACCGAATTCACGGCCCGGTATCAGGAACTGACAGAGAGATATTCCGGCACCCAGGCCGCGATGGATGCGGAGAAGTGGTTGATGACGGGGACCTCCGCTGCCGAGGAGGAGGCTGCCTCGGCTGAGCTCGCCGCATTGAAGGAAGCCTACTCGGAAAGCGACCTTGGGAGAACGGAGAAGAATGAGGAGTTCACTCCCAAGTACCAGACGCTTGCGGAGGACTATTGGGGTACCGACGCCGCTCTGGAGGCCAAGTTCTGGGTAATGCGCCGGGCTCCCCGGGATGAGAGATCGGCCACGATCGGTGAAGACACCGATGCCATCTTCGAGCGGTACGGCCAGTCTCTTCACATTAAGCGGCTCGGGGAGTTGATTACGAACTTCTCCGAGGAGCAGCGCGAAGAATACTTCGGAGAGCTCCGTGAGAACTCTCCCCACCCGGAGGTGAGGGCAGCCGCAATCTATGACCTGGCCCGCTACATCAAGCGGTTCATGCGGTACGGGATGGTGGAGGATTCGCCTGAAAACAGGGAGAAGGCAGACTCGGACCTCCGGCTACTGATGGAGGAGTATGCCGATGTCCCGAAAGGCGGCGTCACCTATGGCGTGATGGCCGATGCGGTCCTGAACGCCTATACCGACGAGGATCTGGCCATCGGGCAACCGGCACCAGAAATCGTGGGAGTTACGGCCGATGGAGATGAGATCCGGTTGAGCCAATTCCTCGGAAAGGTGGTGGTCATCGACTTCTGGGGAGATTGGTGAGGCCCTTGCCGGGCCATGTACCCGCACGAGCGGTCGCTCGTAAGCAGACTGGAAGACGAACCATTCGCCCTCATTGGCATCAACAGTGACCCCAAAGAGGACTACTTCGAAGCAATCGCAAGAGAGAACATCACCTGGCCGTCGTTCTGGGACGGTGGGGACACCAGCGGACCCATCGCGACAAAATGGGGCGTGACGGGATGGCCGACCATCTACATCATCGACCACGAAGGGATCATCCGGGACAAGAACAAGCGCGACGAACGGATGGACGAAGTAGTCGATCGTCTTCTGGAAAAGATGAAGGGAGGCTGAGCCCCACGAGACACGGCAGGGAAGAGGGCGCCCGAGAGCCGAAGTTTACGAGGCTTGCCGCGTAGCCTTCTGGGCCGATTCCCAAGCCAGCATGGCGCTTTTTCTCACTGAACCCCATCGGTATTGCCCGAACCCGCCCATTTCCCTGATGACCCGGTGACAGGGAATGAGGTAGGCGACGGCATTCCTGCCCACGGCTGTGCCCACAGCCCTGGCCGACCCAGGGGAACCCATGGCCCCGGCCAACCGTCCGTAGGTCGTGACCGATCCGGCCGGGATCCGTAGCAGGGCGTTCCAGACCTTGAGTTGGTAGTTGGTACCCTTCAAGAAGACCGACAAAGGTGCTTTCGGCAGCGAGCCGTCGCCGGGGTAGAAGATGGCTCGGGCTAGCTCTGCCGTGGGCTTCGACGCCTCGGAAAGGGTCGCACCGGGCCACTCCTCCTCCAAGACACCCAAATAGGCTTCCCTATCCCCCGGGGCGTCGCCTGCCAGGAAGGAGAGATGGCAAAGGCCTCTCTCAGTGGTGGCCAGAAGGGCCTCTCCGAAGGGCGTTGCGTGGAACCCGTATCCGATGCTCAGGGAGAATCCGCCACTCTTGTATTCCCCAGGGGTCACCCCTTCGGTGTTGATGAACAGGTCGTGTAGCCTCGCGGGGCCGGAGAGCCCGGAGGCGAAAGCGGTGGCCAGAACGGGCTCCGAATCCAACAAAAGGCGCTTCGCGTGGTCCAGGGTGAGGAACTGAAGGAATCGCTTCGGACTCACTCCGGCCCAGCGGGTGAACAGCCTTTGGAGGTGGAACTTGCTCAGGCCCAGGGCCTCGGCGAGCTCGTCCAGGGACGGTTGATCGAGATAGTTCTCGTCCAGGTACCGCAGGGCTCGGGCGACAGTGTGGTAGTCTGCTGAGGCTTTCATGGCACTCGACTTCTGAAGCGGTTCGTTGTTTCGAGTACCAATCTCGGGGAGAGCCCGACGCCGAACGACCCGATTCTTGCTCCGGGAGCGGACCCATCGATCACAGGGTCGTTTCCGGAACGTGCCATCAACCCCCTCCCGTCAGGGCTCCGCACCGGAGCATGGCCAGGGAAGCTCCTCGGCCCATGAGGCTCTCCGAGGTCAGGACGACCCGACCGTCAGGTCCCAGCCCCACCGCTTCTCCCTGGGCCTCCTGGATGGTCCGCAACAAAGCACGGTTCCCTGGGATGGGCGTGAGCTTATCCTGGTCGACGCTGAAGAAGGTGAGGGCATCGTAGGTCCGAATGGCCACCACCGTCCCGTCCTGGGAGGCGTCTGCGCCGGTGACCTGCCGGGGAATGGGAAGCGGTCCGTCGGAGAACGTTTGCACAGCCTCCAGCACAACCTCTTCACCACTCCTCAAGGGAGGGGGGTAGCGGTATAACGTCACGGCGTGATTCCGCCCCTTGCTCACAAGGAAGACTCTCTCTCCCGGAAGGACAAAGAGGGCCTCCATGTCCCGTGGCCCCTCAGGGAGGACCATGGGGAAGGCGTCGGCCGGCTGCGGCGTTCCGTCGTAAGTCCCCGGGTCGGTTATTCGATAGAGGGTGATCCGGTCCCGGACTTCCTGGTTGTCTCCCACGTCCGCGATGTAGATGCACGATCCTGCGTCACAGTCGGCGGTGGCGATATCCTCCCAGTCCCGATTTGAGGCCCCTTCCAAAGGGATTTCTCCCACCAGTCCGCCGTTTGCATCGAGGGCATAGATGCTGGCAGGGTGGCCGCCATCGTTGTGGCTGAAGAGGATACCGTCCCGAGACCTGCTCCAAGCCACGCCTGAGCTTTCCCGGAGGTTGTCCGGTAGGGCACGGGCCGGCCCAGTGGCGACACACGCCGTGGTCCCTGCGGCATTCCATCCGCAGGAGACAGCGAAGAGGGGGAGGAGGAGGGTGGAGGCCCTCATCTGGGAGGCGGAGTCACTCCGTGTTGGGTGAGGGCGGTGTCCAAGACTCTCCTGAACTCTTCAAGGGGCAAAGCGCCAGGGATTGCCCGGCCGTCTACGATGAAAAACGGCGTACCCCGGGCTCCGGCCTGCTGACCGAGGCTGATGTTCGCCCTCAGGGCGGTGTCCCTCCAGCCGCCCTCCACGCAGGCGTTGAACCGCTCGACGTCCAGCTCAGCCTCTGCGGCCAGATTGGCGAAGAACGCATAGGGATCATCGCTGTTCTTCCATCCGCTCTGGGTCGCGAAGAGGCGGCCCTGCATGGGAAAGAACTTGTCCTGCTCTCCGGCACACTCCGAAGAGATTGACGCTTCCAGGCCGTTGGGGAACATGCCGATTACGTAGGGGATGAACTTCCATTCCACGTATTCGCCGTCGACGTAGATCTCTTTGAGGACGGGGAAGGTCTCTTCGTGGAAGCGCCTGCAGTATCCACAGCCGAAATCACTGAATTCCAGGACCTTAACCGGGGCTTCGGCCACTCCCTGGTTGTAACCCATGTCGGATATCCTCGGGGGTCCTGCCACCTGTTCTTGGTCGGCGAGACGAGGGCTGGTGGAACGGGGGGTCGTGGGCTGTTGAGTAGCGGATTCCAGGACGTCCGCGGTGGCGTCGTCGGTTCCTGATACCTGAGCCTCGTCCCGTTCCCCTCCGCACGCCAGAAGAGGAAGGAGTAGGAGGCAGAGAGACAATTTCTTCAAAGAGAAGTCCTCAGTTTTGTTGTTCTCATTCTTTAATCCGCATCAACTCCGCGGAGTTTCCCGAGCCCCGTGGCGTCCACCCATCCACATGGCTTTTCCCTCTTCCATCCATGGGCCCGGAACGGGGTCTTTTCCTACTTTTACCACGATGGTCTCAGAGACCTTGTCGTGAATGGCCTGCCGATTCGGGTCCCAGAAAATCTGGGCAAAACCCAGCAGTCCAGTGGCGAATCCGGCGGCGTATCCACCAGCACGCTCAAATGAAAGCCACCAGTTTAGCGGTCGTTTGTCAATCATGACCACCCGGATCCGGAAGATTCTCTTCCCGACGCTGGTGCCTTTCCACCATGCGTGGGTGACGGTCATATAGAGAGCTGCCCATCCGAATCCGATACCCAGATCGTCGATGAGACCCAGGAGCCATGCGAGGAATCCCTTGTTCCTTTCTACCTCCAGTTCCTCCCTTGCCTGGGCCAGTTCCGACTCGGCGTCTTCACGGTCTTCCTCCGAGAATCGAAGAGCCAGATTCAACCGGTCGATACTGTCCGCCGCCGCCTCGCTGAAGGCGACGATCGTGTCTTCCTCCACCACGCCCATTTCCGCTCCAACCACGCCTTCTTCCTCCTCGGGGGTGACCTCTTGGGGTTGGGAGAGGTTCTCAATGGCTACATCGACCATCTCCTCGCCGAAGGAGTACCAAGGCGCGCCTTCCGGAAGGAGCCCCACGACCACCCCCCGAACCTCACTCCGGCTCAACCCTGCGTCATACGCGTCTCCCACCAACTCGTTCAACAGGACCTGGGCTTCTTCCTGGTCCGTGGCCTGCTGAAGAGCCATGAACCCACCGATCCCCTGGATGAGGTCGATGAAGGGGCTGTCCTCTTCTCCTCCGGCCAAAGCCTCGGGGGAGAGGGCCCCCGTCCCTTGGATGTTGATTCCGCTGTCGGTTTCGTCCAGGAACTCCTGGATGGTGGGCCCGTACCGGATCCAGATGACCACCAAAATGGTGACCGTCAGAATGAGGAATCCCAGGCATCCCACAGCGATCCGGAACACCTTACCGAAGATGTCCCGCCCCTGTTTTCGGAAGGCGAGCCAGAACAGGAGGGCTACTGTCCCGATTGCCAACGGTGCCGCCCCGATCTGGGCCACAAACCCGATAACGATCAGATCGACGAGTATGGCCCCCAAGCGCTGGCCTGGAGTGGCCAGGGGTCTGCCCAGAAGATCCGGGTGGACCGCAAAGGCATAGGGCGTGACGATGGATCGTGGGTCTAGACGACGGTCCATGGGTTCAGGTCAGTAGGGGTGCAGATGTTATCCAGACGGAGTGCAGATCACTGCCGCCTGCGGTTACCGCCTCCGGAGGTACGCGCCGAGGACCAAGCCGGCAGCTGCCCCCAGAAGGGCTGTTCCGGCGATGACCCGGCCTTTGGGAGTGAGGTTCGTGACTCGCTCTTTACCTGTGTCCACCGCTTTCTGAACGGCCGACCCGGCCCGGCTGGCGAATGAGGGCGTTTCCTCTGCGGATCCAACCTCGGGCACCTCTCCTTCTCCCTCCCAATACGACCGGACCGCGGCCTCTTCCTCCTCCATGTGGCACTCGGGACAAGCCAGAAACCCTTTGTCTCTGGCCGTTCGGTTGGGGAACACCATCTCTTCCCCGCACTTTGGGCAGGGAAGACCGGCTGGGAGAGCGGCGATGAGGCCGTACAGCACGCCCTTGGACAAGTCCAGCGCCTCACTGATTTGGTTCACACTCTGGTCCGACTCCCAATAGAGGTTGTTCGCTTCCTCGTATAAGGTGTCTTGGTCCGGGAGCTCGCTGGACATGAAAATCCTCCTGTAGCCTGATCTCTTGACCCATCGTGAGGGCAGGAACAACATAGCCGTGCCAATGGGGGGACGCGAGAAAACCCCCGTCTCCACCGACCTAAGGTATCTTCCTCCTACCGGAGAGCTTTTGTGAAGATCCCAGTGTCCCATGGACACCTGGAAGCCGCCATCCAAAACCCCAAAGGTGAACCCAGGGGAGGAGCGGTGTTTTGTCATCCCCATCCAGTCCTGGGCGGTACCATGCATACGAAGGCTGTATACCGAGCCGGACAAGCGCTGAACGACGCCGGGTTACGCACGCTCCGGTTCAACTTCAGAGGCGTCGGTTTCAGTACCGGCAGCTATGACGAGGGCATCGGAGAGGAGGAAGATGTCCGAGCCGCCCTGGACTGGCTCGACCTGGGATTGCCGGAGCGCCCTGTCGTCGTTGGCGGCCTCTCGTTCGGGTCCATGGTTGGGTTGAAGGTGGGCGTCGATGATCCACGAGTGGTGGCCCTGGTTGCCCTTGGAACGCCGATTCACGTGTACGACTACACATACTTGGCGGAGGCCCAGAAACCCGTGCTGGTGGTTCAGGGCGAGCATGACGAGCACGGATCGGCGCGGGAGGTGGAGAGGGTCATGGGTGGCCTGGGAGACCACGTCACGATGCGGTCGGTGGAGGGTGCGGGCCACCTGTTCGAAGACCACATCGAAGAGTTGCAGGGTTTCATCAGGGAGTTTTTTATCTCGGGGCCGGGTGGCAAGGCTCTGGAATCCGTCCGCCCGGAAAGCAGAGGTACAATCTTATGAGGGACCGAAAACGGATACTCGGAAACCTGGACGAGCTCTACAGAGATGCGTTCGGGAGGGCGGAAGGGAAGGGGGACGACGAGGCCATGGCCCGGTTGGACTTCGACTTCCAAAGGGATCAGCTGCTGTTGGAGGTGGCTCTGGACCTGAGGGAGCTCATGGCGGCCATGGATTCGGGAAAAGACGGCGAGGGGAAAACCACATCTTTGTTGGAAAAAGCCCAGGCCATCCGAAAACTGACCCGGCTTCGGTGACAATACCCGGGTCCCGAGGAGAACGGCATGAAGATCTATACCCGTACCGGCGACAAGGGGGACACGGGTTTGTTCGGGGGCGGAAGGGTTTCGAAAGCCCACATCCGGGTCGAGGCGTACGGCACGGTGGACGAGCTGAACGCGTCCTTGGGAGTGTGTCGAGAGGCGGTTGGGGTCCAGGAGATCAACGAAGGCCTGGGGCGGATTCAAAACGACCTCTTCAATCTTGGCGCTTCCTTGGCCACACCCGGCTCCGAAGATGGGACGGCAAAGGTGTCCACCCCCCACCTCCCAGACGCCAGGATTGAGGAGATGGAAGGGTGGATCGACGCGGCCATGGCCGATCCCCCCGGGCTTCGGAGTTTTATTCTTCCTGGTGGAAGCCGAGGTGCGGCTTCCCTCCACATGGCTCGGACGGTTTGCCGAAGGGCGGAGAGGGCGGTGGTTCGCCTCGGCGAACAGGAGGCGGTGGACCCGCTGGTGGTGAGGTACCTCAACCGTCTTTCCGATCTCCTGTTCGCGTGGGCTCGCCTCGAAAACTGGAACCAGGATGTGCCGGACCTGATGTGGGAGAAGGAACAGGATTGAGGGCTTGACGAAGCTCTCTTCAGGTGTAAGCTGGCAGATACGGCCCCGTGTGATGAGAGAACCGGTGGCAAGACCCTAGGGAGGCGGAATGACATATATCATTGCAGAACCGTGCATTGGGACGAAGGATGCCGCGTGCGTCGAGGTCTGCCCGGTGGACTGCATCTACGAAGGTGACGATCAATTCTACATCCACCCGGAAGAGTGTATCGACTGCGGTGCATGCGAGCCGGAGTGCCCGGTTCAGGCCATCTTCCCAGATACGGACGTGCCTCCGGAATGGACAAACTTCATCGAGAAGAACGTAGCCTTCTTCGAGTGACCCGGTTGCGGTGGTCCCGGAAAAAAGGGCGGGGGCCGGACAGATCTTCCGGCCGCCGCTTTTTTGTGCCCGTGGCATTACTCGCTGTCGTCGCGTTGGCCGGTTGTGGGTTCGAGCGACAGGAGGGGGACGACCAGCCCGCTGGGGACGTGTTGGGAGGGGACCCGGCCAGGGAGATCGAAGAGATGCTCCTGGCGTCGGCCGAGGCCTGGATTGGAGGGGACCTCGACGGGTTCATGGACGACTACTGGAGGTCGGAAGACCTGACCTTCTCAAGTGGTACAGGCGTAACCCGTGGGTGGGAAAGCGTCAGGACACGGTACCTGGAGACCTACTGGGCACCCGGGGCCGCCCGGGACTCGCTCCGTTTCCAAGACATCGAGGTCATGGAGTTGGGGGAGGCCCATGCTCTGGCGTTGGGTCAATACGTTCTTTATCAACTCCAAGAACAAGAGGTAGTCACCGCTACCGGCTTCTTTTCACTGGTTCTGAGAAAGACGGACGAAGGCTGGAGGATCCTTCATGACCACACCTCCGCTGCGCCGGAGGAAGAGGATCCGGGGATGGAAGGGTCCTGACCTGAATTGGGTCGAGCCGGGACAGGCTCTCTGGGGACTGGTTAGAGTCCGAGCTCCCGAAGTCGTTCAAGAGATACGTTCCGAGCCACTTTCTCGCCGGCCGGAACCTGCCGCCTAGCTTCTTCTTCGGCCTCCTTCTGATGTTGCCGGACGAGCAACAGCCCGGCCGTCAGAGTGGCCGCTCCCAACAGGCTCACGAGGAAAGTTCGAATGGTGCCTCCTAGGATCGAGGTGAATGCCCTATGTGTTCTACAATCCAATGCATAAATCGTGCCGGTTGTTGAGTGGGTTAACGGTTCAGGAAAGGCTCCTGAGTGCATAGTTTTTTTCCAGGATGTCCCTCGAGAAAGAGAGGCAAACTCCCAGAAAACTGAGGGAGGGAGGGTTTCCGCTTCGGATTTCCGATCGGTTCCTGGTCCGGAAGGTAGAAAGGGCCGCTCCATCGCCTTGATCCGGAAGGTCGCCGTGAGGTAACCTTTCTCGAATACTTAAGTGATCCGTCGTTGTCCCGTTTTACCAGAACAACTGGAACAATCCGATGTCCTTTTCCGCTCGTGGTTTCCTGTTTGTCGCTTCCGTCGCAGCGCTGCCGGCTGTTGGATGTTCGTCACCGGAAATCCCCGCCGACGTGATTTTCCTGGGTGGGCAGGTTTGGTCGGGCGTGCCCGGCGAACCCATGGCCCAGGCCCTGGCGGTGAAGAGCGGGTTCGTCCAGTCGGTAGGGAGCGACCGGGAGATCAGGGCCCTGCGGGGCAGGGACACCGAAGTCGTTCGGCTCGAGGGCCGAATGATAGTCCCGGGGTTTATCGACAGCCACACGCATTTTATCCCGGGTGGGTTCCAGCTCTCCTCCGTCGACCTTCGGGATGCTGACTCGAGAGAGGAGCTCGGCCGGCGGATCTTCGAGTTTTCCTCCGGCCTGGAGGCGGGGGAGTGGATCACAGGTGGAGACTGGGATCACGAGATGTGGGGGGGAGAGCTTCCCCACCGGGACTGGATCGACATGGCGACGTTGACCAGGCCCGTCTTTGTGTCGCGGTTGGACGGTCACATGGCGCTGGCCAACTCGGTGGCTCTGGAAATGGCCGGAATCACCGCGTCTACCCCTGTGCCACCAGGCGGTGAGATTGTCCTGGACCCCGATACGGGGGAACCCACCGGGATCCTGAAAGACGAAGCCATGACACTGGTGTCAGGGGTAATCCCTGAGCCCTCGGAAGAAGACTTGGACGGGGCCCTTGACGATGCTGTGGAGTATGCCTTGTCCATGGGTGTCACCCAGACGCACCACATGGGGACCTGGACCGATTTCGAGACCTTCCGGAGGGCTCATGCGGACGGGCGCCTGAAGATGCGGGTGTACTCGGTGGTTCCCATCTCCACCTGGGAGAGGCTCCGGGACTTTGTCGCCGAGAACGGAACTGGCGACGATCACCTCTGGTGGGGCGGGTTGAAGGGATTTGTTGACGGGTCTCTCGGATCGACCACGGCCTGGTTCTACGATCCCTACGCTGACGATCCCTCGACCTCAGGTCTTTTGACCACCGACACCGCCTCCCTCCGAAGGTGGGCTTTGGCCGGTGACGCGGCGGGGCTCCAACTCATCATCCACGCCATAGGTGATCAGGCAAACGACTGGCTTCTGGATCTCTATGAACAAGCCATCGAGGAGAACGGGCCCAGGGATCGCCGGTTCCGGATCGAACACGCTCAGCACCTGTCTGCGGCGGCGTTCCCCCGGTTTGCCGAATTGGGGGTGATTCCGGCGATGCAGCCGTATCATGCCATAGACGATGGACGGTGGGCCGAAAAACGTATTGGGAGTGAACGAGTCGAAACCACATACGCCTTCAGAAGCCTATTGGACGCCGGCGCCCCTCTCTCTTTCGGCTCCGATTGGACGGTGGCGCCCATGGACGTTTTGTGCGGCATCTATGGGGCTCTCACACGGAGAACTCTTGACGAGAGGAATCCCTACGGTTGGGTTCCACAGGAGAAGATCTCGTTGGAAGAGGCGCTGACAGCCTACACCCAGGGCAGTGCCTATGCCGGATTCGCCGAGAACCGGGTCGGGCAGCTAATTCCAGGGAAGTATGCCGATCTGGTCGTGCTCGCCCAGGACCTTTTCCAGGTGGATCCAGTAGAAATCCCCACCGTGCAGGTGGAGATGACGATGGTGGACGGAGAAATCGTCTACAGAAACGAGGGATGAGATGACAGAGGCCGGCGGTGGAGACGTAGGCTCGACCCGGCAAAAGGCCATCGACGCGCTCTGCGAGCATTTCGCCAACGACGCCCTCTCGGTGGAAGAATTCGAACGCCGCGTCGAGAAGGCCCACAAAGCCGAATCCCTGGACGAGCTCAAAGCCCTCCTTTCCGACCTGCCCTCGGGAGACCTACCGGTCCGGAAGGAGGATGTGCAGACCACCGCCGTCCAGCGCCCACAAGCTTCCGTTCCAGCTTCCCGAGTGAAGGAACGGGCGTTTCAGGTGGCCCTTCTCGGGGGAACCGAGAGGAAGGGGCGCTGGATTCCTGCCAGGCAGAACTACGCCTTCTCGGTGATGGGGGGAGTCTCCTTGGACTTTCGGGAGGCACTGCTCCCGCCGGGGGAGACGGAAGTGTGGATTTTCACGGCCATGGGCGGCGCCGAGATCATCGTACCCCCGGGGCTCCCGGTAGAGTGTGACGGGATGGCGATCCTCGGCGGATGGGAACACCGGGAAGACGCCACCATGAGTGATGACCCCAATGCCCCCCTTCTGCGAATAAGGGGCTTGGCCCTCATGGGGGGCGTGGAGGTGACCACCCGCTTCCCCGGAGAAACGAACCGGGAAGCAAAGCGTCGCAGGAAGTTCGAGCGAAAAGAGAAAAAGCGGCAGAAGCGACTGGGGGACGGCTCCTGACCTTGGACTGCTCCCGACCTCGGACCGCTCCTGAACCCGGCTGTCTGGAAACCGAAATGTCCGCTGGGTCGTAGAGTCTAAGGCGTATCTTGCAGTAACTGGTTTTCAGAGTTCAGAGGAGGAACCCAGGTGAAAGGCAAAAAGACCATTTGGATCGAGCAGGTTGCCCTGAACCTCCTCCGTATCGTCTCAGGGTTCTTAATCTGGCAGCACGGGGCACAGAAGTTGTTCGGGTTCCCGGGGGGCGAGCCGGTGGGTGACCTCTTCGGGCTTACGGGTTTGGCCGGGATGCTGGAGATCGTGGGGGGGACGCTGCTGGTCCTGGGCCTGTTCTCCCGGCCTGTCGCCTTCATCCTCTCGGGTGAGTTGGCCTGGGCCTACTTCAGTGTCCACGCACCCAACGGGTTCTGGCCGATTTTGAATGGGGGCGAACTGCCGGCCTTTTACTCTTTCCTTTTCCTCTACGTCGCGGCTCGGGGTGGAGGTGTGTTCGGCCTCGACGGGGTGAGGCAACTACGGCGAGAAAACCGTTCCAAGGAGGTTGCGGCTGCTGCAGGGGGCGCGGCCGCCATTCCCGATGCTGCGGTTCCCGACGACGACTTCCCGGAGCTGACGGAGGAGGATCTGGCCGAGGACCCGGAGATTGCCGAGCTCCTGGGAGACAATCCTTAGCGTTCCTTTATCGACAGTACTGGTCGAAAGCCACCTTCAAGGCGTCCGAGATCTCGTGGGGCGTGTGCCCCTCGATCTGGTGACGCTCCATCATGTAGACAAGCTCTCCGTCCTGTAGGATGGCCGCCGAAGGGGAGGAGGGCGGGTAGCCCACGAAGTATTCCCGGGCCCGTTCCGTAGCTTCCATGTCCTGACCAGCAAAGACGGTGGTCAGGAGCTGGGGTTTGTTTTGGTTTTCCAGGGCCATGGCCATGGCGGGCCGTAGGCCGCCTGCCGAACAACCGCAAACCGAGTTCACTGCCACCAAGACGGTTCCTTCTGACTCCAACAAGCCCTCTACGTCCTCAGGTGTCCTCATCTCCTTAAAACCGAGGCGGACGAGGTCCTGACGCATCGGGGCTACCATAAGTTCCGAATAGGCCATGTTATGCTCCTGAATCTTGGGTCCCACACCGGGGGACCGGGGTCCTTCTTAGCCGTCGAGAGGAACCCCTCGGGCCCTGGGGAAGTTCCAATAATGGCCGGGGCCTGATAGAATTCAGCCCTTCTCAAATCACCACCCGGCTCGAAGTCGGCTACGAACGGAGGTTTCCATGCGACTCTCCCGCACTCTGCCAGCCCTTCTCCTGGTTTCCCCGCTCCTTCTGTCTTCCTGCGGCCCTACCGAGGCGGCGGACGGTGCTGAAACAGGCGACCAAAGCGGCGAAGAAGTGGTTCAGGGCCCCTATCTGCTCGTCGTGAACAAAAGCTCCAACACCCTCTCTGTGGTGGATCCAGGTACGGGGACCGAAGTGAAGACCATCCAGGTCGGGTTCGCTCCGCACGAAGTGGCCGTGTCTTTGGACAGCCGGGTCGCATACGTCACGGACTACGGGACCGGTGGCCAACCTGGGAACACCGTGACGGTTGTTGATCTGGAGACGCTGGAGGTTTCCGGTACCATCTCTCTCGCTCCCCACACACGTCCCCATGGCGTGGAAGTGGCATCGGACGGGACCCTTTGGGTAACCACCGAGGGATCGGCCCACGTACTCCAGATCGATCCTGAATCCGGGGAGATCATCAGAGCGGTAGAAACCGGTCAGAGGGTCACCCACATGGTGGCTGTGGCCGAGGAAGCAGGCCGCGTGGTGACGGCGAACATCGGGAGTGGCACCGCCACCATCGTTGATCCCGCGACTCAGGCTGTGGTTGCCCACGTTGAAACCGGGGCAGGGGCCGAAGGCCTGACGATTCACCCCGACGGTCAGCGGGCCTATGTGACAAACCGTGCCGCCGGCACTTTGGTAGAGGTGGACCTCGCCACCGGTGCGGTGACCCGGAGCATGGATGTGGGTGACTTCCCCATCAGAGTGAAGGTTCGCCCCGGGGGTGATGAGCTGTTGATCTCCAACGCCAACGGGAATGAGGTCGTCGCGGTGGATCCGGAAGGGTGGACCATCCTCCGACGTCTCTCCGTGGGTGCAGCCCCCATCGGGATTCTCGTGACGCCGGACAACAAGACGGCTTATGTGGCCAATACCCAGGATGACAAGATCACCGTCATCGACCTGGTAAACTGGGAAGTGTCCGGAGAGATCTTCCCCGGGGACGAGCCCGATGGGATGGCTTGGGTGGGCTGAATACCGGAGGCCAAGTGATTAGAGTCAGTCGGTTTCTGGTCCTTGCCGCGGTGGGCGTGCTGGTGGCCTGTGGTGGTGGGGAAGGCGAGGGGGCTCCGGAGGACGAGACCTGGGAAGGAGACATCGAGACTGCCACTCGGGCCCTCCGACCTCAAGGGGGGACGGAATTTGATTGGGGGGTCTTTCACTCGTCAGTGACGTATGCGTGGGAAGCGGGCTTCGATACCCTCCCAATGGGCGAAGCCATGGTCCGGATCGGCGAGTCGTTCGTGGGATGGCCCTACGGCCCCGGAACGCTGGAGGTTGCCGGGGAAGAAGACGTGGTCATCAACTTCGAGGAGTTCGACTGTGTGACTTTGGTTGAAAACGTCCTCGCTTTGGCCCGCTTCGTCAAAACCCACGACTCCACCATTTTGGCCTCGGACCTCAGGGCGAGGGAGGCCTACAAGAGGGCGATCCAGGAAATCCGGTACCGCCGAGGTCGGGTGGACGGATACCCGAGCCGACTCCACTACTTCTCCGAATGGATATCGGACAATGAAGCGAAGGGCCTGGTGAAGGAGGTGACCCAGGAACTGGGCGGAGAGGAAGACTCCAAGGCCATCGACTTCATGAGCACCCACCCGGAGGCCTACAGGCAGCTGGCGGACCCGGCCAACGTCAGGGCCATCATGGACACCGAGTTCCAACTCAGTGGAATGACCCGGTTCCGAATCCCGGAGGGCGAGATCTCGATTCTGGCCTCGTCGATCCAAAACGGGGACATCATCGCGGCAACCAGCACGGTGGACGGTCTGGACGTCGCCCATACCGGACTGGCCTACTGGCAGGGTACGGAGCTCCACCTCCTGCACGCTCCTCTGGTGGGCGAGAGTGTCGAAGTAAGCAGGCTACCTCTCGGCGAGAGGATCCTGAGGCTCACCGGTCAGGACGGGATCCGAGTCGCTCGCCCCCAGGAGGTTTCTCCGACGGGGGGAAGCCCGACGCCGTGAGCGCTTCCCTCTTTTGGATAGTCGGGACGGGGTTCCTCCTGGGCGGGGCCGGCTATCTGCTGGATCGAACGGCTCTGGGCATGATCCGCCCCCCCTACAAGCCCGTCCGGAGAAGGGTTTCCTCTCTACCCTTTTCGTCCGAACGGGTCTCCATCGAGTCGGGAGACCAAAAACTGGCAGGTTGGATCATCCGTCCGGACAGCGACGGGGGTGGCCCGGTCCTGGTCTACGTCCACGGGTGGGGATCGAACCACGGGACCATGACCCGCCTGGCCGGACCACTCCTCACCATGGGGTATCCAGCCCTGGTCTTCGACGTCCGTCATCATGGGAAGAGTCGGGGAGCTCCCTTCGTCACCGCCAGGCACTTCCGGGACGATATCGCGGCTGCGGTGGACTTGGCCGGTGAGCGATTCCCTGGCCGGCCTCTGGTCTTGGTGGGGCACTCCATGGGAGGATCCACCGGAGTCCTGGCGGTGGCCCACGGAGCACCGGTTCAGGCCCTGATCTCCATCGGAGCGCCAGCGGACATGTGGGAGGTCTGGGCGTTCCATCTCAACCAGCAGGGTCTTCCCGGGAAATGGATCGTCAGGGGTCTCAATCCTTTCTGGCGATACAGAGCCGGGGTGCCATGGAAGTCGTTGGATCCCAGGAGGAAAGCCGGGGAGCTCAGGGTGCCGTTCCTGGTTATTCACGGTGAGGAGGACGAGAGCGTGCCGGTTCGTCACGCTCGTGTGTTGGCCGGTTCAGGGGGAGTGGAGCCCAAGATTCTCCTGGGGGAGGGGCACACGGACCTGCTGGAGAGCCCCGAGCTCCACAAGATCGTGGTGGGCCTGCTGGATTCCCTGCCTCAGCCCTCCGTCCCGGAGGCCAGTGATGACGCCCAGTCGGGAAGCACCGAAGGATCGATATCGAACACCGCTGCGCCCAGCGTATAGACCACCGCAGCGATCACCAACGCCCCCAGCAGGTTCAAGAAGATGCCGATCCGTGCCATTTCCCCCACGGTCAGACGGCCGCTCCCGAAAATGATGGCGTTAGGTGGGGTGGCCACGGGCATCATGAACGCGCATGAGGCCGAGAGGGTTGCCGGGATCATGAGGACCAGGGGGTGGGTCTCGGTAGCAACGGCAATGGCCGCCAGGATGGGGAGGATCATCTCCGTCGTGGCCGTATTGCTGGTGAGCTCAGTGAGAAAGGTGATCATGAGGCACACCAAGAGGATCAGCGCGAAGGTGGGAAGGTTGCTGACTGCCTGAAACTGATCCCCCACCAACTGGGCCAATCCGGTCCTCTGGAACCCAGCTGCCAGTGCGAAACCACCCCCGAAGAGGAGCACGATGTTCCAGGGGAGCCGGGGTATGACGCCCCGACCCATGATCCTCCGGGCCCCCCCCGAACGGTTTCGTGTGGGGATGAAGAAGAGGACCGAAGCCATGGTGATGGCCACCGTACCGTCGTCGATCATCTCGGGGTACGGGAGAAGCCTCGACCAACCTGGAAGCGTGAAGACACCCAGCTGGAGGTCAACCCGGAACACCCAGAGGAAGGCGGTGAGGGCAAAGACGCCGAGGATCCACTTCTCCTCGAAGGAAATAGGCCCCAGGGCGGCCCTCTCCGAAACCACCACCTCCCTATCGACCGTCATCTCCTTTGGCGCCCGGTAGAACACCCGGGTTATGAGAGTCCAGGCTAGGAGCAACATGATCAGGCCCAGGGGAAGGGCCATGATCATCCACTGGCCAAAAGAGATGGCCGGGGCATCGGGAAACAGGATCTCAAAGATCCGAACGAATGAGAGGTTCGGCGGGGTCCCCACCAGGGTCATCAACCCACCCACCGAACAGGAGTAAGCGATCCCCAGCATGAGGCCCACCGAGAAGGAGTGGGTCTTGTCTCTCCCGAACTCCTCCTCGATCTGGAGGATCATTGCCAGGCCGATGGGCACCATCATGACGGCGGTGGCGGTGTTGGAGATCCACATGGATAGGAACGCAGCAGCCACCATAAAACCCAGCACCATGCGAGAAGGGCCACCCCCTACCGCGTGAATGATGGCCAGTGCGATTCGCCGATGGAGGTTCCACTTTTCCATGGTGAGGGCGATCATGAAGCCCCCGATAAAAAGGACAATTACGTTGTTGAAATAGATCGGCGCCGTTTCCCTGCCGCTGAGGATTCCCAGGAACGGAAAGAGGACCAGGGGAAGAAGCGCCGTGGCGAAGAGAGGAATGCAGTCGCTCACCCACCAAACGGCCATGAGGAGTGCGACAGCGGCCATTCGGCTCGCAGGGCCGTTGCCGGGATCCACCGGGAAGACCATAAGGGCCAAAAAGAGCGCGATCCCAAGCCAGAAACCGACCCGCTTACCGGTGCCGCCGGTCCGATCTTCGACTGCCATAGTGCTCCTGTGATTTCTCTCTGGCGTGGTTTCGTAAGTATCTTGGGCCTAGATGGGTGCGGCGAAAAGAGGGGGGCAACCCGAATCGGGAGGTGAGTCCCATGACTGAGCGACCTGTCTACGAAGAACAAACCGGTTGGGCCTGGTGGGTGCACCCGTTGATCCTTCTCACCCTGATCGCGGCGGTAATCCCTCTCTGGGAGCTATTCAAAGGGAACATCGGTGATAGCCCGGGGGAGATGTCGGTGTGGGTCGCCTCCCTGATGAGCTTCATTGGTTTGGCGATCCCAGGCGCCATCTATTCCCTCATGGGACAGCTCCGGACGCGGATTATGTCGGACCACATCGACATCCGATGGGGATTCCTGGAGGTCATCAGAAAGACCATCCAGTTCTCGGAAGTGGAGAAGGCCGAAGCGGTGACGTACTCCCCCATCGGGGAGTTTGGGGGGTGGGGTATACGCATGGGGGCCAAAAAGAAGAAAGCGTGGACCGTGAGCGGGAACCGAGCCCTTGTGCTTCACCTGACCGACGGCACCCGCTTCTATCTCGGATCGGAGAAACCGGAGCGGATGCTCCAATGGGTGATGTCGCCAAAGAAAAGGAGTGGGGAATGAGGCAGGAGATGGAGCCCCGGAGTCCGGCCATTTCGGAAACCTTCGCCTCGGAGCTCATGATGCCGCACCAGGTGAACAACCACGGCCATGTGTTCGGCGGCGTGATCCTATCCATGGTGGACCGAATTGCCGGCGTGGTTTCCATGAGGCATGCTGGCGGTCCGTGCGTCACGGTGTCCTTTGACCGGGTCGACTTCAAAGAGCCCATATTCACCGGCGAGGTGGTGACGGTTAAAGCCCGGGTGAACTTCGTGGGCACGACTTCCATGGAGATCGGGGTCCGGGTGGAGGCGGAGAACCCCATGACCCGGGTGGCAAGGCACACCAACTCCTGTTACCTCACATTCGTGGCCATCGACGCCAACCATCGGCCGGTGCCCGTCCCACCGTTGAAGCTGGAGACGGAAGAGGATGAGCGACGCTTCAGGGAGGGGAAGAAGCGGAGAGACGCCCGTATCGCCCTCGCTCGAGAGCTGGAAGACACCTGACGATGAAAGCAGTGACATTCGACGTTTCCGTCCCTAGATACCTTCTCGCCAAGAGCGTGGGTCGGTATTCCTCAGCGGTGACGTACGGGGCTCTGAGCGGCCTCAGCCTCCAGGACGTGCCTGAACCCTCGCTCCCCGGGCCGGACTGGGTCCGACTGGAGGTGATCCTCGCCGGGATCTGTGGATCCGACATCGGGAACATCACGTACTCTGCAAGCCCCATCATGGAGCCGTTCGGATCGTTCCCGGCGGTGTTGGGGCACGAGATCCTGGCGCGAGTTGCGGAGGTGGGCTCGGCCGTTACCAAGTTCCAGGTGGGCGAGAGGGTCGTGGTGGAGCCCACCCTCTCCTGCGTCGTCCGGGGCTACAAAGACTACCAGTGTCCCTCCTGTGGGGCCGGCCAACACGGCACCTGTGAGCAGGCAGGGGAGGAAGGGCCGCTTCAGCTGGGCGGCGCACCTTTGAGTCCCGGGATGACCATCGGGTACCACAAGGACCTACCCGGGGGTTGGGGTGAGACCCTCATCGCCCACGAAACCCAGTTGTTCTCCGTTCCCGACCAGCTGGACGACAGGACGGCGGTCCTCACCGAGCCCCTCGCCATCGGTGTCCACGCTGTTCTGAATGCCGCCCCGGAGCGGGGTGATTCTGCCCTTGTGATCGGAAGTGGTCCCATCGCCATGGCGACCATTTGGGCTCTCAGGGCCCTGGGATTTGGTGGGGATCTGGTGGTTCAAGCCAAGAGGAAGAAAGAGGCGGACCTGGCCATGGCCCTGGGGGCGACTCAGGTGGCTCACCCGGGAATGGAGGCGCGGCAGGCCCTTATTCACACGGGGGCCATGGCGTACCAGCCACTGGCCGGGCCGGAGGTTTACGCAGGGGGTGGATTCCCCATCATCTACGATTGTGTGGGGAGCCGCTCGAGCCTCGATCAGGCGATGCGGTTCGCGTCCCCCCGCGGTCGTGTCGTCGTCCTGGGCTGCTCGGCTCAGATCAGGAAGCTTGACCTGACCCTCCTATGGGCCCGGGAGCTGGAGGTTCGGGGGTTTCTTTGTTACGGGACGGAGGATTGGGACGGGAACGAGCTCCACACCTTCGAGGTCACTAGGGAGCTACTCCTCAGAAAGCCACTCCCCATCGATCGGTTTGTGACCCACATCTTCCCCCTGGACCAGTACCAGGAGGCCCTGAAGGCGGCTGGGAATCGACGCCGAAGTGGCGCCATGAAGGTGGCGTTACAGCCCTAGCTCTCCACTCGATCCTTCTTGATAGCTTCCTGTAGGGCGTCGAACGCCAGAAGTGCGCATTTGATGCGTACGGGGAACTTGCTCACGCCCTGAAGCGCCCGGAGGTCTCCCATGGACCTGTCCCTGGCCGCCTCCTCGTCTCCGTGCATCATGGCAGTGAACCGCTCGGCCACACCCTCTGCTTCCGTCAGCTCTCTGCCCTTGATGAGATGGGTCATCATGGACACGGCGGCTTGAGAGATGGAACACCCCTGCCCGACATGCCGGGCCTCCACGATCTTGTCGTCCTCGATCTGTAGCTGGAGCCGGATCTCGTCTCCGCAGACCGGATTGGCCATGTGGATTTCCACGGTCTTCTCGGGAAGCTCTCCTTTGTTTCGGGGCTTCCGATAGTGATCGAGGATGAGCTCCTGGTACAGCGAGTTGAGATTCAGGTCCGACATGGTTGGCGTTATCTCCCGAAGATCCCCTGCACGACCTGAAGTCCGTCGAGCAGGCGGTCCACGTCGTCGGTGGTGTTGTACATGGAAAAGGAAGCCCGGGTGGTGGCTGCCACGCCCAGGTGCTTCATTACCAGCTGTGCGCAATGGTGGCCGGCCCGGATGGCCACACCTTCTGAGTCGAGGATCGTCGCGATGTCGTGGGGGTGAGCGTCCCCCAGAGCGAACGAGATGACGCCTGACCGTTCATTCAGGTCTTTGGGCCCAAAAACCTCCAGGTCCTCCAGCCCTTTCATTCGGTTCAGGGCGTATCGAAGAAGGCCTGCCTCGTGCTCACGGATTCCCTCGTAGCCGACCTTCTCCATGAAGTCCACCGCGGCGGCAGCTCCGACTGCACCGGCGATGTTGGGAGTCCCCGCCTCGAACTTGTGGGGTAGCTCCGCCCACGTGCTCTCGTCTCGGCCCACGAAGCCGATCATCTCCCCGCCTCCCTGGTAAGGAGACATCTCCTCCAGGATCTCCTTCCGTCCCCAGAGGACTCCCGTGCCGGTGGGTCCGCACATCTTGTGGCTGGAAAAGGCGTAGAAGTCTGCGCCCAGCTCGGATACGTCCACCTTCATGTGTGGGACGGCTTGGGCTCCGTCCAGGAGGACCAAAGCGCCCTTGGCGTGGGCCGCCTCGATGACCTTATCGACGGGGTTGATGGTTCCCAGGGCGTTGGACACGTGGGTCATGGCCACCAGTTTGGTCCGATCGGTCAGGAGCTGTTCCAGGTCGTCCAGAATCAGCCTCCCTTCGTCGTCCAGCTCGATGTACCGGAGCTTGGCGCCGGTCCGCATGGCCACTAGCTGCCACGGCACGATGTTGGAGTGGTGCTCCATGACGGTGAGGAGGATCTCGTCGCCTTCCTTCAGCTGGTCCATTCCCCAGGTAGCCGCCACCAGGTTGATGGCTTCCGTGGTTCCGCGGGTCCAGATGATCTCAGCAGAGTCGGACGCAGCGAGCCATTCGGATACCCGCTCCCTGGCGCCCTCGTATGCCACGGTAGCCCGTCGGCTGAGCTCGTGAATACCCCGGTGTACGTTGGCGTTGTCTTCCTGGTAGTACCGGCTGAGGACTTCCAGGACGTCCCGGGGTTTCTGGGCCGTGGCTGCGTTGTCCAGGTAGGTCAGCGGCTTCCCGTTCACCACTTGGTGAAGGACTGGAAACTCGTTCCGGATCTTGTTCACATCGAAGGTTGAAACGGTTTGATACACGGTGGACCTCAACCTTTTTGGATGTAGATACCGTCTTCCCGGACTTCCACGGGGAAGGTTTTTATCGGCTTCACGGCCGGTAATCCCCTCGGGGCTCCCGTCGTGATGTCAAAACGGGCCCCGTGGTACGTGCACACCAGGTTGGCTCCTTCCATCTCTCCGTCGGAGAGGGGAAGGTCCTCGTGGGAACATCGGTCCACAGCCGCGTATACCGTGCCGTCCACGTTGGCTATCACGACCGGATCGATGCCCACCATCGTTGAACGCAACGACCCCGGAGGGCATTCCTCCAGGGTCGCTACCTTGATCCATTCCGCCATTCTTAATCTCCGCAAGCTCGGCTGCTGCCGAGGCTTTTGACGAGTCCTGGTCAGACCTGCCGGAGCTTCTCCTCGATGACGTTCGTGACCTTCTCCACCACTCCGCCCAGGGGTAGCCGGGAGAGAACCTCACCCAGGAATCCCATGACTACGAGCCGCTCCGCCTGCTCCCGCGTCAGGCCCCTGCTCATGAGGTAGAAGCGGGATTCCGCGTCGAGCTGGCCCACCGTGGCGCCGTGAGAACACCGAACGTCGTCGGCCTGGATCTCCAGGTTCGGGAGGGAATCGGCCCTGGCGTTATCGGACAGGAGGAGGTTCCGGTTCGTCTGGTACGCATCTGTCTTCTGGCCCTTCGGATGGACCCTGATGATGCCTCGGAACACCGACCGGGACTCGTTGTCCAGGGCTCCTTTGTAGAGGAGGTCGCTGGATGTGTTGGGGGCCACATGGTCCTGGCTGGTGTTGTGGTCAAAATGCTGGGTGTCGTCCCCGAAGTAGAGGCCCAGCATGTCCGAATTCGCTCCCGGCCCCAACAGTTGCGCGTTCAGATCGACCCGGGAGGTGCTGGCGCCCATGCTCACGTTCAGCGTGTCCAGCGTGGAGTCCCGTTGGGCCAGCGTCCTCTGCGAGGATTGATAAAACGCGCCATGCCCCAGGCGTTGAAGGGAAACGTACTGGACCTGTGCTCCGTCCTTCGCCACGACCTCGACCGCGTCCGAGACCAGCGTCTGGGATTCGAGATCATCGGATAGGATCTCGTCCACCAGCGATACCTGGCTCCCGGGTTCGGCGATCACGAGGGTCCTGGAGAAGAGGGCCACGCCTGTCTGCGACACCCACCGGGTGACCCGGATGGGGAGATCGAGGCGGACCCCGGAAGGAACGTAGAGCAAAATCCCATCGGTCCAAAAGGAGGCGTTCAGCGCTTCGAACTTCCCGGACTCGGGCGGGAGGGTTTCCGTAGCCAGGTATTGTTTCAGGAGATCCGGGTGGGAGTCGACGGCCCTCCGAGTGGAGGTCAGGACCACACCCTTCTGCTGGAGGTCTTCTTCGAGGTCGATATGGAAGACGAGCCCATCGATCCCCCATACGTGCCCGGCGGCGGCCCGGTCGGCCTCCATGGCATCACGTAGGCCGTCCGGACAGGCGTCGAAATCGTCGGCGCACTCGGTTACTTCCGGCCAGGCCAGACCATCCAGGTCCAGCTTCTTTTTCAGGTCCGTGTAGCGCCACTCTTCCAACCTGGTCGTCGGCATGGGGGTCTTCTCGTAGACCTCCCAAGCGTGGCTCCGGCGTTCCTTCAGCCATTCAGGCTCCGGGCCGGAGTACGCTTGGACCTTCTCGCGGTTGAGGGTCTCGGTGACACCTTCCGGATCCATGGTCGTCGTGTCCATTGGCATGGCATCACTCATGATCAGCCCACCGATCCTTCCATTTCCAGGTCGATGAGACGGTTCAGCTCGACCGCATACTCCAGCGGCAGCTCCTTCGCGATGGGCTCAATGAAGCCACGGACGATCAAGGCCATGGCCTCTTCCTCCGACATCCCGCGGCTCATCAGGTAGAAGAGCTGTTCCTCGCCCACTTTGGAGACCGTCGCCTCGTGACCGACGTTGGCGTCCCGCTCGTCGATCTCGATGTAGGGATAGGTGTCGGTCCTGGACGTGTCGTTGATGAGGAGAGCGTCACATTCCACGTTCGACTTCGCGTGCTTCGCTCCCTCGTACACCTTACAGAGTCCCCGGTAGGAACTCCGGCCGGTGCCCCTGGAGATGGACTTGGAGACGATGGAGGAAGTGGTTCGCGGAGCGGCGTGGACCACTTTCCCCCCGGTGTCGTGGTGCTGGCCGTTTCCGGCGTAGGCGATGGAAAGGATCTCTCCGTGGGCGCCCTCTCCCACCAGGAAGCATGAGGGGTACTTCATGGTGAGCTTGGAGCCCAGGTTTCCGTCCAACCATTCCATGCTGGCGTTCTCGTGAACCATCGCCCGCTGGGTCACGAGGTTGTACATGTTGTTGGACCAGTTCTGGATGGTGGTGTACCGGAAGCGTGCGTTCTGGTGGACGACGATCTCGATGACGCCCGAGTGGAACGACTCCGTGGAATAAACCGGCGCTGTACAACCCTCGATGTAGTGGGCGTGTGATCCCTCGTCAGCGATGATGAGGGTCCGCTCGAACTGGCCCATTCTCTCCTGGTTCACCCGGAAGTAAGCCTGGAGAGGAGTTTCCAGCTCAACACCCTTCGGGATGTAGACGAAGGAGCCACCGGACCAAACCGCCGAGTTCATGGCTGAGAACTTGTTGTCCTCGGACGGCACCACCGTCCCGAAGTACTGTCGGAAGAGCTCCGGATGGTTCTTGAGACCCTCCTCGATGGAGTCGAAGATGACGCCCTTTTCTTCCCACTCCTGCTTGAGGGAGTGGTAAACCATTTCGCTCTCGTACTGGGCACCCACCCCGGCCAGGATCTTCTGCTCGGCCTCCGGAATCCCGAGGCGCTCGAACGTGGTCTTGATGTTCTCCGGAACGTCGTCCCAGTCGTGCTCCATCTTGTCCTGGGGTCGGACATAGTAGTAGATGTCGTCCAGGACCCTGTTGAGGCTGCTCAGGTCCCCGCCCCATGTCGGCATGGGCTTGGAGTTGTAGATGTCCAAGGCCTTCAGACGGAACTCCAGCATCCACTCCGGCTCTTCTTTCTGAGCCGAGATCTGTCGGACGACCTCTTCGGTCAACCCGGGCTGGGTTCGGAAGACGTGCTTCTCCTCATCGACAAACCCGTACTTGTATTCGTCGAGACCGAGGTCCTGAAGGGTTTCGTTTTCCGGCATAGGTAACGCTTCCTATGGAACGATTTCGATTGGTGCCGTCGGGCCGACGTGGGCTCAGGCGGTCTCGAACTCCCGGTAATCGGCGTAGCCTTCCTCTTCCAGCTCGAGGGCCACTTCCGGTCCACCGGTCTTTACGATCTTCCCGTCCACCATGACGTGGACCACGTCGGGCTTGATGTAGTTCAAGAGCCGCTGGTAGTGGGTGATGAGGAGGACGCCCATTTGGGAGTCCTCTTCGGTGAGGGCGTTGACCCCGTGGGCCACCACCTGAAGCGCGTCGATGTCCAGGCCGGAATCGGTCTCATCCATGAGGGCCATGGACGGTTTAAGCATGGCCATCTGGAGTATTTCGTTCCGCTTCTTTTCACCGCCGCTGAAGCCGTCGTTAACGGGACGCTCCGCGAACGTCGGATCCATGTCCAAAAGCTTCATCCGGTCCAACAGCTCATCCTGGAAGTCGAAGAGATCCAGCTCCTCGCCTTCCGGTAAATGGGCCTGCTTGGCGGTCCGCATGAAGTTCGCGATGGATACGCCGGGAATCTCCACGGGATACTGGAAGGCCAGGAAAAGCCCGGCCTGGGAGCGCTCATCGGGCTCCATCTCCAGGATGTCTTCCCCATGGAAGGTGACCGTTCCCTCAGTGACCTCGTACTCGGGATGGCCGGCGATGACCTTGGCCAGGGTGCTTTTTCCGGACCCGTTCGGACCCATGATTGCATGGACCTCCCCAGCGGGGATGTCCAGGTCCAAGCCGTGGAGAATCTCTGTTCCCTCTTCGGCCACCTTGGCGTGGAGGTTCCTGATCTGAAGGACAGGGGCGTCGCTCATCCGATTTTTCACTGTTGTTGGGCCGTTCGTCCCTCAGGTCGGGACTCCAACGACCAGTTATCGAGAATGATTCTCAGTTTCATAAAGCTATGGATCGCCTTCCGCCAGTCAAGGGTGAAAGGAGCCGAAAGCCCCTTTGTTCCAAGACTTTTTCCCCTTCCAGCCGCTTCCACCCTGATGGGGATGGATGGGTACCCCAGGAGGTGGACCGAGTTCGCGGCCATCCTGGCGTACTGGTTGTCGTTAAACCCTGAAAGCTAACCCGTTTTGGCCGGCGAAGTGAGGGGTCCAGCGGTGAGGGACTCAGCGGCGGGCGGCAGCCTGTACGACTCGGTCGATGCCGGCCCGGACCAGGCCGGAAGGAAGCCCCGAACCGTTCGTGAGAACGCTGAAAATCAACTCACGCCCGGACTGAGTTCGGAGATAACCGCTCAGAGAGTTTACGTGGTTGATGGTACCGGTCTTGGCAAAAACCTGCTCCTCGAGGGGGAGAAGCCGTCGTCTCAGCGTACCGGGATCCTCACCCGGGCTGGCCAGTGCGTTGCGGAAGATGCTGGAGTGGGGTGATTGGGCCATGAACTCGAAGATGCGAACCAGGGCCCTCGGCGTAACCAGATTGTAGGCGGAGAGTCCGGAGCCGTCCTGATAGAAGATGTCCAGGGAGTCCACGCCTACCTTTTGGGTCAGGAAGTCCCTTTGCACCTGGAATCCCTCCCTCCAGCTTCCTTCCTCTCCCTGCAGGTCCCCAAGAGTTTTCACCAGTTGCTCCGTCATCCAGTTCTGGCTCGGCTCCAGGATGGCCTTGATGATCTCGCCCATGGGTGGGGACTTAAGACCCGTGATCCTGAACGCCTCGGGGCATGCCACGCCCAGGGGTTTGGTCCCTCCGGTGGTGCAGTCTCCGTCTCCCACCGTTTCGCCCGGGTCCCATGCGATCCGTACTCCGCCTTCCACCGTGATGCCTCTTCGCTCAAGTGTGTGGAGGAGTGCGGCGGAGGCCAGGCGGACCGGTGCCCTTTGGCCGATGCGGATGGTGTCTGCTTCCCCCAGCGGGATCTTCCCGGTAATCCGAAGGTGCCGCGATTCAGGGAGGTACTCGTATTGCCGGTTCCGCGTTGTGGAGTCAGGGTGGACGGTTTCAACTCTTACCGTGACGGATTCCTGATCCAAATGGGGCCACCACCTGGCCCGGGCAGCTGCTCCTTCCTCTTGTCCAGCGATCACCTCCACGGACAGCACACCCTCGGCGATTGAGAATGCGCCTCCAGTTGCCCCTGACGTTCCGGACAGGTTCTGGACCATCCAGCTCCCCGGGACCGTGGTGGAGTCCCATCGGCTTACGTCCACGACAAGAGCTCCTGTGACAGACCGGAGACCAGCGTCCCACAGGCCGTTTGCCAGAGAATCCAGAGGTGCCTCCGCCGAGGGGTAGAAACGGTCGGAGAGGGTGGGGTCCCCGGTTGCTGAAAGCAGGAGATCGCCCTGGAGCACGCTGCCGCTCTCGGTCAGAGATCCGACCCCGTGGAGGTCCGTTTCATACCGATGATCCGGACCAAGGAGGGTAAGGGCTGTGGCCGTGGAGAGGACCTTCATGTTGGAGGCCGGGACAAACTTCAGGTGTGCATGTCGACTGTAGAGGATTTGTCCGCGATTCGGATCAACGATTCGGATGCCCCAGTTCACCTGATCCAGGGGTGGGGTGGAGACGATCTCGTCGATCTCGTCCTGGAGTGAGGGCCCTCCGCCGCCCTGGAAGGTCGCGCAGCCGGAAATAAGAAGCAGGGAGAGGAATGCGATGGCCGAGGTCGAGGTCCGTTTCTCCTTCACGAGCGACTCCTTTGTCCCTTCATTGTCTCGGAGGTTTCTTTTTGCCTCCCGGCGGAGTCCGGCCTCCTGCCGGAGTGCGGCCCCCTTCCAGAGTCCGGCCGAACACCCCCAATGTCCACGCCACTCCCCCCTGGTCCAAGAGTTCCGTGGGGCTACACCCTACGTGTCGGTTCAGGGCCTTTCCAAGGGCTCCACCAGACGAATATCCCAATCGGAACGCCACACTCTCCACGGTCTCGGCCGGTCGCTCCAGAAGATGGCTGGCTCGAATCAATCGTCCCCAGAGAAGGAGATCCCTGGGTGATCCGAGCCCCGCGGCCTTCATCTCTCTCATGAACGAACGGGTGCTCATGGCCATGGCCGCGGCCAAGTCGGAAACCTGGGGTGCATGCTCGGCGTGCTCAATGGCCCACCTCATAGCTTTCTGGCCCAGCGGCGGAAGATCCAGGTCTCCCTCTTGGATCACCCTTGTCGCCAGAGACGCAGCGATAGCTCGATCCACCACGGCCCGGATGTCCCGGGCGTGGGGTCGGTTCTCCAACCGGATCACACCATCCACGCTGAGGCGACCCAGGTGATAGAGGTCCATCTCCCGTCCGGTGAACTCTGCCGCAATGACCAGAGCCACCGTCGGGTGATTTCGCCTCAAACTTCCCAGAGAGGTGAGGGGAATGGGCGGGGGGGGATCAAAAATGTCCAGGATACAGGCTTGCGGTTCAGAAACCTGCAGGCGGGCCTCCAGGTCTTCGATCCCCTCCACTGATGCGACTCGGTAGGGGGGATCGAGGGCTCCGATCAAAGCGGCTGCGGCCCTTTGGTCGGACGGTAGAACTAGAATGTCGTCCAAATCGAATCCCCAACCGGGGGGGCTGGTAATGACTGGTCGGGTCGACGGTTACGTGGCTTCCACGGTTACGGCGGTGCCGTAGCAGAGCATTTCAGCTGCCCCTGATTGGACCATGGAGGTTTGGAACCGAACGCCCAGAACGGCGTTTGCGCCTAGGTTCTCAGCTTCCTCCAACATCCGGTCGATGGACTGCTCACGGGCCTCAGCCAACATCTTCGTGTACTCTGTAATCTCTCCTCCGGCCACGTTCCGGAGGATCGCCGTAATGTCTTTTCCCAGGTGACGGGCACGAATCGTATTCCCGCGGACCATGCCATGGACATGGGTTACTTGGTGGCCAGGAAGGTCGTGTGTGGTTACGACGATCATCTTTGGATGTCCCGGTAAGGGTCTGTAAGCCAGACCCGGTAACGCTCCCAGATCACGCTGGCGAGCAGGATCAGGATCCCGATTCCGACTCCACCCGTGGCGAGCTTCTGCCAAAGGAAGGATTCGGAGGTGAGGTAGAGATACACCCCGTAGGCAGCCCAAACCAGGGTGCCCACGATCAGGAGGACCCATCCAAAAGGCCTTGCCAGATGCCGATTTACCGCGTTCCAGACACTCCCGTTCTGCCCACCGTCGTTTAGCTTCAGACTTTGGAGATCGTCTTTCATGGCTCGGTACACCGCTAGTTCTCTCCGGAGCTCGGTGGAGGCCTCCACAGCTCCTTCGATTCGGTTCCGTTCCTCAGGCCCTACCTCGCCATCGAGGTAGCGCATGAGTTCCTCGTGAGTCACCCGTTCCAACACAATTTCACCCTCACGGGTACGCGGCCCCGATGCTCTCGAGGGCCTCCTTTAACGCCCGCCTGGCGTGATACAGGCGGCTTGCCACTGTCCCCTCAGGGATTTCGAGGATTGCGGCGATCTCTCCGTATCGGAAGCCCTGAAGTTCCTTGAGGACAAGAATCTCCCTGTGCTCATCCCCGATCTTCTCGAGGGCTTCCCAAATGATCTCCCGGGCCTGAGCCCGCTCCCGTAACCTCACCGGGCCGGTCTCAGGGTCGGCTGGCCTCAGCTCCAAACGTTCATCCAAAGCTTCCAATCGAAAACGCGCTTTCCTACTCCGAAGCTGGTCACGACACTGGTTCCGGAGGATCTGAAAAAACCAAGGGCCGAAAGGCCGCTTCAAGTCGAACCTGCCCAGGGCTTCGAAGGTCTTGATGAAGGCGTTTTGAACAGCGTCCTTGGCGTCTTCCACATTCCCCAACATGCCCAGGGCGAGCCGTAAGCCTGGTTGCTCGTACGCCCTCACCAGGGGCTCATAAAACCGGGAATCGCCGGCCTTGCACTTTCTGATGAGCTCTCGCTCGACCTCCGGTCCCAATTCGGCTCCAGTCCAGACTCGTTAGTAGGAGTACGCTACGCCGCTGAAAACTCTTCATCGCGACGCCAAAACATCAAGGATTCTGGTTCTTCCAGACCTCCCTCTTCAGGACCCTCCGTTCTCTTTCGCCTCCAGGACCATCTGCCGGACGTCAGCCAGAAGCTGCTTGGCGTCGTATACGATCCCGTCCTTGATGGTGTAGAGAATTCCCTCGGTGCGGCCCACCTCTCCCGCTTCGCTCAGGCGAACCGCACCCGTTCCGTAGAGGACTTTGAGGTTCTGGAGAGGATTCTCCTTCACGATGACCAGATCGGCTTTGAGGCCCGGCCTGATGATCCCGAAGTCGATGGGCTCCCCTTTGGGGTCGTGGAGCTCCTGGGCCCCGTACATGGTCGCCGACCGGAAGATTTCAGGTGGGCTGAACCCGGCTTCCCTCAGGAGCTCCAGCTCCCGGACGTACTCGAAGCCGAAGGTGCTGTAGATGAATCCCGAATCGGTTCCGACCGTTACCCGCCCGCCGGCGTTTTTATAGTCGTTCAGGAAGTGCATCCACTTCTGGTAGAACTTCTTCCAGTGGTACTCGTCCTCGCTGGTCCAGTAGAACCAGTAGGATCCATGGGCCCGCCGGCTGGGTGTGTAATAGTCCCACAGGGAGGGCAGGGTGTAGTCCTCGTGCCACTCGGCATTCATGGCCCGCTTCAGGTCTCGGCTGGCCTCGTAGATGGTCATGGTGGGATCGAGGCCGAAGTCCAACTCGAGGAACTCATCGATCAGGGCGTTCCACCGGTCGCTCCCTGGGTCGGCTGACTGGTACCAGAGGTGGGCCACGTTCCCGAAGCGGTGCTGCTCGTTGTTGTAGTTGTAGTCCAGTGGCCAGTCCTGGATGCTGTAGTCCGTGAGCATGGATTCCATGAGACCGTAGTAGTGGGTCATCATGTCCATCCCCAACCGGGCCGCATCCAGGGCCGTCATCCGTACGACACCCATCTGATCCAGGTGGGCTACGGTGGAGAGTCCGTGGTTTTTGGACTCGGAGATGAGAGCCTCCATGATCTCCGGGTCGTAAGCGCCGAGCTTGATGCCGTCTGGCTTCACCCCGTCGATTTCGACGTTGGCCAACCATTGGACCCATTCGCGGGCTTTTTGCGGGCTGTCGATGGAACCCTGGTCCCAACCGGTTCCGGGGCGATGGGTTGAGTTCATGCGGGGAGCCACGATCTCGTTCCGCTCCGAGGCGGCCTTCTCCCGGAGGGACCATTCAAACCCGCCGAAAGGCACTCCCCGGATGGTGGTAACGCCGTGAGCGAGCCAGAGCTTGTAGATGTATTCGGCTTGGGGAGCTTTTGGCACGCCTCCCGTGTGAACGTGCATGTCGATGAACCCGGGCAGCACATACATGCCGTGGGCGTCGATTTCATATGTGGCGCCCTGGGGTCGGCTCCGGTCGGAGATGGGAACGCCAGGGAATCCCACGGACCGCACGGAAGCGATCCGGTCTCCCTCCACGACGATGTCCACTGGACCCCGGGGTGGGGCCCCGGTGCCGTCGATGATCATGGCTCCCCGGATGATGAGTCGGTCGAAGGGGCCGGCTCCCTCGTCGGTGCCACGTGGGGTCGTGGGTTGCATCTGAGCTGAAAGGCTCGAGATGAAGCCCAGTGCCAGGGAAAGGAAGAGGGCCGAAAAAACGGTGCGCTTGGTCATGAACTCTCCGTAGGCTGAGTCTGAAGTCGGAGGCAATCTACCTGGGGTGGGGGGGTCTCTTCAAATCCCAGCGGGAGCAGGGGAATGTGGGGCCGAACATGAGACTCCCGAAGATCATTCCACGAGGTTACCCTTTAATGTTTGATCTTGGGAGCCTTTGGGCTCCTGAAATCCAGAGGCACCCAGGAGATACGGTTGGCTCAGGAAGAACTGGACCTCGATACCCCTACCCAGGCCCTGACCAGGGCAGAAGCCGAAGCCCAAGCAGGGGTCCTTCGCCGGACCCTTCAGAGGCACAACTACCTCTACTATGTAGAGGCCAAGCCTGAGATCTCCGACGGCGAGTACGATACTCTCTTCCGACGCCTCAAGGCCTTGGAGGAAGCCTACCCGGACCTGGTAACCCCCGACTCTCCGACCCAAAGGGTCGGTGCAGAGCCCAGGGACGACCTTCCGACCATCTCCCACACAGCCCCCATGCTCTCTTTGGATTCCACCAAGGAGGAGGAGGATCTGGTTCGCTTCGATGAGCGGGTTCGAAAAGCTGTGGGGGACCCGGTCCAGTATCTGGTCGAGCCGAAGCTGGACGGGGCCTCGGTGGAGCTGGTCTACGAGGAGGGGGTCCTGGTGCGAGCCGTCACCCGGGGTAACGGCCAGGAGGGGGAGGGTGTCACTGAGAACGTTCGGACCATCTCCTCCGTGCCCCTTCGCTTGCGAGATGAAGTCCGGCCGGTTCCGCCCTTCCTGGCTATCAGGGGCGAGGTCCTCATGTACCTGTCGGCTTTTCGTGCACTGAACGAAAAGCTCGTCGAAGAGGGCTCCGATCCTTTCGCCAACCCTCGGAATGCGTCGGCTGGCGCTCTCCGTCAGCTGGATCCCCGGATCACAGCGCAGCGGCCATTGGACCTCCTGGCCTTCGACGTCCTCTCTGTTACCGAGGTGGAGTTCAGCGAAGACCGAGAGATCGTGGAAGCCCTGGGCGACTGGGGCTTCAGGGTCCCTGAACGAGTGGCCCTTCTGGACAACGTGGACGGAATCCTCGAATACCATCAGGCGTTCATCCGCGATCGAGACGATCTGGACTACGAGATCGACGGGATCGTCATCAAGCTCAACGACCTGGCGTCCCGGGTGACCATGGGATCGACCTCACGGCATCCCAGGTGGGCGCTGGCCTTCAAGTTCGAACCCAGAAAAGAAGTCACACGGATTCATCGGATCGCGGTTTCGGTGGGACGAACCGGCGTGGTCACGCCGGTGGCTCTTCTCCTTCCCGTGGAAGTAGGGGGCGTTACGGTCTCCAGGGCCTCCCTCCATAATCGGGAGGAGGTGGATAGGAAGGACGTCCGGGAAGGTGACCTGGTCCGAATCCAAAGGGCCGGCGATGTGATCCCCCAGGTTCTTGGGAGAGTGGAGGAAGCGGGAAAGGAGAGAGGCCCGGCGTTCCAAATGCCTTCGAAGTGTCCTTCGTGCGGAACCGAAGTTGTCGAGCGGGGCCCGTTCACGGTGTGTCCCAATCAGTTTGGGTGCCCGGCCCAGCTCAAGGGCCGGATCATGCATTTTGGCTCCAGGGGAGCTTTGGATATCGAAGGGTTGGGCGAGGAGACTGCCGCCCTCCTTGTCCAGGAAGGGCTGGTGAAAGGCCTGGCCGATCTCTTCGACCTCAAGGCCGGCGACATCATGGACCTTCCCGGGTTCGCCGAAAAATCGGCCGAGAATCTTGTCCAGGGAATCCATAACCGGAAGCGGGTGGAACTCCGCAGGTTCCTGCACGGATTGGGTATTCCCGAAGTCGGTGAGGCGGTAGCGCGGGATCTTGCATCCCACTTCGGTGGGTTCCAGGCCATCAGGAATGCCGATCGGGAAGCGCTGGAAGCCGTGGACGGCATCGGCCCGAAGATGTCCGAGGTCATCCACGGGTTCTTCCACGAAGACCATAACTCCAAGGCCATCGATGAGGTTCTGTCGAAAGGCATGGACCTGATCGCGCCTTCTGCCGCCCGCGGTGAAGGGGGTTCCATGGCCGGGAAGAAGTTCGTGTTCACGGGAGGCATGGAAAGCCTGAGTCGGCCCGAGGCGAAGAAGCTGGTTGAGGCAGCAGGGGCCAAGACCGTCTCCTCCGTCAGCGCCTCCACCAACTATGTGGTGGCAGGGGAGAACGCAGGATCGAAGCTTGTTCGGGCTCAGGAGCTGGGAGTGAAGGTCCTCTCGGAGGAACAGTTCCTGGAGCTGATGGATGAGGTAAACCCGGAGGACGAGGGTGGGGAAGGGGTTGTGGGCTGATTGTGGAAAACATAGAGATCGCCGCGGTCCTGCAAGAGTTCGGAGATCTCCTCGAGATAAAGGGATCCAACCCCTTTCGGATCAGAGCCTACCGGAACGCCGTCCGAACCATCAACGATCTCACCCGCTCCCTCGCATCCATGGTGGAGGACGAAGAGGACCTGACGGAGCTCCCAGGTATCGGGAAGGAGATGGCCAACCATATCCGGGAGTTGGTGGAGTGGGGTGAGCTGACAGCCTTGGAGGCTTTGGGGGAACAGGTTCCTCGAAGCCTCACCGATCTGATCCGGTTGGATGGTGTTGGTCCGAAGAAGGCAAAACGACTCTGGGAAGAGCTCGAAGTTACCTCTATCGATGAGCTGGAAGAGGCCCTCGAGGCGGACCAGGTGGCTGGGCTCCCCGGTTTCGGAAAGAAGAGTGCCGAGAAGATCGGCCGATCCATCCAGGATTTCCGGAAACACCAGGGCAGGTTTCTCCTCTCCGATGTGGATGTCCTGATCCAACCCCTCCTCCGGCATCTGGAAGAAGACGACAGAGTCGAGCGGGTGGAGGTGGCCGGGAGCTACCGCCGTCGTAGGGAGACGGTGGGGGACATCGACCTCCTCGTGCTTTGCGAAGAGGGACAGGAACAGGTCATGGAGAGGTTCCAGGCCTTCCCTGGGGCAATGAGGATCGAGGCCGCCGGCGGAACGAAGGGCAGGATCGTCCTCCGCTCCGGCCTTCCCGTTGATTTGCGGATCATTCCGAGGGATTCCTTTGGCGCGGCCCTCCACTACTTCTCCGGCTCGAAGGAGCACAACGTTGCGGTTCGGACACTGGGGGTGAAGAAGGGCCTGAAGATCAACGAGTACGGAGTGTTTTCGGAAGGGGAAGGCGGAGGTGGGGGCCCAGAAGGAGAGAAGATTGGAGGTTCGGAAGAAACCGACGTGTTTGAGTCCGTCGGCCTGCCATGGATCAGCCCACTCCTCCGGGAAAACCGGGGTGAGATTGAAGCGGCTAAGGAAGGCCGGCTCCCGGGCACTCTTGAGCTCCGGCACATCCGTGGAGACCTCCAGATGCATAGCACATGGAGCGACGGGGCAAACACGCTTCAGGAGATGGTCGAGGTCTGCAGAGATCGGGGCTACGAGTACCACTCCATTACCGATCACAGTCAGGCGGTCACGGTGGCGGGGGGCATGAAGCCCCCTCAGGTCCGGGAACAGTGGGAGGAAGTGGAGAAAGTCCGAGAGACCGTGGATGGGATCCACCTGTTCCGCAGCCTCGAGGTGGACATCCTGAAGGACGGCTCGCTGGACATGCCCGACGAGATCCTGGCCGGGTTGGACCTCGTGTTGGTCTCGGTTCACTCCTTCATGAATATGCCGATGACAGAGATGACGGATCGGGTCATCAGGGCCCTGGAGCACCCCGAGGTCGATATCCTGGCCCACCCCACCGGTCGAATCCTGAACCGGAGGGAGCCGTTCGCCATGGATGTGGACGCGGTCCTCTCGGCCGCAGCGAATCTGGATGTGGCTGTGGAGCTGAACGCCCATCCGTCCAGGTTGGACCTGCATGATCGGCACCTGCGGAGGGCCAAAGAGCTCGGGGTGAAGGTTGCCATCAGCACCGACGCCCACTCCGCGCAGGACCTGGACCTCATGCGGTACGGTGTGGATCAAGCCCGCCGGGGGTGGCTGGAACCAGGAGACGTGTTAAACGCGATGAATCTCGAGGATTTTCAGGCCTGGAGGAATAGGAGACGCCAGCGTTGAGGGGAATGTTATGCTGGTGATGGTCCTCCTCCTCCTGGCTGGTTTTGCCGCCCTCTACTTTGGCGCGGATTGGATGGTCCGTGGCGCGGCGGGGCTGCAGGGGAGCCTGGGTCTGAGCCCAATTGTCATCGGCCTCACCGTGGTGTCTCTAGGCACTTCGGCTCCGGAGCTGATCGTGGCCATTCTGGCGACCCTCAGGGGGAACGCCGACATCGCCGTCGGGAACGTCCTTGGATCGAATCTCGCCAATATCGGACTGATTCTCGGGATTACGGCCATGGTCAGGCCCCTTCTTGTGGCAGATCGGGTGGTTCGGAGGGAGATCCCCATCATGATCCTCCTGACCGTTCTGCTCTTCCCCATAATCCTGGATCATGAGGTGGACAGGTGGGAAGGTGGAATCCTCGTGGCCTGTTTGGCGGGCTACCTCACCTACGTCTTTTACCGGGGGCGGAAGGCCCCGGCCCCTCTCCTCTCCGAGTACTCCCAAAGAGCTAAAGGGGTGAAGCCGAGGAAAACGCTGGCGATCGTCCAGGACATCGGTTTCCTTCTCGCCGGCACTGCCGGGCTTCTGATGGGAGGGAGGGCCATCGTCGAGTCCGCCATCTACCTCTCAAGGAACCTGGGCATCAGCGAGCTCGGAATGGGCCTCACGGTGGTGGCCATCGGCACGTCTCTCCCCGAACTGGCGACCTCCATCATGGCCGCCGCCCGGAAGCAGACCGATATAGCAGTAGGGAACGTCATCGGCTCCAACATCTTCAATCTCCTGGCGGTTCTGGGAATCACCGGTGTGATTAAGCCCATTGCGGTTGACCCAGGCGTCCACTGGGTAGAGCTTCCCGCTGTTGTGACGCTTTCCTTGTTGGTTCTGCTGGTAAGCCTCTCCCCAATGTCCAAGGGAGAGTACCGCATACGGCGGTGGGAGGGCGCCCTCCTACTGGGCACCTACTTGTGGATGGGTACCTGGATCCTCTAGCGTGAGTTTCCTGGACTAGGGTTCGTGCGGGTACGGCCGGCACCGCACGAAAAAAGCCCCTCAGCCCGAAGTGGAGTCAGACTTTATCCAGGGCTTGGGCCACATCGGCTATGAGGTCGTCCGGGTCCTCCAGTCCGACAGAGATACGTACCATGGCTGGGGTGATGCCGATCTTCCCCTGGTCTTCCGCAGGGATGTCGGAATGGGTCATGGCCCCCGGGTGTTCCGCCAATGACTCGGTGCCTCCGAGACTCACCGCCAGCTTGATGAGCTTGAGGGCGTTCAAGAATCGGAACGCTTCCTCCTCCCCGCCTTGGACCTCGAAGGCGATCATGGATCCCGGTCCCGAACAGTGGGTCCGGTAGATCTCGTATCCCTCGTCGCCCTCCTTCAAAAGGCCCAGGTAGCTGACCGTGGCCACTTTGGGGTGCTCTGTGAGGTAATCAGCCAACTTCTTCGCGTTCTCCGTCTCCTGGATCATCCGGACCTTCAGCGTTTCCAGGCTTCGCATGAGGAGGAACCCGGTGAAGGGCCCGGCAATGTTCCCGAAGAATGTCCGCGTTCCTTTCACCATGTCCACGTGTTCTTTACTCCCCAAGACGGCTCCGGCGATGAGGTCCGAGTGGCCGCCCACGTATTTCGTGAGGGAGTAGATCACGAGATCGGCACCGTGTTTCAGCGGCTGTTGGAAGACGGGGCCCAGGAAGGTGTTGTCCACCGTGACCAGCACCTCCCGCTCCTCCGTGCTGTAGTCTTTGGCGACCTTGGCGCAGGCCTGGATGTCCACGAGGTCGTTCGTGGGATTTGAGGGCGTCTCCAAACAGATCATCCGGACTCGGTCCTTGTTGTCCCCTTCCTCCAGGACATTCCTGATGCCAGCCTCGCCATCGGACGACCTGAAGCAGGCCACGTCGATCCCCATTTGTGGAAGAACCTCATGGAAGAGGTACTCTGTACCCCCGTAGGATGGCTCGCTGAAGACGACAAGGTCTCCCGGGCGGAGGAAGGTGAGAGCTGTGGTGGATATGGCCGCCATGCCACTGGTGAAAACGGCTGCCGCCTCCGCTCCGTCCCAGAGGGTGAGGCGGTCCTCCAGGATCTCCAGGCTGGGGTTGTTCAATCGGGAATAGATGAGGCCCGTCTCATCGTCGGGGTGCGTTTCCACCAGGCCATACGCCCGGGCGAAAAACTCCTTCCCGGCTTCCGCGGTTTCGAAGACGAAGGTAGATGTGGCGAAGATGGGTGCTTTCACGGCCCCCTCCGACCAGTCAGGTCGGTAGCCGTAGCTCATCATCAAGCTCTCGGGCATCAACTCCCTGTCGCCGATCTTCTGTTTAGCCTTCTTGTCCCACATGAGCGGAATCCTCGTTGTTCTGCCGTACGATCGGGGAATCAGACAGGGCCAACCTACCCATCGGGGCTGGGGGGTGCCAGCCGAGGTTCCGGGCGGGAATGGGGTGGGCTGGTGGGGAGGGACGTGCTTGCATGAAACACATCCGGACCGGACCTTTGGCGAGGGCTCGGCTGGAAGCCCGGCTCCTGTGCCCTTTTCGTAGCCAATGCGGCTTTCAGAGAACTCGACCGGAGCCGATATAGACGGTGTCGGAAGAACTCGGAGGTCTCCTCCCAACCATTGTTGCCCCCCCTCCTGGACCTCGGTCCCTGGAGATGGCCGATCGTCTCTCCCATGTGGAGTCCCGGAACATCACCCATCTGACCCCCGAATCCCCCGTCTTCTGGGAAGCGGCTCGGGGCGCCAACGTTCGAGACGTGGATGGGAACGTCTACCTCGACTTGACGGGTGCATTCGGCGTCTCCGTTGCCGGCCACACCCCGGAGGGGGTGGTGGATGGGATCCGGGCCCAGTCCGATCGTCTGATCCACGGGATGGGAGACGTCCACCCTCCTGCGGCGAAGGTGGAGTTCCTGGAAGCTCTGGCCGCTTTGGGGCCTTGGCCCGACAGCCGGGCGATCCTCGGTTCGTCCGGGTCAGAGGCCGTGGAGGCCGCGCTGAAAACCGCTCTGCTGGTGAATGGTCGGCCAGGCATTCTGGCTTTTGAAGGAGCGTATCACGGCCTTACCCTCGGGTCCCTCGCCACCACCTACCGTGAAGATTTCAGAGGGCCCTTCCTCTCTCGCCTCTATGAAGGTGTGCGCTTCGCACCTTACCCGAAGCCGGGGGAGGGCAAGAAGGAGATCAAAAGAGGCTTGGACAAGATCCGCTGGCTGCTCCGGGAGGGTGACGGCGGGGACGAAGTTGGTGCCGTCATCATCGAACCCATCCAGGGCCGAGCCGGCGTACGGATCCCTCCTCCGGGATATCTGGAAGCTCTGGCCGACCTGACCTGGAATGCCAAAGCCCTCCTGATCTTCGACGAGATATTCACCGGCCTCGGCCGAACCGGTGCCCTCTTTGGTTTCTTGCACGAGGGCGTCGTTCCCGACCTTCTCTGTTTGGGGAAGGGGCTGGGTGGTGGCCTCCCCCTCAGCGCGTGCGTGGGCCCGGCGAGGATCATGAACGCTTGGCCGCCCAGCCGGGGGGAAGCGATCCACACCAGTACTTTTCTCGGAAACCCTTTGGCCTGCGCCGCCGGGACTGCTTTCCTGAAGGAGTTGGCCGCCGGCGACCTGGTGAACCGTTCCAAGATCATGGGTGAGACCCTCCTGGGACTTCTCAGGGAAGCCCTGGCTGCCATCCCGAGCGTTGCGGAGGTGAGGGGGAGGGGCCTTTTCGTGGGAGTCGACCTCCGGGATCCCAGCACAGGCGCACCTCTGAGGAAGGCAGCCGTTCGGGCAGCGACACTGGCCCTCCGGGAGGGAATCCTGGTTCTACCGGCAGGGGCCTACGGGCATGTCCTGGAGCTCTCGCCGCCGCTGGTCATCAGGCAGGACCAGGTTGAGTGGGTGGTTCCCAAATTGGAGGAAGCGATCCGAGGCGCCCTGGCGGAGTAGGGAACGGTCCCTACCCGACGATCTCCTCCCCGCCGTCGACGTTGATGACGTTCCCCGTGATCCAGTGGGCTTTTGGTGAGCAAAGGGAGATCACCGCATCAGCCACATCCTCGGGTGTGGTGAGGCGGCCCGAGGGATTCCGGGCGGTTGCACCGTCGATGAGGAGATCGTTTCCGGGAATCTTCCGAAGGGCCGGTGTGTCGGTTACCCCTCCCCGCAATGCATTTACTGTGATCCCGAGGGGCGCCAGCTCATAGGCGAGCTGGCGGCAGTGGGACTCCAGGGCTGATTTGGCAGCCGACACCGGACCGTAGCTGGGGATGATCCGGTTGGATCCGGAGGAGGTCATGGCAAAAACCCTGGCGCCCTCTCCCAGCATACCCCTTCGAATCGTCGCCTGGGTCCAATCAACGAGGGAGTGGGCCATGACTCGGAGCGTCATGTCCATCTGGCTAGCCGAAACGGAGCCGTCGCCTACGTATGGTCGGAGCGTACCGAATGCCAAGGAGTGCATCAGAACGCCGATGTCCTCGTCGGGGCCCAATAGGCCCTTCATTTCCTCGAGGGCGTCCTCCATCTTTTCTGGGTCGGCCGCGTTGATGTTGAAAAAGTGAGCCTGTTGGCCCGTAGCCTCCAACTCAGCCTTTAAGACCTTCACATGCTCCAGGCCTGCACGACGATCCAGGTGAACGCCGAAGATGTTAAATCCGGCTTCGGCCAAGGATCGGGCGCACGCTTCACCAAATCCGCTGGACGCACCGAGGATCAGGGCCCACCGACCCTTTCCAATGTCTTCCGACATTCCGACCTGCTCCGAATGAATGAGAAGAGAGGCCGGCGCCCTTCAAAGGGGCCGGCCACTAAAAAAAGATACGGAAGAGGCCTTCGGAGGCAACGCCGTTGAGGCCGGTATCCTGGATTCTCGTCTGTCTCTTCTTGGGGAGTCTCTCGGGGTTTGCCCAAGAGATTCCGGCAACTCCCGGCCAGGATCAGCCGCAGGAACACCGACCCGTCCTCCTCGTTCCAGGGTGGCTGGGCCGGACCATGGACCTGATGGCTTTGAAGGAACGTCTCGAACGGGAGGGGTGGGGCGAGGAGAAAATTTTCCTGCTGGAGTTCGATGATCCGGTGGGGAGTAGCGTGGCCCATGCTGCAGAGCTGGAGGAAGCCATCGCTTCGGTCTTGAGGGAGACAGGGGCCCCGACCCTGGATGTCGTCGCCCACTCCATGGGGGGCTTGGCGGTATGGTTCCTCCTTCAGGAACAGCAGGGCGCTCTCCCCATCAACCGAGTGGTCTTCCTGGCCACTCCCTTCCAGGGTACCGTGACGGCCTATCTGGCATGGGGGGACGGGGGCCCGGAGATGATACCCAACAGCGAGTTCCTGAGGGAACGTCAACGGAGGGGATGGCCCCAGCGGTGGGTGAGCTCCCTCGCCATCCGGACCCCACTGGACCTCACGGTGGTCCCCGGGTACGGCGCCTCTCCCCTCGGGATCGACGATCAGGTGATCTGCTGCCCCACACACCAAGGGCTCTTGGACCATGAGGAGACGTTCGCGCTGATCAGGGACTTCCTCCTGGACAAGCAGGAGGGTGAGGGGGCGCCGGGTCCGACCGAACCCTGAGGCGAGGGGGTCCCGAGGATGGTGGATCCCGAGGAGGGGAGATGGTGGGGTTGTTTGGGCCGACTAGCGGGCCGAAGTCGCGAAGTCGATGCGCTGAGCCAGATCCAAGTCTTTTTGGGTGATACCGCCAACCTCGGGTGTGGTGAGGCTCAAGCGTACCATCTCGTTTCGGATGTCGATGTCCGGCCGGTCGCCGGTTTCGTCTGCCAGGCTGGCAATCCGGTTGACGAAGACGATCGTGTCCCGGAACGATTTAAACTCGAACTCCTTCACCAGACGGTCTTTTTTCGCTTTCCACCCGGGGCGTTTTTCCAGCCATCCCTGGACGGACTGTTTGTTCAGCTTTTCGCTCATGGTTTCCCTTGCTCGAAACCCGTGCACCGATATGGTGGCAGGGGGAATAACATAATGGTACGCGCAAGTGGTCCCGGTAGGGGTTGAGGCACACTTTTCCTTTGGGTATTTTTAGGGCCGCCCTGGAGTTGGTGTTTGTCGGGCTGATTGCCCCCATCGTCTAGTGGCCCAGGATACCTGGTTCTCAGCCAGGAGACGGGGGTTCGATTCCCCCTGGGGGTATTGCTCCGCCAGGCCGCGAGGCCTGGCCGACTCGTTGGGGCCCTGGCTTCAGGGCCGCGAGCAGGTCCAGGTAGTAAGGCCGCTTAGCTCAGTTGGCAGAGCACATCGCTCACATCGATGGGGTCGCTGGTTCGAGTCCAGCAGCGGCCATGAAAGAACCCGGCTGAAATAGCCGGGTTTTTTATCTGTCCCCTCCAAATCCAGCCATTACCTTCGGGAATGGCCTCCTTTCCTTTTGCCAGGCTCAACCTTCGCTGGAACCCCTTCGGCGAGCCGGATGAGGACGATCGCCAGGATCTCTTTTCGGGAGGGTTGGAGGACTGGCCTTCTTTTTTGGGGGCGAAGATCACCTTGGGGGAGGGAACCACCCCCGACGGTGATGATGCCAGGGCCCTCCAAGTCCTCGGGCCATCGGGGTGTGGGAAGACGACCGCGCTCCAGGCTCTGAGGGAGCTGTTCCCCGATTCCGTCTGGCTGGCCTGGTGTCCTGTTCGAGGCTGGCCTGAGCTCCCAGCTTCGCAGGGGAGGGTCCTTTTTGTTGATGATGCCCATATGGCGTCCCCGTCGCTGCTGGGAGGGTTTCTCCGTTTCCAAAGGCTGGCCGTGGCGACCCAGCGGGATCTGACAGTATCCTTCCGACAGGCGGGTATCGAAACGCGGACGGTCCGTTTGGCGGACGAGCTGGGCCTCCCGCGGCTCGAACGGATGGTGGAGCGGAGACTTGAATGGGCCCGACGGGGCCCCGGTCCCCTGCCGGCCGTGGAGGAGGGTACTCTCAGTAGCCTCTTGGCTCTTCACGGCCCCGACCTGAAGGCCATTCAGTCCGACCTTTACGACCGGTATCAAAAACTCGCGGACGAGACATGAGAGAGTATCTCTGTATCGAGTTCGACCGGGAAGACCGGACCTACCGTGTCGGCGAAAGTGTAACCGGCAAGGTCCTCATCAGAGCGCCCAGCGGAGACCAGTGCAAAGCGGTGCGTCTCAGGACCTACTGGCGAACCCACGGCAAGGGCAACGCAGATAAGGGCGAGCCTACGGTGACCCGGCTTCATACCGGCCCCCTTTCCAGAGAACATCTCCACGAGTTCCGGTTCGAGTTCCCGGCTCCACCAGGTCCTTTCACCTACCACGGCCGCTTCTTGAACGTGGATCAGTATGTGGAGGTGCAGGTGGACCAGCCCTGGGCCAGGGACCCGAGGCGTGCGGAGGAGTATGTGCTTCTACCGGGACTGCCGGTAGCTCCACCTCCCCCCCTTTTGGAGGCGCCAGAGAGACCGGTGGAGCAAGTCGTCCCGGGGTGCAGCGCGGCCATAGGTTCCATCGCCATGGTGGTAGGACTGATCATGATGGCGTCGGTAGGAGCCGAAGGATTCCTCTTCCTGCTGGCCGGAGGCTTCTTTTATCTCCCGTATTTCAAGACTCTGGGGGAAACGAGAATGGGGAACGCCTCGGCTTACCTGACGTCCCTGGTGGTGGCGCCAGGTGAGAAGGCCGAGGTGGAAGTGAAGGTATTTCCTCGGAAACTCACCCGGATCAACATGGCGGTCCTGGAGGTGGCGGCACAGGAGGTATGCGTGGCCGGCTCGGGATCCAGTCGCCGGACTCACACCCACAAGCTATTCAAAAAGGTCGTGGCTCTTTCTGGCGCGATGGAGCTCGAGGGACGGGAACCCCACGTTTTCCACGGATCGGTCCGGATTCCGGAGGGAGTGCCCACCAGCTTCAGGGGTGGGGCCAACAAGATCCTCTGGGAGGCCAGGGTCAAACTGGACATCCCCAATTGGCCTGACTGGGTGAAGAGGATTCCCTTCGTGGTCTGGCCGGGGGAAGATCGTTTGCTTCCTGAGGAGGAGATGGAAGCTCTCCTACCTCCGTTCCTGGGCTTGGGGGCTGAAGAGCCGGTGGAGGAAGAAACTCGCGAGCCCGAAACCGAAGCCGAACCGGACCCGGAGGTCGTGCCCGAACTGGAGCCGGTACCCGGACCCGACGTCGAGCCAGCCTCCGAACCGCCGGATGCACCCCTCCACCTTGCGGTGACAGCAATCCTGGAAGCTCAGATCTTCGGCGGGGAAAGGGACCTCCTTATCAGGGACCTCAAGGGGAGAACCTTCGAGTTCACCCTGGAAGTGAAGAGGGTGGACCGGACTTTTGGAGCCTTCACCGGTTCCGAATACCGGAACGGGCAAACCGTCACCGGAACCATCATCGGATCCGATCAGGAGGTAACGGTCTATTTCCCAGAGGCACGGAACGAAGAGGTGAAAGGGTGGGAACCGGGGTCCTCGCATGTCGTGCGGGGAGTGGTGAACGACTGGGATCGACTCCGGAAACGGCCGGAGCTCCTGGCCAAGGGATAGAAGCGGACGAGGTCCATCCTTCGAAAGTCTGGCCTGGTCGGCCGAGGCCCGGACCATGGTGACCATGGGGTTTATGGGTGCTTTCACCACCTACAACACGTTCTCGTACGAGGCTGTAGAGGACCCGGGGGAGGAGTGGCCCTCCGGTCAGCTAGCCAGGAATTCCCTGATCGCCTGGCTCACCTCGCCCGGGGCGTCTTCCTGGATGTAGTGCTTCGCGTCCAAGCGGACCACGCTGGCGCTCTCGAAATCTCTCAAAAAAGTGTCCATGAACGCCGGTGTGTAGGCCAGGTCCTCCATTCCCCAGGTCAGGAGGATCGGGATCTCCCGAAGATGCCTTCGGACATCGATCTCGATCTGGGCCAACCAGTTCGCCGACAGACTGATCTGTCGCGCGAATTCGGCTACGCCGGCCCGGCTGTCCACGGTGGGGAAGGGGCCTCGGTAGTGCTGAAGCACCTCCCCGGCCAGGGGGTGTTTGACGCCCAGTGGGATGATGCGTTCAACAAAGAGGTTCTTCTTGTGGATCATGCCCTGAATGTACCCGGTGGACATGATCCAACTGAAAACTTTCAGGTGCAGGGCGGTGGTTGGCCAATACCAGGTGTTGCCCATCACGAGGGCGCGGACTCGATTCAGCTCTTCCACCGCCACCCTCATACCGATGGGGCCGCCCCAGTCATGGCCCATGATGGTGAGGTCCTTGAGGTCTAGATCGCGGACGAACCTCCGTGCGGCTCGGGCGTGCTCTTCGGGCGTGTAGCGGTAGTCCAGAGGGTGGTCCGATAGTCCGAATCCCGGAAGGTCCAGGGCGATACAACGGAAGTTCTTCTTGAGCCGGATGATGATGCCACGGTATAGGAAGCTCCAGGTCGGATTCCCATGGAGGAAGAGAATCGGGGAGCCCTCACCCTCGTCGATGTAGTGGATTTTTCCCGAGGAGTCGTCGTGCCATCGTGATTCGAAGGGGAAGAGGCGGGCGTCCGGTCGGAAGTCTGTGGAGGTCATGGTTGCTCTCTGTTGAGAACGCTCTGTTCAAATCCGCCGGAGCCGATCCACCGTTCGTTCATTCCTGACATTTCCCGTGTTCAGGGTGGAAGCCGGTTCGAACATTAACAGGTGCACCTCGTCTTCGGCGACGGGTTTGTGCTCGACTCCCTTCGGAACCACGAAAAAGTCTCCTTCCTCCAGCGTTACAGTGCGATTCCTCATCTCAAGGTGAAGAACGCCCTTCAGTACTAGAAACAGCTCGTCTTCGTTCTCGTGATGGTGCCAGATGAACTCCCCTTTCACCTTCGCCAGCTTTACATGCTGACCGTTGAGCTCCCCCACGATGTGAGGGTCCCAGTAGTCTTGGATTTGGGCGACGGCGCCGGCGAGGTTCACGGGTTCACTTTGCATGGGTCTTTTCCTTTAGAGTTTCCCCGGGCCAGGGAGACAACTCTGGGCCCGAGACAGCGCATCTATGCCAAGGACAGGGGTCACCATCTCACGATCCACGCCTTTTTTCTAACAGGTCCTGCAATGAGTCGTCCAGTCTCAGCTTTCCGAACTTCCAGGGTCTTTGCCACAGCGTTCCTGTTCCTGATTCCGCCGGTTTCCATCCCGGGCCAGCAGACGGTTGATCTGCCCGCCGAGGATCGCGACTTGGCGATAGGTGCCCGGGATGTCTTTTCGGTGGGGTCCCTGACCGGTGATGAATGGGAGACCTTTGCACGGATCACGGCCGTGGCTTTTGACGGCCAGGGGAACCTGTACATCCTGGACGTGGACAATTTCCGGGTGGTGAAGGTGGCTCCAGACGGCACTCTCGTCATGGAGATGGGTGGTGAAGGCGGTGGGCCAGGGGAATTCGGAATGCCCATGGCTCTTTCGGTGACGAGGGACGGGGAAGTGCGGGTTTTTGATGTGGGGTACGGCGGGTTTGTGGTCTTCAACCCGGACGGAAGCTACAAGACTTCGGTTCCCATGAGCCCCGGGACAATGCTGTTCCCTTCCGGGGACCTTCTTTCTATGCCCGACGGGCGGGTTCTCTCGGCTGGGGGCGGCGTGGTGGGCATGCGACGGACTCCCGGTGGCGGGATGGAATTCCCCAACAGTCGTCCGGTCCACCTTTTCTCCCTGGGCGACGAGGTGCAAGTAGACACCCTGTACGAGTCTTGGGATCCAGCCACGGCCGGAGGGGCCCCGGATCTGGAAACGACGGGTGGCGGCGGCATCCGGTTCCAGGGCCCCCCTATGCGGGCTTTTGATCCCGAGCTTTTGGCTGCCGTTCTACCTGATGGCCGCGTGGCCGTCGCTGACTCCACCACTTATTCGGTGAAAGTCCTATCGGTGGGTGGGGAAATCGGGCGTCTCATTCGCCGGGCCCACTCTCCCCGGGAGGTGACGAGGCGGGACCGGGAGGCGGAGAAGGAAAGGCGCGTTGCGTCCATGGAAGCCTCCGGGGGCCCGCGGATCATGATCCGGACCGACGACGGGAACACCAGCTCCATCGCCTCCGGCCAGGCAAAGGCCATGATGGAGGCCCGCCTGGAGACCATGGTGTTTGCCGAGGAGATTCCAGTGGTGGCCAGGCTGGCGGTGGATTGGGAGGGACGAATCTGGCTCGAACGGAATGGTTCCGAAGTGGGCGAGCCGGGTCCCACCGACCTCATTGATTCTTCGTGGCAGTATCTGGGGACTGCTGCCGCGGGTGGTGTGAGGATCCCCAGCGCCTTTGGCCCTGGCGGTCTGGCGGCATACATCGAGGAAGACGAGTTGGGGGTCCCACGGGTAGTGGTCCGGAAGCTCTCTATCGGGTGAGGCCCTAAGCCGCCCCAGGGCAGCGCATCGGACCGGATTCGGACAACCGCTCTCCCACCCCGTCCTGCAGGACTTCCTTGACGGTCCCGTGAATCTTCCCTTCTATTTGCGGATTCCCCGAACGGAATCGGGGTCGAGGCTTCACCGGATTCCTCCGAGTCAGAGGACACCATGCAGCACAACCAAGATGGCAAGCGGGAGCTATTCAACACTCGGGCAGGCTTCATCCTGGCGGCGGTTGGAAGTGCGGTTGGCCTGGGGAATATGTGGAGGTTTCCGTATGTAGCGGCTGAAGGAGGGGGAGCGGCTTTTGTGTTCCTCTACATAATCCTGACGCTGGCCATCGGGATTCCCCTCATGCTTTCGGAATTCTCGGTGGGCCGGGGCGCCGGCCTTTCTCCCATCGGAGCTCTCCGAAAACTGGGAGGGAGAAGCTGGTCCCTCTTGGGATTTATGTACGTCATCACCGGGTTCATCATCCTGGCGTACTACTCTGTGATAGCAGGGTGGGTCGTTAGGTACGCCATCGACGGAATCATAAGTGGGTTCCCGGCCAATCCCGGGGAGCAGTTCGGTGTGGTCACGACCGGGATGTCCCCCATCTGGTACCACCTGGCCATCATGGGGACGACGATCCTCATTGTGAGCATGGGAGTCCAAAAAGGGATTGAGCGTGCTGCGCTCGTCCTGATGCCGGTCCTCTTCGGCATCCTTGTTATTCTGGCCATCTGGGCTTTCACCCTGGATGGAGCCATGGAAGGGTATGCAAAGTACCTCCGGCCGGATCTTCCAAGCTTGTTGGATCCTTACATTCTCAGCCAGGCTGCCGGTCAGGCATTCTACTCTCTGAGTCTGGGGATGGGGTGTATGCTCACCTTCTCCTCCTACCTGTCCAAGGATACCAACCTGGGTGGGGAGGCCACGACCATCGCCTTTTCGGATTTTGGTGTGGCGTTCACTGCCGGGCTGGTGGTGTTCCCGGTCATCTATGCGCTGGGGATTCAGGGTGACGTGAGCGAAAGCACCGTTGGTGCCCTCTTCATCGCCCTCCCGGGAGCTTTCGTCGCCATGGGCGACATCGGCCGGATCGTCGGGATTCTCTTTTTCACCGCCCTCATCGTCGGAGCGGTCACCTCTGCCGTGTCCCTTCTGGAAGTCGTGGCGGCTTCCGTCATCGACGAGTTCAAGCTTCCGAGGAAACCGGCTTCCATCGCGGCTGGGATCCTCATCGCTTTGCTGGGGCTTCTCCCGGCGAGCTCCATCGACCTCCTGGGGGTTATCGATAAGCTGGCTGAGGCGATGCTTGCCTTAGGTGCATTTTTTATGGCGATCTTTGTGGGCTGGGTGGCAGTCGGGGCTGCCGATGAGATGCGGGCAGGTGCCTCCGAGAGGTCGAAGCGGATGGTGCCGTTGGTAATGACAGCCGTACGGTTCGTTTTGCCTCCGGTGATTCTCTTCGCCACCACCTATGCATTCATCGCCGTGGTCAGCGAATATCGGGCAGCTTTCGGGGGATAGGCCCCGGAAAGCACGACAGAAATCGGCCCGCCCACGGGCACGAACACGGAACCTGTGCGGGGCGCCGAGGGTTCCTCTCTTCATGCTGAAAAGACCACTTCTTATCTCGGCACTCGCCCTCCTTGCGGCGTGCGGGCCCTCCCAGGGTCAAACCTCCGACGGATCCTACACTCCGGAACTCGAGGCGTGGCTTTCTTCCGGAATTTCCTCCCAGGACGACCCCTGGTCAGAAGGGATCGTGGGTACGGGCCTCTTGCTTCGACGCCTCGACGGGGTGAAGCGGGTCCTGATGATCGGCGCCCATCCGGATGACGAGGACACATCGCTTCTCACGGCCCTGGCCCGGGGCATGGGGGCAGAAACGGCCTATCTGAGTCTCACCCGGGGTGAGGGCGGGCAGAACCTCATCGGTCCCGAGATGGACGAGGGGTTGGGCTTGGTAAGGACGGGGGAGCTTCTCTCAGCTCGCGCTCTGGACGGTGGTCGCCAATTCTTCACCCGGGCTTTTGACTTTGGTTACTCGAAGTCTGCGGAGGAGACCTTCGGGTTCTGGCCCAGGGAGGAGCTCCTCAGGGACGTTACCTGGGTAGTCCGGACCTTCCGTCCCCAGGTGATCGTTTCGGTGTTTTCCGGTACCCCGCGGGACGGCCACGGCCATCACCAGGTGGCTGGCATCATCTCCCATGAGGTCTTCGATGTTGCTGGCGATCCGTCTCGCTTCCCGGACCAGATCGCAGCCGGGGCCCCGGCGTGGACACCCCAGAAGCTTTATCGCCTTACGCGAAGGAACCCACTGGAGGGTACCGCTGGCTTGGAAACTGGCGCCTTCGATCCTCTTCTCGGCCGATCTCATTTCCAGGTGGCCATGGACTCGCGGAGCCAACACCAGTCACAGGACATGGGGATGGCCCAGCCCATGGGGCCCAGGCGGTCGACGGTGGCGCTAGTGGAATCTCGTGTTGGGGAAGAGGGTCCGGATGAGATATTCGCCGGCGTGGACACGGCCCTCGTAGCCTTGGCTGAGGATCTGCCCCCGGGAATCCGAGGTCAGGTGGTCCAGGAGTTGGAGGCTTACCGGCGGTCTCTCCTTCAGGCCAAGGGAGCTCTGGACGTTTCCGATCCTTGGGCTTCGGCGCCTTCCCTCGGGGACGCACTGGGGTCTTTGGCGACCGCAATGGAGGTTCTGGAGCGTGGCCGGAATTCCGGGGAGTCGAGCCGAGGTGGGGCTGATTTGGAGTCCACTCTCCGGCATCGCATGCCCTTGGTCCAGGAAGCCGTCCTCCGGGCCGCTGGTGTGGTGGTGGACATCCGAGTTGATGACGACCTCGTGGTTCCTGGCGAGACGGTGGACGGGGTGATCTCTTTGTGGAACGGAGGATCGATCCCTCTGTCCAGAGCTACGGCCGATCTTTTTATGCCTCTGGGGTGGACCGCTACGGGAGAGTTGGGGACAAATGTGGACGTGGCTCCCGGTACCATGGCCCAGTGGCGTTTCCGCCTCCAGGTTCCGGAGGACGCCGATCCCTCCCGAGCCTACTTCATGGCGAGGCCCCGGGATGGGGAGATGTACCAGTGGCCCAGCGATAGGAGCTGGTGGGCTTTACCGGCCAACCCGGACCTCCTCCACGCTAAGGTAGCCTTCAACCTTCCCGACCAGGACGGCCCAGTCCACGTCTTTTCCCCCGCCCGTTACCGGGGAGTGGACAAAGCGACCGGAGAGTTCTCGAAGCCGGTGCAGATCGTGCCGGCCATCGCCGTTTCAATGAATCCGGGCGTCATGGCCTGGCCTTCCTCTGCCGGAGGCTCCCGGGAGTTCACGGTGAGCCTCTCGAGTCAGGCTGAGGAGCAGGTCGAAGGGAGGGTGAGCCTGGGGCTCCCGGGAGGTTGGCGGTCCGATCCCGCCGAACATTCGTTTGTCATCTCCCCAACCGCTCCGGAAGTGACCTTTTCATTTCGCGTCACCCCTGCCGCCGGCGTGGACGAAGGGGAATACGCCATCACGGCCGAGGTCCTGACCAATGGCGGGCGCAAGTACGGTGATGGCGTGTCGTTGGTAGACTATCCCCATATCCCCAGAGGGGCCCTCTTCCCGTCGGCTACCTCCAGGGTGTTGGTGTTCCCGGTTTCCATGCCGGAGGGGCTTCGGGTAGGGTACGTGATGGGGTCGGGAGACGGAGGCCCCGAGGCGATTCGCCAGATGGGGGCTTCGGTGGACCTGTTGGGCCCGGAAGACCTGAGGTCCGGGGATCTCAACCAGTACGACGCCTTGGTGCTGGGGATAAGGGTTTATGAAACCAGACCCGATGCGGCGTCAGCGAACGACAGGCTTTTGGAGTTCGCCCGGGCCGGCGGGACTCTGATCGTCCAGTACAATAAGTATGAATTCGACCGTGGGGGCTTTTCGCCATACCCGGTGGGAATGAATCGCCCCCACGACCGAGTGTCCGACGAGACGGCTTCGGTGACAATGTTGGATCCCTCCCACCCTGCCTTCCAGACGCCGAATCCAATCGGAGTGGAGGATTTCGACGGATGGGTCCAGGAGAGAGGTCTCTATTTCCTGAGGGAGTGGGATTCGGCTTTCACACCATTGTTGGAGATGGCGGATCCCGGCGAGGATCCCAGGCAGGGAGGCCTTTTGGCCGCGAGACTGGGAGAGGGCGTCTACGTCTATACCGGCTTGGCGTTTTTCCGGCAGTTTCCCGAGGCCGTTCCGGGCGCCTACCGTCTTTTCGCCAACCTCGTATCTCTGAGAGCCAGTGATCTCCGGTAAAGCTGACGGGCCTCCGGTGAAGGACTCCGAAGACGAGGGACGGATCGGCGTCTTCCCCAGCTGGCCCTCTGTCTATTGGACCGTTTTCATCTATGGCTTGGTGGTCATTGCGGTTCTAACCCTCCTCTCCAGCCTACTCAGCTTCCGGGTGGTTTCATGAGTCTCCTCCTCTGGGGAGCCTCGAAATGACCTCGTTAGATTGGGCCCTCTTCGTCCTTTATTTCCTGGGTGTTCTCTCCTTCGCCCTGTACCAGAGCCGGAAGAACGAAGGGGTGGAGGGCTACTTCCTTGGGAACCGGCGTATGCCGTGGTGGGCCATCGGCCTGTCGGTCATGGCGACACAAGCCAGCGCCATCACCTTCATCGGCACCACCGGCCAGGCCTTCGACGATGGTATGGAGTTCGTCCAGTTCTACCTGGCGCTGCCGTTCGCCATGGTGGTCCTGTGCATTGTCTTCATCCCCTTCTTCTATCGGGCAAAGGTCTTCACGGCCTACGAATACCTCGAGCAGAGATTCGACGGGAAGACCAGGGCGCTCACAGGCTTCCTGTTCCTTCTGTCTCGCGGAATGGGGGCGGGGATCATCCTCTATGCACCCGCCATCGTCCTTTCGGTGATCCTGGGCTGGGACGAACGCCTCACGATAATGGTCATGGCGGTCATCACCGTGTTTTATACCATGGCCGGGGGCATCACCGCCGTCATTTGGACCGACGTCGTCCAGATGCTCATGGTCTTCGGCGGTATCGCGGTGGCGCTTTTTGCCCTTTTCGCCAACCTGCCGGACGGTGTAGGCGTTGCCGAGGCGGTCTACGTAGGGGGGATTCAGGACATGTGGCGAAGTGTGGATCTGTCCTGGGATCCAACCAACACCTACACACTCTGGTCGGGCTTGCTCGGTGGCTTTTTCCTCTTCCTTGCCTATTTCGGGACCGACCAAAGTCAGGTACAGCGTTACCTGACTGCCACCTCCCTCAAGGACGGCCGTCTCTCCCTGATCTTCAACGCCTTCCTGAAGGTGCCGATGCAGGTGCTGATCCTGTCCATCGGTGTTCTGCTCTTCGTGTTTTACCATTTCGAAGAGCCACCCCTGGTCTTCAGCCCCGCCGAGGTCGCGGCGGTGGAGGAGAGTGACCGAGCTGCCGAATTCCGGGCGTTGGAGGAAGAGAAGACCGAGGTCCATTCCCTGAGGCGGGCGGCGACTTTGGACCTGTTGGGGGATCGAGAGTCGGGCTCGGCCGTGGCCGATCAACAACGGTTGATCGAGGGGTACGACTCGCGACTCCGAGAGCTCCGGGCCGACGCAAAAGACCTCGTGTCGGAAGTGAGGGGCACCTCGTCCAACGATGTGAACTACGTCTTCCCCACCTATATCATCAACTTCATTCCGACGGGTTTGCTGGGGCTCCTCATCGCAGTCATCTTCGCCGCCGCCATGTCCTCCCTGGACTCGGAAATCACGGCCCTCTCCAGCGCCACCGTCATGGACTTCTATCGACGGTGGTTCCGGCCCGACGCCTCAGAAGGCCACTACCTCCTCGTGTCCCGTCTGGCCACCCTTTTCTGGGGGCTGTTCGCGTTTGGGGTCGCTCTTTATGCAGGGCAGCTTGGGTCCCTCATCGAGGCCGTGAACCAGATCGGGTCGTTCTTTTACGGTTCGCTCCTGGGCGTCTTCCTTTTGGCCTTCTTCGTGCCCAGGTCTACGGGCACCGGCGCTGCCTCAGGACTCCTTGTGGGGATGACCTCGGTCTTTATCGTATCCGTCACCACCGACGTCTCTTGGCTCTACTACAACGTGGTGGGAGCGGTTGTGGTGGTGTTGGTGGGGATCTTGGCCGGTGGGGATCGACGTCAATCGAAACCGGGCGCGGCCTCCTGAGCGTACCGCGGTAACTCCGCGAGAAAAGCCTCCACCAGAGCTTCGTCGCTCAGCCAGGAAATGACGTTCAACCTGAGAGCGAACCCGCCGGGGACAGGTGCTGCCGAAACCCAGAAACGCCCTTCCTGTTGAATGACTTTCGCGATCCTGATCTGGAGACGGTCCCGCTTTTTGGCTGCTTTCTCCCCTTCCTCGCCACCACCCTCGATGGCCTTTCGGAGGGTGGCCGGCTCATAGCGGAAGGTCACGATGGCGGTGGTGGGCTGGATGGCTACCTCCCAATCGGGCAGGCTGGCGACAACCTCTGCGACCCTGTGGGTCAGGGCCAGCTGACGGTCTACGACGGAGGCGTACCAATCCGCTCCCAGATGCTTAAACGCCATCCAAACCTTCAGGGCGTTGAACCGTCGAGTACCTGCCAAGCCCTGCTTCAGGTAGTCGGTGGGTGGAAGATCGGCGGCTTCGCTGGGAGGGATGTATCCTGCCGCGTTCTGGAATACCTCCTCGGCGAAACTTCTGTCCCGAAAGAGGATCCCGCCTGCAACGAAGGGAACGAAGAACCACTTATGGGCGTCCACAGTGACCGAGTCGGCCCGCTCGATTCCCTCCAGGATCCCGGGGTAGTCTCGGCTTAGCCCGGCGGCTCCACCGTAGGCCGCGTCCACGTGGTACCAGGTGCCGAGGTCCTCCGCCAGGTCGGCCAGTTCCGGGAGGGGATCCACGGCTCCCGAAGCGGTGGTGCCGGCGATCCCTACGATGGCGAAAGGCTCCATCCCCTCCCTCCGGTCGGCTTCGATGAGACTCCGCATGACTTTGGGGTCAACGGTGGCGTCGCCTCGGGTGGGAACGAGGCGGAGGGCATCTCGGCCGAGGCCCAGAACGTCCACCGACCTTTCGATGCTGAAATGGAGTTGGTCGGAGGCGTAGACCGTGAATTTTTGACCCGCCGCCACCAACCCCCGGTCCCGCACCTCTGGCGCTGCATGGTGAAGGGCCAGCTTCAAGGCCGTAAGGTTCGCTACCGTGCCTCCGCTGGTCAGGTGTCCATGGCAGTCGGCGCCGTACCCCGCGGCCTCGCCCAGCCACCGGATTACGACCTCCTCGATGACCGATCCAGCGGGACTGTGGTGTGATGCCGCTTGGTTTTGATTGATGAGGCTGGTGAGGGCGTCGGCGAAGATGCCCATGGTCACCGGCGTGGGATTCATTAGCCCCAGGTATCCGGGGCTGGTGTTCACCAACGTGTGGGGGACGATCTGGTCCGCGAACAGGTCGAGGAGCTGTTGGTGGTCCGTTCCTTCCCTTGGGAGGCTTTCGTAAAAGAGGGCCCGGATCTCGGCTACGGGAGTGGGGTCCGTGATGGATTGAGTCGTCCGTGTGACGAGACAATCCGAAATGATGCTAGTCACCCGATCGCCAACTTCCCGGACGAAGTCGGGACTATCCTGAGGCAGGCCGAACTCGGGTTCCCGACTCATTCTTCCGCCTCGTACTCGTCGGCCAGGATTGATTGGCGTTGGCGGTTGACGCGGAGGCGCACCACGTCCGGCCTTGAGTAGTGGCCGGCAGGATCAAAATTCTGTCGTTCCTCATAGACCGTGGCCAGAGATAGCTCGGCCACCAGGAGCTGCTCCTGGGCGTCCACCGGCTCTATGACCCACTCCCCCGTTGGGGCAGCCATGCAGGACCCGCCGTCAGCCAAAACCTCCGGCACCGAATCCACGATCAAGTCGCGGTGGGGAACCGAGTCGGGGATATCCTCCCGCCGTAACACGCCGGATACGGAAAGGACAAAAGACCTCCCCTCCAACGCCATAAACCGTGTGATGTCCCGGGTGAGCCTCGGGCTGCCGGGCCAAACCGCCACGTGAAGGTCTTCCCCCTGGCCGTACAAGGCGGTGCGCAGGAGGGGAATCCAGTTCTCCCAACAGTTGAGCCCGCCGACCTTGAAGGGGCCCACAGGGAAGACGTTCAGGCCGTGTCCGTCTCCGGTGCCCCAGCTGAGACGCTCTTCGTAGGTCGGCATGACCTTCCGGTGAACGTTCTGGATTCCACCGGTGGTATCGACGGATACCAGGGAGCAGTAGCCTGTGTGGCCTCCGCGGTCTATGGGCCGCTCGTAGCACCCGACCATGACATGGATCCCGCGCGCTCTCGCTTTCTCGCTGAGCAGGTCCAGATGTCCTGCATGAAGGTCGACGGCCTGATCCAGGTAGTGTGCGTGGATCTCTTTTTGAACCTTGGAGTCGAACTCGGCGCCACCGGTGTGAGACAGCCAATGGGGATAGCCCGGCACTAAGGTTTCTCCGAAGGCCACCAACTTCGCTCCTTTGTCGGCAGCCCCGTCGATCCAGTGAGCGACCTTCTTCACCGTCGCTTCACGGTCGAGCCAGACGGGGGAGATCTGGGCCAAGGCGACGGTCAAGGATTCTGGGGACATCGTTTCTCCTGAAGTCGAGAAGTGCATCGATCGGGTCACAATCCAGCCGGTGAATCCGAAAATCAATAGATGGTGACCGACCGCTCCTCGGGTCACGGGTTTTGCCGGCCCGGAAGACACAAAAAGGTTGACTTGCTATTTGGCCCCTTTTAGCCTCTGAACCTTATGAGATTGCGCAACGCGAGAGAACCGAACCATTGCCGAGCTCTGGCCATAGAGTCATGGGACCGTTCCGGTCCGCTGGCGGTTCTCCTTTTTAGCCTCCTTCCCCTCCTCCTTACGCTGGGGGCGACGTAGGCGCGAGTAGATCTTAGAGAGCAGCCGAAACGACGCCCCCGGTTCCCAAGACCGGGGGCGTTTTTTTTGAATGAACGACTGGAAAGTAGACTCGAGGAGAAAAGCCGTGAACGGTTTTGATACATCGGGAAACGAGCCTTATGCACCCGTTCGCATTTTTGACACCACCCTCAGGGACGGAGAGCAGTCCCCGGGCGCGAGCCTCACGGTTCCGGAAAAGGTCAAGGTAGCCCGGCAATTGGCCCTCTTGAAGGTCGACGTTATCGAGGCGGGATTCCCTGCGGCCAGTCCGGGTGATCTTGATGCCGTGCAGCAGATTGCTGAGGAGGTCGGAGGGGCCGGTGGGCCCATCGTGGCGGGCTTGGCTCGGGCCTCAGCCACGGATATCGATAAGGCCTGGACCGGCGTGAGCGGGGCGGAGAAGCCTCGGATCCACACGTTCATCGCCACGTCAGATCTCCATCTGGAACGGAAGCTCTGCATGACCCGGGGTCAGGTGCTGGAAAAGGCCAGCACCATGGTGGCTCATGCTAAGAACTATTGCGCGGATGTCGAGTTCAGCCCGGAGGATGGCACCCGTTCCGATCCCGGATTCCTGGTGGAGGTCCTGAGCGCCGCCATCGAATCAGGTGCCACGACCCTCAACATCCCCGATACCGTCGGGTACGCCATGCCGGGCGAATACGGTGAGTTGATCCGCTACCTGATTGGCAACACCCCGGGAAGTGACGACGTCATTTGGTCCGTCCATTGCCATGACGACCTCGGCTTCGCCACAGCCAATACCGTTGCGGGGTTGAAGGCTGGGGCACGGCAGGCCGAAGTCACCATGAACGGCATCGGCGAGCGGGCTGGGAACGCAAGCCTGGAAGAAGTGGTCATGGCCCTGTACACCCGGGGAGACCGGTTCGGGCTCTACACCGGTGTGGAGAAAGACCGCCTGGTCCAGACCTCTCGGATCGTCTCGAACTTCACGGGCATCCAAGTTCCCCCCAACAAAGCCGTAGTGGGTCCCAACGCTTTTGCCCATGAGGCGGGAATCCATCAAGACGGAATGCTTAAGGATCAACGGACCTATGAGATCATGAGGCCGGAAACCGTGGGGATTCCTCGGAGCCGATTGGTCCTGGGCAAACATAGTGGCCGTCACGCATTCAAAGTCCGAATGGAGGAGTTGGGCTTCACTCTTTCCGAGGAGGAGACCATCGATGCCTTCAACCGATTCAAAGAGTTGGCCGATTTGAAGAAGACTGTCACCGATGCAGACCTCTCCGTCCTGGCACGCCAACAGATCACCGATCCTGAAGCTGTCCACGACCTGAAGGACCTGCAGGTCGCCTGCGGGCAGCCCGGGATGTCCACTGCCACAGTGAGGTTGGCGGGGCCAGGCGGGACCGAAACGGCTGCCGCCATCGGGGCGGGCCCTGTGGACGCCGCTTTCCGGGCAATCGACCAGCTGGTCGGGGTCAGAAGCACCCTCATCGAGTACGATGTCCACAGCGTGACCGCAGGAATCGACGCTCTTGGTGAGGTGACGGTGAGAATCAGAGAATCGGATTCAGAAGAGGGCCGCGTTTTTGGTGGCTATGGCGCCGATACCGACATCATCGCTGCCAGCGCCCAGGCCTATCTTGCTGCTATCAATCGCCTGATCGTTTCCAAGCGCGCCGTCGCGGCGGTGGGGGAGCCAGCCAAGGCACAGCCCGGGGGATCGAGCCGAGTGGGGCACGGAGCATGAGCGGTCGACCAAGGACCCTCTTCGAGAAAGTCTGGGACCGGCACCTGGTTTCCGGGCCTGTTCAAGACGGGATGCCATCGGTTCTCTACATCGATCTTCATTTGATTCACGAGGTCACCTCCCCGCAGGCCTTCTCCGAGCTCGAGTCTCGGGGACTCGGCGTCCGGCGGCCAGATCAAACGGTGGCCACGATGGATCACTCCACCCCGACCGAGCCGGGCGTCTCGATGAGAGACTTGGACATTCTGGATCCCCGGGGTGCCGATCAGTTGGATCGCCTGCTTTCGAACTGCACCCGGCATGGAATCGAACTCCATCCCTTGGGGAGTCGGTACAATGGGATCGTTCATGTCATGGGGCCCGAGCTCGGCCTCACCCAACCCGGAATGACGGTGGTATGCGGGGATAGCCACACCAGTACGCACGGGGCATTCGGCGCCCTGGCTTTTGGAATCGGCACCACGGAGGTCGGCCACGTGTTGGCAACCCAGGCCCTCCTCATGCATAAGCCCAAGACCCTCGAGATCAAGGCGGAGGGTATGCTGCCTGCCGGTGTGACGGCCAAGGACTTGATCCTGGGAATCATCGCATCGGTGGGGATCGACGGAGGCACCGGGCACGTCATCGAATACACCGGCTCAGCCATCCGGTCCCTGGACATGGAAGAGCGGATGACAGTCTGCAACATGTCCATTGAGGCTGGGTCCCGGGCTGGGATGATCGCGCCTGACGAGACTACTTTTTCTTATCTGAAGAACCGCCCGGGCACGCCTTCAGGCCCAGGCTGGCGAGAGGCCGTGGCTTTTTGGGAGTCACTGCCGTCCGATCCTGGGGCGTCCTACGACCGGTCTGTTGTGATCGATGCCGCCGTCCTCGAGCCCATGGTTACGTATGGCACCAACCCAGGGATGGCCATTCCTGTCACCGGTAGGATCCCCGACCCAAACACCCTTCCCCCCGGACAAATGAAAGGGCTCGGAAAGGCCCTCAGTTACATGGACCTGACCCCTGGATCCCAGGTCTGCGGCCGGGAGGTTCAGGCGGTCTTTTTGGGAAGCTGCACGAACTCGAGAATCTCAGACCTCCGGGCCGCGGCGACGATCCTCGATGGCAAGAAGGTCGCGCCTGGGGTCCGGATGCTCGTCGTCCCCGGATCCGAACAGGTTAAGCGTCAGGCTGAGGCTGAGGGCCTTTCCGAGGTCTTCCTCGCAGCCGGGGCAGAGTGGCGGAATCCAGGGTGTTCGATGTGTTTGGCGATGAACACCGACCGGCTGGGACCCGGAGAGTACGTTTTGAGCACCTCGAACCGAAACTTCGAAGGGCGGCAGGGGCCCGGTGGTCGGACGTTCCTCGGAAGCCCTTTGACCGCTGCAGCTACCGCCCTTTCCGGGCGAATCACGGACCCCAGGGAGGTGATGTGATGGAGCCCTTCGTGACCGTTGGTGGATCTCCCGTGCCGCTTCTTGTGGACAATGTGGACACCGACCAGATCATCCCGGCCTCCTTTTTGAAGGTGGTGGATCGGGAAGGCCTTTCCGGAGGCTTGTTCCACGGGTGGCGTTTCCTGGAAGACGGCACGCCAGACCCGGGTTTTGTCCTCCACCAGCCGAAACACAGATCGTCCCCCATCCTTTTGACAGGGGAAAACTTCGGGTGCGGCAGTTCCAGGGAGCATGCACCTTGGGCTCTTCAAGCCTGGGGTTTCCGGGTGATTCTCGGCCTGGGATTCGCGGACATCTTCAGGGGTAATGCCCACCGAAACGGGCTTCTCACCGTCACGCTTGATGCGGAAACACACCGAAGCCTCTTGGCCTCCATCCAGGCTGATGGGGACGCCCAGGTCTCGGTGAACCTGGAGATGCAGGAGGTCACGCTTCCCGATGGAACCGCCTCCTCCTTCGAGATCGATGCTTTCGCAAAACATTGCATGCTCCAAGGGATCGATCCTATGGGACATCTCCTCGAACAACTCCCGGCCATCGAGGCTTTCGAAGCCGGCCACGACGGGCGAGGCAACGGGTTTTCGATCCAGAAAGACGCCGGGACCTCATGAAAGCCCGAATCGTTCTTTTGCCCGGAGATGGCGTAGGTCCGGAAGTTCTGGAAGAGTGTCGTCGAATACTCTTGGCGGTGGCCGGTCTTTGGGGCCACGATTTTATTCTGGAGGATGCTCTCATCGGCGGGGCGGCGATCCGGGCAACAGGTCGGCCTCTTCCGCCGGAGACCCTGGAGGCGTGCAACGGAGCCGACGCCATGCTCCTCGGGGCCGTCGGGGATCCGGGATTCGACGGCCAGGACGTGCGCCCCGAACAAGCGCTCCTGGAGTTGAGAAAGACCTTCGACCTGTTCGCCAATCTCCGTCCCGTACGACTCCTTCCGGAGGCCGCCGACCTAACGCCGTTCAGGCCGGAAGTCCTTAAGGAAGTGGACGTTCTTTTTGTGAGGGAACTGACAGGGGGGATCTACTTCGGACCCCGAAAAGAGCAAGGTTCGGGCAGTGATGCTCATGACACGCTGCTTTACTCGGTTCCCGAGGTGGAGAGGATCGCCCGCGTGGCGTTCGAAGTCGCGGAGGGTCGGAGGCGAAAGGTGACCTCGGTGGACAAAGCAAACGTCCTTGCTTCAAGTCGCCTGTGGAGAAGAGTGGTGGACCAGGTAGCGGATGACTACTCGAACATCGAGGTGGAGCACGTCCTGGTTGATGCGTTTGCCATGCATATCCTCCGGCGGCCCGCCACCTTCGACGTTGTGGTCACAGGGAACATGTTCGGCGACATACTCTCCGATGAAGCGTCCGTTCTCGCCGGGTCTCTCGGTATGCTTCCTTCTGCGTCTGTGGCCGAGGGGAGGGTGGGTTTGTACGAGCCCATCCACGGATCCGCGCCCGACATCGCTGGCCGAGGGCTGGCGAATCCCATGGGCACGATTCTGAGCACAGCCATGCTTCTAAGGCATAGCCTCGACCTGGAGGAGGAGGCTCGGGCCGTGGAGGACGCGGTCGCGACGGCCCTTCGTCAGGGGTTCATGACTCCGGACCTGGGACTCGGGGGAGGAACCCCCTGCACGACCCGGGAGGTGGGAGATGCGGTGCTTTCCGCCTTGGAGCAAACCCACGCACCAGCGACCGCCTGAAGCATGGAAGCTGGCGGGCCGTTCGGCGGTAGGCGCTCGCGCCGAGCCCAGAGGGTGCTTCGGACCCAGCGGGGACGATCGGAACCCGAGGTGTCTCAGCGTCTCCTTTCCTTCAGGAGCTTCAACCCGGCCGGACATACCGCGGCACAAATCCCGCAGTTATGGCCCTCGTGGAACCGGAAGTAGTTCTCCTTCTTCCAGGCATCACATGCTTTTACGTCCAGGAGATCTTCCCTCGGAATGCCGGGATACCAGGATTCGCCGGTCAAAGCACCCGCCGGGCAGGCTTCTACGCACCGCATGCAGGTCCCGCAGAATCCCAGATCGTTGGGGGCTCCAGTGGGGAGTTCGAGATCCGTGAATACGGTGCCCAGCCGGATCCATGGCCCCAGGGCCTTGGTGACGAGTTGGCAGTGACGGCCGATCCAACCGAGGCCGGCCCTGGTAGCCGCTGTCTTGTGGGGGAAGTCCCCTTTGATCTTTACGGGGTCTGTGCGATCAGAAGCGGCCAAAGGCGCCGCCTGAGAACCGCGCTCCGTTATCTCGTTTGCCAACGCATGAGCCAGCTCATTGATGAGGTGGTTGACCCTTTCATATTCGTCGGCATAGGGCTGGTTGGGGCCGTCCTGAATGGACGCCATGATGTGTGGATCCATTGGCACGGCCCATGAGATGGCGAGGGGGAAGCTTGCTCCACCGTCATCGACCGGTGTGTCAAACCCCTGAAGATCGGCGACCCCCCACAGCTCCACCTCGTGGGCTTCCATCCAGGCCGAGAGCCATGGCGGGATTCTCCTCTGTCGAGGTGCCATCCTACCTCAAAGGTCCCAGGGCCCGAGGGGGAAGCCTAACCTCAGGAAAATATGGAGGTCCGCCCATTTCCGCGGTCGGTTTTGGACTCCCCCGGTGAGGTGGAATCTGGAATGTCGTACCGAAACCATCGCTCGGCCTCCGAAGTACCAATCTCCCCAAACCCTCAGGTGTTCCAGAACGTGCACCTCAGGCTCGATGTGGGTGGATCTACCGCGGATATGGGTTCTTCGGAGAATCAGCTCAGGGGCGAGGTGCAGCGAGAATACCATTCCCGCCTGCCGGCCGATGTTCTCTGAGACGGCATATCCGAGGTGAAACCAGTAGTCAGTCAGGTTGCCGTGGGTCATGCCCATGGCCGACCGGAAGGACTCTTGGGCCTGTTCGTACTCACCGTAGACGCAGATGTTCGGCGAGTTTTGTGAGAGTGGGATTGCCAGAAGTCCGCGGGCCTCGTAACCGCTCTCCGCAAAGGAGTCCAAGGTGCCCACCCCAACCCCGGCAGCAAACCCGAACTTTCCGGCTACGTTTGCGTTCGCCTGAAAGCCGACACGGTGGCCGCCACTCTGGTGCCCGACACCCACTTCCACCGCCCCAGAGTTGATGGTCGGAGTGAGCGCGAGGCACTCCTGGGCGAGGGCCTGCCGAGACGTGAGAAGGAGCGTGGACAAAAACCCCAGGGAGCCGAGTGCAGCTTGCCGAAAGGTCAATGGTTCCTCCTGATCCGATATGAAACCGGGTTAACGGAAGTACACCGTCTCGCTGGTGTTTGTTGCCGAGAAGGGGGGTGGGATGGACCATGATTAAGCCTGTATTACGGAAAAAAAAAGGGGCGGCCTTCAAAAAAGCCGCCCGAGTGGGAAGCGGTGGCGCCTTTAAACCGACTTCCCTTATTCACGAAGAACGGGGTCCACCTCGCAGGTCTCGCCGGCCTCCACCACGACCTCCATCTCGCCGGTCGGGTATCCGTCCTTTTCGATGAGCATGGTGTGGGTCCCCGGAGGAACGTTGAAGAGGAGGAATTTCCCGTGAATGTTTGCCACGGCCCCTATCTTGACCCCAGGGAGTGAGACCCGAGCACCACTGATGGGTGCACCGGTTCCTTCTTCCGAGACCAGGCCCGTCACAACTCCCATGTCCAGGTGAGCCACTCCCACGTCCACGGCTCCAACCGGCTCGTCGGTCTCCAGGTTCACGGCGGTTCCGGCCACGTGGACCGCGTCCCGAACTTCAGTCCGGAGGACTCTGAGGTCTTTAACGCTGAGGGGGCTCTCCGCCTCCTCTTGGTCGTTTTCGGTTGGGGCGCTGGTACGGCCCGGGATTTTGAACTCCGTCAAGGGGATGGCTTGAGTTTGGAGATCGAACTCCAGATCAACCCGGTCTCCCGTGGTCACCGAGACTGGTTGATGCTCCCGGCTGTATCCCACATGAATCGATACCACCTCGTAGCTGCCGGCTGGGACCCGATCGATCAAGAACCGGCCTTCCTGATTGGAGAGTGTTCCGTAGCCCGTTCCGGCAACGAGGATCTGTGCGTACTGGAGGGGCTGACCGGTGGCGGCCACCGTGGCCGTGCCTCCGATCTGGCCCACCGCATCGGAATCCTCGGGGGCCGAATATACTGGTTCTGCCGCGGCCCTTCTTGCGGTCCCATCGGTAACCCCGGGCTCGGCAGCGACTCCTTGTTCCGCAGGCACTGGCCCGAAAGCAATGGGCAAGGAGACCCAGACAGGGACCCGCCTGTCTCGATTGAGTGCAGGCGTGAACTCGATAATGTTGGCCACCTGAATGGCCGCGTTGTCCAAGCTCTGGTAGCCAGAGGACCGACTGACCTGAACGTTCCGGACGGTACCCTCTTCATCGATGAAGAACCACACGTGTATCCTGCCGCCGATTCCAGCGTCTTTTAACGCCGCCGGGTACCCCCGCTCCAATGCCTCAGCCACTTCATCCCGGTTTTTGACGTCCGGCCGGACGGTGTAGGGAGTGAAGACAGGGGCTGCAGAGCGCTGTGTTTCTCCGGCCTGAGGGAAAGCGTCCGTCTCGACTTCGGTTTCGAGATCATCTTTCGCCGCATCCGTTGGGCCCGGTGCCCAACAAGCCATACCGATAAGCAGCGCTCCGATTCCAGCCAAAAGCAGCCCCTTCGTCCACGGGTTCTTGGGGAAAGGCATCGTCATGATCTTTATCCTTCGCTTGAGCGTCTCGTAGGGCTCGGAGAGCATGGCTGCGAGAGCGCGCCTTCGAGGGGATTGTTCGCCGACCTCCAGGAGCAGATCCACGTAGGACTTCATCTGGCCGGGGTTTCTCCGGAGGACCCTCAGGTCACAGTCCCCTTCCACGGCCGTCCTCAGACGGGACATCTGCCACCACAGGGGGAGGTGCCAGGGGAACAGGACCGGAAGCGTCCATGCGACCAGCAGCAGTCTGAGATCACCGGCTCGGACATGCTCGAGCTCATGGTCGAGGATAAAACGGAGAGCCCAGTCGTCCACGTCCTTGCACCACCGCGGCAGGACCACCTGGGGCTGGAGGAATCCCACGACCGCAGGGCCCCACTCGTCTGAGAACAACACCGACTGCCCTCCGAGTTTTCCTCTTCCCCAGCCACGCCGGAGAAGGTGAGTTCTGAGAACCAGAGCCAAGAAGAAGAACACCAGGAGGAGGGATGAGAGCGCCCAAGCTGCCAGTACCGGCTCGTCGAGCGCTCGAAGAAGCGACTCGCCCGAGACTTGAACCGCCCCCGGGTCCAGGATGAAGGTGGCTTCGGTCATCTCCGCCGGGGCTATCGGAGCTGGTTCCAGGGGAGCTACCGCCATGGATTCCGGCGGCCGTTGGTCCCACGCCCAATGGCCTGAGGGCCAACCAACCGAGAGGACGATGGCCCCCACCCAGATCCAACGGGATGGAAGGCTGTGGGTCCGCAACAACCTCTCCACCGCCAGTCCCCCAGCGCTGAGCAGCGTCCCCACCACGATCGCGTAAAGAATCCAAGCGGTGATCATGTCTCACCTCTTTTCTTCAGGCGCTCATCCAAAAGGTCCCTGAGATCCTCGAGTTGATCCTTGGTGAGCCCCCCTTTGGTCACCATGCGGGTCATGAGGAGCTCCGGTGAATCGGAGAAGAGTTTGCGGGTTACCCTTTTGATCGCGTTGTCCTGGGCTTCCTCCCTTTGGACCAAGGGGAAGTATCGGTGGGCCTGTCCCTCGTCCTCGTGTCGGACGTGTCCCTTCCGTTTCAGCCTTTGGAGGATGGTGAGGACCGTGGTATAGGCCAGGTCGTCGGGGAGGGTTTCGAGTACCTCCGATACCGTGGCGGAACCCAGGTCCCACAAGGCGTTCATGACGTCCAGTTCCCGTCCGGAAAACATCGCGCCTCCTGTCACTACAGTCGTCGTACTACAGAAGTAGTACGGACTATAGGATGGCGGGGTCCTCTTGTCAACGACGGATGTAGTAGGCGTGAAGGCAACGAGCTTCAAGTCTACTCACATCAAAAAGGCATGACCCTCGACCCTGCCGGGACACCTTCGCCTCCTTCTCGAGGATCCCCCATGGGGCCGGGGCCTTCTCGGCACAAACCCCATCGACTGATCGTGTTTGTCTCGGCCCTGATCTCGATTGGGTTTCATGTGGCCATCCTGAAAACCCAGATAAGGACCCCAGAGTCCGGAGGGGCCCTCTCGTATCCGCTCGCCCAGAAACCGCAGGCCGAGGATGATCAGATGCGGATCGTCCGAGTCACAACTGTAGTTGAGACACCGCCAGGTTCCTCGGAAACTGCGGTGGAGCCGGCGGAGATCCGACTCTCTGTCCCGGTTCTGGATGTCCCTGAGCTTGGGGATACCCGGCGGGTTGAGACAATCAATCCCTTTGGCTCTGTTCGGGATCGCCTGGTTCCTCAGAGGGGGGACCTTCGTTTTTGGAGCCCTGTCGTGACCGTCCCGAAACCCAGGAGGCAGGGAGGATTCATGGATGGCTTTGCGGAGGCTCTTCAAGCCCTCCTGGACTCCATCGCAGCGGCAGAGGGCCCACCGGAAGCCAAGGCTTGGACCCGGCAGGATCGGTGGGGGAGGGTGTGGGGCGCCTCACCAGGTATCCTCCACCTCGGCAACGTCAGCATCCCACTTTGTGGTGGGGACTTCTCTTCAATGGACTGCGGATTCGGCTCACCACCGGGGAAGCTGAAGGAAAACAAGGAGCGTCGGTGGATCAACTCAGTTATCGACCAGTCGGCTTTTCGCCAGTCGATGAGGAGATTGTGGGCTAACCGAGCGTCGGCCATGAACGCCCGGAGGAACAAGGAACGGCGCGGGAAGGAGGGCTCGGGGGGCTCGATCCCCGAGACCTAGGTGGGATCAACCGGTCCAAACAGCGATCAGACCGCAGCTCGCGAGATGCCGCCATTGGGCGGGGATGGTGGCTGAGCCTTTGTAGACTTCAACGCCCATCACCCATTCTAGGGGGATGAGGTCGAATTCTCCGTTTCCCCGGAGGACCATCCCATCCAAAAGGAGTGTTGGTTGGCAGCCACGTAATCCGCCGGCAGTCCCGGCGGCCGCGTCGAGCGAGAGACCCTGGGCACGGGTCACATAGGGAATGTTCCCGTTCACTCGGATCCCAGGGACTCTGCGAAGTAGGTCCGTGATCCGTCTCCCAGGTTGTTTTTTAATGTCCTCTGCATCGATGAACTCACCGAGCCCCTTGCGTTGCCGGTCATAGAACCCCCGCCGGGCAAGGGAAACCGACAGCTTTGAGGCCACCACCAGGATACCCGGCAGTTCAATTCCTTCGGGTGTGAGATCGAGATCCAGGTAAGCGGTGTTGTCTTCCGGGACCACCACACTGAGGGTATCCCCGGTTGCGTAACCCATCCTCGAAACGGTCAGGAGAAAGAGCCCATGCTCCTTGAGGCGAATGGCGTACTGTCCCCGTGCGTTGGATATCCCCCGTGCGACGACCACTCTCTCGTGAGTGAAGAGGGTGATCTCGGCATCCCTTACCGGGTCGTCCGTCATCGTGTCTGTTATTCGGCCGATGACCAGCTGGCCTTCGGCGTGTGCTGCCGAGGAGAGGCTCAAGAAGACCAGAAAAAGGAAGCTGCTCGATTGGCGAAAGCCTTTGTTGGGCACCGCGGCCTCCAATAATCGTCAGGGTTGGGCTTCAACGCCCCCGCCACGGGTGGCACCGGAGTTTCGGATTTTCTTTTTCTGCACCGAAGTCTGCGACCCAGGCGGGAGGGTCGGAGTCAGGGACCCCACCGAGTCCGACCTCAGCGTAGGCCGGATCGAGAAGCACCTCCCGATGGCCGGGGCTTTTCAGCCAAGCCTCTATGATCGTTCTCGGATTGTTTGACCCTATCACGAAGTTCTCACCCCAGGCCAAGGGGACATATCCGGCTTCCCTGATCCTTTTGAGGGGGTCTGATCCGGTGGAACCGGTATGAGTCGAAGTCTTCCCGGACGCTAATTCCCGAGCGTGACCTGCCGCGGCCCTGGCGAGATGGGCGTTGGGCCTAACCGGGGGCACTCCCTCTCGAGCCCGGGCCTCATTGATCTTTACCAGAAGGGTCTGGGCCGGGTTGGCGGCACATTCGGATTGCGGAACAGAAAGGAAACAGCCAGACAGAAGGCCGGACGACACCAGAGCGAACGATACGATTCCGATGAAAACCAAGGCCCGCATAGTTCTTCCCGGGAGAGTGTCAATTCTCTCTTTCCTCGACCGCCCATCTCCCCCTCTGGTGATACAGTTGCTCGGTTGAAAGGGGTCCCCATAGGCGGTTTCTCGTCTGAGGGCCGAAACAGGTCAACCGCCAGCGCCTCCTCTTGACCGTCAGGAGAAGTTGATGCAGATTGCCCCTGACGTTCAGGGGAAGAGGAACCAGAGGGTTGTTGCGAGCCACCGGCGAGGACTCATGACGAAGAAAACGGATGATATGATCCAGGGCACCTTGGACATGTTGATCCTGAAGGTGCTTCAGGTAGAACCGATGCACGGGTGGGGAGTCACCAAAAGGATCCAGCAGGTGTCTGAGGGTGCTCTCCAGGTCAATCAGGGGTCCCTTTACACCAGCCTCCTTCGGATGACCAGGGCCGGGTGGATCAAATCAGAATGGCAGGTCACCGAGAACAACCGGCGGGCTCGGTATTATACCGTCACCAGGGAAGGAACCAGGCAGTTAGGAGAAGAGACCGCGCGGTGGTCCAGACTCACTGTGGCTGTGGACCAGGTACTGAACCTCACCTGAGGAACCGTTATGAGGATTTTCAGTGACATTTGGTTCCGACTCAGAGCGGCGATGGGCAAAGACCGGATGGACAAGGAGCTCGTGGAGGAGCTGACATTCCATTTGGAGATGGAAACGAGGGCACTGATCCATCAGGGGATGGATCCAGCCGAGGCCCGTCGGCAGGCGAACATCGCCATGGGAGGTGTGGAACGATACCGAGAGAAAGCGAGGGAAGCCAGGGGTGTCCAGGGACTTGAGAACCTGGTGCAGGATATCCGATTCGGGGTGAGAAGTCTGAAAAAGGCACCCCTTTTCACCGGTGTAGCTCTCTTCGTGCTCACTCTCGGGATTGGGGCCAGTACCGCCATCTTTTCCGTGGTCGATGGGGTCCTTTTCAAACCTCTTCCGTTCCCCCGGGCCGAACTGATCGTCCAGGTCTTCAGTACGGAACCCGGTGATCCGAGAGGTCCCTTCAGTGGTGCGGACTTCTTGGATATCGAATCCCAGGCCGGCGTTTTCGAGGATCTTGCCGGGTACGAGCTCAAGAACGTCAACTTGGTACAAGAAGTC